>JABHEG010000037.1 GCA_018676675.1 Lentisphaerota bacterium
GCAGAAGATACCGCGTGTTCTTCTTGTACGACGGGCGGCCCTCCGACCGTCATTGCCCGGATGCCGCCCGGGAGCCGTGCGGCGTACCAGCAGAAGATACCGCGCGTTCTTCCTGTACGACGGGCGGCCCTCCGACCGTCGTTGCCCCGATGCCGCCCGGGGGGCCGTGCGGCGTACCAGCAGAAAATACCGCGTGTCCTTCTTGTACGACGGGCGGCCCTCCGACCGTCGTTGCCCCGATGCCGCCCGGAGGCCGTGCGGCGTACCAGCAGAAGATGCCGCGCGTTCTTCTTGTACGACGGACGGCCCTCCGACCTTTATTGCCCGGATGCCGCCCGGGGGGCCGTGCGGCGTACCAGCAGAAGATACCGCGTGTTCTTCTTGTACGACGGGCGGCCCTCCGACCGTCATTGCCCGGATGCCGTCCAGGGGGCCGCGCGGCCTACTCTTCTCTCCCGTCCCGCATCTCGCTGATTCCCTCGGCACGAGTGACCACGTCGCGGCCCGCTGCCCGAAAGAGTGCACGCATGCACTGGTTGCTGAAGTCGAGGTTGGAGCTAACTGTCTTCAGAGCATAGCTGGACGGATCCATGAATGGCACATCCAGGGCCAGCATGTTGGAGATCAGCGTGATCAGGGCGGCGGGGAGTCGCATGAGCCAGCAGGGCAATGTCACACTCTTGAAGGTCTTGTCGGGGTAGTAGACTGCCCCGACGATACGGAAGAACTCATCGACACTGGTCCACTCGTTATCGAGTACGTTGAACGGGCAGCCGGCAGCTTGGGGCATGGTGGTTGCGACGAAGATCGCTGCCGCAGTGTTGCGCACGTGCGCCAACGGCCAACGGTTGCGTCCGTGCCATTTCCCAAAGAAGACCAGGCGCGGGGTGTTTCCGAGGAAATCGATCACGCGACGAGTCATTGTCGGGTCATTTGCTCCCCAGACAGCGGCGGGTCGGACAATGGCCCAGCGATCCGGCGGCAGGTCTTCCATGATCCACTTCTCTGCCTCAATCTTGGACCAGGGGTAAGGGTTGCACGGGCGATCGGCCGGGGACAAATCCCCCTCGTCCTCGCCATGGAAGTCCCTCAAGCCATAAACGTCAGTGGATGACACGAAGACGAATCGCGGCACGCTCAGTTCCCGGGCCAAAGCAGTCAAGTTCTTTACCGACTCGATGTTGACCGCACTGAACGCGCGCTTCCGCCCCACGTCGGAGGCGCGTCCGGCGCAGTGCACGATGGCATCAAGGCGCCGGCCGCGCAACGCCGAGGCGATGGTCTCCCTGTCCGTCACGTCGCCATGCACCAGCGTCACGCACCCGGTCTTCGCCAGTTCTTTCAGCTCATCTGAAGTGCGACGGTGGATCAAGGCCAGCACATGCCACCCCTGAGCAAGGAACTCGCGGACAGTGTGCCCGCCGATGAAACCTGCGGCACCGGTTATGAAAACGTCGTTCACGGGATGATCCCATGTTCGCGCCCGACCTCGCTGAGAACCCGCAACGCTTCATCCATATCGGCTTCGGTCAGGGAGTTCATGACGCTGAGGCGCAGTCTACAGGCCTTGCGGCGCACAGCCGGGTAGGTCACAATGTTGGTGAACACGCCACGGTGCCTCAGCTCGTTGTGGATATCGGCCAGCTTCCGTTCGTCACCGATCATGACGGGAATGATGGCCGATTGGCTGTTGCCGGTGTCAAAGCCGACGTGCTGCAGGCCGTCGCGCAAATACCGGATGTTGTGCCAGAGACGGTCGCGTCCGGCCTGATCAGCGATCATCAGCTTGAACACTTCGATGAGCCCGGCGATGATCGGGGCAGGGATGCTGGTGGAGAAGAAATAGGTGCGAGCGTAGTAGCGTAGATAGCTGATCAGCGACGCCTTGCCGACACAGTACCCACCGATGGCTCCGGGGGCCTTGCTCAGGGTGCCAACCGTGATATCAACCTGGCCTGCACACCCGAAATACTCGGCCGTTCCACGGCCCGTCGGACCGACAACACCGGCGGCATGCGCCTCGTCGATCATGACCCGCGCTCCGTATGCGCGGGCGAGCTCGATGATCACGTCCAGCGGCGCCAGGTCTCCGTCCATGGAGAAAACACCGTCGGTGATGATCAGGCGTCCTCTTTGCGTCTCGGGAATGGCTTTGAGCTGCTTCTCCAGGTGGCGCATGTGCCCGTGGATGTAGACCTTCTGGTCGGCCCCGGAGAGGCGCGAGCCATCAAAAATCGAGGCGTGGTTGCAGATGTCGTTGATCACCACATCGCCGCGACCACACAGGGCCGAAATGACGCCGATGTTGGCCGAATACCCACAGGGAAAAACGATGCAGTCCTCCGCCTGGTAGAATTCTGCGATGAGCTGCTCTAGTTGCCGATGCAGGTCGGTCGTACCTGCATACAGCGAGACCGCTCCCATACCGTACCCGTACCTGTCACAAGCGGCTTTGCAGGCCTCGACAACCTTCGGATGCGTGGTCAGCGACAGGTAGGAGTTTGAGCCCAACATAAGCACGTCGTGCCTCTCCCCGCCGTGCTCCTGCACCTCGACCCGGGGCGAAGCGGCTCCGAGGAGCTTCACGCAGAGCCCCTCGACCGACTTGACCGGACGGAGACGCAGCGACTGCTCGAGGCGCGCAACCTTGTCGAGGATGTCCCCGCCGTTCCCAGGTGCGAATTCCTCGAAGTGCGTGTCGTTCCCCGCTGTCATATCAGGGACCTTCCTTTCAGTCCGTGTCTCTGTCGGCATGTGTATCGTCGCGCGGTTCTGGGGAGACAGGCATTCGCGTGGTCACTTCCACACATCGCGTGACATATCCACGACCTTGTGTGTGTACTCGTCGAGGTCCATGGCACGGGGGCAAGGCAGGGGGTCTTTCAAATGACGGGTAGTCCCGTCTCGGCGGTGCAGGAACACACCGGCACCGGGCGAGGCTGTCCCGATAGGGACGGCGCCGGCGCGAGACAGCTTCTCCCGAGCCAATGCTGGCAGTGTCACCGGTACGGCGAAAAGGAATTCGTATTCGCCCCCCTGGCCCATCAGGACAGCCTCGCGCGGGATATCCGCCTCCTCCAGTTCCTCGGCCCCGTCTGCCAACGGGATCTCAGTTGCCTGGATATCAAAGCGAATCCGCGGGTTCAGCACCTCGAGAGTCTGCACGGCATCCATCAGTCCCCCACTGGTATCAATGCAGGCCGTCGCCCATTCCCAGACGACTCTCGCTTCGTCAATCCGCAGTTCGAACTCCGGGGTCAGTTCGCCGCGAAAGCAAGCCAGGTTGGCGTCCCCGAAACGGCCGGTTACCCACAGTTCCTGGGGAACGACGGGCAGCACGCGCGTCAACGCCTCGCTTCCTTGAACCGGCCCCATGGCCATGCCGCAGAAGCGCCATGTCTCTGCGGAACCGGTGTCGCCCCCGATCAGGTAACAGCCAGCCTCATTCAGAACCAACGCAACCCCTGACACGAGCTGATCAAGAAACTCGGAAGATGTGTGTCGTCCGAGCGACAACGATTGCATGAAGAAGCGCGGCGCGCATCTCGCCGCCAGCAAGTCACTGAGCGTGGCAACTGCCAGGTTGGCACCAAGCACTCGCGGATCATCGGACGTGAACCGGTCTTCCTCCGGGGTGAACTCGTCCAGACTGACGCCCCAGAGCTCACCCCCGATTTCCACGATCTCCGCGTCGCAGCCAAACACGGCATTCCGTTGAGACGGGGCACGAGTGAAGTGTGCAGCGATCTGCTCGATCGTGGTGCGTTCATCCATGATCCGACCCAATCAGCTTGAGGGCTTTGGGGAGCAGCGCAACGTCAATCGGCAGGCACCCCCGTGGGTCGCCATCGAACTCAAGCCCGACCGGTCTGCTGCAGGAGGCCCCGACCCGGGAGCATTCACGCACGATCACATTCTCAGTCGAGGTGATGGTGCCGTCGTAGAAGCGCGGAAGACTCCGGAGCAGCTGTGCGCGACCAAACCCGTGGATACCGACGAAGTAGAGACGCCCATCGTCCGGCGCGATTTCGAGATCCAGTTTCAGTCCAGACGCAATGAAGGGGTTCTTGACCACGAACACGTGGTTGACCTGCGTCAGAGTCAGTTTGTCTCCATCCAGAGCGAAGTCAATGGAATGGGTACGATGGGCCAGAACCGCCCGCACCACAGCCTGGGCCGTACCCAGTGTGTCGCCCAGGAGCCACCGAGAACGATTGGCCATGCGCGCCACGGCCGCCCCCATACCCAGCGAACAGCTACAGCCAAAATGCGATACAGTCTGCTCCCCGTCACCGGTACCATGGGCAATGCGGACAACATCGACTCCGCGGACATGCCCGGACAGCAGGGCCCGGAGTGCCTGTTCAGGATCGGTCGGTATGCGATGGAATCGGCAGAAATCCGGACTGGTCCCGGAATACAGGACGCCCATGGCCCGGGTCGGGTCCCCAGACTGAATGAGACCATCGAGAACTTCATTGACCGTGCCGTCGCCGCCGACGGCGACAACCACGTCAACGTCGTCAGCCGCCTGGGCCAGCTGCCGAGCGTGCCCCACGTGCGTCGTCTCCACGCCACGGTACGCGGCCCCCGCTCCTCTGAGCCCTGCCTCCCACAGGTCCCACAGGCGCTTGCCGCGCCCGGCACGCGAGCCCGGATTCTTGATCAGCAGGAGTCTCATCGGTAGACCCCCAATCGTCGATACAGCGGCGTCGGTTGGCCGCGATCCCAGCTCTCGACAAGCTCCTCTGTGTGCCGCCAGGGAACCGGAGTCTGGGTCAGACCGTGCTGCTTCATCAGCGAGTCGATCGCCGGGGCCTGGGTGACGCACAGCCAGTCGGAGCAGGGAACCGCAAAGTATGAGCGCATCCGAGCCAGGATATCGCCAAGCGACTCATCGGTGAGGTTGCCGAAAGAGAGGTTCAGGAACTCGCAGGGCTGCACCTCGCCCTTGGCGTTGATGTAGAACCGGTCGACCGCACCGGCGGTGCATCCCAATACGTCGTGCCTCTCCTCGAAGACCTGCGCCGAAAGGGCCGGATGTCCGGCCTTCGCACTGCTGTTGTAGAGCCTGTGGGCTTCCTGAAGGCGCTGGATCAGATCGGCGTCGGTTTGCATGCCGTCGCACTTGCCCAGCCAGGCACCGGCTGGTTTGGGATGGATCAGCTGGACGTAGGCACATCCCAGCTCTCTTGCCAGATCCATCAACCGGTCCAGTTCCCCGGCCCGAGCTTCCTGCTCCGACATGACACAGTTGATCACTGGCACTCGACCGGCGTCGCGGCACATCCTCAAAACACCACAGGCAGTGTCGAATGAACCGGGGACGCCTGTGAATGCGTCGTGCCGCCGCGAATCGGGAGAATGGATCGAGACCATGATCCCGAATAGCCCCGCGTCGCAGAGCTGCGCAAACAGCTCCGGCTCAGCTCCCGCGCCGGTGGTGTTTACCCAGACCTCTGCCCGCTCGTCCAGCGCTTGTACGAGCGCTAACAAGCGCTCGTACCGGAGAAACGGCTCACCGCCCTCGATGTCGAACATGGCCACACCCGCTTCCTGCAGGTCCCGTGCAACGTCCAGCAGTTTCGCCTGAGTCAGATCGGCGCCCGAATCGTTCTTCTGGTAACAATGCGGACAGTGGTAGGAGCAGGCCTTGGTCATAGACAGAACGATGGTGCTCGAACCAGGCGGGGTACGCAGCAGCTTGTGCTCAAGTGTGTAAAAAAAAGCGTCTGACGGGTAGGCCGGCAGGTACAGATGGAGTTTCACCCCGTTGTGCACGCGCATCACCCTGTTGTGGCGGAAGACGAGCAGGAGATTCAGGGCCCGCCAGAGGAAGCGCAGGTAGGCAAAAGGGTTGTACCGGAACATCCGGGGTCTCACGGCGTACGCAAGAGCCACGTGCAGAGCAATGCGGACATACACACTGATCATCCCAAGACCGGTCATGCTGTGTGTGCCGTTCGCTGACATTTCTCAGGCCTTCGAGTCTTTGTAGAGGTCGAACAGGAACCCAATGAACACGTAGCTGGTGCATAACAGATACAACGCGAGCGTCCCATTGAAAATCGCGATCAAGGTCACCTGTCCAGCAACACAGGCGCGGAAATTGGTGGCCAGGCTGAAGTAGGTTTTCTCGCCGGCCGGATGGCGGAAGTAGAGCGCTGCCGTCCACAACTGAAGGAAAATGGTCATGATCCCACAGAACGCGAAATCACGCTGGAACAGGATGTCCTGGAGCGGCAGCCAGCCCAGCTTCACAAAGAGAACGAAGGCCAGCGTAGGGAGGAACACTCCGAACACTCCGGCCCAGCGCGCGGCCCGGAGTCCGTGCTTCACAATGAACGTCTGTTTTCCTGCCAGCTTGTCGCCACGGTAGTCCTTAAAATAGGTGTAGTACGTCATCAACCCGTTGATCAGAGTCACCAGAAACAATGCGCACAGACGGTTGCTGGTCAGTAGCGGATCGGGCGGCGGACCTTGCGCCAGGAACCCATAAGCCGTGCAGCTGGCAATGGTCGCCCCGAAGACAACGTTGCCCAGGAGTGACCACGCCTTGGCGTACTCGTAAAGCACATTCAGCGCCACCCCCGCGGCCAGGGGAACAAGAGCCCAGGGACTGAGAAACCACGTGACCAACGCCGTGCCGGCGAGCAGGGAGATGGACACACCCAGCGCCGCGTTGGCATGCAGTTCGCCACTCACCATCGGCCGGTGAGGCGCGTTCACACGATCTTCCGCCTGTCCCAGGTAGTCGTTGATGATCTGGTTGATCCCCCAACTCAGGAAGAGGATGACCAGAATCGCAACGCTTCGGTGCAAGTCCGGCGTCTCACCCCGTTGCACCTGGAGCCAATGATAAAACGACACCCCGATCCAGCCGGCCATACCCGTGACAAAGGCGTAGTACAGCCGCATTGACTTGACGTAGGCTCGAGTGAATCTCCAAAGACTCATTTTCGGCGTTCCTGTGCTGTCTCAGCCGAGTTCGTTCGGGAGGAGCATGTCCCCCTCATTCGGTGGCGTGGGCCGACCCAGCCCCGCATTCTCTCCCGGTCGGATGCCAACCGAGCCACTCCTCGCCAGCCTGAATACTCAGCGCGTGTCAATACTCCGTACACTCCAACCCATCACCAGCAGCACGACACATGCCAGTCCAGTCCCAGATGTCGCAGCGCCATGCAATACCATGTGTTTCGCGCTCGGTTACAGGCGTCTATGCCAGAAGCAGGATCGGGGACTGTACACTGAACGTACTCGAGTTGCACGTGTGGTGACGCCGCTGCCCCCCGGCGAACACAGCTCCGCCCAGGCCTATACTGCTGACCACGAGCAGATTCGGCCAACGGCAAAGCAGCGTTCGTAGTGAGGCACGAAGAGCAGCGGAGTGCCGTTCTTCCTGCTTAGCCTGGCGGTGGTGGACTGGACGCCACAAGACGTCGCTGCTCCGGATCCCAACGCCATTGAGCCTCCGCCCCCATCAGGTGCACCCCGCCGAGCCAGCGATCGATGCCGTTGAGGGCAACGAAATCAGCGTCACCTGCCAACACGGCACGCCCCTGTGGGGTAATCTCGATATCTCCCGCATATCGCACCGGCCACTCCGGACCGTCGTGCAGTCGAAGCATGGGATGGCGACAGAAGGTCATCTCCCGGGCATGCCTTTCGGCCAACGTATCGGACAGGTACATGAGGTCCGCCAACGAGCTCCCGATCAACCTGGAGAGCCGTGTCCGTCCCAGACGGGAAGCGTGCTCGAGAACAGCGCGATCCACGGCTCCCAATCCATCCCTCGTTGACGGGTAGCGCTCAAGGTGATCCGTGAACGCCGCGGCCAGTCCGGGCAGCGCAGATGTGTCACCAGCCAGCAATTCGCTCAACGCCTCCGGATCGGGCGAGCGGTACGCCTGCCACGCCCTCACCGCAAGCTCGAACTGGGCCGTCCGGACCGGCTCCCGGTCAGGAAACAGCCCCGCAAGCTCCGACGGTGTGTTGTGCCCTAGATTCTCGCGGACGCAGACCACGCTGAAACGGACGTGCTGCGCATCCATCGCCGCAAACGCTGTGAGCCGTTGTACCAGGATCACATGGTCGTACAGGCACGGGTCGAACCACAGTACGACCTCATCATGATCACAAGCCCGGGCCAGCCTCTCCTCGCCACTGCGCCGAGCCTGCAGAGCACCATCCACCGTCTCGAAAAAGCCATCCGCCACGAGCATCTCCCCCTGCATCCGAGCCAGCGTTTCATCATCGGCAGGCGTTGGTGCATAGGCACCCATATCACGCCAGACGACCGTCTCACCCGGAACGGAACTCTCCCGCAGGACATCGGCCATGATGTCGCTCCACAGGACATGCAGAACCGACGGTGGAGGCGAATGTGACATGGAAGCCTCTTTTTCTTTGATCTATCCCAACTCACCGAAGACAAGATACCGTACGGTCCCGACAACCACCGGCACAAGTCTGCCAAGCATGGCCCCCGCAATCAGCCCGATCATCAAAGGCTTGAGACGCTGATAGGTCCGCGCGCCTCCATACTTAGTCGCCCCGACCTTGATCAACCACCCCAACAGGAACGAAAAGGTCATGTGCATCGCCGCGTACCCGCCGAGGAACAGGAACACGACCGGATGCAATGGCCAATGGGTAAACAGCAGCCTTCCGACCCCGAACCCGATAGCAAGCGTCGCAGCGACCATGAAAGCCGTGACATGAGACCAGCTGGGGGACAGATCCATCAGCCGCGAAAGACCGCGCGGCTCCACGGCGCGCTCAAAACGCCCCTGAGCCTTGAGTCTGTGAATGCTCTCAACCGTATTCTCGAGGGGATAGGTAGCCACCGTCCTTGGCCAACCGTAAGACGGCGTGCCCCGATCATACTGCCAGTAAAGGGTCACCGGCAAGGCAACAACCAGGCAGACGGCAACGAGAACGAGGGTCACCTTCGCAAAGCGGCCAACATCCACTCCCGAAAGGTCGAGGAGCTTGATGGCCTGGGCCACCAGCGGCAATGGGGCTGTCCGAGGCCCCAGCATAAGCACGGCGGACAGGACGAGCATCGTGACCAGGCGTTGCGGGCCAAGACAGGTTTCGCCAAGCCATCCCCAGAGCACGACTCCCGGAAAAACGAATGTCCCGATGTTGAAGATGCCGGTCTCCGCGACAATCCGGCTGACCACGACAAACACCATCAGGGCCAGGCCGAGATAGGCTCCCGCCAGCAGAGGGTTCAGGCCGGCGACACCCAACAACAGGACACCACCAACACCTGCGGCCATTGCGACCCGCATCCCCCAGACAGCGTACTCGGGTACGGGCTCGCCAGTATCCCGGCCGAAGCTCCGGCCGAGAACGTGCCAGTAGAAATGGCGGCCCGTGTAGAGGAGCATCACGAGAATGCCAAAATAGCCGCCACTGTACAGGAAGAGCTCAATGCTCAGTGCCATCTCCCGTCCCGGTCGAAGCTCCACGCCATAGGTCTGAAAAATGCCCGCAACGAAGCAGTAGATTATGGGCCCGACGACCATCGAGAAGCAGATGTCCGAACCGAGGAAGTACGCCAGCCCCACGACTGGAAACAGCAACCGGGGGTAGAAGAGGGTCATCCCTTTGCCTTTGACGAGAGTGGGGAAGAGCGAGGATATTGCGGAAAAGTCAAAGCGCAGAGAGACCGGAATGAAGACAGTCGGCCACCAGCGACAGGCATAGTTGTTGAGAGCAATCAGCAAGACGAAAAGGAAGCCCCCCCAAAACAGCCGACTCCGGTACACAGCGCGGGATGGCTCAATCAACGAGTGGGCGAAAACGGAGATGGGATAGGGAAGTTGTTCGTGATGGGCCCACTGGCGATGGCACACAGCGGCGAGCCCAACCGAAGCCGCAAGGAAACAGAGCAACAACGGCCCCCAGAACAACAATGGCCGCGCCCACGCTGCCCATGGGACATCCCCCAGAGCAATATGTCGATCCCCCTCGGCCAGCCCCGTGACAAAGCCGTTCAGACGCCGGTTCTCGTCCACAGAGATGTCAGGCAGGATCTGCGGCGGGACATAATCGAGTACCCGTTCCTCACGCCAACCAGGGCGCAGACGGGTGTCATGATGGGGCAGCATGATGCTCCCCGGGAGGCACTGAACGAAACGGCCAGGAACGCCACAGGCGGCCAGAAAGAGTCCGACGACGAGCGCCAGCTCGCGCCCATGCAGGCAACCTGCCCCTCCCCGTCGCCGCAGCAGCGGGAAGCCTGCGACCACGAAAGCCACCAGCCCACCGTAAACCACCGTTGGCATCAAATCGCCGACCAACGCCCCGGACCGGATGACGTGGTCACTGAAGTAGCACCAGAAGCAGAGAGCGATCGAGACAGAAAAACCGACTGCAATGCCTCGTTTGGTCATCAGCCCCGGGTCTTCCTATTCTGTCTGATCTGGAGGCGGTAGTGTTCTCTGGCTTCGAGGAGAAACGGGGTGTAGGCCCCGGTGGTGAAATCCAGAAACGTCCACGGCAAGGCCTGAAACGCGCCCTTCCTGTAAAGGAGTGTGATATCAGCCCAGATTCCGGAACCAACGTACACCTTCTGAGGACCTTCCTTGGTTGACGCCAGCACAAGCTTGTGGTAGTCAAGATAGCCGACATCAATATTGACAGCCCGTTTGTCCCCAATCAGTGACCGCTCCTCGATGGCGTTGGCATCGTGCTTCAGTGCCGCCAGGGCCTCCGGCTCAACCAAACGCTCAAAGCCGACAAATTGACGAACCAGGGCACTCCCCATCTCAGGAGTATAGTAATCCGTGAAGGTGAACGGCGTGGGTGGACCAGTCATATCGATCGGGCCCCACACATCAGCCATGGCCTCACATGCCGTTGCCCAACGCCCCTCCTGTTCCTGGAACAAGACGGCAGCCACGACTTTCACGGGCAACGCTTCCTGAAGGTCTAGCATCAGATGCACTCCCGCGCTCTGTTGGCCCTGGACCGATTGGATCTCTTCA
Source organism: Lentisphaerota bacterium (assembly GCA_018676675.1). Taxonomy (GTDB): domain Bacteria; phylum Verrucomicrobiota; class Lentisphaeria; order Oligosphaerales; family JABHEG01; genus JABHEG01. The sequence goes on from JABHEG010000037.1 coordinate 10,998, forward strand.
GAGAGCCCTCCAGGCCGCGTCCAAACGAGCAAAGCTGTCGGATATCGTCTCCTCCACACTCTTGCCGGGCCAGGGCGTCATCTCGATGACCAGGTTTCCTCGCGCCGCCTGATTCAGAAACCCAGTCTCAAGCAGACAGCGCAGGATTGTGGTCAATTGAGGAACATCGATCTCTCCACCGGGGAACCCAACGGGGGGGTGGGTATCCCCGTACCGCGGGTGAGTTGTGTCCTTGAGAACGCAGTTACCCAGATGCACCCGTTTCAGGTAAGGGGCACAGTTGGTGATCGCCTGGTCGAACGTTTCCCGCATCAGAGGCACATGGGCCAGATCGAGCTCAAGCCCCAGGTTATCGACATCCGGGCGCAGGCTCTCCACCAGTTCCGCACAGACCTGCGTGGGGCCATAAAGGAAGCACTTATCGATGTCGGTATCAAAGGGTTCCAGTTGGGCTGTTATCCCGTGGGGTTTGAGTTCGCCGCAGAGCCAGCGGCAGAAGTCCGCAAAAGCGTGGTAGTGGGCGGGGGCCGCCTCTTCCGGGCAAGGGCACCCGGACGCGAAGATGAACCCGGTTGCACCAATGGCTGCCGCCATGTCAATCATGTCACCCATGATCATGCGGATCTGGGCCTGCTCGTTTGGGGCGGGAGATGGCAGACCGATCTTGCGCAGCGGGAAGAGATGCGTGGCGAACGTGATATCCACTTTACCGCAGTCGCGTACCAAAGGGATCAGCGTTTCTCGTCTCTCGTCTCCGTAGGGGAGACAGCAGTCGAGAGTCTCGATGTCATCCCGGGCAATGAACTCACGCAACGTCCGAACATGATCGTCCGGGTCGTCCATGCATGATGGATAGAGCATATGATGCACGAGGCCCAGTCGGGCATAGCTGCGGATGTCGCCACGCATGATATCAGGGTTCCTCTGTTGGTTCGTCTGTGACGTTCGGTACCCCGAGGCGCGCGCCACGCGCAGGCCTTGGATAACAGAAACGCACGATGAATGCTCTGTCGGCACCGGGGTATCGCGGCCCGGCCCATCAGTTCTACGCTTCGGCAGCGGCTTGGGCCGCCAATTTGATCTGCCAATAGGTCGCCCACGTAGCCGTAACCGATTCCTTCTCGAGAACAAGTGTCCGGTCATCAGTCATCTGATTGGGGCACAGACGTCGGATGGCCTCGAGATAGGGTCCATCATTGAGCTTGATTTCCAATCGCACAGGGCTCGTTGGGCGATAAGGTTGAACATCCGGCGGAGTACGCACGACGCTCTCGGCCGCCTGGCGAATCCGGTCAGTCGACACAGTCAATGGGAGACAGCCCCCACCTGTCTCCCCCAGAGATTCCTTGACGACCACGCCTCTGACACCGGGCAGGAGGGTCTGGGCTTCAGCGACCCCGGCCGAATCCCCCGTGACCATCAGCACTGGGACCCATGAATCCCCCGCCACCGCCGCTTCCATCCCGATTTCACCCACCGAAACGCCATTCAGGCGCAGATCACGGATGTCCAACTCGTAAGAGTGATGCAGCAACCCCTCAGGAGTACCGAACTTCGAGTGGAAGCCAACCAGGACGACTCCTGCGAAGGAAACGTCCAACCCGCCAGCCCAATCAGCTCGGTATGGTGGTTTCCCACAAATCACGCTGACGTGGGCAGGCAATGCCTCTACATCCACATTCCGTCCGTAGTAGTGCTCATCATAGATCACAATCTCATCTGCCCCACCTGTGGTGAGCCCCTCGATTGCAGCCATGAGATCGGCCATGAACATGCGCTGCCCAAAAGCGTATTCCGCTTTCCCAGGCTCGGCCTGCTCGTAACTGACGACCCCACTGACACCCTCAATGTCACAACGGATCATGATGCGTTTCTTAGCCACGGGGAAACCTCCAACTGATGTCTCTGCCAAAGACTGACTTGCTGGCGCAGCATAGCCATGGCAACCGTCGCCGTCAACCCGGAGAAAGGCAAAGGAGAGTGCCTTCTCATCCCACAGACGGCCTCTGGTTCAGCGACCGGAGTTCCTCCTCAATCCCCGCAGTTAGTCAGATAGGCAGCCAGCATCCGGCCAAGCACCTGCTTCCCACGGTCATTGGCATGGACGCGGTCACGATGGAACGAACCCCACGGTCTGAGTGAGGCCCCAAGGTAGCGGTTCCAGGGCGTCGCCATGTCGAAGTAGGCCACACCTTCCTCCGCCGCCAGACCCCGCAATACCTGCCCAAATCGCACCTGGTCATGCTCGTCCGGCACGGGAGACGGCCCCTCTGTGCAGGTTTCCGGAACGCGCCAGTCGGCCCCCATTGGTCCGGACATGAGGGCAATGTCACAGTCGCAGACTGCTCTGGTCATCCGCACGACCTCCCGGACGGCATCAGCATCGCCCCTGTGGGAAATCCCGCCAATCAGCAATACATCCGGAGCCAGCTCAGCGACGTAGGCCCGGTGCTCCTCAGGGTCGCGGTAGTGCCAACACCCGGTGCCGCCGCGCACGGAGGGAAGCACGACGGGTACGCACCCACCCGCGACACGCCCCACAAGAAGCTCGAACAGCGAGTTGTTCGTGTCATTGACAATGCTGTCCCCGAGCATCACCACTCGAGGAGCCGAGCCCCTCTTGAGCAGAGCCGCCCAACGGCTCAGACACGTCGGGTCTACCCCCTCCAGCAACTCCGGCAAAGGAGGGAGTTCGGTAACCAGCCGTTCCATCCACCTCAGTGCCTCGCCGGGCTCGCTCTGCACCAGAGAGACCTCGCGCACAGTCAGCTCCCCTTCCGAGCTCTGAAACTGGCAACGCACCATGACTGCCCCGACCGGCATACGAACATGATGCTCACATTCCGCCCAGTTGGGTGCCGGATCCACGCTTGAATAGCAGTCGGCGACAAAGGCATTGCCGTCGCGGTCGTAAGCGAACACAGCCCAACAGGCTGATCCCGCCCCCTGGGCAAGGAAGGTCAACCTGTAGTAAGAAAGCTCGGCGCACGGCAGCAACGGCCCACGCCAGCACGTGCCGCTTGGGGCGTAGACACCCTCCCTTGGGAGTTCGGAAATCGCGGCAATCACGTTCCCCCCGATCAGTTCCTCGTGGACCCACGCTGCGGAACAATCTGCACTGTTCATCTCTCAGCTCTCCTTTGAGCTCAACTCCCGGTTCCCGTGGGATGCAACGTAACCGTAAGCGAGCCGGCCGGCAACGCGAATGGTCAGCTGCCGGAGCCGGGCTTCGATCATAGCTGAATTACAGTGCGCATCCGCGATGTGCTGGACGGCCTCGTCACGCAACGGTATTCTGTCTTGGAACAGACCTTGGGAAATGCCGGGAAAGGCCCCCCGATGACCACCTCGAGCTGGCATGATCACGCCGGACAGATAGGCCTTTGTGTCGCCTTGGCTCTAGCCATCCAGTCACCCTCCCCAGCCGAGGAAATCCGCTTGCCTGTGACCAGGGATACCTGGGTCTCGAATGTGGGAAAAGAGGCGACGTGCAACCTCGGGGGAGCCCCCAAACTCAAGGTCAAATCCATCCAGGAGATGTCGCTGCTTGACCTCGATCCTTCACCGTTGCGAGGACGCGTGATCGAGAAAGCTGAACTGCGGATCCGTATAGCCGGTAAAGAACGGCTCTGGCGAATGACGCTGAGCAGCATTGCGGCAGAGTGGACCGAAGGGACATCGCCGCGCTATGCGGAAGAGACGGGAAGCTCGACACACAACGCCAGGATGCACCCTGATGTGCCCTGGGCGTACCCGGACAGCGACCTGTGCTCGGTGATCCTGGCTCAGGGAAACACGGTCTGGGGTATGGCAGACGCAACGCCTCCGGACAAAAAGGGCTGGCAGAAGATCGCCGTTGCCCCGAAAGTCATCGCCGCTCGGGGTGCCGGGCTGAGTCGTGGATTTCTCCTCTTCGATGACACGGGTTCAGAATGGACGCGAGACGGCGAGAAACTCACCGTTCGACACTTCCCGAACCGCTTCCTGCACAGCCGGAATGGGAAGGCAGACAGCTCCCCATACTTCGTCGTGCACCTGGGAGCGAGAGACGCCGTGCCACCAGCCTCCGTGACAGACCTCAGAGCAACCCCTGACAACACCGGGGATTCCATCGCCACAGTGAGGTGGCGGACCCCGGCCGACCGAGGTCCCGCTGGCACGGCAGGATTCGCTGTGGCAGCAAACGGTAAGGCCGTCCCGCGTTACCTGATCCCGTTGGCCGGCTCTCCGGGGAGCGGCGTCACCATGCATCTGCGGGATCTCCCTCTTCCACGTGGGCAACGCCACACTATTACCGTACGGGCAATCGACTGGGCGGGAAACACGGGCCCTTCCTCCGAGACGTCTTTCATTGCGGCACGCCGTCCAGTCGTCCGTCTACCTGAAGCGTCCATCGTCCCTTTCTCGGGGACAGCCGACCTGCCGACCCTCGGCAATGTGGTGGTGTACGTCCTGGATGCGCTGGATAAGGTCCATCCCGAAACGGGCAAGCTCATCCCGACACAAAGCACGTCCTACCTGTCCGCCAATCACCTGTGGTCCGCTTCGGGGCGTCGGATCCGTCTCCAGGCTGCTCGAGGCGAAACGGTGATGTTCCAGCTTGTCCTCCGCGGCAGCATTCGAGCAGTAACTCCCACGATTGAGTGGTCATCGGGCGAGTTCAGGGCCATCCCGGAATTCTACGACCTCCGCACCGTGCCCACTCCCAAAGGACGACTGCCCGACCCAGCTGTCCCACTGAATGGTGAGTTCACGCCAGACAACGCAGACAGCGGGGCAGAACACCACGTGAGGCCCATTCTCTGCGAGGTCACCGTACCCCGCAATGCTCCCGCGGGTACACAACGAGGAACACTCCGTCTCCAGACAGGCACGGAGCGTCTCACGATCGCTCTGGACCTGCACGTCTGGGATTTCTCGTTGCCTGACCAACTCAGCTTCCTGCCGGAAATGAACTGCTACGGCCTGCCGCGCAACGAGCGAGACTATTACCGGATGGCCCATCGACACCGCACCGTGCTCAATCGCCTGCCGTACTCCCAGAACGGTACGGTCAAAGACGGCTGCGCTCCTACACTCAGGAACGGCAAGTGGGACTGGACAGCATGGGACAAGCGGTTTGGGCCGCTGCTCGATGGCTCGCTGTTTGCCGACCTCCCCCGGGCCGGCGTGCCAGTCGATGTCTTCTATCTCCCGCTGCATGAGAACTGGCCCGGAGCGATGAGCGAGCACTACAACGGCGATTACTGGGCAGACCGCGCCTTTACGCCCGAGTACCGCGAGGCCTTTGTCAGAGCATCCCAGTCCTTTGCCAGGCACATCGAGGGAAAAGGATGGCACACAACGCTTTTCCACTGTTACCTGAACAACAAAATCAACTTCAAACAGCGCGGCTGGAGTCGCGGGTCGTCTCCCTGGTTGCTCGATGAACCCGCGAACTTCCAGGACTACTGGGCGCTGCGCTGGTTCGCGTTGGCATTCCATGAGGGCATTGCCGGACAGGCCCCCAATGTCAGGCTCCTCTTCCGAGGGGACGTTTCACGACCTCAATGGGAACGGGACTCACTCGAAGGGCTCATGGACTACTATGTGGTGGGAGGAAAGGCGTTCCGCAAATACGGCCGGATGGTTCGGGATCGCCAGCGTGATTTCGGCCTGATCGTGGTCGACTACGGCTCGACCAACGACCTGACCGCAAGCAACATGCAGCCCGTCGGCTGGTGCCTGGACTCCTGGACGCTGGGAAGCGATGGCGTGCTGCCTTGGCAGACGATCGGGCGCGCAAACTCCTGGACCAAGGCCGACCGCCTCTCCCTGTTCTACCCCGGAGAGACGATAGGCCGAACCGGACCCGTAGCATCGGTTCGCCTGAAAGCCTACCGCCGCGGCCAGCAGGATGTCGAGTACCTGACTATCTACTCTGCAGTGACGAAGCAACCCCGGAGAGCGGTTGCTGAAGCAACGCGGCATGCCCTACGGCTCAAGGGCAAGGCGGGAGGAACGGGCTTCCGCGGCGGGGAAGACGCGGGAATCATCTCCTACACTCAACTCAGGCCTCAGGACGCCTGGCGGCTCCGAGTAGGAATCGGGCAGGCAATCTCAGGGATCGCTCCTCCCTCTCGCCCCAGATGGAAGGACTTCCGTCCATCCCCACGCGATATCAGCTCCATCTCCCGGCGAGCCTACCACGTAGCTCCGTAGGGGTACCGGCCCGCCAGCTCAGTTCTTGCACAACCAACTGGCCTACCATATCTTATGGGCATGTAATCGCCCCCGGCGGAGGAGATGAGTTACGTCCATGAGCCACAAAGCCCCTCAGATGCCCAGTTTGCCCTGCCTCCTGGCAAATATCGGCTTGCTGGTTGTTGCCATTGGCGCAGCGTGGAAGCTGTCACGCACCGAGTCAGAGCTCATGCGGACGATGGACGTCCTGCAAAACGTCATGGTCGAGTCCGACCGCCTGGATGCGCAACGCGGAGATCTCGGACGGAAAGTGAAGAGACTGCAGCGAGTTATCGGGAAGCTCAACGAGGAGCGCGTCTCTGATGAGATCTTGACCGAAACGCTCTGGCGACGGCTGAGCCAGCCCGGCGAAGGGCCAAGCGACAGCCACACATACAATTCTGGAGTCCTGCTTGAGGCCGCGCGCAACGGAGATGAGAACTTGGAGAAACTGCTCCGAACCGTGATGAGCGAAGCGGGTGTCAAAACGACCCTCGAACAACATGAATCGGATCCCCTGTGCTGGTTGTCCGCGGCCTCGCTGACCAACGCCCCCGAACAGGCAGAGCGCTATTTGCAGGAAGCGACCAAACGCTTCCCCGAGTGTCCGGTCGTCCTCGCACGCCGCATCGAGGCCGACCTCCGCGGAGGCAGCGCCGACGCAGCAACTCAAAAACGGATAGGAGATCTGCAGCGTCAGGACCCAAACAATGGGTTGGGAGACTGCTACGCCGCCGCCCTCTACTTCAACATGGAAGACACGCAGGGCGCACTCGATTCCCTCGCCGAAGCAGGGCGGAAGACGCGTCTCGCCGATCATCACATCGATGCGCTCCTGACCCGGCAGACTTTCCTTCAGAATCAGGGATGTACCGACGCTGCAGCCTTGGGGCTTTCGGCATTCACCGTTCCGTTACCCCACCTTGGCCTGCTCCGCCAGACGGCGGGGAAAGCCCTGAAGCAGTCTCAGGCAATGGGGGCAGAAGGAGATGTTGAGGGAGCGCTCGCGGTGGCTGAAGACGTCGCCCGCCTGGGTCGCAATCTGTCCGCCTCGGGCCGCTCACTCGTGCATGACCTTGTGGGAGCCCGTCTCCAGAGAGATGCCCTGCAGGAGCAGCGGAAACTGCAGACCGCCCAGGGAAACGTTCGTGGTGCGAAGGAGACAGACCTGCGGACGGAAGCCCTGGACGCCCACACTACCGAACTGAGCCTCATGGCCAAAGCCTTCCCCGAGGCCTTGCAGCGCATGTCCGAGACCGATCTCGCGACCTATCTGGACGACCTCATCGTCAACGGCGAGTTCGCCGCTCTCCAGCGTCTGCCATCAGTCGCAGAAGCGCTGAAAAACGGGCTGACCAAGCCCAAGCCGTAGGGCTGGGATGCCGACAGTGTGTTCCGGGAACGCTCCCTCTTCCCCCGCTCACTCCACAAACTGAAACGCGTAAACGTCCGCGTTGGCCAGGAGTATGCGCAACTGAATCGTCTGGCTCGCAAGCGCCCCAACGTCATCACGCCCACGCCAACTTACCCGATGGTGCGTCGAGTCACCGTAGATTGGGTCGCACGCTTCGTACTCATACCCCGGAATGACCGCACCCTCTTCGTCGAGCAGCTCGACACAGCACTCCCCGGTCGCAGCCGCGACGATATTGAGCTCCAGATGGCTCCCGGCAAACGTCAGAGGAACCGTCGTCACGTCTCCCCCCGGGACACCAGCGGAAAGCGAAACGAAACCATCCAGCCGCTGGACCGCCCGGCAGATAGCTCCCTTGTGATGCAGTTCCGGGGTTCCGGCATACTGCCCATGCGTGACATCATAGCCGCAGTAGTAGTGGTGTATCTCATCTCCCGTACGCACCAGCCCGGCGAAGACGAACATCATCTTGCTGTCGGGTGCGCCCTCAGGCCCAAGTGCGATGTAGGGTCTGCGTGACGGGCGAGACCAGCCCACCCCGTCCCGACTGACCGCCAGATGGGCCTCAAGAAGTCCATCGTTGGTGAACCGCCCTCCACGGTTGGGCTCGGGAAAATGCCGGTAAAAGCTCGGGAACATAACGTATGCGTTGTCTGCCCAGGGGTACTCGACCACAACGGGCGTGTAGACATCACACTCGTCAGGATCATCCTCATCCACCGCCAGCACAGTCTGGATCTCCTTGCGTGGAACGGGAGGGTGATCCTTGCCCCAGAGGCGGTGTGGCGGGTGATCGCCGGCGAAGGGCCACGGAGCTTTCAGGTCGTCGATCTCAACCCGCCCCACCCGCCGTCCCGGATCCCAGAGCCTCAGGTAAGCCACCCACTTCCCCAGGCGACGGTCGTAACGGACCTGATTCTGGGTGTCAGGCACGAAAGGAAACACCCGCGTTGGGTGAAGCCGGTAATGGATCCCATCCGCGGAAAAACGCAGGAAGAGTCCTCCCTCCTGCGAATCCCCCCAACCTTCGGGAGACAGGAGGACGAATCGCTCTTCGGGAGGGCCTGAGGGATTGAGGCTCACCGTGTCTCCCATCGCCGGCACCAAATTATTCGCCTTGTTGCCGCCGCGCTCGACTACCCCCAGAATCGGCTTCTCCCACGTCACACCGTCAGGGGAACGGGCCAGTGCGAGACCTCGGCGGCCTTTGCCGTCGACCCGGCGCTCAAACGCCCAGTACCACATCATGAAGGCCCCGTCCACTTCGGCTACAGAACCATACAACCCCACTCGCCCTGCTTCAGAAGGAAGTTCCGGCAGTATGACCGGACCCATTTTCCGCGGCGGATGCATCACAAACGCGACGTCCCGCTTCTCCTGGATGAAGGCGTCATCAAGGAACAGCTGCTTACGTGTCCCGATATCCAAGACTGGTCCTCCCACCGCGAATGAAGAGAGCACAGAAACAGCGGTCCAGAGCGCAACTCGATGCCTGAAGAAACGTTGAGCGTGAGGCCCGCAAGTCCTGCTGCTCGTCGAAAGACGGATCATCGTGTCTTCTCTCTCACATGGCCTCAGACGAACTCGAGTCAGTTGGAGTGAACGCCCGTGATCGCGACAATCACCGGAATGGGACGCTTCTTAGCAGAAATGATCTCTATGCGTTCCAGGACGGCTTGGGCGCCCTTGGGGTGCTGGACGTCGTAGCTGACGTGGTAGAGACGCACATTCTCACGGATCTTGTTGGGCCCTTCCCAGGCTACCTTCGCCGCGGGAACGTTGCCCTGCCACCACCAGTCCGCGACGTTCTTCTGCATCTCGACGACCACTTCCTCCGTGACCCCGTCCGCGAAATGCAGGACGTAGCTGAATCCTGGCCCGGATCGCGATCCCCAGGTAACTGTGTGCAGGAAGTGCAGCGTGCTGAGACGACCGTTCACCGGGACGTTGACACGCTCCGGGAACGGGGAGTCGCCCTGGACACCCCCACTGAGCACCAGACACGACGCGCCGTTGTTCTCCTCAGCATCCATGATCCGGAAGGGAACGCCGTTGATGAGCCACTCGCCGGTCGGCAGGAAGCGCATGTCGTTCTCCCCTTCGTCCGTCCATCCTCCCTCACCGTCACCAGGCGTCTCATCCGCAAAAGACCGGTTTGCTACCTTGCTCAAGTCGACAGCTTTGAAGCCAATCCAGTCGGAACGCTTGGCCGGGCCCGCATTCTCGCCCCCGAACGTCCCCTTGATGGCTGTGAGGCTGGCGGCTGAGAAATGCACCTGCACTTCGGCCGCTGCAAAGGCAGTCACCAGTTCCTCCGCTTTCATCTCCGGGGCAAGCAAGAAGTAGCTCTGCCAGGTGATGGGCAGTCGAGTTGTGGGACCATCGCCGGGCAGCGGCATGGGATTGTCGAAGACATCGCGGACCTCGAAACGATTGGCAGGAAGTGAAAGCTCAACCGATGCCCAGTCGCCCTTGAGAAACATGGGGCCCCACGGCATAACGATCAGCCGTTCACGAGCCTTGAAGAGGAACGCATGAAGGTCGTTCCCCAGGCTGATATCCTGCACATACTCCGCCTCTTCGAGATACTTGGCCAGCGCGGCCTGAGTCGCCAGGAAGCCAAGAGGCGTCTCATCGTACTCTCCGGTATGCGACGTGTACTCCACGCCTCCGTGAAAAATGTGGAAGGAATAAGGAACATCCTCTGCTTTGTGGACGGCCAGGACTTTTCCGTAAGTCTGGGCCTGTTCGATGGGGTCACTGGGCGACTCACCAGGATGGTAACGCACGTACCGGGTGTGGCTTGGGTGCGTGTACATGGAAGATGGGGGCGTGACCGTCGTCTCTGAGTTGATGAGTGGTACGACACGGCCGTGCTCCGCCATTACCCCGCGAATCTCCCGCATCCACTTGCGCACACTCAGCGCCACGCCGCTGCCAACCCAGGGCCCCCAATGGTACAGGTGCGAGGAGACGGCATCCTGGTAGTCGAGCGACCCCAGCGCAAACGTCCGACGATACCATCCATATCCCATACTTCCCGGCGGACCGCAGGTTCCCACAACCGTGCAACCGGGGTCGACTTCCTTGAGCGTCTCGTACGTCTCCTTCATCAGGCGAACCCACTTCTCCGGGCACTCCCGGTACTGGTAGTACGGCTCATTCGTCACCTCCCAGTAACGAATCCGTCCCTTGAAATGCTGGGCCATCGGCCTTACGTAGTCCTCGATCCAGGCCTTCATGTACGCATCAAAATCCCCTGCTTTCCACAGCTCATTGAGCCACTTCGCCTTCCAGCCTTCGCTGATCGAGTGGCACGCCCAGAAGTCGAATTTCTCGTGGTATTCACACCCGCGCTCGATCCGGTCGAACGTGTACTTACCCCGTTCAGGGACAACGTAGCCGGCCTGTGTATCGCCAATCGCGCAGTGGCATCTATTCCACTTGAGCCCAATCCGCTTAGCCAGCGTCCCGATGTAATCGCCTCCCGCAAGGGCAGCCCCGAATACGGAATCAGGGCGCAATCCCGTCTCGGGAATCGACGGCAGTACCGTGAAAATGAGCTCACGCGTACGCGTCAGTGGGCCACAACGGTAGGTCATCTCCAGTCGGTAAGCGCCATTGGTGGGCGTCGCCACCGTGAAAGGCTGAGCGCAGAAACGTTGTCCTCCGGTCTCAAAGGCAAGAGACGTCTCACCCGCTGTCCGCCCCCACATGTCGATCAGCCGAATGTCCGCCGACACCTTCCGGGAGACGGTGTGAGGGCTCATGTACTTGAGCCGAACCCGCAGTGGCTGGCCGGTCATGACATATCGTGACGCACGTTCAGGGACGATCGTGAAACCATCCTCGATGACGTCGGGCAGAAGCGTAGCCAGGATTCCGCGCTCCGTGCGAGCCGCGTCCGAAGAAATGTCAGGGTATCGGTCCTCAGGCCGGGCTGAATACCGGAACACCCCTCGCCAGACCTGTCCAGCCTTCAATCGAGGAACAGCGACGAAACGGTACCTCCCCCCTCGACTGCGGAAATCCTGGAGCTGCCAATCCCCATGCCCCCCGGCTCCGCACTGGATCTCCGTGAACGACTCACTGGGGCCGTTGATGAGGCAGTAGGTAGCGCCAAGCTCAGGTTCTTCCTTGGCAGCGACCATCGACTGATTGGTCGCGCGATAAGAAATGGATGGTCCGGCCAACTCAGACGCCGCCAGGTAGACACCGACCTCCCCCTTGGTGTCCTTCTTGGCCGTCACCGTCCACATGAGCCACATCTCACCGGGGGAAGCCACAACCTGCTTCACGATCGTGCTGACCGGGGAATCCCACCGGACCGTCGTCTGCCGTGTGTCGCCCTGAACCGTCTCCCTGCACTCTGGATCGCTCCTGCCGGGAAGTGTCGTGTAGTCGTTCCGGATGACCAGCGCGTCACCGCGTTTCGCAGAAACCACACCGGAAGCACTGACCACTGTGCTGCAGCCGCCCTGCCCCTTCCGCTGCTCGGAAGCGGGCTCAAGAGGAAGAACACGGAAGGTCGGATCGATGGCGGGAATGAGCCATCCCTCCGGTGGTGGCGGAACAGACGTCTGATGCGCTGCCTCCTGGACAGCTGGCGGGCGCTTGTCAGTCACTCGGAGGCGCCACGTGTAGTCGATGGTGTTACCGGCCTTGGTGTCGAAGTTCGTCACCACACGATAGCATCCCGGGTGTTGGTCGCTCTTGCGGAAATCCTGGAAGTGAATCCCGAAGGCGCCTGGAAAGCCTGTGCCGTCGAATCTGAGGTCGAATTCCACGTCCTGAGAACGGGCGGTCAAGCGGCTGAATCCGCTGTAGCTTGAGCGCGCCTTCTGAGGCGGGAGAGGAAGCCGAGCCGTCTTGGTTGAGCCGTCGGCAAGGACGACCTCCAGGTCAGCCCCTTCACCGGCCATCCACACACGTTCGTCGAGATAGAAACCGATCTCGCCAAAGCCAACGTTGGGCTCGATCTTGGCTTGGTACCGGATAGAAAGCTCCCCGCCTTCGGTCGCAGTCAACGTTACCGTTCCCTCACCGGCCAATCCCTTCGCACGTCTGGTCTTGCGGTCTCGAACATGGCGCTTGTTCTTCCACACCATGCGGACCCCGTCCGGCAGCTGTTCGTGTTCGAAGCTGAGATGGCCATCCTCGTCACGCCGGAAGTTGAACCCTTCGATGTACTTCCCCGAAACAGGCTTCACCGCGGTATAAAGGTAGATCCCACGGATCAGATGCTCCCCGTTCAGCAGAACGCTGCCCGGGGACCGGTCAGTGTAATAGAGTCGGAACGGTCCCACAGACGTTCGTTTGAGCGTCGCTTCCTGAGCGTCCACAGCACCGCTCGAACACACACAAGCCACAAAGCCAAGAACAACGACCGAGTCCCGCCAACGCAACATCACTGACCTCCTCTGGACCTGGGAACTACTGGGAAAGTCTCTCCACGTCTTCCGGGCTCAGAGCGCGCCGGTAGAGACGGACCTCGTCAAGCACACCTTTGTACGGCCATGTCTTCCCGCCAAGATAGAGCGGCCGTCCAGGAACGTTGAGCGTCCCCTTGAATGGGGCAGGCAGCGGGGCAGTGCTGTCGGCCTGGCCACCGAAGTAATAGGTGACTTCGCGAGTGGCTCGGTTGACCGAAATTGCCAAGTGCTGCCACATGTCGAGCGCGAGCGTCCCGACGGATTCGGTGGTGCCCGGGTGACCATTGGAGTCCCCCATCTCCAGCTGGACGCGCCCGTCAGCGAGCAAGTCCACGTTCCACCACGTCTCCGGGTACGCGGTCTTCTCCATCAGCCGGCGGTAGTGCTTGGGTGACTCAAAACTGAACGGTTTCAACCAACAGCTGAACGCAAAGCTGCCGTCCCCAAAGTGCACGCCGCCGCTGTCGTGCACCACCGCGCTTCCTCCACGAGTACCGCCGTCAAAGCGAAGGGCTCCCCCACGCCTTCCCGCGACGCGTTCCGCGAGAGCCTGCCCGTGGCAACCACCGCCGGAGGCATCAAATGCAACTCTCCCCGAAGTCTCGTCCAGCGGCCAGTATGCGCTCAATCCCGGCTCAGGGGAGACAGGGACAGGAGGAATAGAGCGGTCAAGGCGAAGGTGTGTGACATCCTCAGGAAGGGACTCGCCCTGCGTCACCTTGCCGATCCGGAGATTGTCCACGTGAAACACGGCGTTGGTGGCCTCCATGCCAATGATCCCGACCCACCCACAACGCCAGAACCCCTTGTCCGGCTGTTCCAGCCCGTCAAAACATCGCGGCGTGGAATCCGGCAAATCCACGGTTACGGAGTACGGCTGGCCGCGCGCTCCCAAAGGGCAAGCGATCGTGATGCGGAACCATGTTTCTATCGGCAGAGCCATCAGGGGTCTGTCGCTCGCACGCAGACTAAGCCCCGAACTCGCCGACAGGCGAACCAGAGGCCCCACAGGGAATCTCCGGGCATTCTCAGCCTCCCGCATCTCCACCACCGCTGTGGCTCCCTTCCCCAGACGTACATCCAACGCCACATAGCCCAGACCAGTGGTCAATCCCCTGGGACGCAGGGCCAGGTAGGGAAGAAATGGCTGCGGGGCTGTCTCCACATCGGTGAATCTCAGTGATTGAGCGCCACGGGCAGCTTCAGTCATATCCACCCCAATGGATGTTCCTCCCTTGGCATTGACGCGCCCAAGCGAAGTGGAGAGAGCTACCCCCGGCTCGACGTCCTCGAAATCCTCCTCAATAACCCGGGCCGCCACCACAGGCCTCGGGAACGCTTCAGTTTGCGCCAACAGACCAAGCCGGTCGGGGCTATCCCCCGCTATCACTACAGCTGCATGAACACTGAATCGATCCAATGTCAGTTCGAGCACCCCATCCTGCCACGTGTGCCTGACTTGCGTCCCATCGGGAAAAGCGGTCGCCGCAAGAGGGGGGGACGACCACGCAAGGCGAACCGTGACCCCATCACGCGCCGGCTCATCGTCGATGTCATTCCGCAGCGGAGCCTCAACCGGGCGCCCCCGGACACGCGAGGCGAGATCGGTGACGTGGACAACTGTGTCGAGCCCTTTGCGGCGACAGGAAATAGCCAGGTGCATCCCATCAGCCCCCGTCCCCGGTGTGCACTGCGGCCCCAAGTCCAGGCAGTTCATGAGCCAGGCGGCAAAAGCAGTTTCGTCGGGATAGGCAACCGTCTGACATCCAACGTACGCAATGCGACCATCCTCAACGTTTCGTACGGTCAACGCCGGAGCCCCGTCGTCAAACTCCGCCAGAACCGTGGCAGAAGCCGGCTGGCACACGTGTTCGGCGGAGACCGGCAGCATGTCGTCTCCATTAGTCGCCAGTTGGCGCACAGAATACTCCCCGCGTACGAGACGTACCCCGAGAAGATCCCGGACCCCAGGCAGGTCAGCCAGTCCCGTGCCAAACACCACAAGGGTGCCGCCGGCCCGGACGAAACGGTCGAGAGCAGCCCTGGTGGCCTCCGCAATCAGGTGCTGATTGGCGATCAGCACAACCCGGTAGTGGCCCAGCTGGTCTCTCAGGAGCTCCTCGTTGGGCATATCCACACCGTAGCCCGCATCCTGCAGGGCAAGGGCCAGATTCTCAGAGCTGGCCGTGTCGTAACTGCCCACGACGCCGGCCAGTTTCTCGCGCTCCCAGGACGTCTCGCTGACGAGAACTGCCACGGGATTGGCACTCGCCGTCCTGCCAAGAGCTCCCTTTCGCCCCTGCGCAAAGTCTGCACAGTGACGCGCGCGTTCCTGGACCGCCTTCTCCACAATCCTGGACCCCGGGGCCCAAAGAAACCAGGCACCGCCGGCCCCAAAGGTCAACGCCCCCATCTGCTCGATGCGACGCAGGGAGACCGGTTGCGTGTCGCCGTGCTTGACACTCATGATGTTGTGCATGATGTCAGTCGGGACTCGAGTCTCCGGAGACAGCTGCATGGCTGACAGGCGCGTCATGCGCAAAGCCAACCCGTGGCTCAAGTCCCCGCTGATGGTATCGACGAAGCCGGGGACGCTCCGCGGGTCCTTGGTCCGGAATCGCCAGGAGTGGTTGCTGGTGTACATGCAGTCATCATGGGCACCGTGGATTGCTTTGGCCATAAGGCGACGATAGTCATCGAGACGCTCCTGCTCGAACGCCAGCCAATCGGGCCAATCGTCACTGTCACTGTTCTGAGGGGGTGCATCCTGCCCAGTCTTCGCCTGCCACGCCGCGCAGCAGGACGGGCAGTAGCAGGTGGCTGTTCTGGCGTGGTCACCGTCAATCCAGACGCCGCTCGGCTTGTGGCGCTCCACGAACTCCGTCAGCATGGGGATGAAGATCTGTTCCAGCGTGCCCTTCCCATCGGGCGAGGGTCGGACGCACGCATCCAGGCGCCCGCGAATGCCCTTCCCTTTGCCATGCGCGTTCCGCTGACTCCAGTTCGGATTCGTCTCATACAAGTGGAGTCCGCGCGTGTTGATGTAGACGCAGAAGCGCTTGCCGCAGTTGTCAGCGACCTGGCTCCACGTATCGAGCGTATCCCAGTCCCCCAACTCAGGATGCCGCATGATCTCGGTCTGATAGGTCGTGGTCCCTCCATTGCCCATGGCCGAGACCTGGATCAGACCCACGTCAATCCCGCGGACCATCTCGGTCAACTCCTCCACACTGCATCCCTTGCCCACCAACCCCGAGTGGTTGTCAATGTGCAGATTGACGATGGACTCCCAGTACCAATCGCTGCGCTGCGCCTCAGAAGTCATCGCCACCACTCCCACCAGTAGTGCACATAGTGCTCTCGATCGCGTCACGACGTAGTCTCCACTGGACCATACCACATAGGAAGATCGGCTATAGCATAGGGACAGCAACGGTACAGATCAATCCGAACCGGTTGCCGGTGTGCTGACATACCAAAGGAGAATGTCGCCAGGATGGTGCCTGCTCGTGTGTAACTACCCCGTTTTGAGCACGATTCGGTCGCCGGGTGGCACCGCCTCCCACATTGAGCGAGAGCCGGTGCCCGAACGCGGGAGGGGCTGCCATGCCGCGACCAGTCTTGACCTTGACGGCCAAGTTACGGCCTCGGATATGAGCGATAGAACAACTGGCGAAAGCCAAGCTCGTGTGTGAATACGCCGTTCTGAGCACAGAACTGATGGTCGCAACGAACCGTTGGAGGTGCCGCTTCTCCGTAAGCGGACAGGCCGGTTTCAGAGAGCCGGCGCTCCAAAGATCTGGAGGCAATTACACCCTCCGAAATGACTGGCTCACTCGCGCCGGAGGCTGGGCTCGAGGGCAAAAAGAAACGCCCTGGCAAGGGGAGAAGGCAGATGGGGGTAGGGGGGCTTGCCAGGGCGAGTCTAAGATCATTCGCCAAGAATGACCGTCTGCGACCATCCTCTGGCCGTCCGGACCCGGATTCTCCGGCAAGCCTCCCCGGCCCCGGCAGGCCACGCCCACTCCACCCACTCCAAGCCATCAGGATACCGCCCTGACTCCCCGGGGTCTCTCCTCTTGACCACGCCAGTCCCGGGAGGAGCGATCAGCACCTGGTCACCATCGCTTACCTCCGCCTGGCCTCCCGCGAGGTGGTACCCGGTCAGGACGAGTCGCTCATCCTCACGGGCTGCAGCAACCACGATCGGCTGGTCGTGTCCCGCGAGGATGGTGTCTGCCAGTGGTTCGGGATGCCCTGCCTGACAGGTGAAGTAGCTGTCCCACATGTAGCAAACCAACTTTGCGGGATACGTCCCCGCCATCATGATCTGGCGGTCAAGCCGTTCTTTGGTTGTCCGCTGAGACGTGGTGAAACTCCCGCAGGGGATCCCTTTACCGGGAGCGAATCCTTCCAGATTGGCCCATAGATCGACTGTGATCCCCTCCGCAGTCAGGGAGTCCACTGCCTCACGTGCCGCCTGGTAGAAGCGTCGCGTGTTCGCATGGTAGGCGTCACCATAGGTCGTCTCCCCAACGCCGGTGACACAATGCAGTCCGGCGGCAACAGGAGCGCTGGCCTCTACGTCCCAGAAAAGCCCGACCTTGCCGGTTCCCCGGCTATCCTGAGGTGCAATGATGTCTACATCGGTTCGAGCAATGTGGATGATGCCCCGGCGAACAGAATCAGCAGTGACTCCGGTCGGACGACGCTTGCGGGCATCCCAGTAGGGGGACACCATGATTCGCCGTCCGGGCAATTTCTGTCGCACCAGTACGTGCTGGTCCCGGTAGCAGTTCAGGGCGGCCCGGAGGGTCCGCGCAGCTACCGGCAGCTCCACGCTCTGGTAGACGCCCACGAACGCCTCTGAAGCGCCAAAGCGCTGTGCGTAATCACCCAGCACGCGGTTGGCAAACCTGAGGAACGTCGGCATGACCGTTCCCCAGGGATCCCATGGATACGTCGGGTGCTGAGGAGCTGTCGGCATGCCGACAAACACCTGCATCTCCAAGGCTCCGGCTTCGGCGAGAAGCATCGCCACCGAGTCTTTCGTGCTCCCGGAGACGAACACCAAATCAACGATCCGCGCGACAGGGAGCTCAGAGGGGCGTCCGCTGCTGTCGAACGGGAAGGCCAAACGCCAGATGATCGTGTCCCCGATTCGGACCGACCGTTCGTAGGCCGAGTGCTCGAGGAGGCGGGCACCGAACTGCTCCTTAGCCCCGTAGCGGAACACCCGCCGGATCTCAGCATCCGGTGCCACCCCGGCAAGGTCTTGAACGGCCTTGGCCACAAGCTCCGGACTCAAAGCAAAGGGGGCCAGGTCCCTCAGTTCGCCCAAGTCAGTCGCTTTGGGCCTTGGACCAAACTGGATTGCGGTATCCGCACCGGTGGCGCGCGCCTTGGTGAGCGCCGCCCGCCACGCTGCCCTCGACGAACGACCAAAGAACCAGTACCCGGAGATGGGATAGGCGCCAGGCCCAGCCAGAACCAACGCAGCGGAGCCAAGATACCAGGCCAGGGAAAGTGTGCCGACCAGCCATAATCTGTTAGAACTGCGGACCATAGACGAAGCCCTCCTTGAGCCATTCTTCCGTCAACCATACCGCACGGCAGGAGCTGGACAAGATCGCGCCCGGGATATATAGGACCTGCCGACTGATCAGCAGCCAGCAGACAGACAAAGGCCCACTCGATGCCGGAAACATACAGCGCTCCAATCCCTGAGACATGGCAGTTTGCCTGGTGCCCTCATGGGCAGTGTCGAACCCCTGCTCAAGCTCGCCAGCTTGCTTACCACCCGGCACACGTTCCGGGCACGAACATCGGGGACCTCCTGCGCCTCGACCTCATCAGCGATCCCTTCATCGGGCGTCAGTTCAGGGACGCCTACTGGATCGAGATGAAGGACTTCTGGTACTGCTGCGAAATTGAGATCCCGGCTGATGCCCTCAGCGCGGCAGACCAGGCGATGCTCTGCTTTGACGGTATCGACACGATCGCGGACATCTGGCTGAATGGCAGGAAGCTCGCCGAAACGCGCAACATGTTTCAACGACACCGCTTGCCGGCCATGGATCTCCTCGAAGCCGGCGCAAACGAACTCATGATATGCCTGCGCCCGCCGGGGAAATCCGGTCTGGAGACAGCCCGAAGCTGGGGCGTAGACCTCCCCGCACTCAATGCCGCATTTCAGACCCAGGAACGGCTCGTCATACGTAAGATGCAGATGAGCTATGGCTGGGACAATACGCCTCGGATCCTCATGTCTGGAATCTACCGACCAGTGGCACTGACCCTGCAGGCAGGCGCGGCACTGGTGGACGCAGCCGTCCGAACCGAGGGAATTGACCCCGGTCACTCCGGAGCCACACTGGGCTTCGATGTCACTGCGTCCGCCTCAGATGCCATTGAGCAGCCCCAACTCCATATCCGTGGCGAAGGCCAGGCCTGCCACTTCGAGGAAACGGTGCCGCTGGCCTTTGACTGCACCGGCCAGGCCCACGCAGCGATTCGAGTAGACGATCCGCAGCTCTGGTGGCCACATACGCTCGGAGAGTCACATCTCTACCACACGGCCATCGAGCTCCTCGACGGCGATGACGTCATTGACCGGTGTGAACGAGACGTCGGCATCGCCCAGATTCGCCGCTGTGACAGCCCGATCACGATGGAACCGGTGACCTACAGGGTGGGCTCCCCCAAAGACGGTGTGCCCGATCTCGACGGCGCCGACAACGGGCCCTGGTCGCACGTCCCCCTGGAGACCCCGGCCCCGGCGCCACACCAGCGTGTGGTTTTCGAGGTCAATGGCGAACCGCTTCCCATCCTCGGCGCCAACTGGCAACCGCCTGACGCTGTCTATTCCCGAGTGGATGATGACCAACTGAAGAGCCTGGTGACCAACGCTCGTGAAGCCGGCCTGAACATGATCCGAATCTGGGGAGGCGGGTACATCGAACATCCCGCATTCTACGAGGCCTGCTCCGAGCTTGGGATCCTGGTCTGGCAGGACTTCCCGTTCGCCTGTGGCACCTTCCCTCAAGTCGACCCCTTCCTGGACGAAGTCCGAACCGAAGCTGAAGATATCGTGAAACAGCTCCGGTCCTATCCCTGTCTGGCTGCATGGTGTGGGGACAATGAGAGCGACATGATCTACCACGATCGCGGCATCGACCCCAAACAAAACCGCCTCAACCACGAAATCCTCCCCCAGGCGGTCGAGCGCCTCGACCCGGGGCGCTACTTCCACATGTCCAGCCCATCGGGGATAGACTATCCGCGCAGCCCCTGGAGCGGGGACAACCGGAACTGGGGAGCCTGGGATCCCTCGGGAAACTACACCCATATCCGCCGCGAGGAGGCGACCTTCATCAGCGAGGCGGGCGCCTATGCACTCCCGGACATGCGGACCATAGAAGCCCATATTCCCGTGGCTGATCGCTGGCCGCTGAACTCCGAAACCTGGGATCTGCACAACGGCGATGTCGACACGTTCAAACGCCACTTCTGGGGCCGCAACAAGCCAATGTGGGAGGCGTTCTCCTCCTGTGAAGACATCGACGACGCCGTCGAGGTCTCGCAGTTCGCCCAGGCGTGGGGTGCGAAGGTGCTGGTCGAGCACTGTCGAGCACGCTGGCCCGAGACCGGAGGAATGCTCTGGTGGAAGCTGAACGACTGCTGGCCATGCATGGACGGGGGCCTCTACGACTACGAACTGCGGCCCCGGACGATCGTCAAGGCAATGCGGGCCGCGGCCGCTCCCACACTCCTCTGCGTAGGCCAGCCCCTCAACCAGGATAGCCTTGAGCTGCGCCTGATAAACCACTCGGATGAGTACATCACCGGCACATTTGCCCTTGAAGTTTGGCAACTTGGGAAGAACAAGCCGGTCGACGGGACAGTTCTCGAAGCAGAGGTCCCTCCATGGCAGACGAGCATTCTGGGCAGTATCCCGCTGGGCCAGGAACTCGATCCGGAAACCACCGTTCTCCGGACCGCCGTCTACACAACCGACGCACCGGTGCACACAAGCCTATGGACACTCGCCCCGCGGACAGCCTGGCGCTGCTACAAGGAAACGGACTGGATCCGAGCCATCTGGAACTGCTGAAACGGAGCATCGATATGCGCCCCTCTCTCATGGCACTCCTCATCCTCTCAACGACCTCTGCGTCCCTTGCGGCGGAAACAACCGCCCTCTTCGATGGTGCAGATGCGTCGACATGGGATACTGCCCGGGACAAACAGCGACTGAATCGCGAACTCCACTATAGCGAACTCCGCAGTACGGATGAACAGGCTCTGCTCTGGCGCTTCTCCCCCATCGCCGTGCGCTTCAATGACATCTTTCTGCGCCGTGAAATCGCGATGCCGTTCGACGCCGTACGAATTCGCCTGCGGAATGCCGGTGACGCGATCACATTCGCAGTCAAAGTACGAGATGCCAAAGGCGCTGAGTGGACCGCAAACCAGATATCCGTAGCCGCAGGAACGGCCACACGATGGCTTGACTTCCCTACGGCAGAATGGAAGCCGGCATCGTGGTCGAAGGATCAGAATGGCCGGCTGGACTTCCCGCTCGCCAGTCTGGCCCTGATCGCGTTCAATATCGATGGGGGACGGAAGTACGAGGTCGCGATTGAACGGGTGGAAGTGCTGCATCCCGAACGACCGATTGCGGCCGTCACTGCCCTGCAGATTCCGCAAACCGCCAACGCAGGAGACACGCTCGATGCATCCGTGGCTCTCCAGCTCAACCAGCCTTGCCGACTCGCGATCGCCAGCCTGGAGTTACACCAGGGGAAGAGCGTCACAGCGACCTGCGCCCTGCCTCTTCAGGCGACCGAACTGGCGGCTGGGACAACCTACAGTTGGGACACGCTGAGCCTCAAGCTCTCCCCGTTCATCCGTGGAGGAAATCATACGGTTCGGCTGCGCATCGGCGAGGCAAAGACCTCCTACGACGGCAAACTCTCCAACGGCCGGATCGGTACAGTCAACGTAACCCCGAGGAAGCCCGGCACGGTGCGTTCCAGTGTTCGTCGACACCGCGGCACGCCGCGGCTCTTCATTAACGGCACCCCCCACTCCGGCATGGCCTACACAGCCTACCATCCTGATGTCGAAGTCTTTACAGACTTCACCCAGGCCGGCGTCAATCTGTTCAGCTTCAGTGCCACACCCACCGAAGCCGGGTACAATCTCTCGCGTACAACATGGACGGCGCCGGACGAGTACGACTATTCCCAACTGGATGAGCGCGTGGCCATGGTGCTTGAGGCCAACCCCGAGGCGTTCATCTTCCCTCGGCTCTACCTGCATGCTCCGAGCTGGTGGAGCAAGCTGCACCCCGAGGATGTCGTGCAGGTTGACCGTGGTGACGGAAAACCGGTTCCGTTCATCCACCGGGGAACACGCCCCGCCCCAAGCTGGGCTTCCGAACGCTGGCGCAACGACACGATCGAGGGCCTCCGACGACTCATTCAGCATGTCGAGGAATCACCCTACGCCGACCGCGTGATCGGCTACCACATCGCCTCCGGAACAACCGAGGAATGGATGATGTGGGGGGCGAACGAACGCGAATGGGTTGACTACTCCCCAGTCAACGTTGCCCGTTTCCAACTGTGGCTCCGAGACCGCTACAGAACCGTCAGCGCCCTCCGCGCCGGCTGGGCAACCCCGGACGTCACCTTCAAAAGCGTCACACTCCCCACACGGAAGGAACGCGAGAAAACCCATTTCGGCTCATTCAGACACCCCGAGCACGAACAGCGGGTGACCGATTTCTACCTCTACAACTCGCACATGGTCGCCGACACGATCTGTACCTTTGCTCGAGCCGTCAAAGACATCACCCGGCGTCAGAAAACCGTGGGCGTGTTCTACGGGTACCTGCTCCAACTCTGCGGTGAACAGCGCCAGCAGAACGCTGGGCACCTCGCCTTGGGACACGTCCTGGCAAGCCCCGACATCGACTTCCTGTGCAGCCCCACGAGCTACCGTTACCGGCAACTCGGAGGCGAGGGAACAAGCCACTTCATGTCATTACTGGGGAGCGTGAAGGCTCACGGCAAGCTCTGGTTCAACGAGAACGACATCCGCACGTCTCTCGCCCCGGGGAAAGTCGGCAGCTGGGGCAAGCCGGAGACCATCGCGGGAGATATCCTGCAACAAGATAAAGAACTGGCCAATGCCATCGCCAACGGGGCTGCTCAATGGTGGTTTGACGTAGGCCGAAACCGCTACGACGACGACATGCTGATGCAGCGCATTGCCGCCCTGAACAAGGCCGCTGACAGCGTCATACCCAGTGACCGATCCTGGGTCGATGACGTGGCCCTGGTGGTAGACGAGAAGAGCCTCTGCTACCTGAAGGTTGGAGACCCCCTCGGGCGAGAACTGCTGATCGACCAACTCCCGAGCCTGCACCGGATCGGGGCCGCAGCAGGGCACTATCTGGCTGGAGACCTGGCCAGGCTGACACGGCACAAGCTCCTGCTCTTCACGACCAGCTTTGCCCCGGACGCAGGACAGCGCCAGGCCATCGACACCCTCAAGGGCAACGGGCGCGTCCTGGTGTTCTGCCACGCCCAGGGGCTTTACCAAGGCGGACAGATTGCCCCTGAGGGCATGAGTAGCTTCACAGGGATCCAGCTCAAACTGGCCACCGGACCACACAACGCGACTGTGACATTGAACGGCAATCACCCCTTGACTCGGGGAGTCAGCCCAATGACCTTTGGCCCTTCCCCGGAACGCTCCCTCAACCCACTGGCCTACGCCGACGATCCGGATGCCACTGTCCTCGGCACCCTCCCGAATGGAGTCCCCGGACTGGTCATCAAACGTTTCCCGGACTGGACAGCAGTCCACTGTGCCGTACCCAAACTGCCGCTCCCCATCCTGCAACGTCTGGCCGGCTTGGCGGGCGTTCACCGCTACATCGACACAGCCGATGTCGTCTGGGCAGCTCGAGATCTCGTCTCCGTGTGTGTCAAAGAACCGGGCTCGCGCGCAATCACACTCCCAAACGCGCGTAAGGTGCGAGACCTCTATACAGGCGAGCCGGTTGCTGACTCACCAGTCAAGGTATTCAGAGCCACCTTCGTAGACCGGGCAACGCGCGTGTTCATGCTTGAGTAGGTTGCCTTATCTCCACACACTGATCCATTGCTGGAGCGATAGGAGCGCTTCCCCATGAACAATCTGGTGCGTCACGCTCTGACCGCTGCCATCGTGTCAACCACGACCGCCTCTGCCAATCCCCAGGACACCTTTGCCACGCACGCGCCGTTGGCAATCCGGAACGTGACCCCGAGCACTACCCGGATCCCCTGCTTCAAGCAACTTGAACTGGATGTCGACCTCGCCGCTACGTACACCAACCCGTTCGACAGCAAGCAGATCACACTTGATGCAACGGTCACGGGTCCGGACGGGGGAATGTGGTCCGTCCCGGGGTTCTTCTATCAGGCGTGCACCCGCAAGTTGGCCAACGAAACGGAGACGATCACCCCGGTAGGGAACGGACAGTGGAAGGTCCGCCTTTCCTTCGCGAGCCCGGGCAAACACACCGTCGCGATCTCCGCAACCGACGCCTCCGGTACAGTTGCGGCTCAACCGATCATCATCGAGGTCGTGCCGGCTGACGTGCCTGGTATGGCGCGTGTACACCCAACCGATCCACGGTATCTCGCGACCGACCGGGGTGACCCGCTCTTCCTGATCGGGGCAAATGTCTGTTGGGGAGGAAAACGCGGCACCCTCAGCTACGACGAGTGGCTCCCGAAGTACGCCGAGAACGGGGGCAACTTTTTCCGCGTCTGGCTGGCACCGCCCTGGACGACCTTTGCGCTGAACACACTGGAATCCGGAGCTGCACGGATCGACCTGAGGAACGCCTGGCGACTCGACTACGTAGTGCAGCGCGCTGAAGAACTCGGCCTGCACGTCATGTTGTGCATCGACAGTTTCAACATCATTCGCAGTACCAAACGGCAGCATGGCTCGTACGAAGACGCCCCCTATCATCCCGCCCGAGGCGGAACAGTAGCCAAACCACAGGACTACTTCTCCCGGGACGACGTGCTGACCGCCTACCGAGACCGACTCCGCTATCTCGTCGCTCGGTATGGCTACAGCCCAAGTGTCCTCGCCTGGGAGTTCTGGAATGAAGTCGATATCGTCGATGACTACAACTCCAGGCTTGTGACCCGCTGGCACCGCGACATGGCCAGATTCCTGCGCAACATCGATCCCTGGAAACACCTGGTCACGACGAGCACAGCCCGTGCCTCGGGAGATGCCAGGCTGGACCGGCTTCCCGAACTCGACGTGGTCCAGACCCATCACTACCAAGCTCGGGATATGGCGCTTGAGTTGGGGAGAGACCGCGATAAGAAGCGGGCGGCAGGGAACCGGCCCCACTTCCACGGTGAGTTCGGGATCAGCCACAGCGGGAAGACAACAGCCAAACTTGACCCCGCCGGCGTGCATCTGCACAACGGGCTTTATGCATCCGTGGGACAGCAACAAGCCGGAACCCCCATGACATGGTGGTGGGACAGTTACATCCATCCACAGGGGCTGTACACCGTGTTCGGAGCATTCGCCCGTTGGATCGATGGCTTTCAGTTCGGTGCCTCGGGAACCGTGCCCGTGTCGGCGCAAATCGAGTTCAGGAAGTCTGACGCCCCGCCAGCACTGGGAGAAGTGGAGTTTCCCGTGGTCAGAGGCTCTTGGAAGCCGGCCCCGTTCAACCGGCCGGGCAAGGTCACCGCAGGGGCGAACGGCAAGGTCACACAGACCGCGCCACTCTCGAACATCCTGCACGGCCTGCGTAACCACGCCCGGCTGCACAACCCCGCCACCTTCGACCTTGAGTTGCCCGAGGCAACGACCTTCACAGTTGAGGTGCACTCAGTATCCGGGCACGGCGGAGCCCATCTGCAGATCTCTGTTGACGGCAATGTCGCCTTGGACAAAGACATGCCCGACCCCGACGACACGAAGGAAATGGAGACGCTCTACGGCTACAGTGGAAGTTACACGGTTGATGTGCCGGCAGGCCGTCACATGATCAAGGTGGAGAACATTGGCAAGGACTGGGCTCAGCTTGAAGGCTACCGAATCGCCGAGTTTGTAGCCATGGCCGAGACCCCCGTACGCGTGGTTGGGCTCAAGAACGACAACCAGGCGCTCGTGTGGGTCCAGAACAGCCTCCACACGTGGGGTCGGGCCGGAAAACGCAAGCGCACAGTTCCGGCAACGCCGGCGTCAACAGTCATGCTCGCGGACTTCGCGCCGGGAGAGTGGAACGCGGAATGGTGGGACACGGTCGCCGGCAAGGTGACAGACACGTCACTTACCACTGTCGGCAAGAACGGAAAGCTGCGGATCGACCTGCCTCCGATCGCCTGGGACACCGCGCTACGGATCCGCAGGCAGGACCCACAATGACCGGATTCGTCCCCTCTTATGGAGGGCCGATGCTTGTCCCGCCATAGCCGAACGGCGACGGGGGATCCTCAGCGGCTGTGTCATCTTCTCTAGGGAGCCGATGTCCCGATTTAGCGATGTTGAGCCGCCGCCGGGGAGAGACCGTTAGTTACAGTCCCAGAGATTCGGGGTCACACCGAACGCCGCCCCGTAGTTGAGGCGCTCGACGTGGCCGTCAAACATCATGAAGCAGGCTTGGTCCGAATGTCTATACTCGGGGGAATAACCCGTGTAAATGGCATGACGGCTGATCACGTAATCGAGGTTGTTGCGGCTGTCGCCGATCACGATCGTCGCGGTTGGGTCCCTGACTTGGGCCGCTTTGGCAGGAGCAAGGCCATATGCCGCGCCCCGGCCCGGAGGGTTGTAAGTCAAGTAGTACCAGTTCCAGCCATAACCCATGTTGTTGGTGGCCACCGTGCCTTTGCCTTGGTGCGGGGCAGTGGGGCAGATGAACATCTTGGTGGTGCCGCCGACATACGGCAGGAAGCGGTGGAGCCATTGATACCCACCCGCGCCAGGCCAATGGGAGGGACAGGTATATTCATCGTAGTCGTCAAGGTAGGCGATGTGGGCGATACCGAACTGCTTAAGATTCCCGGTGCAGCTGGTCTGACGCGCTTTCTCCCGCGCCCCGGCCAATGCCGGCATCAACATGGCCGCCAAAATCGCGATGATCGCAATGACCACCAACAACTCAATCAGTGTGAAGGATCTTCTCATGTCAGGTGTTGTCCTCTTGTCTGACTGCCTGACTCAATCAGGCCTACACAGTCCGCCAGTTTTCAGTTACAGTCCCAAATGAGGGGAGTCGTGCTGTAAACGGTCCCGTAGTTGAGCCGTTCAACGTGTCCGTCGTACATCATGAAGTTGGCTTGATTCGAATGGCGGTACTCGGGCGAGTACCCCGTGTAGATGACAGAACGACTGATCACATAGTCGAGTCCGTCCCGGCTGTCCCCCATCACAATGGTTGCGCTTGGATCCTTGACCTGCGCAGCCTTCACTGGAGAGCCGTAGCCCCTGGCTCTGCCAGGAACCGCGTAATTCATGTAGTAGTAGTTCCAACCGTACGCCACGTGGGTCGAGTTCACCACACCTTCGACGCGCATGGGCTCAGTGGGACAATCAAACATCTTGACGGTGTTGCCCACGTACGGCATCATCCGACTGGTCCAGATGCCGCCGCCCCACGCCGCCGTGTAATACGACGCACAGGTGTACTCGTCGTAGTCGTCTAGGTAAGACACATGGCCCAGACCGAACTGCTTGAGGTTGCTCATACAACTGGTCTGGCGGGCCTTCTCGCGCGCTCCCGCCAACGCCGGCATCAGCATGGACGCCAGAATCGCGATGATCGCGATAACTACCAGCAACTCGATCAACGTGAACAACTTTTTCATGGCAAATCTCGCCTCTCGTTTGACTGTCAAGGTCAATCCGACCTGCGCAAGGCCGGTCCTGGTACTCGCTGATCCTAACAGAATAGCAGGTAGCGCACGCAAGCGCAACAAGAATCCCAACCGGACTATGGTCGTGATGTTGGACAGGCCTTGTTCGTCAGGACTCAGACTGCCTGCCTAGCTTGTGGCGTGCCAAATGGGATGATACGTCACAATAAATTGGTGGCGAAGCACTAAAGAATCACTGCAGCTGGCACCGAGAGAGCTGAGGAGAATGGGTCGGTACCACCGTGGCACAGCTCTCGGCTGCAGGAACGAAAAAAAACAAGAATTTCTCAGCAGCAACCCTACTCGCCAGACACGCGCCGCCCTGCTGCCTCCCCTACTCTCTTGTCACCCAGATCGGTGAGGACCAGGCAATCTGTCCGTTCTCCTGCTGAACGCGAACATAATAGAGGTGCGTTCCAAGACCAAAGTCCGCGTCCGACCACTCGAGCACGGCCTCTGCCCCTTCCGGGTCACCGGCGTAGACAAACGCCAGGTCTTTGACAATGGCCAATTCCGAGATCTCACCGGTCCCGATAGCTCTGATCTGCAGCCGTGGCGCCGTTCGCGAGGCAAACTCGTCCCCCATGAAGTGCTCTCCGCAGCGCAGTTCCAGAATAATGTTATCGGTGGCCCCAAATGTGTGCCGTTTCTGCAAGCCGGCAATCACAGCCTC
This sequence comes from Lentisphaerota bacterium, assembly GCA_018676675.1. Classification (GTDB taxonomy): domain Bacteria; phylum Verrucomicrobiota; class Lentisphaeria; order Oligosphaerales; family JABHEG01; genus JABHEG01. The sequence goes on from JABHEG010000037.1 coordinate 39,693, forward strand.
GCGGGTGGGCGCCTCTACGTACACACTGGCGTACGAAATGTGCGTGGATCCATGGTCGGAACTGGCGATGATTCCCAGACGCAGTCCCTTCTCCCACGCACGCCAGACAAATCCCTCAGGCTGGTACCCGGATCCCTTGGCGTGCCGGTCCCCCGGGTTGGCCGACCTGGGAGCACCTTCGTACTCGTAGGAGGTCCTCGCGCCCTGGTAAATCTCCATGACCGGTTCCAGCACGGGGTCGTTGTCGCGCCAGTCCGTTCCCATGCGCGTACCGGACGTGTGGGAGATGATGACGCTGTTGCGGCTACGTTCGTTCCTGTAAAGCTGCTTGGTGTCGTCGTCTGCCACTCCCCGACCAGTTGGGTTCTTGGTCATAGGAAACGTGCGGAACCCCCGTTTGGCGTTGAGGATATTCCGGTGGCCATTCGGGAAGCCCAAACTCCGTTCATAGCCGAACAGGGTGATGAAATGCGGCGGATTGTGGTAGACGTCCGTGAGTTTCTGGGTGCGCCACCACACATACTCCAGATCCGGACCGGTCCGCTGGTTGTGGTCCGTGATCTCCATGAAGTCGAGAGCTCCGGCATCAATGCTGTAGCGCCATACGTCAACCATCGACCCATCCCCGGAGCCATCCCAGGAGACCTCGGTGTGCCGGTGTGTGTCACCCCGGACAATGCGCTGTTCCTTGCCATCGAGGTCGGCTCGGTGAGTTCGGATCCGCTGGGTGTCAGCCATTTCCTTGGGTGCTGCTTCCGGGGCGGCGGGAACGGGGATGGCGATCGGCTTCAGGACAGGCGGTGCAGGATCACCGGGGGACGGCAAACGGGCAGCCAACACGCGGTTCTTGACCGGAAGTCGGACATCCGCCATGGTCCGACTGTCAGTGTGCCAGGCCAAAGCAACACCCCCTTCTCTCAGACCACACGGGATCGCATACGAGTCCAGCCGGGATATCGAGCGGGGGAAATAGACGGGACTCGTCCACACATTTCCGTCGTAGCTGGTGATGTAGGACTCCCACGCCTTGTAATGTCGGTAGTGCCCCTTTCCTCGCAGATAGCGTGTTGTGGCCATGGCCCAACGCAGGGCCAGGAAGACACGTCCTTTGCCGTCAACAGTCAAACGGGGCTTCTCATGGTATCGGCGGGGCTGTCCCGGAGGAGTGATGGTGACAGGCTGAGCCTCGGGAGTGAACAACTGACCGCCCTGGAAGACGCGGACTCGCGTCGCTCTCTTGGAGTACAGCCGACTCCCGGGAGCGGGGCGAGGAACCATGGCGCCCTGGTCTTTTCCCCAACCGGCAGTGCCCTCCTCATAGGCGACCCAGGCCCGCCCTTCCATATCGACCGCGACCGTGGCGTAGGCCTCGAACAACTCGCTTGCGCCAACCGGTATCTCAGGTCCGAAGGCACCGTCCTTCAACTGCCTCAAGTAGACATCGTAGTCGCCATTCCGGTACGAGTCCCAGACGATCGATGCCGTCCCATCACCCCCTAGAGCAACCTGTGGAAACCAGTCATTGCCCTCTGCCTCGGTGACCACCATCGTGTCACCCCAGGTGCCATCGCGCAAGACCCGACAACGGATGTCTGAATGGCTGCCTCGAGTGCTCTGCCAGACAAGGAGAGCCATGTTGCCGGCTGCCGCCAGAACCGGCTCAACATCAGCGCCTGGAGCGGCTGTCAGCGAGATGGTCTCAGACCACGTGCCGCCTCCACGGCTGGCGGCATGCAGATCCCAGTCCCCATCGGTGAACTGGGACCAGACAACCCGCAGTCGCCCGCCAACCCAAGCGCAGCCGGACTTGTAGAGATCACCTTTGGCCCCCGGGACAGGAACGGGGGCCTCCCAACCATCCGCGTCGCACGACGCCACGTAAAGCTGCTCAGCTTCGTTCTCGTAGGACTGCCAGACACACCAGAGCACATCGTTGGGGGCAACACAGAGGCTGGGATAGTCATCTTCCCGATCAGAACCACTGAGCACGTTCGGCCGCGGAACGCGCTCAGCGCTGACAGTGCCGTCCAGGCCTTGAACGCGTTTCCCATTCGGGAGCTGGGCCAGATTCACCGTGAACGTTCCCGCCGGCACGGTGAGGGTCAGCTCAGTCCCCGAATCCCCCTGCCCCCCAACCACAACACCAACGGGCTGGATCTTCCTGCGCTTGTCGCCTTTGGGCCCACCCGGATCGCGGCTCTTGCACTCCCAACTCCACTCTCCGGTGACCTTGGCACCACGCTCGAACCGCCACCCGTCCAAGGCCGTTATCTCGCCGCCTGTGGCAGACACCGAACCAGACCAGGAAACGGCGTCTTTGTCCTTCAACCCCATCTTGACCAAAACGGCGAACTCCTCCGCCGGGCACCAGGGGACTGCGGCAAGACACACAACGACAACGGCAACCGTGCGATGGAACGTCATATGGTTTCCTCCGGAAAATCGAGACCTATGGAGCGCTGGAGAACGCGGGCCGCATGCAATCGCTACTCCCGACGGTCCAGGGTCACAGCCAGAACGATCGGGACAGCACCCGTTCCCGGACTGCGAGCCTGGATCGATTCAATGACAATGTCAGGTTTGGGGTTCTGCCAACGGGTGACGCCGACGCCAACGGTCTTGCCGAAACGCTCCTGTTTCCAGACCACCCGCCAGTTGGGCAGGTCAGCGGGCGCATCAAATGCTCCAATGTCTCGTCCCTCATGGATAGGGATACTCAAGCTGTCCCCCCCCTGATACCGAACGGTGTACTCAAGACAAGGGCCCGTTCGCGAAGGGTCGAGGAAAGCGGCAGCCTGTAGAAACAAAAGGGAACGCCCCTTCTGCCCGACCGGGATGACAGGGAGCTTGGCAGCCTTCTTGCCCTTCTTTGGGGCAACGCCCGGAACGAGTGGAAGGGAAGGGCGTTCCGCCCCCCGCAAGGCGAGGCAGGTGGCCCCGACATTGGCCCCGGGTATCAACACGCGGAATTGCCAGTCGCCCAGAGCGACCTTACCTCGCGGCAGGTCCCGCAAGTTCAGATTCCCGGTATCGATGAAGCCGCCGCGTCCATCCCCAGCAACACCGTCACTGAGATTGGTGTTGAACATCTCCTTCATATCCAGGGCCATCATCGGCTCAAGGTCGTCACAGATCACCAGGCTGTCGAAGTAAACGGCCCCGCTCGCGTTCTGGATGGCCAGATCAAACACGGGGTCAGTGATATCCTTGGGCATCTCAGCCACGAGCTTTGCGTCGAACCAGTCTTTGGTCCCGGTAAACCACTCGGCTCGGTTGTAGGCCGTTCCCTCAACCCGTCCGCCGAAGTGGAACTTGGCAGTGCAATAGACTTTCTCTCCTTGTACGACGTTCTCCACCTTCACCTTGCCCCGAGCCGTGATGGTCTTGCCCCGCACAAGCTTGGGATCCAGGCGCAACGTGTAGTAGGCGGTGGACTGAAGGTCCCCGCTGACCAGCTTCAGACATTTCCCCTCTTCCCCGCCGGCGACCAGCTCAATGGAGTGCTTCCCGCCGCCTCGTCCCTGCCACGCTCCCTGCTCCTCGAACGACTCAGAGACAAGGACATCCGCATAGGCAGAAAAAAATGCGAACAGCGCAAAGCAACTGACCAGGAACAAACGCATCATGGTTCCTCCGAAAACGACGAACACATACGGCCTCCAAGGTGAGGCAATCGCTCACCTACCCTCAACCCTACATCCGACGTTCCATCCGGGCAAGAGAGATTGCGGACGCCAGGCAGCAGTTTGGGCCACCGCATCAACTAAGAGCCAACGACGCTGAAACAAGGGCTTTCGGAACCGCGTGTCAGTGTTGGAGGAACGCAACTCCGGCGAGGCCTACGCTGCAAACTACGGACGAGTTTCGTCATCCGCAAGAAGGCGTTCGTAGTAAGGCACGTAGAGCAGCGGAGTGCCGTTCTTCCTGCCTATCCTGGCGCCATTCTCCACTACGGCCTCAGATTCATGAACGCGAATCGCTCGTCAGACACCCAGGAACGATAGCGTGGGTCCTCTCGCCAATGCCGGTATGAATCGTCAATCCGCTGGACGAGTGGCCGATCGATCGCCGCCCCTCCCTCCTGGAACCTGGCCCTTCCCCCAACCGGCCCCGTGCGCAGCAGGTCCAGCGTCACACTCCTTCCCTCGTCCTGCCAGGAGAGTCCCAGCTGGGCTTCATTCACAGTCAGCTCTGCAGGAACCGGCGAAACGGCCCCCTTGGCTCCAACACGCATCACCACAAGGAACTCAACCACACCGTCTACCTGCATTCCCTCGATCTCGAGGACGCGCTGCCTCGGACCGTTGAACAAACCACGGTAGAGCAGCGACGATCTTGCTTCGACACTCCGCACGGTGGGTTCTTGCGGCAACAACACGCGTCCTGCCACGCCGCCGGTCTTGCCGCCTACCGTGAACGCCCTCCCGTCGACCACGACATCCGGAAGTGTAGCCGCCATCCAACGCGTATTGCCGCCATCGACGGGCGTCTTGACGCGATCGTAGATGACAACCGTGTGTGGCTTCACAAAGAACAACTGGCGGTAGACTTCATCGACCACATCGACGGGCCAGGCGTTGGTCGCATCCCCGGCGGCATAGTCGAACTCCGGCGACGTCTCAAAAGCCACGAGACTCCCCTCTTGAAGAAAGACATCGTCCTGGTGCTGGTGGAAACCCAGTGGACTCCAACGATTCCGGAAGGAGAACCCGCCATGCGGCGGACGCACGCCCCAGAGACGCTCGTCGCGTGTGGCATACTCCGGAAACTCCGGAACATACCGGTTGATCACGCGCCGTTCGTCGGCACGCATGTGGTCCACACCGACATTCATGCGCCAGTGAGGTTGCCAGGCCTCCCCCACGACGACCACATTGCCCCAGGCCGGCACCGAGTTCACATCGTCTGCCCAAAGCGATCCCGTGCCGATCAGGGGTTCCGTTCCCCGGAAGATCTGGAAGTGATTTGGCTGATCACGGTAGACAACATCCCGCACGCCGGAGGTGAAGAACACAGTCGTTTCGCTCTTCCCTTCCCCAGCCCGCATCACCACGTTGCCCTCTCCCTCGAACACGATCGTCGGTGGAAGCTCGTCACGACGCACTGTCGCTGCCTCTGGATCAAACCAGCCCAGGGCCAAAGCAAGGGGCATGACCACTGATACGCTGTGCCCCAGAAGCTGGTCGATGCCGGCCTCGGGGAAATGCTCCACCGGAGCGCTGAGTCGCTCAAACCGCTCCAGCCAGCCACTCTCTCGCAGCATCAACGGATGCCGCCCCAATGCACTGAGGATCCACTTCCCGGGGGTGCCTTGAGGCCCGGGAAGGCTCCGGTCCGATGGGAAGCCGGCCGGTCCGCCACAGCAACGGCCTCCCCAAGCCTGCAGCAGACAGGGGCTCAGGTAGCGTGTGTGCGTGTAGAATCCGCGGAAGCACGTCTTCTCGAACAAGGCATCCTCACCCAGGGCCTGCCGCAGATAGAGCAGCCCGAACCCGGGCCCGTTCAGCGGACAGTGACAGCCGGTCCAGGCGCTGACCCACCAGTTGCCTCCCCTCACGCCCGCGTGGGCCCCGAAGTAGCGCTCCAGGTTATTCATCCAGGACAGGGACCGCGAGAACAACGCCCGGTCACGCTTGTCCAGAGGCTCCTCAATCGCCGCCAAAGCCTGAGGGAGAACATTGAAGTTGCCTCTTCGCGGCTCGAACAGGGCGCGCAACCGGTCCTGGTTTTCCTCGCTCTGACCGGCAGCCATGTCGAACAGCGCGGCAGCTGCTCCGGGGAAGAGCGCCTGATGGAAATGGAACATGTCGTAGTAAGCCGGTGTGAAGGTCAGGAGATGCGCCACAGCATCCTCGAAGGTAGTGTCTCCGGGCTTCTCGAAAAAGACCGCGGCGAACTGGCAGGCCAGAGCCCGCCACGCAAGCAGGTAGGTCCGTTCCTGCACCTTCTCTTTGAACGTCAATCCCCTGGGGAGGAAGTCCGGCTCCCGGCAGTGACGCCTCAGGTAGCTCTCGAAGCGACTGAAGACCAGGGGGTGCTCCTGCATGCGCTTCCTGATGGCGGCACGGTCGGAACGTCGGAAGAGCAACCGAGGATGCTCCAGCTTCGGCAGCCGCAGGAAGGCCTTGGCGAACTCACGCTGTTGCCCTCCTTCGAGTAAACACGTCATCAGCCGGAAACGCCCGGTACCGGACAGGCGAAACGCCAACGCCACCTCGGCCTTGCCATCGCCCCCGCCCGAAACCGCGTGGCTTTCCTCCACGACCACAGCGCCCATGTAGTTCGCGACGCGAACAACCAACTTGCCAGGCGCCTGAGGCGCCAGACCGGCGATGGTCGCACGGAAGCGGACAGGCTCGTCGTGGGCGAAAACCGACGCGTTGTCACCCGGGACAGGCTCAACCGAGAGCTCAAGGTCGGAGACAGCTCTGACCGAAACATCCAGAGCATCGAGAGCGGCGTGAGCACTGTGAGCGCGAACGGAGAGGACATGGCGCCCCGCGGGGAGGCGGAACGACGGCGCGTTCCAGGCCCAGAACTCGTCAGAACCGTTGACCAGGAACTGCCCTTCATCAGGAGTCAGCCAAATGCCGTTCATCCAGTCATAAGGTGGTCCGGCATCCAGAGTGTACGAAACCGTGCCGGGGCGATCGCTCGGGCCAAGCGAGCGAACAGCCTTCCGCTGACCGTCAGCCACCGCACTGACGTCCAGGCGTCGGGCACCATTGACCCGGAGCGTCAGAGCACCTTCAGCCTGGAATGTCTTGGTTCGATACGGTGCTTCACGTTCGTAGCGTTGCCGGACGTGTTCAGCCGTCATCGCTCCCTTGAAGAAGCGAACGGCAGCAATTCCGCCATGGAACCAGTAATATGGTCCATCCGCCCGTTGAGCTCCGAGAGCCCAACGGCTGGAACTGGCGTGCATCCCAGCCGTGATGTTGCGGCTAACGCCGACTCCATTGACGTGAACGGCAATCCGCCCCTCCTCCGGATCATAGACACCCACCACATGCGCCCAGCTCCCTCGCGCTACGGAACGCGAAGATGTGACCGTCACCAAGTCGGCATCCTGCCCCTGACGAAGCCCGTTCAGGTTGAACAAGGCGCGCCCGTTGTGTTGGACCATGAGCATGCAACCGGCATTCAACCCGCGGTTCCCCACGATGGCGGACATCGGGTCATCACCACGGCTGGGGTTGGAACTCCCGGCTCCGGACCAGCTCACCCACGCTTCAATGGTGAATGGCTTCTCACCCGTAAGTCCAGGATCTGTGCCAAAGTCAATCAACGCATTTCTGCCATTGAGTGCGAGCGTATGCCCGAAATCTCCATCCACAACTGTTCCCACGTTGCGTTGAACGTTCCCCGCCCCCATGGCATCTGCAGCACTCTTCCATGGGCCAAGCTCTGCCAGCACGTCGGCGTCGGTCGGGAGCTCGGGCCGCGCGGGCACCGGGTCATCCGCGACAGCGCACAGCACATCCTCCTGGGCTCGCGTCTCCGCTCGAGGGATGCGGGCAGGCAACTCACACCGATCCCCCGTCTCCAGATCAAAGGCGATCGCCTGCAGTTGGACGGCCAGGCACTCGGGCCGGGAGATGTTAGGCGACCGAATCATCCCCTCTTCCTGGACGCGCACGACCAAGGGCTCAGCCCCCAACGGTGTACGCTGCAGTACTCTCTGCGTCACCGTATCCACAACTGCCAGCGCACGATCAGTCCGGCAACCCACCATCAACGTCCCATCGGCCACGTCCAGCGACCATGGCATCCCGAGAATGGGAATCTCCCCGACCATGTGCCCATCCTTTGCGTCCAGAACGACCACCCGGTTCCCAGAGGCATCACTGGCGTAAGCTCGGCCCGAGTCCTGGTCGATGACGATGTCCGCTATGTACCCGCCCACGAGCACACTGCGGACCTCTCCCGGCTTGTCCAGAGCAAACCAGCCAACTCGCCCTGAAGGCCCGGCAGCGACCATCAGGACCTGTTCCCCGGGGCATGCCATCCGTGCCCCAGTCGGCGTCCGCCGCTCCTGCATCCGGGGGAAGGCATCCATGGCCAACACGCCGGGCTGGACAGACATGGGGGCCGCCAGCTCCGGAGTCTGCGCGCCAAGCACCGTTACTGCCGACACATCCACCGTCCAACGCTCCCTGGACCGCATTCGCCATGGCTTTGGGATGTCCTTGTCTTTCATATCTGCCCGGACATCCACCACCAACTCACGGGGGTTGGGACTGCTGAAGCGCGCTACGCGGTACCACGGGCCGGCCGCGTCATACACAGCCCGGGAACGGAACGTGTAGGACAGGCGCTTCGGCGACACTTCGCTGTGATCGCTCAGATCGAACGTGCGAGGCGCAAGCTGAACGACGAGCCTTGGGGCATCACCGGTCGAGACCGCAACTGCCGCAGGGGCGGAGCCGGTCTCGAGACGCCGGACAATCTGAGTCGCCGGTTCATCCGTCACAATCACGCATGCCGCACCACGACAGGCAGTGTATAGACGCGTCCCCCGGCGAGCCATCGCCCAGGGACAGGCGGGCGTCGCGAGCTCCGACACGATCGTCAGAGACATCGTGTCAATGGTAACGAGACGATTCCCGGCTGCATCGGCAACGGTCAGGTGACGGCGGTCCGGGCTTGCCAGCAGGTCGATCGGGTACCCTCCGATGTCAATCTCGCCAGTCACGCGTTCGGTTGCCGGGTCGAGCACACCAATCCGTCCGCTACGCGGGCAGAGGAAGAAGATACGCCCATTGCAGGCCGCCAGCGCACTGGGGCCGACCTCGCTGGCCAGGGGGAAGGGAAACCTGCGAGCCGCTTTTCGCTCACCGTGACGCCACCAGACGGGTCGAACCGTCAGGCACGCGTCCTCTTCGAGTTCGAACGGGAAGTCGAGTCGCTGTGGGCTGGTCGACGGCTGGGACCGCACGTACGCCTCACCCGATGCCCACGGGTGGGCCATCACCCGCCATTCCCCCTTCTGAACGGCCCGCTCTGCTTCCCAGACACAGCTCGATTCGCCTACGGGAGCGGGAAAAGGAACGTCCTCCGCCAGACTCGTAAGTGAAGCCAGCACCACCACCAAGGCCAATGGCCACAGCGTGCAACGAGACCTGAGAGCAAAGATCGGCTTCATAACCACACCCTGAGTTACTCTCATCAAGAGCGCTCGGCCCGTCTGACGCCTGTCCGGCCAGATGGGCGGCTCAGCGACGACGCTTACGAGGACGCCGGGGCTCCTGGCGCTGTTCGGATTCTGGCGGTCTCGGGTTCATTCGTGTCGCGATCCACAACATGTGCTTCCTGCCGCCGCGCCCTTCACGAATTCGGGCCGGCACCTCTTCGACCCAGAAGCCTGAGTGCCGCAATCGGTAGGTAAACTCACGGCAGGGCCCGACAGACCAGACTCCCAGAATCCCGCGGGACCGCAAAGCCTCGCGAATCGCCTGCAAGCCGGTGGGAGTATAGATCCCGTGGTTGCCTTCCCGCAGCAGTCCATCCGGACCGTTATCGACATCGAGCAAGATCGCGTCAAAGGCATCCTTCTCCGTCCGCATTAGTCTGCCGACATCCCCCTCATACACCGTCACGCGCTTGTCATTGAGTGGCTCGCCGGCCACATGCCCCAGGATTTCACGGTTCCACTTGACCACAGCCGGCACGATCTCAGCCACGACCGCTTCCCCATCCTTGACCAGGTGTCGCAACGTCGCGGCCAAGGTGAATCCCAACCCCAGTCCACCAATCAGGACTCGGGCGTTCGGCCGTTTCCCGATCCGTTTACAGGCGATTTCCGCAAGCGCATCCTCAGATCCGTGCAGGCGACTGTTCATCACCTCACAGTTTCCCAGTCGAATGGAGAACTCATCGTCGCGACGCCAGAGGTTCATCTCCGCCCTTTCGCCGGGCATGGTCGCACAGTCAAGTAGTTCCCAGGGAATCATCAACACCTCGCGATGTGAGTAAAGTAAAAAACGCGCGCAGTTTATCGACACCAATAGCTTAGCTTAGTGCATTTCCCGAGCGAAGCGAACCACAGCGACGGGACGCCACAGGGACGCTTGCTCCACTGTGAGGGCCGGGGTATGGTCAGGCCAATGGCCGCGCGACAAGCACTGGATTCCCTGCGACGTGGCCCTGGAAAGGTGAAGTATGACGCATCATCTCCGACTGATCCGGGTGTCTGTCGTCGCTCTGCTCGCACTCGCCACCAACACGGCCCGGGCCTTCGAGACGGTGCCGGTCATGAACGCGTCGTTCGAGGAAACGACAGGCAGAACAGAAGGTCCCACCGGACCTGAATGGACGCGTGGAGGAGGACCTCCCGGCTGGCACTGCTGGATCGGGTCTATCGCTCGAACAGGCAACCCCAAGTTGGTGCACGACGCTGATTTGGGACGCACGGGGACACATTCAGTTGCCCTGAGTGACTGTATCGGAGGGGTGTGCGTGATCCAGAACGTGCCCGTGACGGCTGGGGAAACATACGTCTGCACGGCCTGGGCTCGGACAAGCAACCCAAGAACAACGACCAAACTCTCCGTCAGATGGCAGAACGCCGATGGGAAGTGGACCAATAACGAGTCCTCTTCAGACGCTGTCCCCAGCACGATCGAGCCCGGCGCTTGGCATGAGCTCTCGGCTCCGTTCGAGGTGCCTGAAGGAGCCGCCTTTGCCGTCATTCTGCTCACGGCAGATGCTCAGAAAGCCGGCGACACCTGCTGGTTTGATGACGTGGGAATCGTGCACGTGGGCCCCGAGGACCTCATGGTCAGCCCATGCGGCTGGTTGCACACAAACTGCTCACCAACCGATGAACCCGTGCAGACCCCCCATGTAAAATGGGCCAAACCGTGGGCCGGCCCGAGACTCAAGGCCCTGTTCGTCCTCGGCAACGATCACAACCTGCGCGAGCATCTCGAGATCGCCCAACGACTCGACATTGAGTTCGACTGGGTCTTTGCTCACAACTTTGATTCGGCCCTCTATGGACTCCATAGCAAGCGAGTCATGGACCGGCTGGAATCGCGCTACTACGACGTTGCGGTGATCGCAACCAAGGCCCCCGCCTCCATGGTCCAGGGGTTTGCCAAACGCTGCAGGGGGCTCGTCCTGGTCGGGTTCCGACACCCCAACGTCCGGGCTCAGCCCGATGGCAGCACGAAAACGAGCTGGTGGAGCATGCTGCCGAGCATCCCGGAGGGAACTGAACTCGCCGCGGTCTCGGGGATGGACTTCCTTGCCGAAGCGCTTGATGCCGTCCCGGAGGTGCCGTTGGCGGGAGTCAGTTCCGTACATGGCGTCAAGGCTGGCGCCTCACCCGTGAAGGGAGGGCGGATCTGTCGGGTCGTGTTCAATACGCGTTTCTATTGCCTGACACCGATCTTCGGTTTTGACGATCACTTGCGCATGGGGCACGGCTACTGGGAAGCGTACCAGCAACTGCTGATCCGTGCCATCCTGTGGGCGGGTGAAGCCGAAAGCCCCGTCAAAGCCACCTGCTCAGCCGGTGCGAACTCCGCAACCGTCACGCTCGCCAGCCCCATTGCTGTTGAGGGCGACCTGCAGACATGGGTGTGCGACAGTATCGGGGTCACGCTCGAGAATTCGTCAGCCGTCCGACTGGCCCCGGATCAGGAATTGGAAGTAGCCGTCCCGGTGCCGGCGAACGCAGCATCGGGTCCGGCAACGGTCGGGATTGTCCTGCGGGACAAGGCGGGGAAATCTCTGGCCTTCGCGATCACTCGAATCGAGGTGCGGCGATCTCCCGGCATCACCAGCGTCATCCCAGCTCGCCCGTATTTCGTTGACACACCAGTAGCCCAGGCAGCGATCACGATTCGAGACGCCCCCCCGGAGCATTCGCTGGTGGCCAGGCTGACCGATGCTCGCGGCAGGCGCCATTCCGAGGTCCGCATCTCGAGTAATGGTCCGCTGAACACGGTAGTGCTTCCTTTGACTGGGAGGCTCAGCAACTTCAACTGGCTGGATGTGGCATTGCTCGATGCCGATGGCAAGCAACTCGACGCCGCTCGCCGATACCTGCTCGCCCCATTGCCGCGAAAGCCGTTCCTGGACGAGTTTCAGATTGGGACGTGGGCGTGTTCCAGCTTCATGCCCCAGTACCTACGCCCCGCCCTGCACGGTCTTATGAAGGAGGCCGGCATCACCGAGGGGCTGCAGAGCCGCAGCGGCTACTTGTCCATGCTCGCCGGTGATCTCTGGCCAATCAGTACGGCGGGACGCGTTCCCGGATTCGCGCGCTGGGACAACGACGAGACGGTCCGGAAGCCCTGCCTGAGTGACCCGAAAAACCGCCAGACGATGGCCGACCGCGCGCGGACGTCGGCAGGGACGGATCGTGGCATCTGCCCGTTGTTCCTGTATCTGCAGGATGAGACAAGCCTGGTCAAAGACCCCCGCGACCTGGATGTCTGTTCCTGCGAGCACTGTGTGGCCCGTTTCCGAATCTGGCTTCAGAAACGCTACGCAGACCTCGCCACCCTCAACGGAGAATGGCGGACCGACTATGCATCTTGGGATGACGTTGGCTTCGCTGCATACAATGACGTGCGTGGAACAAACACCTTTGCGCCGTGGCTGATGTACCGACGCTTCATGGACTGGACATGGGCCGAAGGCATCCAGTGGGCAAAGCAGAATGCGCAGCAGATCGACCCCGAACTTCGCGTGGGCATGCCCAACACGTTTGGACCGAACCCGTTCTCCGGGCGTGACTACTACCAGTTGGCTCAGGTCAACGACTATCGCATGGAATACGCACGGGAAACGCGTTCCACACGGGGAGACGGATTCTACGATGTGTTCCGCTCGTTCGCCCCCGACGTACGCGACCATCCGTGGGTTGGCTACAAATTCGACGATGAGACCATTCGCTTCGCGCCGTGGTGGACCGCATTCCATGGCGCTACCGGCTTCTCCGTATATGGCACAATGTCTCTGTTTGCGGGCAAGAACTCCTGGGCCCAGATCTTCCCGACGCTGCAGCACACGCCTCGGGGTCTTCTCTATGCCGATCAGGCACGCGAACTGAAATCCGGGATCGGCAGGATCCTGATGGAAGGAAAGCGTACCCAGGCACCGATCGCGATCCTCTGGTCGCAACCAAGCATGCTCGTGGCCTGGGCAATATCCGGACAGACGGGACACCCGATGAGCAAGGGCAAGAAGAATGCGTACGGTGCGCATTTCGCCAGCCGCGAAGCATTCCGTGCAGCCGTCATTGGCAGTGGCAGACAATTCGACTATGTGGCGGAAGAGCAAATCGAGAAGGGGGCCTTGGACAAGTACTCATGCCTCGTACTGCCGGCCGTCTACGCGCTGGGGCAGGGAACGGTCGAGAGGGTTCATCGATTCCTGGCCGGCGGAGGGATGGTGATCGCCGATATGGGCGTGGGGCTCACGAACAACGTTGGAGCAACATACGTGGCCCCCGGTCCTGTTGCAGACCTGTTCGGCATCACCCGTTCGGGACAAGTGCCCCTGTACGAAGAGGGAACACTTGCCGTAACGCTCCCGCCAGGCAAGAACGAAGTGACACTCAAGACGCTCGGGCGTGAAACGGTTACCCTCCAACCCGGGACACGTATCCGGTCCCAGGCTGACGACCTGCCGACCGTCACCACCAAGCAGCATGGCAAGGGCAAGGCCATCTTCCTCAGCTTCACGACGAAGGACAGCAGCCAACTGCGTGCGCTCTTCTCTGAGGCACGTCCCGTCTGTGAGATCGTCGAAAAGACGACCGGGGAAACCCCGCTTGATCACGAAGCTGTGCGGTTCGATATGGGAGGGAATCAATACCTCGGAATCACGCACAATCCGCTGCTGAACAACCCTGATCTTGACTGTGCCGAAATCCGGCTCGGGAGGAAGATTCACGTGTACGATGTGCGGGCCGCGGAGTACCTCGGGAAGATCGACCGCGTTGAGACACGGATTCCTGCCGGAGGAGCGGCGTTCTACGCCCTCTTGGGCTATCGGGTGTCAACGGTGGAGGTCCACCCGTCCGCAGGGAGTACGGGAGGCGTGCACGGTGCCACGTGCGAACTCCGCACACCCGAGGGCCCGCTCGGGGACCATGTGGTCCACGTGCGCGTCCGACGTCCAGACGGCACATGGCACCCGGCGTATGAGCGCAATGTGGTCGCGCACACGGGGAGTGCCGTGTTCTCCGTGCCATTGGCGCTCAATGATCCAGTCGGCAAGTGGACGATCGTCTGCCGCGATGTGGCCACCGGGGTGGAAGGCCATGCGAGCTTTGTCCATGCACGGAGCATCCCTTAGCCTGGAATGGCGCCGAAATTGGCGGCGGGAAGTGCACACTGGAACGAAGTCGCCGGATGGCACCGCCGATTCTCGCAGCCAACGTGGGAGGCGGTGCCACCCGCCGATTCTCTGTCTGTTGGGAGAAAGGCAATCGGAGCACAGCGGCTCCTCCCACATTGAGAAGAGGAAGCAGCCAACGTGGGAGGGACCGGCCCGAGCCCCGATGTTCTCGGCCGCAAAGGTCCTGAACCACTTGGGTCGACCTCAGCAGCGGCTGGAAAAGCCTTGGAGCCGTGCTTCAGTATGCGGCCGAGGACATGACCTGCATGGGACGCCGAGACTGGCGGAAGAAACGTGTGATGTGAGGACCGACTATGCCTGCTGATACCAAGCTGAAAATTGCCGTGGCCGGACTCGGGCGAATCGGCTGGAACTTCCACGCCAAGCGAATCGACGCCAGCGCGGATTTCGAACTCGCAGCCGTGGGTGACACCGTGCCCGAACGACGCGCGGAAGCGGAAGACGTCTTCGGATGCCGATCCTATGCTGACTTCGCAACGATGATCGCTGAGGAAAGCCTGGACGCCGTGGTGATTGCGACGCCCACCCACCTGCATCTTGACATGACCTTGGCCGCCTTCGAAGCCGGACTGGATGTTCTGCTTGAGAAACCCATGGCGTCAAACCTGACCGAAGCCACGGAAATCGTCGAGGCCGCAGAGAAGCTGGGACGCGTCCTCACCGTGTACCAACCGCATCGACTCAACGCCTACTTCCAGCACCTCAAGGCAATCGTCGATGCCGGCCAGATTGGTCGAATCACGCAGGTGCTTCGGGGATCGTTCAGCTACTCCCGGCGAAACGATTGGCAGAGCCTTCAGGAGTATGGCGGAGGCATGCTTAACAACTACGGCGCCCACTTCCTGGACCAGGTTCTGCAGCTCATCGGGTACGACACAAAACGCGTCGTCTGCGACCTGCAGAAGGTAGCATCTCTCGGTGACGCTGACGATGTCGTCAGGATCCTGCTTGAGACTCAGGAGGGCGTTGTGGGCGATGTGACGATCAGTCAAGCGTCTGTGATCAGCCCCTTCCAGTTGGTCGTCTGGGGCACGTGCGGTGCGGTGGTCTACACGGGCAAGGAGTACCAGATCAAGCGTTTTGACCCAGCCAAGCTGCCCCCGAAAGAAGTGAATCCCGACTTGGCCAGTGAAAACCGAAAATACCCATCGGACCAGATTGAGTTCATCGAAGAAACCGTGCCTGTCGACGGCAGCTACGGCATTGATGTCTTCGCCGACTTTGCCCGGGCGATCCGAGACGGTGTTCCTCCGGTCGTTCGTCCCCGCGAAACCCTTGCCTTGATGACCATCCTGGCTCAGTGCCGCGAAAGCAGCGCCGGCATCCAGACGTTCTAGCGTCAGGCACGTTTCGCGATCAGAAGCCCAGCTTGCGCAACGGCACAGGCAAGAAGCGCGACGGCGCAGAAGCTGTATAGAGCCACCATCCCGGAGCTCTCGTAGATCTGCCCTCCCAGGCAGGATCCAACGAACAAACCCGCCGACAGGAGCGACTCGTGGATCGCCATGCGCGAAGCCCGACGAATGCTGCCTGAAACCCCATGAAAAAGGCTGCTTGAGTAGCTCTGTGCGGCAAAGACCGCCATGAGAACAAGAAGCACCGCAATTGCGGGTATCGAGCGCGCCCAGACGAAGCCGAGCAGAACCGCCGAGAACAGGCACATCCCGACGATCATCGGGCGCTTCGAGCGCAGAATTCGGTTGGATTCCGTAACCTGCTTGCCGCGTGGTCATAGGAACTTCTCCTTGTCGATACCACGCTCGTCTGGCGCACTATAGTTGCGTGCGATCTCTGCTTTTTCCAGCTTTTCGCTCTTTTCC
>JABHEG010000373.1 GCA_018676675.1 Lentisphaerota bacterium
GGAAAAGAGCGAAAAGCTGGAAAAAGCAGAGATCGCACGCAACTATAGTGCGCCAGACGAGCGTGGTATCGACAAGGAGAAGTTCCTATGACCACGCGGCAAGCAGGTTACGGAATCCAACCGAATTCTGCGCTCGAAGAGACCGTTGCGACCGCCTATATCGCCGCCAGGGTGGATATCCAGAAAGCCCGTCTGGCTTTTGAGCAGGCCGGTTACCCCCTCGCCGGCCTGACATTCCCCGTCTTTGCGGCAGAGAACCTCTTCGGTCCCGCCGGAGCCAAACCGGCCGGCTCCTCATTCGGCATCGTCCACATCGCGGATGACCACTCGCGCATCACCCTCTTCGAACGCGGTCGCCTGGTGCTCACCCGCAGCGTACGCTCCGGAATCACGACATTGGTTGACGCTCTGAGCGAAGATCCCTCCGCCCCGCTCAGCCCGGATCAAGCTCGGTCCGCGCTGCTCAGCGTCGTCTCAGAAACCGATGGCGACGCCCCCTCGGTGCCTGCGCCCTGTGGGCGTGACGAGGTCCTGTCGCTGCTCCGCCCCGCGTTGCAGCGTCTGGCCCGACAGGTCGAGCGAACGCTTGCGTTCTACTCTGTGGAGTCCCAAACGCCGCGTGTCGAGCATCTCTACGTCACCGGAGTCCTCGCCCCGTGTCACGATATCACCGCCTACGTCGCAGAGCAGATCAACGCAACAGTCCACCCCCTGGAGCCCTTCGAGCAGCTCGATCTGGCGCCTGGAGTCCAGGCGCCACCGGAACTTCAAGAGCGGACAGCCTACGCCTTGCCATTGGGGTTGGCTCTGTCCCAATGGGAGCGGACGCCGAATCTCCTGTACACCCATCAGGACCGCGAGAAACATGAATACCGGAAACGATTCCAGAAGTGCTGCTTTCTTGTCTTCCTGCTACTCCTGGCGGCAGCGGCAGCGGTTGATCACTGGCAACGTGGACTGGCAGAAAAGCGACACGCATACCTCACCAGCATCCTGAGTCAGTTGGCCGACACAGACGAACCGATTACAAACGACCGGATCGAGGCGATGTTGACAATGGCCAGGCAGGAACTCGACACGAGGAAGCGTGTGGCAAAGCGCAGCCTCGCCCTCGCGGTCTTCGCCGAGCTGTCACAGAAGACTCCTGAGCATGTCAGGCTCCTCACCGCGGTACTTGACCTCGGCCACCCTCCACTTCCCACCACCACACCCGGGAGTGCCGCCGCCGGCCCGTCGCCTGCGAACGGCAAAGAGCCGGCTCCGCCGACGCTGGTTCTCACCGGGTATGTGACCGGACAGAGCGAACTGCTCGAATCACGCTTAGTCCAATACATCATCGGACTGGAAAACTCCCCGCTCCTGAACCAGCTCTCCCTGAAGACCAGCCAGACGGAGTCTTACACGAGCGGCGATGTGCTCTATTTCTCCCTTCGAGCGGGTATCGCCGCCCCAAGGCCCCAGGGCGACACGCAAAGCGCGGGCGCGGGGAAGTGACCCGCGCCCACCGAGCCGTCGCCGGATAGAAAGGACATGGACCGAACAACGATGGCTTCTGCGGAAAACACAAACCGACAACGACTCCCTGCCGCACTGGTGATGGTGTATGTCTGCATCGTGTTGGCCTTCTGCGCGGCTCGGGTGTATCCCGCGTTCAGACGTCGCCATCAGATCGACAGAGACATCCGGAAGACGGCTCTGGAACTGGAAGAGCAGAAACTCCTGCTGCCCGCCTATGCGACACTCCTGCCCCTGACGGCGAGCCGCCCGAAGGAAGGGAGATCGCCCTTCCTCGGACGACTTCCCTACACAGAAATTCCCTCATCGCAAACGCAGCTCAGACAGCTGGGAGAAACCGCCGGGCTGCGGACCCTGGCCATCGCTCCCCGAGCGGAGTCCCTGGTCAGCGGCGCCAAGCACATTGAGATGGAGTGGCGCCTGGAGGGAGACATAAAGGACCTGCAGGGAGTTCTGGCCGGTCTCGCTGACCTCGACTATGTCGAACACGTGGGACGGGTTCGGATTCAGCAGTCCGAGCACGATATTCAGTACCACTTGAGCATCTGGCTCGCGCTGCAATGAGCAGGCGCCAGCCTTGAGGACGACAGAAGACAGCTGGAGTAGGACGTGTCGAAACGTGAGCAATTCCTCCTGATCGGAGCCTGCGCGGCAGCACTCTACGGCCTCTACGCCACGCTGGTTCCGCCCTCGGCAGGAGGCCATTCTGTCACCGACCAGGCGCACTTGGCGCAGCTCAAGGCGTTTACTGCCGACGTCGATCTCCAGGTCACGATCCGGAAGCCTACTCGATTCGAAGAGATGCTTCTCAAGCTCAGCGCAACCCGATGGGAGAAGGACCCCTTCCACCACGGACGCCTTCCTGGGGAAGATGTCACGGAGCCGGACGAAACGACCGCGACAGCCGCCGAGCCCCCGCCCCTCACAGAGCCAGTTCAACCGCAAATCAAAGTGACCTACTCCGGGTACCTGGCCGCAGGACCCCGAAGACTGGCAATTGTCAATGGCGTCCAATACGCCGAGGGAGAGAACCTGCTCACCGCTCCGTTCGCCGTGGAGAAGATCACGCCGGAGATGCTGACGCTGCTCAACCAGGCCGGAGATGTACGACTCGAGATCCCTTTGGAGAGTGATCGAGACTCGACTGTACGTAGAGAGTGAGTGGAGACAACCACGTGCGGCAGAATATGACAAACCAAACGGCAAAGCTCAGGTCGCCCTGTTCGCTCAAGAACCTGCGGGGGGTGACCGGGGGACTCCTCCTGCCGGCCCTGCTCATGGTCAGCGGCTGTGCGACCCGGAAGCAGGACTCGGTCCGGGACTCAGTGGTCGACGGGTGGCGGCGCACGGCGGAGGCGCCTGCCTCCCTCCCGCGCGGGCCGAGCGTCCGCCCGGCGGCCCCCCTTCCTCAGCCGGGAGTCCCGACGCTCCCCGAGCCTCAACCTGAACCGACGCCGGGCAATGCAAACGGATGCCCGTTGCCAACCACACCAATTTCCCTGGCTCTGCACAATGTCGACGTGCCAACGTTGGTGGAGGCAATGGGAAAACTCGTCGACCTCGTGGTCCTGGCCAGAAGAGACGCGAGTGAGGAGGACGACGTAGACCAGCCCAACGGCATCGTCAGCGTCAGTGCTGACAACATCCCCTGGGACGAGCTCTTCCTGGGCTTCCTTAAGACACATGGCCTGCGACACGAATGGACTGGGGAGAAGCTCATCCGAGTCATGACCCTTGAGGAGATGAAGCGGGACTCTGACCTGGAGACCTTCGAACGCGAACTGGCCCAACGCAAAGCAGACTGGGCCAAAGCGCGCCAACCCCTGCAGACCCACGTGATACAGACTCACTACCTGAATGTGGGCACGGCTGAGGACGCAGCGGAGCTTCAGAAGACCCTGACCGAACTTCTGACGCCGAATCCCATCGCCCTGCTTGAAGGCGGGATGGCGGGACCAGCCTCAAAGCTGGGGATGGTGACCGTTGACGCCCGCAATGGTCTGGTCATCCTCCGCGCCGCTCCCGACGATGCCGGTGCCATCCGGGAAGTCATCAACACCCTCGACCAACCGCCATGTCAGGTACTGATCCGAGCCCACATCGTGGAAACGAGCCGCGATACGGCCCGCAAGCTCGGCGTGCAATGGGGAGGACTGCTGGAGATGGGCGAAAGCTGGCTGACCCCCGGAGCCAATGCGGGGGACATTCTGGGGTCGGGGATCGACACGGCCATTGCCCCGACCGCAGGCCAGGCGGCCAACTTCCCCGCCAACTTGGGAGTGGGAGCCACCCCATCCGCACTGACGTTGGGATTGGCCACGCAAAGCGTCGGACACTATATCCTGAACGTCCAACTGTCGGCGCTTGAGGAAGATGGAGAGCTGACCATCATCTCCGAGCCCAAGATCACGACCATAGACAATCAGACCGCCTTCATCGAGAGCGGGAGGGAGGTCCCGTACCAGGTCGTGACCGGAGTTGGTACCGATCGTGACACAACCACTGAGTGGAAGAAGGCCGTTCTGCGGCTGGAGGTCACCCCAAAGGTCATTGACAACACCGCTTTGACGCTGAAGATCTCAACGAATAAGGACGAGCTGGATTTCAGTCGGGCAACAGACGCCAACCCGAACCCAATCGTGATTACCAAACGGGCCGAAACGAATGTGACCATCGCGAACGGCGCCACGACGATAATCGGAGGACTGGTAAAGCACTCGACCGATGGCGCAAATACCGGTGTTCCATGGCTGATGGACGTGCCCTTCCTCGGTCGCCTGTTCGGCTCGCAGAGCCGGAGCACAAGCGATGAGGAGATCCTGATATTCATCACCCCGATTATCCTGGGACCGGGCGAGAACACTGCTCAGGACCGCAGCCAAGGCGCCCGGGGCTCTTCTGCCCTACAGCCCGCAACGCCCGTTGGGACCGACCAACCGGAAGGAGACCTCAAGTGAGCGTTCGGAAGCGTCTGGGAGATATGCTGATCGAGGCGGAGTTCCTGAACCAGGAACAGCTCGACAGGGCGCTTGAAGACAAGGGCCGGACGGGCCTCAAGCTCGGCCAGTTCCTGATCCGTGAGGGGATTGTCCGCGAGGAACAGATCGTCGATGCCCTAGGCGAACAACTGGGGCTCCAACGCTACTTCCCGGACAAGTTCCCAATCGACGTCGGCCTGACCAGCGTCATCCCCGCTGACGTCGCCCGCAAGTACGAAGTAGCCCCTCTGCAGAGGAAAGCACACGTCCTGATGATCGCGATGGCGGACCCCACGGATATCAACGCACTTGATGCGATTGAGGAGTTCACCAACTGCGAGGCGGAACCGGTCATCTGCATGGAAAGTGAGATGAACGAACTGCTCAGCAGCCTCTACGGCGTGAGCAGCGGCGAACAGGAAGACGCCTTGGATCTGGAACATATGGAGTTCGGAACCGATGTGGACGATGCCCCGCAGAGCGATGATGCCGGGGTAGACTCCCTGGTCGACCTGGCCGAAGGCGCGCCGGTTGTGCGCATGGTCAACTGGGTGATCGCTCAAGCTGTCCGCGAGGGTGCGAGCGACATACACATCAGCCCTGAACGCCACTACATCCAGTTGCGCTTCCGGGTCGATGGCCGCCTGAGAGAGATGCCCGCGCCCCCCAAACGGATGGGCCTGTCCATCGTGTCCCGCGTCAAGATCCTCTCCGGGATGGATATCTCGATTACACGCGTCCCTCAGGATGGCCGATTTACAGTCAAGGTCGACGGCCGAGAGATCAACATCCGGGCATCAGCCATGCCCACCGTCAACGGCGAGAATATTGTCCTCCGACTTCTGGACATGAGTGCGGCCTTCTACTCTCTCGACACGCTGGGGATCTGTGACAAGGACCGACAGCGCCTTGAGGCGATGATTGCCAAACCATATGGGATGATCCTCAGCACAGGCCCGACGGGAAGCGGGAAGACGACGACGCTCTACTCCATCCTTCGCAAGCTCAACCAACCCGATGTCAATATCATCACCGTGGAAGATCCGGTGGAATACCGCCTGGAGAAAATCAGGCAGGTGCAGCTGAATTCCCGAGCCGGCATGACGTTCGCAAGTGGTCTTCGAGCCATCCTGCGGCAGGATCCCGACGTGATCATGGTCGGGGAGATCCGCGATGCGGAGACCGCAACTATCGCCGTGCAGGCTGCTCTCACCGGCCACCGCGTATTGAGCACGGTCCACACAAACAACGCCGCCGGGGTCATCACTCGGCTCATTGACATGGGGGTCGAACCGGTGCTGGTGGCCTCCGTGCTTCTGGTCGCTGTGGCTCAACGCCTCGTGCGCCGGGTCTGCCCGCACTGTCGGGAGCAGTACACGCCTCCTCCTGAGAAGCTGGCGTTCTGGGGCTTGAGTGCGAGTGACGGAGGAGAGTTCTACAAGAGCGTCGGCTGCCACCTCTGCATGCATACCGGCTATCGCGGACGTGTCGGCGTGTACGAGGTACTGGTTATCGATGGTCTGATTCAGGAGCTGATACTGAAGCGTCAGTCAACTCACGAGATCGCCCAGGCAGCCCAGGAATCAGGCGGCCTGCGAAATCTGAAAGAGGACGCACTCGACAAAGCCCGGAGGGGAATTACCACCCTGGACGAAGCGGCAACGGTCGTCATTGCGTGAGCCCATGGAATTCGCGTACACAGCACTGGATCAGAAGGGCGCCACCGTCTCGGGCAGCCTGAGCGCGGAGACGGAAGCGGCGGCAAATGAGCAACTCGCAAGCCGCGGGCTGATCCCCCTTTCGGTCACACCCCATGCTTCCGCGACCGGCAACAGCGGTCTCCGTGCCCTCCAGCTACGACTGACTCGCGTCAAAGCTCCTGAATTGATCATCTTCACTAAGCAGTTCGCCACCATGCTGCGCGCCGGCGTTCCCATGCTTCGGATCGTTGAGATTCTCGAGAGCCAGACGGAGAATATCCGGCTCAGGGCTACCGTCCACAGCATCGGCGAGGATGTTCGGCAGGGCACAAGACTCCATGCGGCTTTCGAGAAACACCCGGCGGCGTTTTCAGCCCTCTATTGCAGCATGATTGAGGCTGGCGAGACCAGCGGTTCGCTCCCGGAGGTCCTCGATCGGCTGACCTACATCGTCGACCATGAACACCGGGTGCGTGCCGACGTGCGCAATGCCCTCCAGTACCCCCTCACCGTGGTCGTCGCCCTGGGCATCGCCTTTGTCGTGCTCCTCACGTTTGTCGTCCCCAAGTTCGCGAGGCTTTTCACCCAGGCCGGGCTTGTGCTCCCGCTGCCGACCCGCATATGTTTGTTCCTGAGCGGCCTCATCGTGCACCACTGGTTTCTCTGCATCCTTGCCGCTGCCGGCTTGTGCGCAGCCGTTGTCGCCTACTCAAAGACAAAGCGAGGCAGAGTCTTCTGCGACGCCCTCCCGATGCGATTGCCAGTGATTGGACCGGTCCTGCGCAAAGCGGCAATCGCCCGATTCGCCAGCATCTTCGCCATCCTGCAAGCCAGTGGAGTCCCCATCCTCGAATCCATCCGGGTGCTCTGCGGAACAGTGGGTAATGCCGCAATATCCGAGCAACTGGAAGACGCAACGCGACTCTTTGAGGAGGGCCGCGGGATCGCGGAACCGCTCGCGACCGTCACCTTCTTCACCCCGATGCTCATCAATATGGTCGCGGTCGGAGAAGAATCCGGAAACCTGGAGGAAATGCTCAAAGAAGTGGCCACCCATTACGACGTGGAGGTGGAATACGCCATCAAGAAACTCACGGGCGCCATTGCCCCAATGCTGACCGTTGGCCTCGCCTTCATTGTCGGGTTCTTCGCCCTGGCCATCTACCTCCCCATGTGGGACCTCGCAAAGTTGATCAAATGAGCAATAGACCAGACGGTAGGTCGTCTACGCGCAGGGGATTGGCACGGCAGATGCTATAACCGGGGATAACGACCGGCTGATACCACTCGGAGCCAGTTAACAGGAACACAAGTGTAAACATGTATGTCATAGTTGAGGCAGGAAAGTAGTGAAAGCACAGGCTCAGAGGAGGACGTCCAATCAAGGGGAAGTGAACAGGACACGAGAATGACAGCGATTCGCGAAGTACATTAGAACGGTTAGCAGACGCTCGGAACGAACAGGTCGCCCGAAACGGAACCTAGTGAGGAGAAACACAGATGAAGCGAGTTATCAAGAAGCAAGCGTTCACCTTGGTCGAGATTATCGCCGTGCTGGTTATCATCGGCATCATGGCGGCAGTTGCGGCTCCCAAATTTGTCAGCATGGCGGCAGAAGCTCGCAACAAGGCCGCGCTGGCCGGTGTGGCCGAGGCTAAGGCCTCGTTGGCAGTGGCCTATGCGAAGGCGTACCTCAGCAATTCAGGCCAACCCACTCGGGCACAGGTCTACACAGCCTCCGGCATGGCGGCCGGCGATGTCACCTTCGGGGACGTTGTGGTAACGCTTGCTGACCATGCCAACGGTGACGACGTCACCGTCACCACCAAATCAGTGTCCGGCACAGCCGTGGGCACCCCTGTTGCCTCTACGTGGGAACTGCCAAGCAATTAGTGATGTCGGCAGTACCACGCAACCCGGCAGACATGACGGGCACGTGGATTTCAGAAGGGCTGGACACAGAAACGTGTCCAGCCCTTTCTGCTCCAGGAGATGCTCAGTGATGAAACGAGCAACCGCAGCATTCACATTGGTAGAGGCCATTGCCGTATTGCTCTTGATCGGTGTACTGACAGCGGTGGCCGTATCACGTCTGCAGGATACGGGTGCCAATGCAGTTGCCGAAGCAGACATCCTCGAGGCTCACCTCCGACACGCCCAGCAACTCGCGATGGCCGATGACACCGCAACCTGGGGCTTGAGTGTCGCGTCAGGATCCTACACGCTCCTCAAAGATGGAGCCGCTGCCGCCAGAGCCCTGCCTGGAGAAGCATCCTCGACGCACACACTCGACAATACCAGCGTGACCTCGGGAGCGGGAACTGTGACATTTGACAACCTTGGGAGCCCTGGCACGGCCACGCTCACAATCATTGTGGGGAACACCCACACGGTCACCATCACCAGGAATACCGGCTACATACCGTGAACATCGGCAGGCACACCTCCTCCAGACAGGCTATGACTTTGCTTGAGCTGGTCATCACGCTCACGCTGGTGGGTATCGTGGGTGCAGCCCTTGTGCCCTACTTTGGGACAGCCCTCGAGCAAAGCGCAGCCCCGACTTCTGTTCTCAGCCAGTCCCTCGTGCTCAGCCAGGCCATGGGCCGGATCGCCGGCGACGCGTCCACGACATACAGCGGTGACCTCCCGGGGCTCAAGACTGCTGTCGGCGCAGAAGGCACGAGCCAGAACAACGGCTACGGAAACTACACAGTCACTGCCAACCGGTACATCGTGTTCACTGCCGGAACCGAAGTGACTGCGGTTCCACCGGTGGACCCGGAGGACCTCCTCAGAGTGACAATCAGCGATAGTACCGGCCTCGAACTGACGGCCCTGTTCAAGTGATGACAACGACACAGAGCCAACGGAATAGCTCCGAGCGAAACAGATGCCACCTTTTCAGCTTGGTTGAGCTCGTGTCTGTGCTGGCAGTCGTGGGGATCCTTGCCGCAATTGCGGGGACGAGCTTCGCGATTATGGCCCAGGGCTTCTCCACGGCAAGAGACAACAGCGATACCGCCCAGAAGGCTCAGCTGGCCATGACTCGGCTTGAGAAGGAGTTCACCTTTGTGACAGCCCAGCCGGCCCTGGCAGGAGGTGGGACGTCAGCGACCTACACGACCGAGTACCCGGGCGAGACGTCGGCAGCGCGAACGGTCTCATGGAACGGCACAGTGGGGGCTCCCCTCCTCCTTGACGCCGACATCCTGATCGACAGCATCCAGTCGTTCACGGTAACGAACACCGGGCCAAACGTGATTGAGGTGAGCCTCACGGTTGATGTTGCCGGAGGACTGACCTTCACTACCGCCATCTACCATGAATAGATCACACCACACAAGAAGGAACTCCTCGCGGGCAATCCGCCCTGCCCCCCGGGGCCGGACCTCATCCGTGTTACCGGTGCTCGCGGAGCGGGGCGTCGCTTTGGTCTCCTTGGTGGTCGCCCTGACGCTCATGGCCGTCCTCGGGACCGCCGTGCTTTCCTTCCTCAGCATCGGCACCCAAAACCAGCTCCTCGCCAACAGCTCCGAGCGTGCCCTCCTTCTAGCCCAATCCGGAACACGACTGGTCGGCAGCGTCACAGTGGACACGACCGAAACACTGACGATGGCCAATGGCGACCAGATCGTGATCGACCGCACAGTCAGCCCAAATACATCGACAGGAAAGGTGGCCATCGATACGCCTTTCAAGGCAATCCGAGTCTGCACCGCCAACCCCGCGGCCGCGATCGTTGACCAGATCGACGACCTGCAGTTCGATGAGGACGGCGACGCCACTCTCGATGAAACCTGGCAAGAGGAAACGGGCACTGGCGAGATCCGATCGACCGGACCGTCGGACGGGGAACCCGCCGTACGCGTCAAAGGAGAGGAGGTCCTCCTCAGCGTGCTCTGGCAGGACAAAGACTGGCTGGACTTCGAACAGGTCTGGGAAGCTGCCGGACAGCTCCTCAGCTACGAGCTCCAAGTCAAGACAAAAGTCCTGATTCAGGGCAACATGGGCGAACACTACCTGATCGGGCTGTCGTTCCGCCTGAATGCAACCAGTGAAAGCTCCTATGGCATCTCCTTCTTCAGCTCCGAATCCGGCAGCACTCCTGACTGGCTGAGCACCGCGAACGGACTTGCGCCGCTGCGCCAGGATGGCCTGCATCTCGTTCTCTGGGAAAAGACCAACGGCGGCCCCATCACCGTGCTCGACTCCAAAAAGATGCAGGCCGGTGACGGGGTCCTCGATGGCACGGATGTCAAGGACTGGTCAACTATCGTTGTTCGTGTGGAAGAGCAACTGTCCGGCCCCGGAGGCACCCGGGAGAATCACATCTCAGCGTTTGTCCAGGGAACAACGCTCTATCCGCGGAACGCGGACGTCGACTGGGACCACGGAACCTTCAACACCGTCGTTTGGCAAAGCGAGGGCGACACAACCGTGACCGATGCCACACACACCACCGAGAACTTCGATACACGACCGGCTGAAATCGGCGTCCACGCGTTCTACGACGCCCCCGCTAACAACCAACAGATGTTCGACGATTTCCGCATGCACATCATCGAATGACCCTATCCTCTCACCCCCTTTCCCGCTCCTCTCTATTGACATAATGGAATACTTCCACTATATACCGTGAGTGACGGATCATACCGACGACAACGGCGTGGTGAAAGCGTGGCAGACCAGAGCCTCATCAAGCGAATCAACCGAGCTCGGATCATGAACGTGATCCGCCTGCATTCGCCGGTTCCGCGTGCGGACATCGCGGACTTGACCTCACTGGACCGGAAGAGCGTCACGAATCTGGTCAACGAGCTCTTGGCTGAAGGCCTGGTGCTTGAGGCAGGCAAGCGCAGCACGGGGAAGGGACGCCCACTGACCCTGCTTGAGTTCGACCGAACCGGGCACTGGACGCTCGGGATTGCCCTGTCGGGAAACGATGTTGTCGGGGAGCTGGTCGATCTGTACGGCAACTGCGTAGCCATGGAACGCATCGCCTACCCCCTCGGCGCTGCCCGGGCCGACGTCTTGGGCGCAACCCGTGAAGTCGCGCGTCGGCTCAAAACATCGGCCGGCGACCGCCTCGGCGGGACAGCCCTTGCCGTGCCGGGGATTCTCGACCTGAACACCGGTGTCATGCGCCACTCGGTAAATCTGCCGTCCCTGGATGGTGTCGATCTGCGCAGCGAACTGCAGGACACCTTGGGAAGTAACTTCGCGTTCGAGGAGAGTTCCCGGGCCAAAGCTCTGGCCGAGAAGTGGTTCGGTCTGGCAAAATGCGAACCGGACTTTGTCTGCATTGATGTGGGCCCGGGAGTCGGCGCCGGAATCGTCCAGGGCCGCCGAGTCTTCTCCCATGGGCTCGGCTATGTCGGTGAAATCGGTCATGTCATCATCGAGCGCGACGGTCGCCTGTGTCGATGCGGACACCGCGGTTGCCTCGAAGCGTACGTGTCGGACGAAGCCCTGCTGCGCGAACTGAATGGGCAGGCCCCCAGCCGGGAAGAGGGGTTGGAAGGACTCGACCCGGGAAATGAGAGTATCCAGCGCGTGCTCGCCCGAGCCGGCTACAGGCTGGGCTTTGCGCTCTCATACCTGGTCAATATCGTGTGTCCACCACTGATCGTCATCAACGGTGGGCTGATGCGCTTTCGCGAACAGGTTCTCCCGGGAATCCAGCGTGGGCTTCAGGAGGGCGCTCTCCCGGAATGCCTCGAGCGAACTCGAGTTGCGGCATCCCCACTCGTCCACGCCGCCGCTCTCGGGGCGGCCGCGTGTGCCCTGTCGCGCCTGTTCGAAATCGAGGGGCATCTCTACGTCTAGCCGGGGCCCTGGCACCGGAGTCGTTTGTGTTTGTGTGAACCGGAGTTTCTCTTCAGAATCAGAGCCAGAACCAAGAGACAGCAAGGAGAATGGACAATGGCGGAACTCGCAATCAACGGTGGTCCCAAGGCAGTTACGAATCAGCTGGGTGGCTGGCCCGTCTTCAGTGAGGAAGGCATCAAAGATGTTGAGGCCGTCCTGCGCAGTGGGAAGGTGAACTACTGGACCGGGCCCAAGGGTATGGAGTTTGAGAAACGCTTCGCCGAGTGGCAAGGCAGCAAGTATGCCATCAGCGTCAACTCCGGAACGGCCGCCCTCCATGTGGGTCTGACAGCCCTTGGCATTGGCCCGGGAGACGAAGTGATCGTGCCCAGCTACACCTTCATCGCCAGTAGCTTCTCAATCGTTCAGGCGGGGGCTATCCCCCGGTTTGCTGATGTCAATCGTGACGACCACTGCATCAGCATCAGCTCGGCTGAGAAGCTCGTGAACGAGCGGACCAAAGCCATCATGGTGGTCCACCTCTACGGCAATGTGGCTGACATGGACGAGGTGCAGGCGTTTGCCGATAAGCATGGCCTTTACGTCATTGAGGACAATGCCGAAGCGTTCGGTGGCGAGTACAAAGGCAGGAAGACGGGGACACTCGGGGCCATTGCCGGATGCAGCTTCTGCCAGAACAAGACCTTCACGACCGGCGGCGAAGGCGGCATGGTGACCACCGACGATGAAGACCTGGCCTGGAAAGCCCGGAGCTTCCGCGACCATGGCTATGATGTCCAGGCGCGCCTCGGCTTGCTCGAGCTCGAACAGAAGCTCCCTTATATCCACAATGTCGTCGGCTGGAATTACCGCATGACCGAAATGCAGTCAGCCATCGGCCTGTCCGAGCTGGACCGAATGGAAAGCTGGAACATGCCGAATAGGCGGCGCAACTGCCGAATCATCATGGACAAGCTGGCTGGCGTGCCCCAAGTTCTGCATGCCCCCATCGATACGGATGATCGACGCAACGGCTTCTATGTGATGGCCTTCTCCCTCGACATTGACAACATGTCCTGCGACATCAACACGTTTGTCGAAACCGCCACGGCCGAGGGTGCCCCAGTCTGGAAGGTGTTCTGGCCACAATGTCATACCGAGAAGGCGTTTCAGAACCACAACGCATTCGGCAACAGTGGGTTCCCGTTCGATTCGGACAACTATACCACCCCCGCGAGCGCCGACTACTCGGACGTTGCTGTGCCGAACGCAGTCTGGCATCAGGATCACACCTTCACCTGCTTTGCGTTCCCGACCTGCACGGCGGAAGACTGCGAGCAGATCGGCGATGCCATCGTCAAGGTGATCAAGGCGTACTCATAGTCCCATGCTGCAGCGCCCCAGGCCGCCCAGCCTGTGGACTGAAGGCTGTCAGGTCAGGTTCTATCAGACATCCGAACGCATTGACGGCATCAATGACCATCGATGTGGAGTCTCAAAGAGCTTGACCTGCAGCCTGGACGTTTGCAGCCTGTTTGCCCAGGGCGTCGCGCGCTATCGAAGGAGGATTTACAGATGAAGAAGGTCAAGTTTGGTGTCATCGGAGCAGGAGGCATCGCCTACCGTAAGACGATTCCCGGGATGCTCGAAGCGGAGAACATTGAGCTGGAAGCCGTGATGGACGTCGAGAACATCGATGCCATCGCCAACGACTTCGGAGTGAACAAAGCCTACAGCACCGCCGCCGACCTGCTGGCGGACGACGCTATCGAAGCCGTATACATCGCCAGCCCAGTCGAGCTCCACCTCGAGCAGATCCTGGCGGCAGCCAAGGCAGGGAAGCACGTGCTCTGCGAGAAGCCGCTTACTCTCACCCTCCCCGAGGCGGAACAGGCCGTCAAGGCGTGCGCAGACAATGGTGTCTTCCTCCAGGAAGGCTACATGATGAAATTCCACGGTGCCCATACCACGATCCGTCAGCTGATCGCGGATGGGGCTCTTGGGAAGATCGTCTATGTTCGGGCCCAGCTCTCCTGCTGGTACCCGCCGATCGAGGGGGCATGGCGCCAGGATCCGGCCAAGGGAGGAGGCGGTTCGCTAATTGACATGGCGACCCACCTCTATGACCTGGTTGAGTATCTGGTAGCCCCAATCGAGCGCATTGTGGCGCTCACCGGCAACCTGGTCCAGGACTACAAGTCGGAAGACGCGGCCACCACCCTCCTTGAGCTCAAAGGGGGCTGCCACGCGACGATCGATACCTTCTTCTGTGTCCCCGATGAATCGTCCCGGACGCGGCTCGAGATCTACGGAGCCAACGGGAGCATCTTCACCGAAGGCACAATCGGGCAGAGCATCGGAGGAGCAGCCGAAGGAATATTCGGGCTTGGGGCTGGAGGCTACGATGCTGCTCAGGATAAGGACGTGGAACGTGCGTTCGCCCCCATCGACTTCCCCGAGGTCAACCCTTACACGGCCGAGTGCGAATACTTCGCCGACTGTATTCTCAAGGGCACACCGCCCACGGTCAACGACGGCGGGAATGCACTTCACATCATGAACGTGACAGAGCTCGCCTACGCCTCCGCCAAGGAGGGCACTGTCAAGACTCTGTAACTATCCCTGGTGTTCCGGGATCCTCATCCACGGGGATGCCGGCATGGACGATCCGGGGCGAAAAAACGGGCCTGGTGTGCTGCTTCGCACGCCAGGCCCGTCTGTCTATCTGAAGACTGTGGAGTGGTGCTCGCCTCAGTCGGCCGAGGGAAGTTCCCACTCACCGGCCTCATACAGCCCGTACAGAGCAACCGAGATCCCCGCCAATTCACCGATCTTGTGTCCCAGGGCCGTAATGCCGAGCCGGCAGGCGTTGCGGAACTCCGGCCAGGCGAAACGCGGAAGGTAACGCTGCACAGGTTCCATGAGCAGGTCACCTGAGTAGAAAGCCAACGTCCCAAGCACGATCAGTTCCGGGTTGAACGTGACCATGTAAATCCCGATGCCCTGCGCCAGCCGCATGCAGGCTTCTTCCCACATCTCAATCGCCAGTGGGATCTCCCGTTTGTAACCCTCGCGCAGCACTTGGTAGTTTACGTTCTCGATCTTGCCGTCCACTCCGGGCAACTTCAGCAACGCATGGTCCGGCCGATCACGCAGTGCAGCCTGAACGCGGAGCGCCACATTGCGGCCGCCGCAGTAGGCTTCCAGGCATCCGAGCATCCCGCATCCGCAAATGGGGCCGTTTACATCCAGGATGACGTGGCCGAGCTCAGCGGCGATCCCGGTGGTGCCCTGCATTAGGTGGCCGCCGGTAACAACACCGCCTCCCACCCCCGTGCTCATGGTCAGATAAATGACGTCCTTGAGGCCCTTGGCCGAGCCGAAAAACCACTCTGCCAGCACACCCGCATTGGCATCGTTGTCCAGGAACGTCGGCGCGCCGAGCCCCTGGCTCAGGTCATCCCGAATCGGGACAGCATCCCATTCCAGGTTGGGCGACTTCATAATGCGGCCGCCTACCAGATCCAACGGCCCGGGGGCGCAAACGCCGCACGCCTTGATGTCACTCATCTGCAGGCCGGCCTCTCCCACAAGACGCTTCCCCAACGCAATCATGTCCGGCAAGACGGTCTCGTAAGCACTGATTGCGCCACTGGCAAGACGATCGTCGGCCAGAATCTTCCCCGTTGAGTCCGCTACACACACCGCGACTTTGGTGCCGCCAATGTCATACCCAAGCACGAAACGTTCGCTGTCACTCACCGTCAGACTCCTCTGTCATTGGTCTCTGTCGCTCTGCAACCATCACGCGCCCTCCCTCGCCCAGGCCTAGGTCAGCTCGGGCCCATACACGCGGACCTCGTAAACACGCGCCCTGCAAGCAGGATCATGGACGCGCAAGATGCTCAATCGGACGGCATCCGCGAGGCACGGTGGAAACGCGTGCACACGATGTCGCTGATGATTCTCGTCAACATCCGCCACTGTCTGCCAGCCCTCCGCCGAACGAACATCCAGCCGGTAGGAGCTGACACAACGTCCAACCACCCGTTCGGCGCAGTTGATCGGCGCGTCACGGTAGGCACGATCAATCGTGTCAAATGTAACATGTACCCGCGCCATTTCCTGCGCGGTCGGCAAGACCAGTTCGATGTGCTGGGGCAGAGGTCTGTCCGGTTCGGAAAGCCAGGCATGGACCGGGTTCGTGGAGTAACGCCTGTTGTGCCCGTTAATCACATTGGCCGCCTCACCGTAGGAAGGAGCAGGATCAAGCCGGAAAGCGTGGCAGCGGTGAGACACCGCGTAGGTGTCCGATTCGCCTTCCCGCCACAGCTGAAGAGCGAAGTCATAGGGTGTCACATCCACCCCGACGTCGACCCCGGAGCACGGAGACAAAACCGCATTGTAGCGCGTCTCGTCCGACGTCGGATCAACCGGAGCCATCCGGACAGGATCCGCAAACTCGAAGCAGGCCCAGCCGTCAAATCCCGGGGGTACACACGCAGATGCCCAGGCCACAGGACTGAAACCGACCACGCGATTGTCACTTCCCCACTCCATCCGGTTAGCAGCCCCGGTCACGTGCTGGAAGTGAACGAGATCACGGGGGTGCTTCCAGAGGACGTCCCGTTGATGCAGCTCAAGCGTCAACGTCACCGTCTTGCTTTCAGCCGTCGTGTTGCGTACCGCAAATGAGACGCTCCGCAACTGGTCTGCCCAGTCCCAGAGCTGAACACCCCGGAAGCAGTCCAGGGGGACATGACCAGTAACCCGGGTAGCGCCATGACGCATCTCACTGCTGGCCGTGACAGTTGCGCCACGCGCCAGGTCATCAGGATCTTCATTCACCGCGGTAAGGATGGTCGCATCCTGCCTCAGCAGCGCCTGTTGAAGCTCCTGCCTGTGGCGCTCATACACGTCGCGCGCAGTGCAGGCGTGCACTTTGGCGAGAGCAGCCGCAGTCCCAACTCCTTGTCCTATGCAGCCCAGAGTTCGCATCAAACGCACGGTCCCCAGGGCCAGGTGGGACACACTCATCAGCCGCCCAGCAAACCAGAGGTTGTCGAAGTCACACGAGTAGGAGCAGCGATAGGGGAAGCTCCATAGAGGAGGAATGCTGTGGAACACAACGCGGGCCCTTTTCCCATCCACCTCGTGGATATCGACACCGTACCCGCCATAACCAATCGCGTCCTCAAAGACGCGCCCCATCTCGACATCAGTCTGGGTCAACACGTAGTCCCCCGTGAAGCGATGGCTCTCACGCTTCCCCGACTTGGGGCTAACCCATACAAGCTCCCAATTCCGCGCCTTGTCAACGAAGCTGAAATTCTTGACGTTGTCCCACATCCGGTACAGCTGATAGAGGATCTCTTCTCGGATTTCCGCATCGGCAAGGATGGTGTCGCGTTCTCCGCCGCTCTCCGTCACCCACAGAAAACACTGCTCATCCTCCGGGCGCCACGACGCGGGAGGCCCCCCGAGCTTCTTGTGGGGATCGTCCGCCTCTGCCCGCCGAGCAAACTGCCGAGGCATCGAGAACGGAACGGGGTAGGAACACTTCCGTACGAGTGCGGTGATGCTCGTGCCCATCGTCTCCGCGGAACTAGCTTCAGGAGCCGACCGCTCACCAAACACGTCTCTCCCCTCGGTCCCCCGCATGAAAGACGCACCAGCAGAGACGGACACGATGCCGTCACCGCTGCCGTCAATTACGCCGTGACGGATGTGAAACAACTTGGTCCGGAAATGCTGAACGTCTTCGACCAGCACGGCAGTCACGCGACGGCCATCCCAGAAAGCCTGGCGTCCCTGGTGCTGACGATGGACCTCAACACCAGCCTCGGCCAAGGCGTCCGCCAGAACAAGATCCCACTGAAACGAGATGTTGTAGTGATGTCCCCAGGTGCGGGTCTTCGCCCCGAGCAGAGCAGCATCCAGCTCCAGTTCTTCGACAATCCCTGTCTCCGAGGCATAGGGGTGGAACGAATGGGCACCGGAGACGTGGACGCCAAGCAGGGGACTGCTGTTCCCCCCTAAGCACTGGTCCATTTCCACCAGGGCGGTCCGACACCCGTTGCGGGCCGCGGCCAGCGCAGCACACACGGCAGCTACACCACTGCCGATGACAAGAATGTCGACCTCGCCTTCCCAGTCAACCCGACGTCCATCGAGCGTCTTGTTCATGCTGAACACCTCATCACAGTTGTGACAGCAGGGGAGAGTGATCCGGCAGAGCTACACTGTCGGCGCCTGGCACCAGAGGTCAGAACAGGGAGGGATTCCGTGCGTTGTAGCGAGCCTGCTCCAACGCCGTGACCAGGCTCTTGAACTCATGATCCCGGGCGATGCTCAGGAGTGCCTCCCAGTCTGGTTCCCGACGGCGCACAGTCTCAAGACCACCCCAACCCTCCGGCAAGCGCAAATCAAGCCCTACCAACTCCATGTTCCGCCGCAACAAATCGCCCGACTGACGGATCTTCTCGCGCAGTGACGCGCGCTCGATGGCATCGGCCTGCTCAAGCATGGCGTCGATGCTGCCGAACTGGCTGAGCAGGGCCACCGCGGTCTTCGGGCCTACCCCCGAAACCCCAGGGATATTGTCGACACTGTCGCCGATCAAGGCCAGGTAGTCGGGAATCGCTTCAGGCGGGACGCCAAACTTCTCCGTCACCCCGCTCGGATCAAGGCGAACGGATTCCCCCTTCTTGCCCGGTAACAGGAGCCAGACGCCTTGTTCCACGAGCTGAGCGAGGTCCTTGTCATGGGTGACCACGTAGGTTTCTTTCCCGTCGCGGACCTTGGCCACAGCCCCGATCAAATCGTCCGCTTCCCGCCCTTCTTCTTCAACGATTGGCCACCCGGCAGCGACGATCCAGTCACGGATCAGGGGAAGCTGAGCTCTCAGGGGATCCGGCATCGGGGGGCGCGTGCCCTTGTAGCTCGGAAGAAGCTCAAGGCGTTCCTTCGGCCTGCCTTTGTCCATGCAGACGGCCCCGTGGTCATGCGGAAGCGTATGGTCAATCTTCATGAGGAAACGCGCCATGCCGTACAGCGCATTCACTGGCTCGTCACGTCCGTTGGTCAGCTCGCGAATGGCGTAGTAACTGCGGTAAATGTGAGCATACCCATCGACGAGGACCAGGCGATTGCGATTCTCCATACGGCAGACCGTACCTTCCAGTGTTTGACAAGGAGGCCAAGCGCCACCGCTACCGAGGCCATCGGAGGCAGGACTCGGACACCTGGATCAAAGAGACGCACAGAAATCAGCCATTCGAGAACAGGCTGTCTCGATAGTCTCCATGCTGCATGCATAGGACAACCGCACATGTCCGTCCGCGGCAAATGGTTTCCCGGGAATCACCGCAACATCGTAATCATCCAGCAGCCTCTCGGCAAAGGACATTGAGTCAAGACCTGAAGCACTGATATCGGGGAAGATGTAAAATGCCCCGCGAGGCTTCGAGACGACGACACCCGGGATGGCCGAGAGAAGCTCGTAGATGCGGTCACGGCGCGTCGCGAACGCCTGGCGCATCGCCTCGATACAATCCTGCTCACCGGTCAGAGCCACCAACGCCCCAGCCTGAGCGAAGGATGTAGGACCAGACGTACTGTGGCTCTGAAGGGCAGCAATCCGGCTGATCAGCCACTTCGGCGCGGCGGCATAGCCCAGACGCCAGCCGGTCATCGCAAAAGCCTTACTGAAACCATTGACGGTGATCGTCCGTTCAGCCATCTCACTGCTCAGCGAGGCAATGCTGACGTGTTCATAGCCCTCATCATAGACCAGCCGTTCGTAGATCTCATCCGCCAGCACCATGAACGAGTTCGCTATCGCCAACTCAGCGATGGTCTCAATCGTCTCACGCGGATGTACAACCCCGGTCGGGTTGCTGGGCGAGTTCAGAATGAGGAGCTTCGTGGCCGACGTTATGCAACCACGCAGCACATCAGCATCTAGCCGGAAACCGTCAGCACCTGAGGTCGGCACAATCACAGCCTTCGCACCGGCAGCGGTTACCATTTCGGCATAGCTGAGCCAGAAAGGAGCCGGGATGAGGACCTCATCCCCGGCGGAACAGAGTGCCACGATGGTGCTGAAAACGCTGAACTTCGCCCCCGGAGCCACGACAACTTGATCTGCTGTTGTCGGAACGCTGTTCTCGGTTCGGAGTTTCTCCGCTATCGCTTCACGCAAATCCATCCGCCCCGAGCCGGGCGTGTATTTGGTGTCGCCGGCTTCCAGGGCCGCAATCGCGGCCGCCTTGATGTGCTCAGGCGTATCAAAGTCAGGCTCCCCGGCACACATGCTGGCCACATCCCGTCCGGCCGCCTTGAGAGACTTCGCCTTTGCCGTAATGCCAAGGGTCATCGACGGCTGTAGGGCCCCCAATGTCGCAGACACGTCAAGCTCAAATCCGCTCATGATTCGTTCACTCCATTTCCTCTACAGCCCGGAACTCACTCGTTCACATGCAGTTCCGCACCGTCTCGATGAAACCGCTGTCGCGCATCCGCAGGATCCGCATCTCGCGCTCCGCATTCTCCGGGCTGTCAGAAGCGTGCGCCGTATTGACCATCACATCGGAACCAAACTCGCGACGCACCGTCCCGGTAGGTGCTCGCGTAGGGTCAGTCGGGCCCAGAACATCCCGTATTTTGGCGACCGCGTCTTCACCTTCGTACACCAGTGCCAGGGTCTTGGCAGCGCCGGGTTCCGAACGCCGGACCGCGTCACACCCTTCGGGGTCAAGACCGGTCATAAACTCAACAATACGCTCAAACTGGTGCCGCGCATAGGGCACGCCGACCGATTCGGCCAGACTGGCTTCGATACTGTCTGCCAGCTTGAGTCCAAACTCATGCTCCAACACATGTCGGGCTTTCTTGGCAATCCCTGGACCGAGCCTCTTTTCAAGCGCCTGCTGAACCGGCCCGTAGAACTCAAGCGCCTGCTCCACAGATATGCGGCACAGGCGGCAGCCGATGATCCGCAAACCGGTACGACTGAACATGTCGATAATCGCCCCAGGGCGCAGGCTGCGTCGACGCCAACTGTCAGGTTTGATGATGACCAGCGTCCGCTGGACGCGCGAGGGGTCCTGGTAAACACAGATGTTCTCAAGGAGGGGCGACTCATGTTCGGCAAAATCCAGCCACAACTCAAGATCCTGGAGCACGGTGTCCGGTCCGTCAGACGTCAACAGGGCTGGCTCGAAGTACTTGACCGATCCGTCCCGGCTGTAAACCAAATCTCCATAGGTGTCCCGGATCGTCTCTCCGCTTGTGCAACTGATCCCCAGATGCCCTGCCACCTGGCGCAAATCCTCGTCAGCATTCTCCCCCCGGAAGACCAACATCAGGACGCGCCGTCTCAACCCGGAGGAATCCGGCGTCAGGTTGGTGCGAATGTAGTTCCGGATCAGTCCGCGGAGCCGCTCGTCTTCAGGGTCATCGACCACCCGAATCGTCTCGGCGTACGCCTCTGCCAGTTCGCGACTGGGGGCAAACATGTGCGCGGCAATGAGTTCGGATTCACATCTCCCGAGAAGGCGGGCTATCACGGCGCCGGTGCGGGATTTCTGGATCGTGTACGGGGTGATAACCGCGAACGCGAGCTGGTCATTCATGGCATCAAAGCCTCCAAGCCATGCCCCTGCCCGGCCACATCGGACAAGCCGTTGCTTGTCCCAAATAAGGAAAGCTCACCACGTCAATGGTGAGCTTTGAAGAATCGTGTGGACAGGCAGACGTCTATTTCTTCTTCATCGGGAGAATCTTGTAGACGCCGGTTCCGCACTTGTTGCAGACACCCTTCATCGCCGGGCGACCATTCTTCATGGTGACCTTTTCGGCATCTTTCATCTCGGACTTCGCCTTGCACTTCACGCAGTAAGCAGTCTCGGCCATTTCTCTACTCCTAACCGGATTCTGGGGTGAAACCCCTTTGAGCCTGTCGTCGCGCGCCGTATAGTTCTGCATCGCGGCCACAGAGTTACGAAATGCGGCAGGAAAAAGAAAGAAGCCTTCGTTGCGGAAGCCTTCTTACCCCATCTGCCGCCCCAAGGTGCTTAAGCATACACCAACGCGCACGATGTTTGCAAGGGCGGCCCGTGCGAAAAAACAACGAAAAGCGGCAAAAAAATGCAATCAGAGCGGTACTTGGCCCGAGCAAGGGAAGTTTTGGAGATTGAAATAGAAGGGATTCGCCAGGTCCAGGAGGAACTCGCGGGACCGTTTGTGGAGCTCGTCGAAACCTGCCTCACCATCTTGGAACAGGGGGGAAAGATCGTGTTCTCAGGGGTCGGCAAGAGTGGGCACATCGGGCACAAACTTGCCGCGACTCTGGCCAGCACGGGCTCCCCTGCCGTGTTCATGCATCCGGTCGAAGCCATGCATGGCGACTTGGGAGTTCTGAGTGCGGGGGACGTCTTGATCGCCCTGAGCTACAGCGGAGAGACCGATGAACTCCTGTGCGTTCTCCCCGCCGCCCGGCGGCTCGGGGTCCCGGTAGTCTCAATTGTCGGGAAGGTCGACTCGCGCATCGGCAAGTGGTCCACCCTCGCCGTCCCCATGCCAGTGCCGAGAGAAGCGTGTCCCTTCAACCTGGCCCCGACCACCTCCACCACTGCCCTGCTTGCCCTGGGTGATGCCCTGGCCATGGTGCTCCTGGAGCGCCGCGGCTTCGAGGCCGCCGATTATGCCAAGCTCCACCCGGCCGGAGCAATCGGCCAGAGCGTTACACTCCGGATCACAGACATCATGCGCACGGATGACCGGTTCCCTCGAGTCAAGCCGGATGCCAGTGTCCGTGACGCCCTCATCATGATGACCGGAGCCCGCTGTGGATCAGTGGGGGTCGTTGACGGGGACGGCCTTCTCCTTGGGATCTTCACGGATGGCGATTTCCGACGCCATATCACCTCAGATCCGGAACTGATGGGACGCCCCATCGCGGACGTCATGACGCCAAATCCTGTCACGATCCAGTCCGACGCCATGGCCATTGAACTGCTCAAGATTCTTGAGGTCCGCAAGATAGATGACATACTCGTCGTCGACTCAGACGGCCAGGCGGTCGGTCTGGTGGACGTCCAGGATCTGGCTCGTTTCAAGCTGATGTAACTGCTCCACCCGTAGCCGCTCAGTTACGCTCCATTCGCCCCGTCCGGATGATAGCGAAAACCGGACCGTGAAGCTATATTCGTACTCATGAGTACTCCCCATGGATGACCGCGACAAAATCTGGTACGCAGCCCGGGCAACCCAAGTTGTTTCAAGCCCGAAGAAGGTGCTTGAGACATTCGGAGCAACGGCGATTCAGTACCACCTGCTGAGCGACCTTTTGGACGATGTCGGGAAGGTCAGGATCCGACGGGGGAAGATCGTGGCCGAACGACCACAGGTCATCACCCCGAGCTACTACATCAACCAGGCGCTCGAGAATTTCGGCAAGGAAGCCGAGCAGTACATTGAGGGCCTTCGCCACACGGCCGCAGGCATGCGCTTCCTCCAATACGGACTGAAGTTCCGCAAGGAGGAGCACAGCGAGGAAGTCGTCCAAGGCGACATCGGCGAAGTCGCCGACCAAGTGTCCGCGGATGTTCATCGCGATGACGGAACGCTCTCTGCGGTCCTGATCGGCGTAGATGACCTCTGGGAAATATGCCTGCTCAAGTTCGTGGGAGACGTTGTCCAGACCTCTGCGCCGCATAACTTCCGCGAACTCTCAGACCGAGGCCTGCTTGATTCGTCGGATGGACACGTGCCCAATGCGGTCCGAGTTGAGATAGAGTCTGATTTCCGAGCCGCTCAGGGCCACTATGACCAAACTCAGCTGCTCGGCCAGAAGCTGAAGAAGTACGGGCTCTTTGAGCAGTACGAGGATCGCTTCTACGCCCTCTTACGGGCAGCCAAAAGGTGACCGCTTGCGGACCTGAGGCAGGACGTCGACGCGCGGCTGCCGAAGGGCAATCCCCCAAAGCTATGAGCGACAACGATACAACTCCCCCCACTGATGAATTCCAGAAGCATTTCAGCGACCTTCTGAAGCAGGCGAACGTCAAGTTCATGTTCAGCGGCCAGCCTGAACCCGAAACACCCGAGGCATCGCCCCCCGAACCGGACCCGCACCCACAGGCAGAGCACATCAGGCAGTTCAGCCTCAAGCCGAGGGACGTCAAAGACTATCTCGACCGATTTGTCATCAGCCAGGACGAAGCTAAACGCGTCCTCTCCGTGGCAATCTGCGACCACTACAACCATGTCCGGCGCTGCATCGAAGACCCGGAAGTCGGGGAGCGGGACTACGCGAAGCACAACGTCATCATGCTCGGCCCGACCGGTGTCGGCAAGACCTATCTCATGCGCTGTGTGGCAAAGCTGATCGGTGTCCCCTTCGCCAAAGCCGACGCAACGAAATTCTCGGAGACCGGGTACGTCGGCTATGATGTCGAAGATATCGTCCGAGACCTCGTGCGAGTTGCCGATGGCGATGCGGACCTGGCCCAATATGGTATCGTTTACATTGACGAGATCGACAAGATCGCGGGCAGAGGCAGCGACGGTGTGCGCGATGTCTCAGGGCGCGGGGTCCAGGTAAACCTCCTCAAGCTCATGGAGGACACCGAAGTCAAGCTGGTCAGCCAGACCGATATGCTCGCTCAGGTGCAGGCAATCATGGCCATGCAGACGGGGGCAGAGCCTCCCCCTCAAACCATCAGAACACGCCACATGCTGTTCATCGTGAGTGGAGCCTTCGACCGCCTCCCCGAACAGATCAACCGGCGCCTGGGACGACGGCAGATCGGCTTCGACAACTCAAATGGCCACCCCGACGGCGAAAGCAGCGAACTCCTGAAACAGGTTCAGACCT
Organism: Lentisphaerota bacterium; assembly: GCA_018676675.1. Taxonomy (GTDB): domain Bacteria; phylum Verrucomicrobiota; class Lentisphaeria; order Oligosphaerales; family JABHEG01; genus JABHEG01. The sequence goes on from JABHEG010000373.1 coordinate 24,885, forward strand.
CGGATCTGGTTCAGTATGGCTTCGAACCGGAATTCGTCGGCAGGTTGCCCGTCCGAGTTGCCTTTGGTGAGCTCACCCCCGATAACCTGGAACAGATCCTCCTTCAAGCGGAGGACAGTGTCCTGAAGCAATACAAAGACGACCTTGCAGGCTACGACATCGACCTCTCTTTCACCGCTGAAGCAATCACCGAAGTCGCGTGCCAGGCTCACAGCGAGAAGACGGGAGCCCGGGGCCTAATGACTGTCCTTGAACGGGCTCTGCGGCCCTTCAAGTTCGAGTTGCCGTCGTCCGGGGTCCCAACGCTGGCGATCACTCCGGAGACAATCGCGGCCCCGGAAGAGTGTCTCGAGGCACTGCTGCTGGAAAACCGCGAGACGGAGAACGGGCGGATGCGGCAGGAAGCGAAGGCCTTTGCGGAGAGGTTCAGTCACGATCACGGCATCACCATCGCCTTCAACGCCAAAGCGATTGAAGCCATTGTCGAAGCGAGTCGTCGCTCCGGAAAAACCGTCCGGACGGTGTGTGAGACGCGCTTCCACGACTTTGAGTACGCCCTCAAGCTGATCTCCAGAAATACCGGAAAAACTGAGTTCACGATCACCAAATCAGCCGTGGAGAATCCGGACAAGACACTCTCCCGGTGGATAACCAAGAGCTATGGGCGCCCCGGAGACGGGCGCGGGTAGAGATGCCCGACATGGCTGACCAAGACGGAGGCCGCGGCATGAGCCAGACCAGATCCATTCTCGACGCTATCAGCCCAGCGGCTTTGCTGGTGGACGGCGACCTGACCGTCACCTTGGCCGACCGGGACTTTCTCGAAGCAACAGGCTTCAATGAGCAGGATGTCGTCGGTGCCACACTGGCCTTTATCTTCCCTCTGGAGCGGCCCGGGAACCCCGCTTTTCTGACTCAAGTTGACGAAGCCATCGCGGCCGGAGAAGTGCGCGCTCTGCACGGTCTCTCCCTCGTGGCACGCACGGGCAACCCGGTCGGGAGCGAACTGCGTATCGTCCCCATTGCCGGCACCCCTGAAGATGAGGGTACTTCCGGAGCTCTGATCGAGTTCAGCAACCGAGCCGAGCTCCCGACAGACGAAAAGAAGCACTGGCAGGCCCGTAAGATGGCCTCCCTGGCCCGCCTCGCAGGGGGAGTCGCCCACGATTTCAACAACCTGCTCATGGTCATCATGACCTCGGCCGAATTCGCTAAAGACGAAATCCCTGACGGGTCGCCTGCCACCGAGGATCTCACGGATGTCATCGCCGCCGGAGATCGGGCATCTTCCCTCACACGCCAACTCCTGGCGTTCTCCAGGCCACAGGCTCAGAACCCTTTGGTCGTCGATCTCAACTCCCTGCTGCAGGACTGTGCTGCGGAAATCCGCAAAGAACTGGGTGAGAGCATCGAGCTGTGCCTGAAGCCGGAAGCCGATACACCCCTGATGAAGGCAGACGTTCTCCAAATCCGCGACATGCTCTCGATTCTGGCCGACAATGCCTGTGAAGCCATGCCCGATGGAGGGAAACTGACGCTGACCACGGCAGATGCAGCCGTAGAGGCGCTGGCAGAAGAGGAATTGGTCGCCGGCCTGACACCTGAAGGTGACACCTATGTTGCACTGTCTGTTGCAGACACCGGCGTAGGCATGACGCCTGAGGTCCAGGCCAACCTCTTCGAGCCCTTCTTCACCACCAGGCAGAAGGGCAAGGGCCCCGGCCTGGGGTTGGCCACGGTCTATGGTATCCTCAAGCAGCATAGAGCCGGCGTTGTGGTCGACAGTGCACCTGGCACAGGAACGACCCTTACGTTCCTCTTCCCCCAGGCAACCGGAGAGCAGTAGGCCGCCCCCCCCCTGAACGTGACTTACCGACTGGGAAAGAGGACGCGAGACGTTCCCCTTGAGTATGTCGTGGTGAGGGCGCGATGCACGTGTCGGACCAACCACAGTGACGAGGAGCCACGCCATGTCCACAACAGCCACAGCATTCTCCTTCCCGCGCCCCCTTCTCCCCTTGGCATGCGCCCCCCTCATGCTCTGCGGCATGTGCCGCGTGCATGCACAGAACGCCGGAGAAAACGACGCGACGCCAGCCGCCCTGGAGGAGAACTTCGCCGCCGGTGTTGAGAAGACAGAAGAGGACTTTGCTGCCTTTATCGAACGGCTTGAGCAGGCATTCGGGAAAGAACTTGAGAAAGTAGAAACCAACTTCGGGAAGGCCATCGAGGCGCTTGAAGAGGATCCCAAGGACAAGCGCGCCATGGACACGATCAAGATGGCCAGAACGCGTCTCGCCCGATTGGCGGCCGAAGTGACCAAGCTAGAGAAGACAGCCCGCTTCAAACCAGGATCCACGCGGCGAACCGGCGTCCCACGCGACAAATGATCCCCTACTCCTCACGCTGCCCGGGTTTCGAGGCCAGAACTGCGGCCGCATGTCGGGCGAAATGCCCACGCAGATCGTCAAGGTACGCGCGCAGGATCTTCTCTCCGAGCCCTTGGTAGTCGCCGCAGCGATAGAGGGCACGCGCAAGTGACAACTCTCGGATCGACTCCCGCCGCGTGGTGACCGCATTCGTCCCTCCGCCAACTCCGCGGGTGCGCGCGATCTCAACCGTCGTGTGAACGTGCCCCGTCATCTCCGGCTTGCTGAGCAGGTCGAACAAGGGGCGCGTAGCCGCTTGATCCCCAATCGCTTCCAGAGCCAACGCCACGGCTCGGTGGTGTGAAAAGCTCCCCTCAGCACTCAGGAGCTCCAGCTTTTCCAGAATCGCCGGGAGTGCCCGTTTGTCGCGCGTCCTGCCTAACGCCACAACCTTCTGATCCAATGAACTCAAGGCACTCCCGAACTGGCCCATTCCCCGGTAATTCCAGCCCTTGTCCCATGCTTTGGCCGTGTTGACCTCCTCCAGCAAAGTCGATAGTCCGGCGGAATCCCCCAACATTGCCAGAACAAGGGCGTATTGCCCTTTCCGTTCGCCCTCGGCAGCAGCGTGAGCATCGCGCAACATGGGCGCAGCCAGGGAGGGACGAGAGAAGACAACGGCGGTCTGGCGGAAATCGCTGCCGACCTTCTCGACCGCGGCCACCAGCTTCTCGCTGGAGACGGGATAGGAATCACCATGTGTGAGAACAGCCTTGCGCAGGTTCCCCACCTCGACCAGATGCGCTTTGAGCTTCTGTACATCGATGTTCCGCGGCGGAACACCCGCCTTCGCGGCCATCGCGGCTGCAACCCCCGCAGCATAGCCCCCATTCTCAATATCAGCCTGCATGCGCACCAGCGGAATCGCATCGCGGTGTGCGCTGAGCCCAAGTGAGGCGACCAGCAATCCCTCGAGCCCCTGAGGAAGCATGCAGCGATACGGGATGTTGACCAATCCCGCCCCGCCTGGATCCGTGATCAACAAGTAGGGATCCACCGTGAAACCGTGCGTGTCGTAGCTCCCCCCATTCGCCTGCACAACGGTGTCCGGAAACGTCCGTCTATTGATGATATCCACAATGTTGAGGGTGTGCTCACCAAGAATGCAGCGCCTTTCGCGCGTGTCGATCAGCTGTCCCTGATCAAAGGCCCCCCGGTATTTCCCCTTCGAATAGACGAACATGTGCCACACGTCGACCATGTCGGTCTCGTCGGTAAGGGTGAAGTCAGTATTGGTGTACCCGGCCCCGAGATTACGCGGAGGAAGCCCGGTGCCCTGCATCGCCAGCTCTGTGCCTCCGACATACACGCACGGAGCCCCGGCCGCTGCCGCAATGTCGGCACTTCCGGTGCAGTCGATAACGACCTCGGCCAGCACCACACCACGCCCGGCCGGTGTGGCCACGGCGACGCCCTTGACCCGCGTTCCCTCCACAACCGCACCGCAACCAAGCGTCCTGAACCAGATGTCTGCGCCGGCGTCGAGAAGTTCTTGCCGGTACCACTCCATTTTCTGCTCGATCACCCAGGATGTCTTACGGTCGCTGCGAGTCGGGATCGTCCTACTGAAGCCAACACGGTTCCCGGAGCAGTAGTTGGCGATCGCCCCCATCGTCCCTACTCCGCCCAAGCCCGAGAGGTACTCGATGACCAACGTCCTGGCGCCCTGCCGGGCTGCAGCAATTCCAGCCGGAGCGCCACCAGTTCCGCCGCCAACCACCACCACATCGTACTCGGCCAGGATCGGCAGACGCCCCGCCATTTGGGGAACCGTATCCCACTGGCGCGTCGGGCGTATCCCATCGAGGATCTCACGAACATCCCCAGGGGTGACAGCGGGAAGCGGTTTCCCATCAGCCACTCTGATCCCTGCCGGGGTGCGCGCTGAACGGGCATCTATGGCCGCTGCGCGCCCTATGCGCGTCCCCATGTCGATCAGAGCCAGCGGACGGAGCAGGCCCTCTGCCTGTTCCCGGGAGAGGTCAGCACATCCCCCCAGGACGAACAGGTGCGCAAGCCCCGGAGTTCTGAATGCCCCCAGGGGCAGTGCCCCGGTGCCCTGCCACGGTCCATCCGCACGTGTCACACCACGCATCGAGTCAGGAGGGACCTCGGAAAGGCGATCCGAGGTGAACTGCTGATCGGGATCATAGGTCAGGGTTCGGGCCTGCTGGTCGGCCTGGGCAAATGCCGCGTAGCTGCTGTCCTCCATCGATAATCGAAGAGTGTACTCAGTGATGCCATAGCGCCCTTGGAAAGGCGGCTCGATGGACCGTGATTGCACCCCATCGACCGTCCTCACAGAGCCGCCGATGACCGTTCGTTTGAAGGTGTGGAGGCCTGATGGGTACGGGCGGAACACTCCTCCGGCCAGCCGAGCCAGCGAAGCGCGATCCGACGCGTCGATGATCGCCTTCGCAACAACGGCCTGCCGGCCGCCGCGGTTCGTCATCACAATCCCGCAAAGGTCCCCGGCTTCATCAGTCAGGAGGCCGGTCGCATAGCAGCTGAAAAGGAACGGAACGCCGGCCTCGAGGAGCGCATCGTCGAGGGTCTTTTTCACATGAAAGGGGGTAACTGGGGGCAACGTAGTCGGGGCGGCCCTCTTTCCTCCGATGGCAGGCGCGATCAGCTCAATCTCCCCCAGAAGGATGCGCGCAGCGTACTCAGCTTTCGTGATCACTAACTTGACGTAACGCCCCTTGGCCGCAGTTGCCGACCTGGCTGTCAGACAGAGGTCACCGGACACGTCTCGCGGAGGAGGCACCCTCTCGAGGGTGGCGAGCTTCCGCCAGTTCTGCCGATCGTCGCTGACAAACGCCGCGAAGCTCGCCACATCGAACGCCGAACCACCATTGGCAACTCGCCGGCAGTAGTACATCGCCCTGATCTCTTCCAGAGCCTTTGGGGCCCCGAGATCAGCGACGATGGTGACATCGGCGTTGTACTGCACACTCGCTTTACTTGCCGATCCCCACGCGCCATCAGTCAGCACCGACGGCGTGGCCGTGTCCGCGTGCTTCCTATCACTGGGCTGATCTGCCACATAGGCGTACGGCATCGCCCGGGGATGGACCCAGTTTCCCATGGCTGTGGGGGTCTCAAAAATCGCCTTCCCCAACGTTGACTCCGGCTTCTCCCCGGGCTCAAGCCACAGTCGAAGCGTCTCCGTCATGTCATCGCCCAGGTAAGGGCGCGGGGCGGCCAGGAAGACCTTTGCCCCGGTCCTCGCCGCCTCAACCGCCGCCGCCACAGCTCCTGTGCTTCCTCCCACCACAACCACGTCAACGGTGTAAGCCACAGGGATTCCCCGAGCTGTCACCTGCACCTCTTCCCGGCGTGGGGCCCCGGACACAACCGAGGCCAGGAACAGGAAGGCTGGAATCAATACGCTGAAGCGCGTCCGCATAGCTGGTCTCCTCGAAACGGGGGGCATCGGTAATGTGAGGCAAGCTGGAAGATAGCGTCCGTCATCTGAAGGACAACCACTCTTCCGCCTCTGAGCTCGGCCCATCCCCAGCACACCTGCTGTCACCCGTTCCGGAACTCGAGAGAGGCGACACGCAACTGCACACAACGTATAATTGGGTACTCAGACTCCTCTATGCCCGGGTGCACTCGACAGGATGGAGACAGGAAAATGCCCTTGGGAAGACTGTTCCTCTGCCTCATCGCCGTTCTATCTGCCGCCCACGCGGGGGAGTTGGCCCTGCAGGCCCCCCTGAAGCCGGAGAAGCTCTCGGGTTGCGTGCTGACTGATGGAGCGCTACGCCTCCCGGATCCCCTGCCAACCCAGGCAAAAGGGGCGCCGATCTGTGTCGAAGCAGAAGCGTTCGAGGCCGTGACGTGGCAGGAATTCCAGGAAGCGGCAGCCGCCCCCATCTCCGCCGAGAATGCCGGTGGCGGCAGCTGTGTGGCCTTCGTCCAGGAGGCCATCTACCATGTGGTCGTCAGCAGAGCAGGTTACTTCCACTACTGGCAGCGCACCTGGATTCCACGACGAGCAAGCTGGTCACACATGGTGCAGATCAACGATGCCATGCCTATGCAGCTGGCATTTGGGCAACGCAAAGGCGATGAAGCGAGCAAGTGGTTCTGGATCAAGGGCGCCCGACACTACCTGCGACGCGGTGTCCATACACTGGCAATCCGGAACCTCCACAACGGTAAACGCATAGATCGTTGGGTGCTCACCTCGGAAGAGGAATGGACACCGAAGGGGGTCGGCCCCGTCGCCTCCCCCGTCAACAGTTCTGACGCCGGGGAGTTCGTGTCGGCCCCGCTCACGCCACTCTCGCTACTGGGTTGGGCAGGACTGGATGTGCAGACAGAAGGACACACACAGGTAGAAATCTCCCTCGGCGATGGCCCTTTCAGGCCATTGGCCGACAACGGCATACTGAGCGGGGCCGCCGCTCCGCTTCGGGCCCGAGTGACCATGAAACGCGGTGCTGACGGCACGTCACCACAGGTCACGGTTGGGAACGTCTCGTACACAGCTGATGCAGATGCGTTCATCCTTCTCCGCAACAAATACATGCAGCTCCTTCTGCACCGCACGACCGGCAGAATCTGCGGACTTCGCGACCGGCAAACCGGTCGCCGGTATCTCCCCGATGGAGTGCCGGCAACCCTGTTCCGGGTCGAGACCAAGGCCTCAGACGCCACGGAGACGACACTCCTGACCTCCGACAGTGCCCTCCTGAAGCGCGCAGTTGCACGCAGCCGCAAGGCAAGGCTCGAGTATGAACTCGCAGATGGCCGCCTCCTTGTCAACGTGACGATCAGTCTGGGGCGGGACTGGATGGCCCGGTTCGCCATCGAGGTAGAGAATCGCTCGGACCGCGACGTCACCGCCGTGGCATTCCCAACCCTGGCACAGACACGCGCGGGATCGGACAGCAGTGACGACACGCTCTGTTTCCCCTCGATGAGCGGACGCCTCGTCAGACGCCCGGGCGAAGCCGGTACGTTGACGAACCCTCACCCAATCCGGACCACCATCGGCTTCTGCGACCTACACGATGCCGACGGAGGGGTTATGCTGGCTCCGCTCGACTACCCGATGGTTCTCACGGAGTTCAAGTCGCAGGCAGACCCCGGCCGACAGAGCGCCGCGCTATCCCTGACTCGAAAAGACCGTGTCCGTCCCGGAGAAAGGGTGACCTTCACCGCCGGCGTCGGCGTGCATACCGGCGATTGGCACGTAGCCGCAGACTGGTATCGGCAATGGTTCTCCGCGAACGTTGGTCATGTGCAGATTCCGCCCTGGGTGCGGGACAGCGACGGTTGGATCACATCTCCCGATGCCGAACGCATGGCCGGACTCGGTTTCAAGCACATTCAGATGTGGATGCAGACCGGATTCGCCGGTTGCCCGACCTACTACCTTCCCAACCCGAATTACCGTTCCGAACAGTGGTTCACAGACCTCGCAACCGACTTCCGCACTCTGGATGGCCATGTCGGAGTGTACTATCACGGCAACGGGATGAGTCGCAGCTACATCCTGGCCGACAAGATCTACGGTATTCCGGTTGACGACATTCCCGTCTACAAGCGCCCACCCGCCTGGGACTGGTTCGTGCGGAACCACGCCTACGGACCGGAACGGAAGCCGGTCGAGAAACTCGACATGAGTACCATCCCGGAACCGGCCAGAAAAGAAGAGTATCCCAACATGTGCTGGCAACAGGGAGAGTGGCGCACATACCTGGAGAAATGGGGGCTCGATATCCACCTCAAGGAGTACGGCCTCGACACCCCTTACTGGGATACCTTCGCCTGCCATGACGTTCAGGACTACAACCCCTATTTCGGCCACAACGGAGAGGGTCGCGGTGCCATGGCCCGGTACCGGTTTCTGCAAGACATGCAGGCGAAAGGTGTGAAAGACGCAGTCGGCTTCTACCAGACCGTCGAAGGGGGAAGCGAGCTGCTTGGCCTCATGGCAGGACAATTGCAGAGCAATTTCGTCAAGAACCTGGAGGTCGGCCGCTACACGCATCCGGATCAGATCTACTACGTTGGGCACTCCAACGGCTGGTGGACGCCGCCCAGGACGCACCGGGCCGCGTGCACCGCGTTCTACCTGAACACGAAGATGGACATCATCAGACTCACACCAAAAGTCGAACAAGTCGTCCGCTGCCGCCGCTGGTTCGCCCCGTGGCTCTACCACTCACGCTTCCTGGATAACTTAGGGCTGACCGTCTCGCACCCAAAGATCAAGGGCGCCCTCCACCTGCACCAGGCCAAAGGCGGGAATGCACTGTTGGCAACCTTCATGAACTGGCAGCGAATCACCGGTGTGACCGCCACGGTTGACGTGCCGCGACATCTCAGCAAACGTCGAAGGCTTCGGGCGTTTTCTGTCCAGCAAGGTGAACTGCCGGTGATGCTTACGCCGGATGAAATCACACCGAAGGGTGCATGGACATTCCGGCTTCCACCCGCCCCGGTGAGTGCCGTGCTCTTCCTCGAGCGCCCTGACCGAGCCCGACCGGTCCCGCAGGCCAGGCAGCGCCAAGCCAGCCAGCGCGTTGATGTCTTTGATCCCGCCCGGAAGGCCCGCCAGTTCACCATACGCCTGGAGACAGAGGAGGCCTCTTTTCAGCCGGACCCCGGCATGGGAGACAGCCCGGACGCGTTCCGCCTCAAAAGTGGACCAGCCGCGACAGGAAAGCCGGCACCGGCGACCTGCAGCCGAACCATCGACTATACGCAATACGCAGAACTGCAGGAGCTTCGACACATAGACATCACGCTTGAGGATGGGCCGTTGAAACTGGCTACCCGTTCACTGGCCACCCCGCTCTTCATAGACCCCGACTTTGAACGCGATCAGTTCGATGACGCCGAGGCCCGCACCGGCCATCGAAGCATCAGAATCACCCCTGCCACGCGGCTGCGACACTTCCCGCTGGAGCTCATACCGGGCCATCGGTACCGCATCAGCCTCTGGATCAAGCGCCTCGAAGACAAAGGAAGCGTCTACGCAAACGTGCACCACCACCTGAGCAACGAGCACCATCCCTTCGCCCACCGAACCACTCCGGGAGAGTGGAGTCGCGTTGAGACGACTTTCCTGATGCGCAAGGGCAAAGACCAGCCCCACCTGTACCTCTATAACTGGCAGGGCACCACGGAACCGGTCTGGTTTGACAGCGTCAAAGTGGAAGACCTTGGCCCCCCTGAGATGGCTGGTGGCGACAGGTAGTCGGCCCGAAACAGCACTCGTTGAACCGCGCTTACCGGAGCTTGATTGATGAAGACATCCTGCTGTGTGACCAGTTGCCTCACCCTCGCCATGACGATGGCCTGCCCTCAAGTGGACGCTGAAGATGCTGGGGAAGAAGCCCTGTACGCGATCCCAGTGACCACGATTGACGGCAAGACAACGACCCTCACCGAACACCGAGGGAAGGTCATGATGATCGTGAATGTGGCCAGCAAGTGCGGATTCACCAAGCAATACGCCGGCCTGCAGACGTTGTATGCTCAATATGCAGACAAGGGGCTCGTCGTGGTGGGCTTCCCGGCCAACGACTTCCTCAGACAGGAACCGGGCGATGATGTCGAGATCAGACGTTTCTGCTCACTGAACTATGGGGTCACGTTCCCCATGTACAGCAAGATAACGGTCAAGGGGAAGAACCAGCATCCCCTCTATAGACACCTGACGGGGAAGGATACGAACCCGACGTTTGGGGGGAAAATCACGTGGAACTTCAACAAGTTCCTGATCAGCCCCGACGGGGCCGTGATCGCACGTTTCGGCGCGCGCACGAAGCCCCTCGCGAAGGAAGTCCTTTCAGCCATAGAAGCGGCTCTCCCAAGCGCCTCAACCCCGCCGCAGGAGTAGGCTGAGAGGTCTACCTGCCGCACCAATGTGTGGCATAGCGATCCATGGCTCTGGCCGCCGACTCGATGTTGGCCAGAGGCGTGCCGGGGTACACTCCCCAGATGAGACCAAGTCCCCCCTGTGGGCTGCCAAGCGTCCGGATGCAGGCCAGGATGTGAGTGTCGACCTCTTCGGGCGTTCCCAGGACCGTCACAGCCTGTCGATCCACATCCAGGCGCAGGAAGGCCTTCCCCTTCGCCTCCCGGGACAATGCGTCAAGCCCGTTCACCAGGTCCTGCGGATTCAGCACGGAAACGCCACATTCGAGCAAGTCAGGAATGATGTCAACGATGTAGCCATCCGAATGGAGACCAACAGACACACCGTGCTCCCGGCAATAGCCGAACAGACGCCGATAGGTCGGCTTGATGATCTTGCGCCAGTGTTCCGGACTCATTGGGAGCGCGTACTGCAGCCCCAGGTCATCCCCGAAGTTGATGATGTCCACACCGATGTCTACCCAGCGCCGGACCACGCCCAGCCAATACTCCTCGACCACGCGAATCAACTCCTGCAGCCGCGGAGCGCTGTCAGCCACGTCCATCAGGAAGTTCTCAAATCCCCGCAGATAGGTCATACGAAGGAAGAAAAATCCGTGTTCCGTGCCCCCGCTGGCAACGCCTCCCCTGCGCTTCACCTGCTCAACACGTTCGGCGGCGGCCTCCCAGTCCGTGTACGCAGCAGGATCTGGGAACGTGGTGGACGTGAGGCGACTCCATTCCGCCAACGGATGGCCATCGCAGATCCCGTCCAAGGCTTCCAGCGGATACGTCCAATGGCATCCCCAGCGATCCACGACCTCGCTGTTCGCAGGGCGATCCGAGATACGTCTGATCCCAACCGCAACATGCTCCGAAAAATCCCCCAACCAGTCCAACTGGTCACCGAACTGCTCCCAAACGGGAAAGGTGACGCTGATGTGGGAGCGCACCAGCCCCTCACCTCCCGAAGCCATTTCTTTCATAAACCGGTCACGAGCGGTCTGCATTGCAGGACTCCTTGGCATCAGTGCTCACGCGCCCTGTCGTCGGCCTGGAGACGCTTCTCCTTGAGTCCATGGCCACGGGCAGCGTGCTCACCCAGATAGACGCTCTCCACTTCATGACCATCACCTGCCCCGACCTCGATTTCCGCCGCCGCGTTCTTCAGGCGGCCCCGCAGAACAGGAGCCATCTCGCGACTCAGCAGCCTGCTACGGGCCGCGGCCTTCATATCGTCAAAAGGCGGCAGTTGCCGCTCCGGGGCATGTGCAACCCGGCGCTGGTGTCGATCCCACAGCAGTTTGGCCATCCGGGCATAGCCTTTCGCCCGTTGAGAGTCGCCCGTCGAAAGCCAGAAGTAAGCCTGAAACAGAGCGGCGTGAACGACGGACCCTGTCTCCCGGAAGTTCCTGGCATTCACCACCCGGTGCATCTGGGCTGCGACAAAGGCCTCAAACGTCGTAACTCCGGGCGGCAGAGGATAGTCCTCCACATAATGTCCAAAGAGCTCACGGGCCGCCGCATCGTGGTTGAAGCTGTAGACGACTGCAATCGCCTCCTCGAGAAAGGCTCGGTGCAGTTCATCAGTATGCTCGGAGAAGTCTCCCTGCATGAGCACATCGTAGTAGTCATGGATGCGCCCTACGACCTGAAGATTGTTGGTCGTCATGAAGAATCCGCTTGTCGAGTCGTAGAGGAGTCGTCCGTTATGCAGGGCTTCCTCCATCGCCTGCCGGATCATGGTGCCCTGGATCTGTTCCCCCTGGCTGGCGAACTCAGCGAAGGTCGTCTCTCCCGCCGCCCAGTAGACCGCGTGTGCCTGAGGCAGGCGCCAGTCGAAAGGACCATACTCGCTGTCGATCCGCAGCATTTGGCCCAAATTCATGCCCAGCTCGACCGACACGCCCTGAGCCCTGGCCCACTGGTGCAGGTCACGCAACGCCGGGGCGTGTTCCGGCAGTTCGCAGGCTTGCTTCTGCCCGTCAGTCCACGTGCTGCCCGCAAGGACAACCCGGAAGTCAGTCAGGTCCAGTCCCACGGTCCGACCTGCAGAAACGAGGGCGGCGACTCCGGGCCGCTTGGCAAGCTCCTCAGCTGACACTGCAGCATCCCGCAACCGCCCTATCTCCTCGGCACTGCCGTCTTCCAGAAACAGCATCACTTGCAGAGCCCAGTTGCGCTGGAAGAACTTCTGGCCCGGATCTCCTCGCCGGCAAATGCGATCCAGGAATATGCTGGCCAGCTGCTTGCGGATGACGAGGCTGCCTGGATTGTAGCGGAGCCCGTCGTCACGAAGCAGGCGAATGCTGCGCTGGATCCATTGCCAGCGCGTGTCCGGGTCCGCAAACTCATGCGCGACGTTGTAGCTGAGGTTCCAAGCGTGGAAGGCCCACACCTGTGGGAAGCGCGGCTGCAGCGCTGTAATCCACTCGGTGAGCTGCATCGTCTCGAAGTGGTTCCCCTCGTCCTGATGCTGAATCATGCGCCACCACAGCGCGTCGACGATCAGTCCACGGAGAGGGCCAAGCGCAAACGTGGTCAGCGCCAACGTGGGAGGCACACGGCTTCCGCCGGGTCCGGCGTCCGTCACGTCGCCGTTGCGACCCGCTTCCAGACACCGCATGTTCCAGAACATGAACACGACTAGGCCGGCCACAGCCACGCTCAGTTTTACTTGCCTGTGTTCCATTCAACCTATCCGAGGCAGGACACTAATGCAGTCGGTCCAGTTCCTTGCGGGTCAACCACCACATCCCCAGACCGCCGACAACGATTGCGTAAACGATGAACTGGGCACCCCAGGCGCTCACGAGGCTCCCGAACTCAACGGAAGTCCCTCCCGAAACGCGGCCGATGACTGGCGGCAATCTGAGTCCACGCGTCAACCAGACCCCGCCACGAATAACCCCATCTGAGAGCGTCCGCAAGACCCCCGGTTCTCCCCAATCGAGGTCTCTGGCCACACTCTCGAAGAAACCTGTTGCCGCGGCCAGGAGGTAGAAGACAGTGCTGACGAAAGCAGCCACGGGAAACGTGAACGCAGTGGCCACCGTCATTCCCAAGGCGACAATGGCACCAAAATGCAGCAGCACGACAATGTGCCCCCGAAACGTGTTCGACCAAAAGCTCCCATCCTCCAGGAAGAGCCGGATCCCCTTGCCCCGAGCGAAGATCAGATGCGGTGCGTCAATCCCCTGGAATGTCACCCGCACCCGGCCGCTCTCAGAAAGGCACGAAATGGGAATCGTTACACGATTGACCGTGTAGGGAAAAGCCTCGACGGTCTCCGTGTGCTGCCCGGGCCCGTCTTCCGCCTCGACTAACCAGATTCCCCGGACAAGCCGTCGCTGTTCCTGAGCAAAGAAGGAGTACTCAAGCAGCAGCTCCTCACGGGATGCGGCTCCTTTACCAAGGTCAAAGGTCCAGGTGCGCTTCTCCCCCGTTTCGAGAAGCTGCGTCTGCCGTCTGATCTCCGTGCGCAAGTCAGAACGGATCTGCCACGACGAACGGTCTGTGGGTAGACGCCCCTCTCGCTCGCGCAAACGGTGCTCACGCTCAACCAGGAGATCGAGGCTGGGCATCTCCGGATGACAGACACGATGACACCGCCAGAACCCGGAAAGCCCGGAACGGTCCACTGAGTTCGCCGCAACATACCACGTTGCAGAGAAGCCGACCGACACCATGCCGACGCACAGGCCAAGCACCGAGAACAGCATCAATCCCAACCACTTGCCACACCAGATTTCATACCGATGGACAGGATACGATGTCAGGATATGCATCAGCTTTCGGTCGATATCAAGACGCACAGATAGACAAGATGAAAAAAGCAGGCACACAGCCAGGAAGACGGTGTAGAAGGTCGTCCCGTAGCGAATCCGCAGGCGCAATTCGTGGAGCAGGACATCGTCAGCTCTGGCGCTGAAGAAGATGAAGCTGCCGATGACGGCGATTGCCGCAAGCACGCCCCAGCCGGTGCCGTTGCGGAACAGCAGGCGGAGTGTCGTCCAGGCAATGGCCCTGATTCGCTTCAAACCAGTCTCCAGAGAAGAGCGTCGTTCACGATCTGGTCAGGCTGTCAAGCACGCCCTGATCCACATCCGATTCCCCGTCATCCCCTTCAGGCGTCTGTTCGTCCCCCGGAGACTCGTCATCGGTGAGTCCATCCAACACGGCCCGATCCACGGGCGGCCCAGCTTCCGGTTCGCTGAGCTTTTCGGGTGCGGGAGAGGGCGACTGACTCAATTCGCTCAGCAGTGCCTGGTCGGCTGCATCGCTCTGCAGGTAGGCAGCAACGCCAGCTCCCATCTGTGCCCCCGCAGTCTCCTGACGATCCTCATTGGCGCGTCTGACAACGTCCAGGAAGTAGTCCTCTAGGGAACGAGTAGGCACCGAGACATGGATCGCCGACGCATCGGCTTCGGTAGCGAGCTGTGAACGCACGCTTGATATCACGTCGTCCGAGACGCGCGGCGCTCGGATCTGGACTTCATCCGCCTGGGCCAGAAGGTCGGCAACGGAGCCGGTCTGCTGCACCCTCCCCCCGTACATGATCATGATCTCGTCACAGACGTTCTGAACGTCCGCCAGGAGGTGGCTGCTCATCACCACTGTCTTGCCTCTCGCGGCGAGCGTCAGTATCAGATTCTTGACCTCATGGCAACCGATCGGGTCAAGTCCGGCCGTGGGCTCATCGAGCAACAGTAGATCCGGATCATTCAGTAATGCCTGAGCCAACCCCAACCGCCGAGACATCCCGTGTGAAAAGCCTCCAACCGGACGTCGACGAGCGCCCTGCAACCCGACCATCTCAATCAGTTGGTCCGTTCGACGAGCAATCTCCTGCTTCGGCAAACCGAGAATCTGCCCGAAAAGGCTGAGGATCTCCTCGGCGGTGAGCGTCTTGTAGAACACGGGACGCTCCGGGAGATACCCCAAACGGCTCTTCGCCTCCACATCCACCGGGGGACGCCCCAGGACACGCAAAGCGCCGGAGGTCGGGTAGAGATGCCCGAGGACCATCTTGATCAAGGTCGACTTGCCGGCGCCGTTCGGCCCGAGCAGCCCAAAGATACTCCCCTCAGTGACCCGGATGTCCACTCCTCTCACGGCAGTGACCCGTGGACGCCCCCAGAAGTCCTTGAAGACTTTGGTCACACCGCGACCGTCAATCAGGATATTGCGTTCTGATTCGGACATGATTCCTCGCGCTTGTCACCGGCCTCGCGAATCAGTCGGGCACTGTTCAGCACGACAGCTAGAGCACCGCATATCTGCATGCATGCAGCAACGATCGGGGCCCGATGCCCGAGCACCCCGAGAGCGCTCAACGTGACGCCGCCGGTGACGATGACTCCACCGACAACCAAATTCTGCAGGACAACACGTCGGGCTGTCCGGGAAAGCTTGACCAGAAACGGGAGGCGACTGAGATCGTTGTTCATCAGAGCCACGGCAGCACTCTCGATGGCCACATCACTCCCCGCCGCCCCCAAGGCAATACCGACGTGACTCGCAGCCAGAGCCGGACCATCGTTCACACCATCACCGACAAAGGCCACCCGATGCCCAGCGGCGATCGCCTCCTCCACGTAGTCCACCTTCTCCGAAGGAACGCACTCAGCACGCCAGTCGGAAATCCCCAGCCCTCCTGCCACCCTTTTCGCGACCCCCTCGCGATCCCCGGTGATCAACGCAACAGACGCGACCCGAAGACCGCGCAGAGCCTCAATGGAGGCCCCGGCGTTCTCTCGAGGCTGGTCCTCAAGCCCAACCCAGCCCAAGGCTCGTCCCGCGGACATGACGAACAGCAGGCTCATCCCTGCCGTTTCATCGTCTCCCCAATCCGGAAAGCTCTCTTCCTCACCCCCGTTGCTGAGCATCCACTGCCAGTTGCCGACCAGCACCTCTTCCTCTTCGACAACGGCCCGAATCCCACGCCCGGCTTCCTCGTGCAGGTCCGTGACCACAGCAAGGGACACCTTCGCTTTGGTCGCCAGCGCACACAACGCCACAGCGACAGGGTGATTGCTCTGCTGTTCCGCGCTGGCCGCACGGCGCAGGAGCTCGGCCGACTCAATCCCCTCTGCCGGGGCCAGTCGAGACACGGACAGACGCCCGGACGTCAACGTCCCCGTCTTGTCAAAGACGAATGCTGTCACCCGGGCAACCGCCTCAAAATCACTGACGTTCTTGACCAACAAACCAACGCGAGCGGCAGCCGACAAAGCCGCCACCATCGCCGACGGCGTTGCGAGCACCAATGCCACCGGACATGCGGCTACAAAAAGCGCGACGATCCGCCCCAAATCGTTGGTAAAGAGCCATACCAGGACCGCCAGAAGCAGGACAACCGGCGTGTAGTAGTGAACGTACTGGTCGATGATCCGGACGACAGGCAGTTTGGTGGTCTCCGCCTTGAGGATCAACTCGCGGATCTTCCCGAGCGTCGTGTCCTGTCCAGCCCGGCTGACATGGACGTCGATGGCCCCCGTCAGATTCGTCGTCCCGGCAAAAACTCTGGCCCCGGTTTCCCGATCAACGGGCAGGGATTCGCCAGTGATGTTGGCCTCCCGGATCGACGTCCGCCCAGACAGGATTTCGCCATCAGCCAAGATATTTTCCCCCGGCCGGACCTGAATGCGGTCGCCTTCCTGCAATTCCGAGGGGTCAATCAACTCCTCGCTCCCGGACTCCGTCACACGTCGGGCTTTCCCCGGAGAGAGTTTTGCCAGTGCCTCCAGGGAAGCCTTCGCTCCACTGGCGGTCCGAGACTCGATGATCAGACTGATCAACATGATGAACGCAATCACGCCGGACGTTTTGAGATCCCCCTGGGACGCGCCGGCGACAACCGCCAGCACGGCCAACTCATTCATACGCACTTGCCCACGCTTTATGTCATCAATGACAATCCTGATCAATGGGCACAGGAGGACGATCACCCCAACCAGCGCGCACAGCAGACTGCTCATGCCATCATCAGCAACCACTCGTTCCAGAACAAAGGCGTCCACGACCAGCACGCCACCTGCCAAAGCCACAAACAGGCGCCGAGCGGCCAACTCAGCGGCAACCTTCAGCGATTGCTCAGTTGTGGCAGGAGAATCACTCATGCCTCGTCCCTTGCTCTGCTGCTTTCGTGTGGGGCGTCCCTCTCTGGCGGCCCAGCGAGATTCGCACCTGTCGTCCCTCCTGCCCGTCAACGAAGTAGACCTCATCGGCTCGATGCAGAATGCGCTGAACGGTCTGGATGTAAAGCTCGCGCTTGACCACATCGGGGTTCTTTCGGTATTCCGCCAGGAGCTTCTCGTAATTGGTCACGCGGGCCTGGGCGGTCTGCTTGAGACGCTCACCGTCCGCCCGGGCAAGCGCTCTGATTCGGTCTGCCGAGCTCGTCGCCTCGTTGCTCACTCGCTCACGGTAGGATTTGGCCTCCTGAAGCAACTGGTCCACGGTCTGCCCCACAGCGACTTGAGCATCGAATGCTGACTTGACCTGCCGCGGAGGAAGAGCCGTCAACACAACTCGGTTGATCAACACGCCCATGCCCGCGGCCTCCAGTCTGTGGCGAAGGCGCTGCGCAGTGCGGTCAGAGAACTCCGCCGGCCGGAAGAGCGTAGTATCTGTCGACAGGCTCGCGGAAACCGCCAGAACAGCTTCACGCATGAAGGCAGCCAGGGCCGCTTCACCGTCGGCATGCAGTTCATAGAAGAGAACGGGATCGGCGATTCGGTAGTAAAGCGACGCACGGCAGTGCACGATGTCGCCATCTCCGGTCAACAGGTAGCCGTCCAGACCTGGACGCAACACAGGTGGGATGGGGTCGTTCGCCCCTGTTCGCGTAGCGTCCTCACTCCGGGCATACATGAAGGCATCCGTTGAGACAACGCGCTCGCGAGTGACGGTGTAGGCGTGGTACCGATCGATCGGCGGGGGGAAGATGAGGGCGCGATCGCCCGGTTGGAGACGTCGAGCCGGACGGCCGAAACGGTAGACAACCCCAACTTGGTGCTGCTTGACGATCGCGCAGCACTGCATAAGGCTGACCAGCATCAGAAGCACCACGCCCCCGATGAGCAATCGGATAATCAGTCGTAGGGCACCAGCCAATGCCCGAAGCCCCTCGGCATTCTGGTCGCCTACAGGTTGTTGCTGTTCAACGTTCATCCACTCCTCGTCCGCTCCGCAGGGGGCGGTCACGGTGCCTTGCTCTTCGCGTCGCCCAGAGCCTTGCCGTCAAGCAGGTCATAGGGGGGAACGTCTCGGTCAAGAACGATGGTGGTCTTCGATTTCAGCGTCTCTTCGAGCGCTTCCAGCTTGCGGAGGAAAAGGGCGAACTCCGGATCCTCTCGGTAAACATCGAAGAACCGGTAGGCTCTGCTTTCACCTTCGCCGCGGATACCAATTGCCTCGGCCTCGGCTTTGCTGAGCATCTCCGCCTGAAGCTGGTCAGCCTCCGTGCGACGGAGCTTGGCATCCCGCTCCCCTTCCGAACGAATCTTCTGAGTCAGACGCCCGCGGTCGGCAATCATCCGTTTGAACACGTCCTTCGTGATGCCCTCCGGGAACCCCATGTGCTCGAGACCGATGCCCTTGATGACGATGCCGTACTTTGCCACTTCCTCAGACATGCGAGACTGGATGTCCTGCTCAATCGCTGAGAGAGAGCCGCCGTCGTCGTCCTCGGCCACCGAGACAAAGCTGCCCAACGGATGCTTGCCGATGACGTCACTGGAATACTTCTCCAGCAGACCGCTCAGGATCTTCTCACCTTCAGAAAGCCGGAAACCAACCCACTCGTAGAATTGGTTGGGGTTCTCAACTGCCCAGGCCGCATGGAAACGAACGATCAGGTTCAGTCCATCTCTGGTTAGGACCTCCCTGTATCCCCCCTGCAGCAGCTGAACACGCCGGTCAAACACGTACACGCGCTGAAAAGGCCATGGCGCTTTGCCATACAGGCCGGGCTCAGTGATCGGGGCCCCGGGACGCCCCAGCGTCGACACCATCGCCACCTCCGTTACCCGCACCTGGAAGGCACAGGAAATGCACAGAAAGACGACGACGAACAAGCAGACAAGAGCCGTGATGGCCACATTCCGCTTCATGACTTACCTACCTCTCACTCTCTGTTCCCGGTCCCCGTCGCACCGGGCAAACCTACATCCAGCAACTCCGGCCCAAACTCCTGTTTAAGGTCCAGAGAAATGACCTGCTCGGAGCCGCCGCCAACCACGACCACCTTGCGCGCATCACCGAGAGAGCGCTCGAGGCGATCCAGATACGAGAAATACCGATAGAGACGTGGGTTCGCCGAATGCAGGGCCAACCGTTGTTTGAAGAGGGCTCCGACGCCTTCTGCTCGGGCCACTTTGGAGCTCCGGAAGGCCATCGCCTCACCACGGCGCTCAGCGGCAATCCCTTCCGCATAGGGGACGATCCGGTGGTAATACGCGTCGGCCTCGGACATGCGTGCTGTACGCCGTTGAAGCTCAGCGACTACATCCTGATAGGCGTCGACCACGGCAGGAGGCGGCTGCAAACGAATGATCGCCACCGACAAAACCTCAACTCCCAACGGCAACGCCCCGCTATCAACCCGCCGCTGTATGGCCTTAGCTAACGAAGATGCAATCCTCTCGCGATCAGTCTGGAGCAACGCAGCACCATCGTGTGTCGCGAAATAGGCGAGGGCACACCGCCGGACAGTTCCTTCCAGAAGCGCCTGTGGTTCGGCATGGTTGTAGAGAAACGCCCGAGGGGACTTCACGCGGTAGTGCACGTGAACATCCGCCACCAAAAGACTCGCGGAGGGAGCTGTGGCTCGCCCTTTTCCCGTTGCCTCACCCACGCGCGGGGCGCCCGCACTGTGGCTGGCCGAGACAAACACGGCAGCCCAATCGCCGGCAGACCGCCACAGACCTGGAACACGCCCCTCGGCATGCGAGCCAGTCAAGTCCGGCGTCGGGACGCCAATGCGCACGTCACGTATACGGGCCGCATTGAGCCTGCGAACCGTCTCAATGGGCCAGGGGAGCTTGCCATGCAGCCCAGGACCCAGGTCGCCTTCCCTGGGAGCGCCCCATCGCTCCACGATCGCTACCTCCCCCGGATTGACGATGACGAAGCACGAAACGACCCCCAAAACACCCAACTGCAGAGCCAGGAGCGGCACAACCGCCCGGACCAGCACTCGGAAAAACCACGTGTCGGAAACCCGGAAGCCGAATTGGTAGTCGAGCACGTCTGTCACACCGTGGACGAACTGCTCCGGAGCGACAAGCAACTCGGCGAGACGGCTTCGGTAGACCGCCGCTGGGGGGCCCGAATGCCGTGGACCGTACAGAGCAGCAACGACGATCCCCGCCTTCTCAACCGCACAACCAACCATCACCAACGCGATCATGCGCCCGATCACGAGGGCCGTATTCTCGATAAACCCGAGCTCCGCACCTCGGAGCAGGTAGGCTCCAAACGCCAAAAGAGCCGCCAGGAACGTGAGGCCAGCATTCAGGAGAGCATATCCAGCGGGGGCGCGCACCATGCCTCCGGACGGCGTGGCCGCCATCCCTGCGGCGTACCTCCCAACGAGAAAGAACGCGAACGAACCGACGAAGAGGCAGATCGAGAGCGGCAGCAACCGTTCACCAGCGGTCGCGACGAACGCTGCGGAAGACTGCCAGAGCCAGACAGCGAGGATGCCCTCGATGGCGGCAATCACAAGAGTGGCAACCGGCAGGAAGAAACGTTCGAACTGGGCGAGCGCCCGTTCTCGCTCGTTGAGGACCCCTTCGTCACCCTCGAAAAGCTCGTGGGCTCGCGGACCGGCAGCTTTGAGCTCCTCGGCCTCAAGCTCAGCCCCGCGGACAAGACGCAAGTGGAAGACCGCGAGCAACCCCAGCAGGGCATGCACGGCATGTAGAGCCGACACTCCCCAGCACTCTGTCCAGCCTCCCACCTTCGCCAGAGCGACCAACACAGCACAGACCACGAGGTGTAACAGCCCGAAAACAGCCGCGACCCGGTCGTGCAGCGGTTTCGTTGTCATGCCCGCCCCTCCAGTTCGTGACGCCTGAAAAACCACGTGGCAACGACCAAGGCGACAAGACAGTAGCAGAAGGCATGGACGCTGCTGCGCATGACATACGCCCAGGGCACCGCACGACCTTCCGCGAGAGTGTCGTTCACCCAGTAAAGCTGCCAGTTCGGCAAGACAACCCGGGCAAACGTAGCAGGAAGACCATTCCCCAACAGACTGCGGATGGCGGTCTCCGACAGCATTCCGCAGAAGAAGACGAGTACAGCGCCGGTCAACAGGAGTCCGACATCAGCAACCGTTGCGAGCAGCGCCATCACACCGGAGAACACCACGAGGCAGAAAAAAACCTGCAGACACGCCTTGCCTGTCTGCCAATCGACGCCTCCAAACCCATGCGCACCCTCCGCCGTGAACTGCCCGAGACCGAGGTCCGCAGAAAACGCCAACAGGAAACAGACCACCAAAGCGACATTCGCCTGCCAGACGTAACAGCCCCCCAATAAATAGTGCTTGACAGCCATCACCACGAGCGCAACGACCACGGCCCCCACATACAGACTCAGACCTGCACTGTCCAGGGTCTCTGCCGAAGCCGTGATCTTCGTCAGCCACAGACAACCGACGGATGCCAGCGAGTGGATCACCGCCAGACTGAGAACCAGTCCCGACCACTTACCAGCCACGAAGCAAAAGCCGCTAACGGGGCGGCTCATCACAACCGGTGCCGCGCCATTCCGAATGTCCTCAACAAACACGATCGCAGCTCCCAAACCCGCGGCGAGGCATCCCCCAAGGAGACAGAGGGCAAGGCTCTGATCACGAACGAGCCGAAGCTGCTCGCCGAACGTGAAGAACGGCAACGCGCCAAGGAACGCCTGAACGGAGAGGATTGTCAGTGCCAAGACAAGGGAGAACGGACTCCCCAACGCGACCACAAACGCGTTGCGGGAGAGAGCGCCATACTGTTGGAGCCACTTTCTCATAGGTACGATAACGTAACGCGTCATCGCCCAAAAGTCGTGCACGCCACCCGCCTGGACAGCGGACCGTTTCGACGTTGCAGCGCCGTCCCCGAGATGGCTCGGCTTCGTGGCCAGGACATAGTCCACTCAGGGGTGAGAGCAGAGCCCCCTCCCGTGGGGAGAGTGAGACAGCCCCCCGGATGAACACCATGGGCATAGCGCAGCAGACGCAGGAACAGGGCTCCCCTCCGAAGAACGGGAGGGCAACCACTTTCCTCTTGCGTCGCCGTACTCGTTTCGCTATCCTGACACTGAGAATGATAGATGGAGTGCTGTACACAGAGCCAGGAAGGAAGACGGCAAATACATGAACGAGCACGTACAACGCGATGACCGCCTTTTCACCCTTATTGAGCTTCTGGTCGTCATCGCGATCATCGCGATCCTGGCTGCCATGTTGCTTCCCGCCCTCTCTCAGGCCCGCGCGAAGGCCCACTCCATCAACTGTGTGAGTAACGTCAAACAGGTCGGCATGGCCGGCTTCATGTACGCCGACGAGAACGAGAACATGATCCCCATCGGCTGGGGAAGTGGGACAGACTGGTACCGCCGTTGGTTCGATTACCTCAATGACAAGTCCGTTTGGCTCTGCCCAGCCCGCAAAGTCGGCGGTCCCAGAATCACGTTCGCAGCAGGCCAGGTAGGGTACATGACCTACTCGACCATCTGCGAGAGCTCAGTCAGCGCACGAGGCTGGCGGGGCGGCTCCGGCGCAGCGCCGAGACATTGCTCCTACATCCGGCGACTTCCCGTCACCAAGATCACCGAGCGCATCCTCGTCGGTTGCTGGAATCACGCCCATCGCATGTGTCCACCGGCCCATGCAACGTGGCCCTCCTACCATCAAACGTATACCCGTTTCCTCGGGCAGAACGGGACGCCACGCCATCCCAAGAGCATCCCCGTTATGTTCATGGACGGCCATGCCAAGAACATGATGACTACCTCGGGGGCGTTCTCTTCGGACTCTGTCGAGCTCTGGATGCAGCCGTAACAGGCCCTCCTGAATCGATCTCATACGGCGCCCGGTCCCATGCGACCCGGCGCCGTTTCTGTTCACCCGTCACACCCCCCTCATGCGAACCCAATCGACGTGCCGGAATGGGCCTCCTCTTCCTTGACGCCCCCCTTGTCCGAGCCTAGAGTACGTGTTCTTCGGTGCCCCTCGGGGCCCAATTTGCCGGTGGACGCCCAGTACTACTCGACCAAGGAGACACGTGTGCCAACAGCAGAACCGCCCCCATCACGGAAGCAGTTCACCCTCATCGAACTGCTTGTGGTCATCGCCATCATCGCCATTCTCGCGAGCATGCTTCTGCCCTCCATCCAGAAGGCAAAGAGCAAGGCAACCAGCATTGAGTGTACCTCGAAGCTCAAGCAACTGATGCTCTGCGCCATGCTCTATATCGATGACAACAACCATCTTATGGCCGCCAACCATGCCTCGTGGCGCCACTCGTCCGGGAACTGGTACGCATGGTGGTACGGATTGGATCAGTATGTCGAGAACTGGGCAGACTACAGCTGCCCGGAAGCTCATCGCAAGAAGATCCGTATCTACCGGGGGCTCTCCTACAACAAGAGAGGCTGCGGCGACAGTTTCCTGACCGGCGAGAACTCCTACAACTTCTGGCGCGGTACGGTGCTGGGCATGCCCGCGCCGGCCGGCAGTATCGCGTTTGGCGAATGGGCCAGAGGAAACGGGCACCGTCTGTGTCCTCACTGGCATCAAGGCCGGACGCACGTCGGCTACGTTCACCCGGAAATGCATGGCAACGGCAGCAACTATGCGATGTATGAC
This sequence comes from Lentisphaerota bacterium, assembly GCA_018676675.1. Classification (GTDB taxonomy): domain Bacteria; phylum Verrucomicrobiota; class Lentisphaeria; order Oligosphaerales; family JABHEG01; genus JABHEG01. The sequence goes on from JABHEG010000373.1 coordinate 49,065, forward strand.
GGCCACGTCGAATGGATGCGCTATCGGGAGACGTTCGACGACGGCAATTACTGGCTGTGGGACAAGACGGGGGCCCAACCCTCCAACCCTCTCACCTGGCCATGGCCATAGGCCAGCCCTCTCAGTCGGTCCCCGCTGCCCCTACCAACAACACCCCTCTGCCACCCCAAGCTGCTTGGCAGACGTGCAGGTTGACTCCGGGAACACCTACGTCCTGCAACGGTCCTATTCACTGCAGATCTTGATCTGCGGCCCCCAATCGGTTAGAATAGAGTAGAGAAACATGACACGGCGCATGCTGAAGCCCGTGCCTGTCCGGCGTATGAAGCTGAGGTGGAGGAAGCACAGGAGACACGCAGGGCAGCCATTCGAGGGCGTTGCTGGCGACCTGTCAATCTGGAATCCGTAGCCCGGGAGCCAAGTGAATCCGGGCAGCTATACGCACCGCGGAATGTCGTGTGGGAGTGCGACCATCCGGCGCCAATGGGCCTAATGTGCCCACGAGTTGCTGAGTGATGTAGTGAAGCCTTCTCCACGACAAACATCGTCGGACGGCACGGCCCCTCCCCGCTGGGTCCAGGGCGTTGCTGTGGCGTTGCTTGCCCTGTTTCTCCTCCTCCTTCAGGGCCCCGAACGACACGCTCCCCCAGGAACAGACGGAAGAGCAGCTCTTCCCAACCCGAGCGATGCTCGTTTGTCGCTCCAAACTCCCGCGGACAATCCCGCCGTTGCCCTCCCTGCTTCGATACTCACTCCAGAGGCCGAGGGGCTCAGCCCAGGACTCCCGCCCCGGGCGGCTGCCACCGAGCCCCGCACGAACACAACGCCCACGATCACAGTCGTCGAAGCAAGCCTTGATCGAACATTGCTCGTCGTCACCTCGCCCCTACCGGTCCTTGAGGAAGTCACTGTCGCAGGTCGAAAGGCTACCCGCGTGCACCTGGGAAAGGCACGTCAACTGAAGCAACGCGGTTGTCCTGCCCTGCCGTTTGTCCGCACGAACCTGCTCATCGCTGACCGTGCTGTTCCGTCGCTGCAGGTCGTTGAATCCACTTACGTCGACCAGCCGACCCCGCCCCCCGAGCCCTCCCTGGGATTCGTTGAGAGAGGCAGTGCCGCGGAGACCTCCGTTCAGCCGCACTTCGGGCCGGCCTACACCGACCCCAGACCGTACCCGGAAACGCCGGCCCGGTTAACCGCTCCCTACCGCATTCGACGCCTGCGCGGAGTGGGTGTTCTCGTCGCTCCGACCCAGTACTTGCCGGGGGAAGGCACGCTGCGTACCTACACACGGCTTGTCCTGGAGATCACCGCACCTCCCCCAAACGGGTCGGAGTCGACAATCGCCCTACCACAGAGCACAGCATTCACGGCTCTGGCACGGGCGAGTTTCAGTAACTTTGCCCAACTCCAAGTTGCCGAAGCAACGCCACGGGCCGCACTCACAGAAACAACCGGGAGCGCGACGCGTGCGAGTGCCATCCAGGATCCCCTCGACGCCGTGCTCGTGATCACATCAACCGTGTTCACCGACCACGTAGCTCCCTTTGTTCTGTGGAAACGCCAACGAGGATTCGTGGTCAAGACAGCGACTTACCCAACCGACACAGGAACGGGAGCGAGTGCCCTGAAGGAGTACATCAGGGCACAGTACGAAGACGCCAACGTCCCGGTGTCCCACGTCATCCTGGTAAGCGACTACGACGGCGATGAGACGGGGAACACAGACATCCCCGTTTACCAGACGTCTCCTCACGCATCGGACGCGATGTATACCACGTTGACAGAGGACGACTACCATGACCTGATCATCTCCCGCATCTCTGCCGAAACGGTCCTGGAACTGGAGAACCAACTGACGAAGTTCGTCGAATACGAGAAGTCTCCTCAGACGGGGGATGACGCCGGCTGGTATACCAGCGGCGCGATGGTGGCATCCAATGAGGGCCCCGGCAAGAGCGCTTTCGGCAAGTACGACTGGGAAATCCTCGGGGCGGAAAGAGACGACCTGCTGGCCAACGGCTTCGCGGACGTGGCAACAATCAACGACCCGGGAGCGACGGCAGACGAGGTCGTTGACGCCTGGAATGCCGGTTGCAGCCTGATCTACTACCTTGGACACGGCTCCGAGACATCATGGCAGACGACCGGCTTCAGCACCAGCATGGCAGACACACGCTTGACCAATGGGCACGCCCTCCCCATGGTCCTCAACGGCAACTGTCAGAACGGCGACTTCCTTCGCTCGGGAGGTGACTGCCTGGCAGAGGCCATCCTGAAGGCGGGAACATCAGCATCCCCCGCGGGAGGAATCGCCGCCGTCTCGTCCACTACAGATATGGACTGGGATCCTCCAATCGTGATGGCACAGGCGTTCACCGATTACCTGCTCGGACACGACCCGGTTAACGCAGGAGACATGACCTTTGACGGAGCAACAGTCTCCACCTTGGGCACCCACGTCGTGCTCAGTCTCCACAGGGCGATGGACTACTGCATTGCCACACCTGACGAAGGCACTGGAGCCGCACGGAAAATCATGCAGCAGGTGCACCTGTTCGGCGACTGCACCCTGGACCTGAGGACCTCCACTCCCATGGAAATGGTCGTGACGCACGATCCGAGTCTGACACCGGGACACACACTCGATGTCACGGTCGCGACTCCGGGCGGAGCCCCACTAGGAGACGTGACCGCCTGCCTGTATGCGGCCCCCGACAAGCAATACGTCTCGCGCACCGATGCGGCAGGGTATGCCTCGTTGTCACACGGATTGGGCGCAGGAGAGTCAGGCACACTCACGGTCTACCGGACCAACGCCATCCCCGTGCAGATCTCGCTTCAGGCCTCCGGTGGCCCGCCGGCCGTCACGTCGACGCCGAGCCTGCCTGCGGGTTTTGTGGGCGAACCATACACCTTCTCCCCGTCTGCAGGAGGCGGAGTGCCACCGTTGACGTGGGGCTTGACAGGAGCAGACGCCACCTGGCTGCTGATTGATCCAGCAACGGGGGAACTCTCCGGCACGCCGGATGCTGCCGGAACGGTGACGGCCACACTGCAGGTCACTGATTCGGAGGAACCGCCTCAGCAGGCAAGCCAACCAATCTCCTTCCCGGTTGGTACTCCTGTGAGCATCGCCACCACCACGCTGGCTTCGGGAACGGTGGGCCAGCCTTACGACGGACAAGTGCTGGCCGATGGGACATTCGCTCCCATCACGTTCGAGCTCGGGAGCCGGGCCCTCCCGACCGGCCTGTCTCTATCGAGTCAGGGCACAATCCAAGGGACGCCAACTCGGAGCGGAGCCTTCACGTTCGACGTCGTCGCACACGACCAGCAAGGACGTTCGGACTCCGCGATTCTCTCCATGCAGGTCGATCCGGCCGCTACCATCTCGATCGATACAGCGTCTCCCTTGCCCCCTGCGCGCCAAGGTGGCGCGTACAACGTTGTGCTTGCCGCATCCGGAGGCTCGGGAAGCGGCTTCGTTTGGGGGGTGGTCGCCGGGGGCCTCCCGACCGGCACGCAGCTCACTCCTTCAGGCACGCTGTACGGGACGCCCAGGCCCGATGGCGAACACATATTCACAGTCAGCGTTGCCGATGACCAAACCCCGCCGGTGTCCACGCAGAAGGCCTTTGTTCTCACCGTGAATGGCGCCCTGCACGTGGTAGAAGCGACGCTTCCCGACGCCTCTGTCGGCATTCCCTATTCGGCATCGATTGCGGCTGACGGTGGCCAGCCCCCTTACATCTTCGTAGCCGCGGAGACGGAGGGACACACCGAATCGAACACCACGTCGACGTTCACCGAAGCAGGCCAGAAACAGACATGGGTTGGTGACGAAACTGAATGGGACCTCGACCTGCCGTTTCCGTTCGTCTACCATGGAACGGCCTACACGACGTGTCGGGTCGGCGACAATGGATATGTCGTCTTCGGTAACGACTCGCCGGATCCGTTCTGGAACGCAGCCCCCGGGACACTCTCCCCGCTGGTCATGATCGCCCCGTTTTGGACTGACCTGATCATCGAGGAAGGCAACGCTGACACCGGCATTTTCCTGGACGAGACAGAGTCAGGCTTGACCATCCGCTGGTGCGGTCACGACTATCACGAAGAGACGGATGTCATCAATGTCGCCGTTACGCTGAACCACAACGGCAGCTTCCGCTTCTCCTACGGAGCAGTCGCCACCACCAACCGAGTGGTCGTGGGCTTCAGCAACGGGGGCGCCGACAGCATGGTCGTCACCTACTCGCACGCCTGGGTTGAGAAGAACCCCAGCTATGTGGTGGGCTGGGCAAACCACGATGATATCACCTTCACTCCTCAAGACGTCTTACCTGAATGGCTCAGTCTGCAGGCAGATGGCCAAATAACAGGGACGCCTCTGGAAGCGGGAAGTGTCCCTTTCACCGTCCAGATCAGTGACGCAGGCGGGGAAACGGTCACTCAGCAGTTCGCGCTGGACGTCACGCTGCCACCCCAGGCGGACCCAAATCAGGACGGCGATGTAGACAACACAGAGATCCTTGCGTTTATCGAGCTCTGGACAGAAGGTGCGGTGACGGAAGAGCAGGTGCGCGACGCAATCGACCTGTGGCGCACCGGCCCACCTGTCGGCCGTTCGCAGAGCCGCAGGAGGACGCCTTTGACGCGAGGTCCGCAACCGAAACCACGGATGGGCGAAATCCTCGTTCTCCAACTGCCCCTCGCGGACCCGGTGCCCATGGCAAGAAGCCTGTTCGAAGCGGGATTCGATGTAGCCAGGCTGGTGGGTGACAGGGCAGAGATCTACGCCACGCCGGACGAGCTCAACGCTCTGGTCGAAGCCGGGTTCACCCCCGTAGTCTCAGGACGGCAGTTCGTAGGAGCCCAGTTGGCAACGGCGGAAGCGGAAGCCCAGCGCGACGCCCCACCGGGCTACACCACCTACAGCGACATGGCGACCCAGTTGCACCTGCTCGCCCAAGATCACCCGGAAATCTGCCGTGTGGCGTCAATAGGTCAATCGGTTCAGGGCCGTGAGCTCTGGAGGATCACCCTCTCAGACAACCCGGATGCTCGCGAGGCGGAGCCGGTCTGCAGGCTGGTCGCAACCATGCATGGTGACGAACCAATCGGTACGGATCTGTGTCTGCGTTTCCTTGAGTTGATCGCGAACAACTACGGTGGCTCCGATGCCATGGGACAACGAGCCACCGCGTTGGTGAACAACACCCGACTGACGGTCCTGCCGTGCATGAACCCCGACGGCTTCGAGAGCCGAACGCGATACAACGCTAACGGCGTAGACCTCAATCGGGACTTCCCGGACGGTGCCCTGAGCGATATTGGCACGATGGGAACGACAGACACCCTCAACGCCGAAGGTCAGCAACCCGAAACTGCCGCAGTCATGCAGTGGACCGTGCAATCCCCGTTTGCCCTCTCGGCCTCCTTCCACTCGGGTGCCTTTCTTGTCTGTTTCCCTTACGGCAACAACCCCCAGCAACAAGACACCAACACGCCGACACCCGACGACACTCTCTTCCGTCAACTGGCCGGCATCTATGCCAATAACCACGCCACGATGGCCACCGCCTCCATCTACCAGGGAGGAGTCATCAACGGGGCTCAATGGTACGCTGTGAACGGTGAGATGGGGGATTGGGCCTACCGCTACTGCGGCGGACTGGAAACAACAGTGGAATTGAGCAACACCAAGACACCTGACGCAGCCCTTCTTCCGGCGTTCTGGGAAAACAACCGCGAAGCCATAATCAGCTACGTAGAAACGGCTGCCACCGGGGTTGGAGGAATCACCACCGACGCCCCGGGCGGGAACCCGCTCTGGGCCAGAGTGACGCCCCTTGGTATTGGCGTATCAACCTACTCGGACGCGACGGGAGGCGATTATCACCGCCTTCTCCTCCCCGGAACGTACACCCTTGAGTTCGCAAGTCCCGGGCACTGGACCCGGGAGGAGTCGGTGATCGTCACGGGGGCGGAGAAACAACGCCTTGACGTTGCCCTCACTCCCGCTGACCATACCGTTACGCGCAGGATGCAGCAGCTCCATGACAGACCAGACGACACCGTCGTTATCGATCTGGAAATAGATGTCGATGATGGCGTTCCGCCGAGCGGGATCATTCTGACCGAGTCAATCAGCAGCGGGTTCACCTACCTCGAAGGAACTACGGTCGACGGCAGCGGCGCAGGCCTGGCCGACCCCAGAGAGGACGGGAGCGCGTTCTCCTGGCTGATCTGGGGAGACGATCTGACGGACTCGACACTCAGATATGAGCTCGACGCCGACGAAGCACATGGCCCGACCCGCGTTGATGGGGCACTTCAGACGGTACTGGGGGAAGCCCCGGCCTTCGGTCCGAAGGAATGGCTGAACGACGGTGAGCTCGAGTGGACAATCGAGTTGGCCCCCGGATGGAACCTTGTCTCGGTCCCCCTGGAGCTTTCGGCCTCCGCCCCGGAACAGGTGTTCGGGCCGGAATTGCCCTCCATCTTCAGCTGGGATGGGTCAAGCTATTCCGTCCCAACCTCAATTGAGCCGAAAAATGGCTACTGGATCCACACCGCAGGCGCTCGGTCGATAACCGTTCTCGGAACAAGGCCTGAATCGCCCAACCGGCAGTTCACCCAAGGCTGGAACCTGTTCGGCTGCACGGAGGCCAACACGCAACTGACGGCTCCACAACTGTTCATGCCTATCTGGGGCTGGGGGAACGAGTATGAGGAGGCCGTGGAACTCGTGCTCGGCAAGGGCTACTGGTGCTTCAGCACAGAACAGATCGACGTTCCTCTGACCGCACGCTCGCGCTGAGACGGCCTTCCGGAAACGCTTCCCCACCTTCATCCTGTTCTCTCAGCAGGAGTCCCGGCCCGAAACCGATCCCTTTGCCCAGCCCAGGCCCTGCCCCGTTGTCGAACGACAGCCTGGCGGGCGGTGCTCCCGCTAAGGCGTTCCCCCCAGACAAACGACATAGGGAACGGCCACACACGGGACCGTCCTCACCCCATCCTGCGTGTTCCCACTGGACGCGGTGTCCCCCGTTGGGCCTACTTCTCAGAGGGCACAACGATACCGCGCATGATGATATTCTGACAGAACAGGAAGATCATGAATGTCGGTATTGCCGCGATGATGAGAGAGGCGTACATCACCGCCTGACCACTCCGCTGCTGGAGCTGGTACAGCCACACCATCAGGGTCCACATTTTCTCATCCTGACAGGTCACGAAAGCGAACATGAAGTTGGAGTAGGCCATCGTGAATGCCCGGAGAGCGATGACGGCTAGAATCGGTTTGGAGAGCGCCATGGTGATCTGCCAGAACAGGACCCACTCGCTCGCCCCGTCGAGCTGGGCGCTCTCGTAGAGTTCCTGCGGCTGCGCGTCGAAAAAACCTTTGAGAAGGAAGATCGAGTACCCGTTGGCCATACCGGGCAGAATCAGCGCAGCAAAGGTATTCAGGAGACCGAGCTTGCGGAGCATAAGGAAGTTGGGGATGCTGGTGACCATCGGGGGGAACGCCATCGTGCACATCAGGAACAGCAGGATCTTGTACGAAGACGGCATCTTATAGCGACTCATGGCGTAAGCCGCCAATGGGTTGACCAGTAGGGCCGACATGATCGCCAGCGAACAGTAGATGACGGTGTTGAGGATCCCGCGACCGTGGAACAGCATATACTCCGCGACCGTCCGGTAGTTCCGGGTCACGAACTCGCGCCGCAGCCTGCCGACATTGTCGAGGAAGTAGGCCTGATGCAGGTCCTTCTGCGGCATCAGGATATCGGCAACATTCGCGTAAGTTGTCGCCAAGGTGTCGTTCAGAGGCTCAAGCCCGCCGTGTCGCTCCACGACCCAGTCCTGGAACATGAACTCAACGCTTCTGATCCGGAGGTGCTCCACCGAAACCTGGGCAAGTGTCCCTGAAACCGGGTCCTTCCATCCCGTGATGAAGGCTTCCCAGTCAGTCCCGGCCATCCCTTCCTCCGGCGGTTCCCCGATCAGGGGAACGTCAGCAAAGCTGCCATATGTCGTCCCGTGAAGTTTGTTCAGGGTGGCCACGGTCTGGTGCTTGGTCTTGAGGAACGCGTGGTATTCGGTCAACGCTTCAGGGGCAACGCGCACCCACTGCAGCGCCACTGTGTTCCGAACAAACTCCTCCCAGTCCTTCCGGGTCGTTTCGTCGGCGTCTCGAGGATAGGCCCGAGCCAGGTGAAGCTGTGCGTAGCTCTCGTAGGTCGTTCCGTGGTCTTCGTTGTACTTCGCGATGTCGGTGCTGTACTGCGTCTTCAGGAACTGCTTCTTGAAGAACCCCTCGGGCGAGTGGTAATAGCGCATGGCGTGGGGAACACCCTCACCGAACTCAACCAGCGTCTTCGTGAGGGTGTCGGACTTCGGTTTATCGCGCCGCAGGAGACAAGTTGGAGGGATCGAGTAAACACTGTTCCAACCGATGTACTCAGTCCCCAGAGCACGATTGACGTCGTCGATGCTATCGCCGAACTTGGCCGCCAGGTGTTTCTTGAACTGGCGCAGCGTGGCCGGCATCGTGCGCGATGTGGGGGTGTAAAGGTACCCGGGAGCATAGGCGTAGAAGGGCAACTCAGCTTCGCCGAGGAAGGCCTCCAATTCCGCCGCCAGTTTGCGGTTCGGGGGCGTCGGCTCAGGGAGAAGCTCAAAGGCAACTTCGTCCACATCATAGACCATATCCAGGTCGAGGATGCGCTCGTTGAAGAGTCCCTCCAAGTGTTTGGCGTACATCCAGTTCTGATCACGCACGAAACGCGGGATGGCATCAAAGAACTTGATGTCCATTGCGCTCTTGGTGCTGCCCGACAGCATCAGAAGGAACGGGTAGACCATCGTGGCCGCGCCCACAATCAGGCAGGTATACATGCCCAAAAACAGGCCGCGGACCTTCCAGTCTTTTCTGCCGATGGATGAGATAATTGCCATAGTTGGTGCTCGCGCTGAACGCTGCTGCAACGGGGGGTGCACGTGTCAATGGCAGAATGAGCCACACCCACGAACGCCCCACACACGGTCTTAGTCTTTGTTCCCGGTCGTCTTGAATTCGAGACGCGACAGGATTCGAAGGCGATCCACGGTGAAGCCGATTAGCATGAAACCAAGGACCCATGCCATCGCTGTGGCCGGCCCAAACTTGAGATACAGGTAGGCCTTGTAGAAAATGTGCAACCCCGCCACTTCTGTGCCTTTGGCGCCACCGGTCATGGCCAGGATAAACGCCGTGTTCTGCCAGGATGCAATGAAGACGCCCACGAACTGAATGATGAGCAGCGGCTTCAGGATGGGGATGACAACGAACAGGATCTTGTCGATGAACGTCGCTCCATCAATATCTGCGGCCTCGTAGAAATCCGGAGCGATCCCCTTCAGAGCAGCGAGGTAGATCAGACACCCCGGCCCCATTCCTGCCCAGACCATGGGTAACACGCAACACAACATCGCCGTCTTGGGGTCGTCCAACCACTCATAGGGATCTTTCATCGGCAGGAACAGATCCACCCAGAACGGTTCCGGGGACGCCTTGAAAACGCGGAACGCAAACGAGGCAAAGAACCAGAACATGCCCAGCCCGGCAAGAAAGCAGATCACGGAAACCCAGTGCACCTCGTGCAGCCAAAGACGCTTCGCGAAAAAGTACAGGATCAGGAAAAGCGTCAGGCCAACGAGAATGAAGCCGATGGCCGGAATCTTGAGAACAACCGCGTTCAGCACCCCGAACTCGCTCTTCTCGTAAAACGAACGCCACAGGTAGATGACAACCAGGCCAGTGATGACAGCGGGGAGATAGAACAGGGTCCGAAAGAGGATCTTCCCACGCGGAATCTCTTGGAGCAGAACCGCGAGAATCACAGGAGGCAGGAAGGTCAGTCCCACAACGAGAAAGCTGTACCGCAGCGAATTCCACACGGCACGCCACCACTCCGCGTCCCAGAGCAGGTTGGCAAAATTATCGACCCCGACAAACTCCGACCCCCCCATGATCCGGTAGTTCTGGAAGGCCATGCCCGATCCCATGACCAGCGGCACGTACCGCCAGAAGAAGATCGAGAGCACAGCAGGAATGATGATGACGTATCCCCACCTGTACTTCACGAACCCCCACGTGACCGTCTCTGCCCCCTCAATCTTGGGGGGAGTAAAGATCCGGATGATCTTCCGAAAGACAAGAGTAAAGCCGATCACGATCAGAATCAGGAGACCTGTCGCACACGTGCGCCGAACAAGCACCTCTTTGGGTGTCAGAAGGCCGATCATTTTCTCGTTGGCCTCGGATACTCCATCCTTGAGTAAGCCCTGCATCACGGCCACCCGCTCGCCTTGGTCTTCAGGCAGTTCTCCCGCACGCGCCATGGTCTCAGCCGTGATGAGAGGCTTGGTCATCACGTGGTATACCAGTTGGCAATTCCGCCCATAGGGCTCGGGCTTGCCCGTCTCAATGGCGATCTGGAAGGTCTCTTCCCAACCTCTGGGAGCCAACCGAATCAGATCCTCATAGCCAAACAAGTGAAGGTAGCGAGGATTGACAAAGCGCCCGAGTCCACCTTCAACCATGATGCGCGTCCTGATGCGCGTCGCATCCTTGGACTCATGGAACTTCAGGAACTCCCACGCCGCGTCCCGCACAGCCGGATCTTTGATATCCGAGAAAAGCCCCTGCATCCGCGAATTGAGCTCGCCGCCGCGGTGGCGAACGCCGTTCTCATCTGCGTATCCCAGCGGAACAGCCACCATGCCCGTGATGTCTGGATTGATGGTGCTGAAAAGCTTCTCATCAATATAGGCGGGGTAGAAGCCGATCTGCCCCAACTCCCACTTCTGCCCAGCTTCGGTCTCTTTGTAGGCATAGCCGTAGCGATTCCGCCCCGTGTCGTCGACCCAGTGTTCATTGCAGATACGCGTATAGAACTCCAAAGCAGTGGCTGCGGCCCGAGTGTCGAACGACGCACGCCACTCGTCGTTCTCGGGGTTGTACATCATGGCTTCGCCGCCGGCACTCCAGAGGAACGTCACCCAGTACCAGCTCTCGCTCTTGCCCTTGCCGAAGCGGGCCCCGTAGGTCCCCCTCTTTGGGTCGGTCAGCTTCTTGCATGCCTCGAAGAAGTCTTCCCACGTCCAATCGTTCTGCGGATAGGCCACACCGGCCGCGTCAAGCAGATCCTTGCGGTAGAGGATGACTTTGCCTAACACCCCGCCAAAGGGCATGGCCCACGTGTGCTCCTCGCCGCCAGGCCCACGCCGCTTGATGACCGGCCAAATCTTCTCGTGGACCGCGAAATCCATCTCTTCCTGCGTCATGCCCGAAAGGTAGCCGTCTTCCGGTTTATCCAAGGGGTACAGGAAGCCTTCCTGAATGTACGTGTCTGATTGGCGGAAATTGACGTAAAGGATGTCGGGAGCAACACCACCGGCGATGGCCATCAACGGCCGGGAGTCCATCCCCATCCCCTCAACCGTGATGCCGCTGAACTGCTGCAGCTCGATCTCGACATTCTCCCAGTCAAAATCGCCGTACTTCCCAGCGTCGGCCTCGTACTTGGCTTTGTAGCGCTCACGGAAAATCTGGGGGAAGCGACGGGTAAATTCCTTGATGACGGCCACGTCAGCCCGGGTCTTGGTGTCCGTCCGAGTTGGGTCGGGAAGGCGGAAGGCCTTGACGTGGATAATCGTCCTGCCGTCCTCCTTCTTCTCGATCCATCCCGCCGAAGCACTCACTCCCAGGCACAGCGCCAGAGCCACCAAGCCTGAACGAAACGAAATCGACGAGTTGAGGCGTTTCATAAACCGTGTGTTTCCGCGTGAAGACACGTCCTGCCATTCTCAATTGACGGTGGATCGGCCCCATCGGCCAGCCCCACCACGTTCAACCCACGTCAGGGATTCCCAAATGTACAGTTGGATTCCTGAAAGGAAAGGTCCAGCTCCCCCCTTGCGGGGGCTGGACCAACAGTCCTGTCGAGGCCCGGCGGCAGGGCACATCTCACCGGGCAACACGCACTGGAACACCATCCAGGCGTAGGTGTGCGCCCCCAGCGACCGAGGCGCAGACGAGTCGTCGATCCGAGCCGAATCGCAGCACGGCAGCCCGCGCGTCAGTCTCCACCCCAGCCACCCGCTTCAGGCCGGGACTCTCGCCCATGATCCCATGCACCCGGAGATCGACCACAACAATGTCCCTCTTCTCTCCCCGCAGAATCTCCAGCGCGCAGACCTCGGCAGGAGAAATGTCTACGCCGGATGCGTCCACGACCGGCAGCCGACGAACGCTGAGATCCGGACTCTCTCCGGGGCGCATCGGCAGCATTACCGTGTCGAAGAGGCAAACATCAGTCGCCTCCTGGACGAACCTGAGCACCGGGGCAGGTTCCTTCTCACCGTGGGCGCCGGAATACCATCCCTGCAGCGGCTCCTCCTGGCCGGAAACGACATCAACGCGGGTTGGCGAGGCCTGGACGAAACAGATATTGGCCCGATCCACGTCGGCAGTCCCCGTGTACGGTCCGTCGCGTCCCACGACACGACGTCCCGGTTCGAAGTGAAAGAGCTGCTCATACTCATGCTCGCCCTGGGCACGAAGCCGGTCCACGATGATCCAGTAGTCGTCCTTGACGAACAGGATTTCGCGGCGATGGGTGGCCAGAGGGGTGGCCTTCTCTCCCCCGAAACGGTTGCGCCAACCACGGTTTTCCAGGAACTCGATCCACTTCCCATCGTACTCACTCCAGGCAAGATCAAAGACGTCATCGCTGTGCCAATCATCCTGGCGAGGACCCTCCGCAAGGCCATAGGTACTAAGCTCACAGGCTCGGTTCTGGCTGAGGCCATCCACCAACACGACGTTGTGGGCTTGGGATGAACGGAAATACTGGTTCCACGCGTTGGTGGTGTACGAGTAAATGCCGACCTCGGTCACCAAGACCTCGCCAAAGGCGTAGCACTCGAAATTCCCCAGGTCTTCATGCCAGTGACCGATGCCCAACGGCCCGGCGTCCATGCACAGGTACTTGGCCTCACGGTCCCATCCTGAGCGCATGACGTAGAAGCCAGCCCACGGCAACCGGGTCGACCGGAAAGACGGGGGAGCGCCATCCTCTCCGTTGGTGGCAAACCAGCGGTGCTCAGGCCGGTCAAAGAGCTTCCTCAGGCTGGCATAGATGCGTCGGATGCGAGGTCGTCCCCACGTGTCTCCAAACGCCGGGATGCTCCCCAACGGAGTCGCGAGTTTTGCGTAAACGGAATACGGCTCGGCCAATCCCTCAACCAGCTCCGACGGGGCCTCATAGCCAAAAAGAAGCGCTGCGTTCACCATCTCGCGGATCGCCCCGGCACTCCCGCCGTGGTACCCGGGACAGAGCTCTTTGGACATGCCGTCCGGATAGAACTCGTCTCCCACCGTTGCCGACATGGCCTTTGCGGCAAAAGCGCGAAGCGCCGCGGCCTCCTTCAGCTCCGGGAAATACGCTCCGACGTTGTAGATCCCCCGCAACTGAATCATGTAACGGTTCACACGATCAGGATTCCGTACTGCATAACGTGCTTTCTCAACAAAGCGCCGAAGCATGATGGCATGGGCTTCCGGCGTGAATTCCGGCGATGTCAGGAAGTAATTGTAGCCATCCAGCCAGGAACCGCAGAGCGGCCCGGCAGCGGTCAGCTTTGACCAGACAGCCGTGTGGCGGATGTAGTCGTCCGGGGCAGGATTGCTGAGGGTGTGGTCCGTGACCTCGTAGACGAACTCGCGTGCGTATCGCTCGTCGTGGCTGTACCAGTAGAGCGGCCCCAGGACCGTGGATAAGTGGTTGAACCGATTGATGTAGTGGATCAGCGGATACTCGGTGTCCGGGGTCCCGTCCTCGAACCGGATCGGGAAATAATTCCAGTCGATCTTCTCCCCGAAGTCGACCTCGTGCCCTCCTCCTTTGAAGCGGTGGGCGAGGACCTCCTCCCCCTGGCCAAACTTGCTGTGTTTGGCCGCCGATCCCTTGGGCACAGCAGGCTTGAGCCAATGCTTGATTCGCCAGTGAGGCGTGCGACGGGCGAGGAAGTATGCCTTGAGCGCGATCTTAGCCGTCTCGTAATCCTGCTGATCGGCCGCCTCCTTGACGGCCTCCAGCCCTTGACGTTCGAGATCCCACACGCCAAAAAACGCCGCATCGTCAGCCAGTCGCACCGAGGGAGCGAGGGCCAAAGCTCCCGCCCGCAATTCGGGGGGCTGTGCTCCTGCGCAGGCCAAACACACTGTCATCGTCACAGAAGCACACCCGAACATGGGCACTGTCCCTCCTGACTACAGACCCGCGACGAGCTGCTCCATGCGGCGCCCGTACTCCACGTAGTTCTGGTAGCGGACATCCGCCTCACTCTCCACAGACTCATCGTGAAATACGACCGCAAGATGCGGTTCAATGGAGATGCCACCGGCATATCCGCTGCCGATCAGGTCGCCGACGATCTCCGGGACGTTCCCATCACCCTCGCCCGCATGCGTAAACACGGACTTGCCGGCTTCGGGATCCCAAACGCCATCCTTGATATGGATGTAGGCCACGTGCTCCTTGACCTTCGAGTAGAACTCCCAGGCAGATTGCTTTGGGTATGGCTCGGGCTTACTGCGGTCATCGGAGAACACCGGATTGCCGGTATCAAAGACCAACTTCAGCCCGGGCACGTTCTCGATCAGTCGAAGCGTGTAGTTCCACCCCATGCCGCCATAGTTCATGCAGTTCTCATGCACAGGCGTGAGTCCTTCTCCCACGAACATCGCATGGAGTTCACGGACCCGCCGGAAGCGTTCCTCCTCCATCTGGTTTTCCGGGCCACGGTCTTTGAGAACCGCAAAACTCATGACGCGCACCAGTTCGGTCCCGAGGCGCTTCATGCGCGGAATCGCACGCCTGGCCTCTTCGAGAGATGGCTCGAACGGCTGGTCTATCTGCTTTCCCCAGTTCGCGATCGTGGAACCAAAGCAGTTGACCTTCACCCCGGCGTCCTCGAGCTTGCCGCACACCACGTCAAAATCGGCCTCGGGAAGATCGTGGATGTTCTTTCCGTCGATGTTCCGGGTCTCGATATTCTCCCAGCCCAACGCCTTCGTCGCCTTGATCTGCGTGTCCAGATCCTTGCCTGCCTCATCGGCAAACCCGGTCATGTAGCCGCCAAACACCATGGTTATCACTCCTGTCTGTGTGTCGTAACCGATGTGAATCAACGTCCCGAACTCAACTGAGGACCATCTACATCGCGTCATCGCCGGCTATGGCGGGAAACGTCGTCATTCTGAACCAGTTATCGAGACTCTCAAGCGTGCTGAATGTATCGACGAACAGATCACCAGTGTATTCGCAGTCGCCAGGCGGTTCACCGTGCTCGCGGCACAACTCCGGCCGGTGCTCATACCGTGAACAACGCCCGTCGTCACCCAACGCCTCGCACGGCGTCTGGAACGCGACATACCAGTCACCGTCCGCATCGATGCACACGCTGACATCGCGGTGCAGGAGATACCACCGGATGTCGTCCAGATCGCGCTCGTCCTGGGGGCGGTCAATCTCAATCGCCATGTAACGACAGCACGCGGCATCACAACGGGCACATGGTGGCGAATCCGGCTTGGATGAATCGGTGGGCATGGGAAAACTGCGTGGGTAAACGGGCGACTCAGTCGCGCATGGCGCCAAGCCGCCCGTTGATGGCTGGATCTACAGCGAGGACATCGCCTCATCGAGGACATCAGCCGCGAAGTCGATCTCCTCAGCCTGGACTGTGAGCGGCGGAAGCATGCGAAGGACATTCTCGCCGGCACTCAGAGCGATGAGTCCCTTGTCCCGAGCCGCGCTCAGCAGGTCCTTGACCGGGGTCGTGAGCTCGACGCCGATCATCAGACCGCGTCCCCGGATCTCCTTGATACAGGAGTACTTCGCCTTCAAGGCGCACAGCTTCTCGCGGAAGTGCGCTCCCATCTTCTCGACGTTGTGGAGCACATTCTCTTCGTCCATGGCCTCGAACACCGCCAGACCGGCTGCGCAGGCCAGGGGCGTGCCTCCGAAGGTGCTGGCATGCGTGCCTGGAGGCAGCGCATCCGCATACTTCTGCTGCAGTTCAAAGGCCCCCAGGGGCAAGCCGTTACCCAACGCCTTTGCCATGCTCATGCCGTCCGGCTCAACGCCGTAATGCTGATGTGCGAAGGAGCGTCCGGTCCGCCCCATCCCGCACTGGACCTCGTCGAAGAGCAGGAGCAGGTCCCGCTCGTTGCACAGATCCCGAAGTCCGGTGAGGAACTCAGGAGTAGCGGGGATAATCCCACCTTCGCCCTGCACAGGCTCGACCAGGATGGCAGCCGTCGATTCAGTCACCGCGTCACGCACGGCAGCAAGGTCATTGAATGGTGCGAACGCGAAGCCCGGGGTGTCCGGTGCAAACCCGACCCGGTACTTGCCTCGTCCGGTGGCCGCAAGCGTGGCGAGCGTTCGCCCATGGAATGACTCCTCCATGCAGAGAATCTCATGCCGACCTGTCTCACTCCCCCAGCGCCTGGCAAACTTGATGAGCCCTTCGTTTGCCTCAGCACCGCTGTTGCAGAAGAAGACGCGTCCACCAAAGCTGTGCTTCGCGATCTGGGCCGCGAGTTGGGGCTGGGTCTCGTTGAAAAACAAGTTGGAGACATGCACCAACGTGGCAGCCTGACGCTGAATGGCTTCAGTCACCCGTGGGTGGCAGTGCCCCAGATTGCATACACTGATCCCCGTGCAGAAATCAAGATAACGGCGACCGGCAGCGTCCCAAACCCAGGACATCGCGCCGCGGACCAGGGTCATGTCCGGCGCATATGTTGCGAGCACGTACTGCTCCTGCAGTTCCATCAGTTGCGGTTCGGTTAGCTTCTCCATGCCGTTGTTCTCCTTGTTTTGTTTTCTTGACACACGCCGCATGGAAAAGGCGTGTGACCCACAGGAAATCCCCGGTGACACCGAGATCTGATCAGGGAGGGGCGACCGGTGGCCGAGGCGCTATCGCCCCTCCACCACACGGCGCACAACAGTGCGGTCGAAGTAATTGATGGACATCGCGCCATCAACGACGACCGTCTGGGCATTGATCCCCGACGACCGCGGGCTCAACAGAAACGCCGCAACGTTCGCGACCTCGTCGGTCTGCAGGGCGCGCTTGCGCGGCATGACCTCCTCGGCGTAAAGGTACGAATCGACGTAGCCCGGGATGCCCGCTGAAGCAGATGTCTTCAGCAGCCCGGCCCCAACGGCGTTCACCCGGATGCATGACTCCGCGCTCAGCGATTTAGCCAGAAAAACGACCGATGAGTCCAAAGCCGCTTTGATCGGGGCCATATAGCCGTAATTCTCGGCAGCCATGCGCGTCGTCGAGATCGAGATCGTCACCACTGATGCATCAGCGTTCATCATGGGCCTGAGAGCATTGGTCACATTCACCAGCGAGAAACACGAAACATCGACCGCTTGCAGAAAGTCCGCTTTCTGGGTTTTGTGGAAGGCACCAAAGCCATCCGAGTAGTTGGCAAAGGCGATCGAGTGAACCAACCCATCGATCGTTTCACAGTGAGCCACCAGGGCCGAAGGCAGCGCATCAACCTGATCCTGACACTCGACATCGCAGGTCACCACGGGAGCAGGGCCCAGAAGCTTGCGGGTGCCTTCCAGCACCTCGCTGTCACGCACAACGTAAACGACCTTCGCCCCGGCCTCGGTCAGAACGCGGCTGATGGCATACGCCACACTGCGCCGATTCGCAACACCGACAACCACAATCGTCTTGTCCTGTAAACCGAGGAAGCTCATGCCATACCATAGCCGGGAACATCCCAGGCTCAATCTGAACGATGGGGAATCAGGCTGGGAGAAGCAAAACGCACCGGAGCCACTTGCGATCGGGGAAAAGCGGCACATTGGTTAGTGCCTGAACGCACCGGTGCGACAACGCCCGGAACGCACGACGTCTCACTGGTGCATGGCGTGCAACGAAGCGATGAAGCGAAAGGGATACCCAATGCCTTCGGAACGAGTAGTCGGTGCGCTGGACGGAACAGGTCACGGGTGTGTAGTGACGCAGCCGATTCCTGAACTGCGAAAAGGGTCGGTCCTCGTCAAGGTCCACGCCTCGCTGATCAGTCCCGGAACAGAACTCAACGGGGCCAAGAAGAGCCGACAGGACGGAGCGACCGAAGTCGGGACGCCGAAGCCATTCGGGTACCAGAATGCCGGCGAGGTGATTGAGGTCCACGACAGTGTGACCGAACTGAAGCCTGGCGACCGCGTGGCCTGCATGGGAGGCGGATACGCCATGCACACAGACTACGCTGTCGTTCCCAAGAACCTCTGCTGCCTCCTGCCCGATAACGTGACCTTCGAGCAAGGAGCCTATACCCACCTGGCCATCACCTCGCTCCACAGTATCCGGCGAGGAGAACCTGTGTTGGGTGAGTACCTGCTTATCGTCGGTTTGGGCCTGGTCGGCCAAATGGCCGGACGCCTCGGACAGCTCGCCGGAATGTATGTCATGGGGTGGGACATGGTGCCTTTCCGCTGCCAGGTAGCGGAAGACTGGGGCATCGACGGCACCACGATCATCGGACAAGACGACGAGAAGGAGAAAGCAAAGGCCTTCACACGCGGATACGGCTTCGACATGGCAGTCATGGCCTTTGGGGGCGATGGAACAGAAGCGCTCAACGCCGTGCGGGATGTCATGAAACGTAGCCCCGATACGCATCAGATGGGACGTGTCTCACTGGTTGGAGGGCTGAAGACGATGTGTGGTTGGGGGGCTGGCCTGGGAAACATGGATCTGCGCTGCAGTGCGCGCACAGGCCCCGGCTACCACGATGAGCCTTGGGAACACGGCGAGGTCGAGTATCCTCCTGTGTTCATGCGCTGGACGACACGAACAAACATGGAATTCGCCCTGCGCCTGATGTCCGAGGGGAAACTCGATGTCACCTCCCTGACGACCCACAAGGTCCCACTTTCGGACATCGATGAAGTCGTCAGCGCGCATATCGAGAATCCCGGTGCAACCCTCGGGACCGTCTTGGTCATGCCCCACGACGGCTGACCTCCTCACTGGCAACTGGCCCACGGGGGCGGGCACGCCCCCCCCCCCCCC
>JABHEG010000044.1 GCA_018676675.1 Lentisphaerota bacterium
GACCGTAGCTGCCGAGGTCGAGGCGTGGCAACACCACCGGAACACCCAGAATGCAGTGATCGACTGGCAGTTCACAACCGGAAATGCCCGCGTCAAGCTTAAGAGACTGTATCCAACATTACAGATATGACATGACACTAGGAAGATTCCTAACACGCGTTTAGCGCGGTTTGAGGCGGGCCCCGGCTTCCCCCCCTCCCCAGCGGCCACAAGGACTGAGATTGGGCAGCTCCGGGCTTCCTTGGGGGAGTTGTTCTTGGTTGCATGGGCGCGGGGGTGCTGGTATCGTGATTATCAGACCGAGGGAGTCCCCGAGTGCTCTGAAGACGAGCTGCTGATGCTGGTGGGGGGATGGGGGCTGCTCAGGATTGTTGTTTGATACGGAACGGGACTTAGGGGAGGAGCTGCCGTGCTGCGGACCTGTGGTCCGGTGTTGATTTGACCCCGACCGGCCGGTTTCAAGTGACCTCTGACATCCGCCCGGGCGCTGAAACGCTCAGGGCACATCTCATCCCCCGGAATCCGTTGCAGGACCAGCCCGTATGAGTTCCCGAACAGGACGGGCTCCGGTACTGGTAGCACTGGGTGCGATGGCGGCCATAATTGCAGGCCTCAAGATCGAGGTCGTACGGGAGACTGAAGACGGCGGAAACCAGGAGCAGGCACCAGCCGACTGAGGATACCCGGCCAGGTGTGTTTGCATCATCGACCCCGGCGGTCACGGTTCAGTCGGTCGGGGGCAACCGGGTCTTCACCAACTCACAGTGCGTCTTCTGAGGGACATGCTTCCCGGTTGGCTTCGTTCTTGCGCGGCGAATCTGAGTCGACTCAGCCAGGTCAACTGTACCCAGTGGGTGCCCATCTGCCACGAACGAGTACTGACACCGGCGATGTCGGACCGGGGGCAGAGTACTCTACCGTGAGCTGCTGACATACCTTACCCACTTTGCGCAGAATGGGTTCCGCGGGACCGACGCCCTTGCTATGCCTTCTTGACTCCCCAGCCACGCACCCCTATCTTCGTTCGCGTCGCAGGCAACCGATTTCCTACAAGCAACTCGAAGCATGCGGGGGAACGATGGGCGGCGGATCCAGGAACAGAGCTACGGCAGCATACCGAGTTCTCGCTTTGGCTTTGATGCTGTCGTTCGCCACGTGGATCGCATTCCTGCCGATGCTGCGGAACGGCTTCATCTGGGACGACGTCCGCGGCCTGGTGCAGAATAAAAGCTGGTGCGGCCTGTCCTGGACACATATTCGCTGGATGTTTACCACGCATTTCACGGGCCCTTATCAGCCGTTGACCTGGCTCAGCCATGCGCTCGTCCACTCGGCGACAGGTCTAGCGCCCAGGCCCTTCCTCATCGTCAACCTCGCACTGCATACGGCGAACACCGTACTGCTGTTCGTCGTGTTCCGAATCTACCTGGGTCGCGTCCAGTCACTGGCCGACGACGTACGCCCATGGCTGTTCGACTTGGCCTGTGCTGGGGGCGCTCTGTTCTTCGGCTTGCACCCGCTGCGCGTCGAGTCGGTGAGCTGGATCACGGAACGGCGCGATGTACTATCGGGCTTTTTCTTCCTGATTACTCTCCTTCTCTATGCCCGAGCGACTGCTCTCGCCGGGGCCGGGCGCCACCGCTGGGCATGGTTTGCATCGTGCCTGTGTGCGTTTACACTTTCGCTGCTGTCCAAGGCTTGGGCGATGACACTTCCGGCCGTATTGCTGGTGCTCGACGTCTTCCCATTCAAGCGCCTGCCGATCCGGTGGCCGGTCGGCCGGGAATGCGTGCCGCTGCTGCTGGAAAAGCTTCCGTTCGCGGTGCTGGCCGGCGGGGCGGCGGTACTCGCCCTGATCGGTCAGCAGGATCAGGCGATGGGCATGGTCACGGACCACGGCCCAATCGACCGCATCATTCAATGTGGCTACGGGTCGCTGTTCTACATGTGGAAGACCGTTTGGCCATTTGAGCTCTCCCCGCTATACCTGTTGCGTGACGACTTCAACCCGTGGCGGTTTCGGTACGCGGGG
The DNA here is from genome assembly GCA_018676675.1 of Lentisphaerota bacterium. Lineage (GTDB taxonomy): Bacteria > Verrucomicrobiota > Lentisphaeria > Oligosphaerales > JABHEG01 > JABHEG01. The sequence goes on from JABHEG010000044.1 coordinate 2,033, forward strand.
ACAGCTGCGGTGTCGGCCGTGCTCACGGTGTGGTTGGCATTCAGGACTCCGCGCTATCCGTGGGCCGCGGCCGCGTGGTTTTCGTACCTGATCACCGTCGCGCCCGTGCTAGGAATTGCACAGAGCGGCCAACAGATCGCCGCCGACCGGTACACGTACTTGGCAACGCTCCCTTTCGCGATGCTGGCCGCAGCGGCCTGGCTCAGGTTAGTGAAGGCGGCACCACGCTGGCTTCCCGCATTCGTGACCGTGGCGTGTGTCGTGCTGGCCGGGCTCGGCCGGCTGACGTCCCAGCAGACACGTTTTTGGCGGAGCGCGGAGACGCTCTGGCAGCGCGCCGTAGCCGTCGACCCGCACAATTACGTGGCCCTGAATAACCTCGGAGTGGCCCGGTCGCAGAAGGGAGACGTCCGCGGCGCCCTCGTTGCCCTGGACGCAGCTTCACTTGAGAACGCGCACTATGCAAGCGCGCGCTTCAACCGGGGCCGCGTCCACCAGAGGCTGGGACACGCCGCCGCCGCCATCGCTGACTATGATGCTGCGCTGCAGCTCAAGCCGACCATGGCTCGGGCGCTTCTGAACCGGGGCAATCTGCTCAAGGTGCAAGGCAAGCCGCAGAAAGCGATGGCCGACTATGATGAATGCGTGAAACTCAGACCTGCCTGGGCAGTCGCCTACTTCAACCGCGGCAACCACCACCTGCTCTGCAAGCATCTCGAAGCGGCAGTTGCCGACTACTCCGAGGCGATTCGGCTCAATCCGGCGTGTCCCGACTATTGGTACAATCGCGCAACCGTGCGACAGCAACGGAGGGACAACGACGGCACGATAGCGGACCTGGAGGAAGCGCTGCGCCGGGCGCCGCCCGAATGGCCGCAACGGGACCAGGCCGTGGCCGTACTCAAGGTGCTGCGCCCCGACGGAACTCCGTAGATCCCGGAAAACCACTCCCTGTCCCTCGCAAGAACTCCATCCGTGCTCAGCATCTACGTCTTTGACCGACTCAACTCCCCACCTTTCACGCCCACCTTCCCGGCATTCCTGAATGCCCGCCTCCCACAACAACCCCACCCGCCGCCAGCCAACCACAGGCGACGGACATCCCGGGGAGCTGCTGAGCTTCGAACCGGCGGGGCGGGGGCTGTGTTTGCCCGGACCTTGCTGGCGAATTCTCGGTTGCACCCCCGCAACCCTTACTGTATCATTCTTCAGAAGCCCGAGGGAGCTCCTGAGTGATTTGATGAAGAGCTGATGATGCTGGTGGGGGGTGGATGTCGAGAGGAAGGGAGCCAAAGCCGATAGGCTCTCGAGCTACCCGGTCAGAGGAGAAACACATGATCGTGTGCGGGATTGA
>JABHEG010000249.1 GCA_018676675.1 Lentisphaerota bacterium
GGGAGCCTCCCCGCCGGTAGGCAAAGATCATCTTCTTGCCGTCGTAATGGAGTTGCGGATCGCGCACGGCACCGTCCGGGTCGTCCAGTAGGTTGACGACCTTGCCGTTGCGAAGGTTGAGGCGGCACAGTCGTCCTCCGGCCGGGCCGTACATCATGCGGTCCGCGTTACGCACATGGTGGCCGAAATTGGCGTACCAATGGCCGTCTTGCCCCATGCTGCGCACCGCGAAGACAATTTCCTCAACCCCTGCCATGGGACCGTCAAGGAAGCTCTGGAACATGAGCGGGGGCGCCGGCGCCTTCCTGGGGTCGGGCGGGGGAGGGGCGTCCAGCAGGGCGATCTTCGACCAGTAGCCACCCTCGCAGGCCCAGCCGTCCGCCAGATTGAGCAGGTCGAATTTTACTGACTTTCCGGCATACTCCGCGAGGTCCACGACCACCCGGAGCCAGCCGTTGTCACAGGTACTCGGCCCGATCTGCTTCTTCAGCAGTTCCTTTCCGTCGGCCTTGACCACGAGAGTCCAGTCCCAGCTGGACAGGTGGTGCCCCACGTCCAGGACAAGCACGGGCCTTTTCGTCGCCGGAACGGTGACCGTGCGGCTCAAGGTGCAAGGGATCTTCCGATCCAGCGGATGGGTTATCAGGACGTTCGAGCGCTGGTTCCAGAAGCGGCGGAGTCCCGGCTTCATGTGATTGCCGCAGTCAGCAACCTGCCAGTCGGGAGCGAACGTCTTGACCGCCTCGGAGATGTCGATGGGGGCAGCCGGCGCCGCTGAAGCGAGTGCTGTGAGGGCCGCGAGGATGCGGGTCGCTGTCTTCAGATGTTGATGAGCCATACGCATAGTGAGTCGTCTTGCTGCCGGACGGTACGCAATTGCATCCAATTTGGAAGACAAACCGTCTTGGTCATGTCCGGCAAACAACCGTGAACCACTGAACCGTGAACCTGGAATTCCCTCCGCAGGTTTTTCGCGGAGGGGTTAGCCCACGCCTGCCGGGGTGTCCAGGCCCTCGAGGAGGCCTGCAGGAATCTCGAGCCGGTAGATCTGGGGGACGCCGCTTCGATCTGAGTTGAAAATCACCGCGCGGTTGTCGGTCGTGAAGTAGGGGTGCGTGTGAATCCACTGCGGCGAGGCCGGCGTTGTTTCGCTGTAACACAGGATGACGCATCGCCCGGTGCCCACAGCCCCTACGACGAGTGGTATACCGGGTAGGTTGTTGGCGTCGCCTATGTAGAACCGGCCGCAGGAGGACACACTGATGTGGTTGAAATAGTAGCCAGTCTGCAGCGGAACGGCCTTGTCGTCACCGGGTCGCGCCGCGACAAAGTTCCCCGCCTCGACCGCCGTGGCCGCCGGTCTTGCCTCTGTGTAGGCCACCCACCCAGTCTTCCCCACCCAGCACTCGTGCCCGGTGGCGGGCCAGTCGCTGTACGGTGTGCCCACCGGGATCTGCCGATAGTTGCCGCCGTCTGCGTCGATCACGAACAGGGTCGCCCCCTGGTCACCCACAAGCCGCAGGACGTTCCCGTCGTCGTCGAACTCACAGCCACGGTTGTGCTGCACGAGCAGGTCTCCGGTGGCGGGGCAGGTTTGCAGGTGCGGGTTGCAGATGTCGGGGTCGGCATAGATGCTCTCCCAAGAGCCATCGCTCACGTCAACGCGCAGGAGGTCGAACTGATGTGGCCCTTGCTTCCGCATGCCAAAACAGTGAGCTCCATCAAAACTGACGCATGTTGCGACGAGTGGCGGGACGTCAGTGAAATCGCACAGCTCCTCTTCGTCGAGTGTTGCCAGGTCCAGGCGGCACAGTCGGGTTCCGGTGGATGAGACGCGGGTGTGGTGCAACAGGCCCGAGTACTTGGCCGTCGGCGCGTTGTCCGAGATGCCCTCGATCAGACCGACCCGGTTTCTCTCGAAGTCTGCGATCCAGAGCGTTGACGGTTGACCGGGCAGGTGTCGGCGGAAGGCAATCCGCTGCCCGTCTGGGGTACAGCGTGGTTGTTCACCGTAGATGTTGTCGGAGATCACCGGTGCCGATGTCAGTCGCGTCAGATTAGCTCCGAATGGCGGCTGCGCGCCCAACCGCGCGTGTTCCACACTCCACTGAACCGTTACGTTGCTCATGGGGCCCTCCGCGGACAGACAGGGATTCGTTTCCCGGCTACGGGAGGAAAGATAGCGTTCAGGGGGCGTCGTGCCATGTGATCAGCCAGGGCAACTTCCGGTTGGCCATCTCTGTGCGACGCGGTACAGGATGTCGCGAAACGTCCAGGCTCCTGAAGAAACCGACTTGCGCGTGGCGGTCAAAGGCTTGGTCCGATCATTGGCCGGAGTAGAGTAACTCAGAAAATGGGACTGCGAGTCCCTGGATCCCACACGCAACGTGTCAGGACTGGCCATGAAAATGCGCTTTTTTGCGAGATTTGTCTCTGCAGCGATGTTGTTGACTGTTGGGGTGCCGTGCGCGCTCGCGTTGCCGGACGCGGCGCCCTCCCTGGTCATCACCCCTGAGACCACGGTGATTCTGGATAGGACGACATACGCGGGGCGCTTCCTGCAGTACTACCTGCTCAAGTGCGTGGCTGGCGCACCCGACGCGGAAAAATACCGTCTCGACGCCAAACCACGTCTGGATCGCGCCGCGAGCGCGTCGTTCCCGCTCGCACGCAAGCTGGAGGAGTTGCCGGACGCGTCGGTCGTGATCGCGGTCGGGAAGACCGAGTACTTGACGGACGACGATCTGGCCGCGATCGAGTCGAAGGCGGGGACCGTGCTGATCCGGCGTCGGGGCAATGTGATCGTGGTCGCGGCGTCGCAGGCAGGGGGGCCATGGAAGGGGGAGATGGCGGCAATGCGCGTGTTCCTGGACAAAGTGGTGGGGGTGCGAATGTACGCTCCCGGCGGGGCGGACGGTTTGGAGTGGATCTCCATACCTGCGGAGCGCGAACTGACGGTGGACGGGCTCGATATGGTGATACGTCCGTACCTGGCGAAGGCGACATTCTCCTCCGGGGGGCACAAGCGCAACCAGGAATGGCTGCGCATGAATACGGTCGTGTCGGAAGGACTCGACCTGCGCGCTCGCCACACGATCATCGGCTATTTCCCGCCGGAGAAGTACTACGCGGACTATCCGCAGTTGTACCCCATGCACAAGAACGGCGTGCGCCCGAAGCCGATTGGGGACGCCTGGAATCCGTGCTTCGCTGACCCGGACCTGGCTGCCCGAATCGCCATGCAGGAAGTGCGAGAGAGCCAGAAGACGAACAAGCGAGGCTACCTGTCGTTCGGCGTCATGGACTGCCACTACGACTGTCACTGTCCGGTCTGCCGCAAATCGCTGACCGCGCACGATGGAAACGCGGCGAATCTCTGGTATGCGGTGCTCAACCGAGTGGCACGTCAGTGCCGTGAGCAGTTCCCCGGTCTGTATCTGACAAACTACGCCTACAGCAATGTGGGCATACCGGTCGGCATGCGCATCGAGCCCAATATCGTGGTGGACAACGTGATCAAGAGCTATCGCTACACTGACGCGAACTACTGGCCGGGACAGGAGCGCGAGACCATGGCGTTTGCCGAGCTGGGGGCGAGTTGGGTGACGCATGACTGGAATTTCCAGGGTGTCACCCCGCGCATCTACACGCGTCAGCTCGCGTCGTTCCTGCAATGGGGTGTGCAGCACGGCATGCTTGGGATCTACACCGAGTGGTCCGGGCAGGAATACTGGTACCTGACCGGCGCACACTACTGGGTGCTTCGACAGCTTTTGTCCGACCCCTACCAGGACCCGGACGCGCTCTGGCGCCAGTACTGCCGGGACATGTTCGGCGCGGCCTGGGAACAGATGTATCGGTTCTACGACCTGTTCCAGCAGAAGCAGGTGGTTGCAGACAGGTATTTCCAGCGCGGCGACTGGCCGCGGCAGGACAGCATTGGCTACACGGCCGGGGACCTCGTCTTGCAGCGTGGCTGGCTCGAATCGGCCATGACGATGACGCGCGATGACGCGATGATCCAGAAACGGCTGGGCGCGGTCATGCGCTACTTCCGCGCCCATGAGCTGTTGGCCCAGGCCACCGGCGTTCCCGGCCGCCTGCACCACACATTCTCGGTGGTCGAGGAACGGACCGGCATCAACCGGGCAGCCTTGGCGTTCTACGTCAACGACGACGGCAGCAAGCTACTTGAGTTCGAGCGGTACTACGAAGACGAACGTACACTGGCGCCCGACAGCAACGCAGAAGACAGAAACTCGGGCATCCGGTTCTCGTACCGCAACAACTATGCGCGCGCATTGGGCACGATCATCCAGGCCGTGAAGACGGAAGCCATGGCCGGCGTGGACCTGGCGTCGGCCGACCTGAAAACCGTGAAAGCCGTGGTGAAGAAGGCGCGCAGCATCTACCGCGCCAATCTGCCCGCCAAGCACAAGAGAGCACGCGCGAAGGAGGTCCAGGCGTTGATGGAGAAGATCCTCTGGATTCCGCGGGTTGGGACGCTACCGACGTTTGACGGCGATTTGTCCGACGACGTCTGGAAGAGGGCTGCGCGTTTGACCGGCTGGACCCAGGCCGACCTGCTGCTGCCGACCACGGACGGCAACGAGACCGACGGTCGGATCATGCGCGTGGGGGATCGCCTCGTGATCGGGCTTGTCTGTCAGCAACCCAAGGGAATCTGGGCCGAAACGCCAGCGGCCGTACACACCGGCACTCGGATCTGGCGCGAGGCAGGCTGCGAGATCTTCTTTGGACCGCCGGTCAGGCCTGGCGAGGACCAGGAATTCATCCAGTACGTCGTGAATTCGCTCGGCGCGTTTCGCGGATTCCGCAAAGCCCAGGACAACCGCAAAGACGTCCACTGTGCCGTCAAACAGGCCGCGGACGGCATGTCCTACACCATCGAGGTCGCGTTGCCGCTCAAGGTCGACGGGCTCTACGACTACTCGACGGGCTGCACCTTCACCTTCAATGTCATGCGCAATCCGTTCTATGCCGATACGTTCAACCCCAAAGAACGCATCGGCTGGGCCCCAATATTCTTCACTGCCGGCCGCCCCGAATCCCGTGGTCTGGTGGTACTTGAGTAGCCAGCCACACGCGGAGAACCACAGTCATGCGCACTTGGCTAAGCGGTCTGATGTTGATCTGCACCTGCGCGGTCGCGGTCGACGGGCCATTTGAAGCAGACGAGCACACCGTACTGCTTATGCACTTCGACGGGGAGGCCCGTGACGCGAGTGACTGCGAGAACCATGGCCGGCCGCGCAGCGAACTCACGTTCACGGAGGACGGCCGGTTCGGCCAGGCGCTGCTGCTGGACGGTACAGGCGGCGTGCCCGTGAACCCGAGCGGGTCGCTGCATATCGGCACTTGCAGTTGGACGTGGGAATTGTGGGTACGGCCGATCGAGGCTCGGCGTGCGACCATCATCGCCACCGGCTGGGGTAACAACCGACAGCTTGGGCTGCGCTTCGACGGCAAACACGTGCTCGCCTGGTCGCTTTCGGGCAGTGCCAGCGCACACCTGGCCGCCGAACCGGCTGAAGGCACGTTCTTCGACGACGCCTGGCATCGCGTCGCGCTCGTCGTTGACCGCGAACGAGGCGGGGAGCTGCGGCTGTACGTGGATGGGCAGAGAGTGGGCGTTGATAGGGCTGCTCGAATCCCTCCAATCGTGTTCGAGTCCCAGACCATGGGGCTGTGCATCGGTGCGATTGCACCGTGGTACATCGGCAAGCCCGGCGGGTTCGTCGGCGCCATCGACGAGGTCCGGCTCTCTGATATCGTCCGCCCGGACTACGCCGTCACTGACCCTCTTCCCCCGCAACCAGCCGTTGGCGCAACGGGCGTCACCCCGTTCACGTGGGACGTGGCTGCATCGACTGTGCCGCTGCGTTTGACGCCACAGAACACCGTCATCGCACTCAACGACGGGGTGCGTGAATCGACCACGTCCAAGGCGGGCGCTGAACTGCGCTCGTTTCTGCGCCGTGCCCATGGCGTGACCGCGGGGTTCGAACTCGTGGACGAAGGCAAGGTCGAGGACGTGCCGGGCCAAGTCGTGCTGGCGCTGGGCCCGACGCGTTGGGTCGACCCGACTGAGATCACAAGTCTGTCCCGGGACGGGTACATCATCAAGCGCAAGGCGAGCACCGTGGTGATCTGCGGCGGGAAGTCGATTGGTACTTACTACGGTACCATGGCGTTTCTCGACCGTTTCGTCGGGATCCGCTGTTACATGCCGACCGACCTGTGGATCAGTTTGCCGGAGACACCGGAGGAGGCCGGTATTACTCTCGGCAACATCGATTTGCGCATCGAACCGTTCACGCGATCGGCATCGCTCAGCGGCGTCCAGAGAATTCCGGGCGACAAAGGCTGGATGCAGCGCATCGGCGGACAGCGGCGTCTGGGCGGCACGCACCAGCACAGTCTCTGGACGCGGTTTCATCCGAAGCGCTATGCTGAGAAGTGTCCCGAAATCTACGGCGTCGTCAAAGGCGAGCGGTACATCCCGCGGAAGAGCCATGATCAGCGCTGGAACATGTGCTACACGAACCCGGCCACGGTCAATGCAGCTGTTGACAGCGCTCGGCGCCACTTCCGGCAGCGACCGCAGGACGTGTACCTCGCCTACAGCGTCATGGACGGGCATGCGGTCTGCGAATGCGACACGTGTCTCGCCGCGTACAAAGCGACCGACAGCGGCACCGACAAGCATGCCCGAACCCGTGGCCACTCACTCGTCTATTGGCGGTTCATGAACCAGCTTGCGACCCGTCTCGAACCGCTGTTTCCGGACAAGAAGCTGATCGGGTTGGCCTACGCGAGCACACGGTTTGTTCCGCCGTTCACGCTGCACCCGAACGTCGTGGTCTTCGCGAATTTCCACATCGCCGAGCTTGACGCGGACAAGATCATCTCGCCCGATGCAACCGGCACATCGCGGTTCGAGCAGTGGCTGACGGTCTGCACCATGTTCGGCAATCACGACTGGTACCATGGCAATGGGTTCTTGATCCCCCGCAGCTACACTGGCTATTGGTCGCACTTCATGAAAGCCCTGCAGGAGAAAGCCCCCGCCGGCGTGTTCCAGCACTGCGAGTGCTACCCAAACTGGGGTCTGGATGGGCCCAAGTACTGGCTGATGAATCGACTCTGGTGGGAGCCGGAACTCGATCCCGAGATGCTCTGGCAGCAGTTCTGCGACGACATGTTCGGGCCGGCCGCGGCGCCGATGCGCAGCTACTGGCGCCGCTGGGAGACGCTCTGGATCGCCATGGACAACGTCAAGGGCCCCGAACGCAAGCTGTTCCGCTGGGGACGCCAGTTCCTGGCCGACGCCGAAGACCGCGCCGTGCTGGCGGCCTGCCGCGAGGATCTTGATGTCGCAATGGGCACAGCGGTCACCGATAGACAGCGCCAACGCATTGAGTTGTTCAGCAAGACCTTTCGCCTTTGCGAACGGCTGTTCGAACTCGCGCGTGCCGAATCGCTGACGCAGGACCGGGTCGATGCCGTGCGCGAGTACGCCGTCAGCCTGGTTCAGGATCCCATGACGTTGTACGGCGCGGGAGCCAAGCCGGAGCGTGCACTGGAGACCATCGACAGAGCGCTGACCACGTTGAGCAAGGGCAAGGTCAAGTGAGCGCCCCGCTGCGGCATGCGACCTGCACCCGTGATTGACGGTTGATCTCAATGGTGTCGTTGACTCCACGAATAGTTCACTGCTGTACGATGAACCCTACAAGCACGGGCCCTTTCACTTGCGTTGGTGTTCACGTACTGTTGTGGCATGAAGCAGCCAGACACTCTCCGTCCGCACCGGTACCTCGTTTATGCCTGCGTCATGTGCGCGTTGTTCAGTTTGTTGGGGGCTGAGCCGGCGTTGGCGCAGGCGCCCCAGGCGCCGGCTGGATTCGAGAACGTGGCAGGCCGAGCCGACATTCGGGCGGTTCCCGGCGCTCCCCCCAATCGCATCCCTCTTCTGACGGACGGGGAGGTCGAGGATGGCGGACAGTTTCTGTTCCTGCGATCAAGGAACGCCGCGGGGCGGCTTATTCTGCATTTCCATCAGCCGCGCACGGTCAGTGGCGTGTGGTTCTACCAGCCACGGGCAGACTATTCCGTGGAGACGTTCCGCATCATTGCCGACACGGACGGGACCGGCAGCTTTCGGGAGCAGGTGGCGAAAACAACTGCCTCTGCGCCCACGGGCTGGGCCGGCATCGATTTCGCTCCACGGGTGGTGTGGAGCCTGGATATTCGCGGGCTGACCGGGCGCGCACCCAAGGGGCAATGCTATCCCCGGTTGACGGAGTTGGTCGTATTCGGGGAGACGCTGGCGGACGATCAGCAGTGGCCGACGGCGCCGGCGGGCTATGTCAACATTGCCTCGGATGCTCTGGTTACGTCGACCCCTGATACGCCGGCCTCCGCGCGCCTGCATCTGATCGACCACCGTGAGATCCCACGTGCCGGGTTTGATTTCCCGGCGGGCAGCGGCGGCCCGGGGGCGGTGACGTTCCGGTTCCGGCAGGCGCGTCTGGTTGCGGGACTTCGGTTTCACCAGTACACGGCCCTGTGTTGGGCAGAGACTTTTCGCGTGCTTGCCGATGTGGATGGCACAGGCCGTTACGAACACGAGTTGGCACGCGGGAATGCCGAACCTGCTCCACGCTGGGCCGGCGCCGCCTGGTCGCCTTGTGACGTGTGGGGATTGCGGCTGGTCGCGTTGACGGGGACGGCCACCGTGAAACGTGCCTACCCAGCCTTGAATGAAGTGGTTGTCTTCGGGCGTGAACTGTCGGAACGTGACGCGCAGCCGAGCCCGCCTCGAGGCTTCGAGAACATCGCCACGCTTGCTGTGGTCGACACCGTTCCCGAGAGCGCAATCGAGAAGAGGCGCGTACTCGTCGACGGTCAGGCGTCAAACAGATCGTCTTTCGCGTTCCCGGTGAAGACGACTGGCAGCGGGATGTTCACGTTGCGTCTCGACAGGGCACACGTCGTGACGGGGCTCTACTTCCACGAGCCAGGTGACCACTACTGGACCCAGCGCTACACGATCGCGGCGGATGTGCGTGGCGATGGTGCCTACAATGTACTCCTGGCGGACAACCCGGCCGGACGTCCACCGTGTTGGATTGGTGCATCATGGCCGGCACAGGAAGTCCACGGCTTGCAGTTCCGCAGCGAAGTCGGACAACCGACCGCTGGCGGTCGGGCGCATCCGGTTGTCAGTGAGGTTGTCCTGTTTGGTCGACCGCTGCCCGGTGATCAGGAGGCATTGCGTCAGAGCGGACGCCCGGTTCGCGCAGTTTGGGAAGCGCGTGACCTGGACCACACGGTCGATCTTTCCGGAACGACGCGCCCCGTGGCGATCCTGGTCCCCAAAGGCGACGCCTGGCACGAGTTGGGACAGGCTGCGGTCGAAGGGTTGCGTGCCACATCTGGCACGCAGGCCGTTCTGACCAATGATCCATCCCGCGCCTCGCCGGAAACGCACAACGTGATTGCGTTTGGCAACGTGAACAACAACGACCTGCTCGCGCGTCTCTATTGGAGCCATTGCGTGTTCGCGGACAGCTTGTGGCCAGGCGTCGGTGAGTTTGCGCTGCGTACCGTTCTTGATCCCTATCCATGGCATGGCCAGGGGGATGTCATTGTGATCGGCTGCAGTGATCAGGAGGGCGCCCGGCGTGGTGTGACCGAGCTGCTCGAGCGTGTCAACGTGGACGACAAGGCTATGTCTTACACAGTGATGGTCTCCAACGCGCCATCCGTCTCGGCAGTCGAGGCGCGTGATGCCACACTGTGGACGTTCAAACTCGCTGCCGAGAGCTTCCTGAAAACCGGGCGCGACGTGTATCTGGATCAGGCGTTGGGTGCGTTGGACGGCGTGGCCGAGTCCTACCGCGAACGCGATCCCCGCACGCTGGCCCGTTTCCCCATTACCTGGCCTGAGGAGATGAACAGCGATCAGTTGTACGCGTACTGGGACGCGCTTGAGGAGCACCCGCGTCTCACGGAGGCACAACGCCTACGTTACACGCGCATGTGGTTGACCGTTCTGCGCGGCCTGACAACCCGGGTCAGCGACTGGGCTGCTCTCACACGACCTCAGACGGTCGCGTACAACCACACGACGTTCCCACTTAAGGGGATCTACTTCGCAGCTCGGTACTTCAAACACTACTACGGGCTGGCCGAAGCTGATGACTTCCTGCAACGGGCTCACCACTGTTTCATGGGGCAGGCTCGTTCATGGAAGCCGAGCGAAGATGCCGACAGCTACCTGACTCTCACCACCAATCATGCCATCGATTACCTGTTGGCCGAGTGGGACCTGGCCCCGCTGCGCGAGGGGATGTACCGCGATTTTGCCGAGTATGAAATCGCGATCAATGACAGCCGTGGTCTGAACAGCGGCTTTGGCGACTCGGGGATCGGCGGCGGGCCCTCGCACCCCGGTCGCGTGCTGCCGCGCGCCTTCTGGTTCACTCGCGACGGACGCTATTTGTGGGCGCTGCAACACTACGCCAAGTTGTACGGCACGACGTGGGACAATCCGTACCATCGTGACGTGGCCCCGGTGCCGGATACTGAACACGTTGGCTTGCGCGTCTTTCCCATGACGCCCGGCGTATACGAATACACGCGCACTCACCCGTGGATGGGGGAGGGGCTCAAGCGGCCGAACGTGCCGCTGGATGCAGCCTTTGACAAGGCAGTCTTCCGGGACAGCTGGGCCGGTGACTCGACCTACCTGATGCTTGACGGGTACGGGCGTGGGCATCACCTGCACTACGACACGAACGCGATCACCGTTTTCACCGATCGCGGTCAACGCTGGCTCATCGACCACGATTATCTGATCCGCAACACGACGGAGCACAATATGCTCACCGTTGTGCGCAACGGCCGGGCCGATCAGTCAGTGCCAAGTTGTGCCGAGTTGCTCTCCAGTGGCGAAGGCGAGCAGTTCGCCATGACTGCCAGCCGTGTGCGTGATTACAGCGGGATCGACTGGACCCGCAGCATTGTCCAAGTCAAAGACGACTGTTTTGTGGTCGCTGAACATTGCGTGGCAAAGGAGGCCGACGACTATGCACTCGACCTCACATGGAAGACCGTTGACATGGGATGTGAGAGCCTTCCTCAGCCTGGTGTGTGGCAGGTGGACCGCCCCGGTGCCATTCCCGTGCGGCGGGATGTGCATGCCGTTGCCGATGCCGACGCGAGCGGAGGCCAGGCCGTCGTGATGTCGCGCAGCAGCTCGATCTGGAGCTTCTCGGTTGAGTTGCCGCAGGGCCAGTACCGAATGACGTTGATTGCCCACGGGCTCGATTCCAGCACCGACTCGGTGTATGTGCTCACCGAGGATGGGCGCAAGACGGATCACCATTTGGTCAAAAGGGCGTATGGACCAAGCAGCGCGCGACATGACCACACGATCCCCGCGCCGACGCTCTCATTCCAGCGGGACGGTCGTCAGACTGTGACCGTCACCATGCGTGAACGGGCGCCCGTTCGCATCGATCGCGTCGTGTTTGTTGATGGCCAGGACCGAGTCGCCTGCGAGATTGAGGCTGAGACCGCGCAGCCTGCCGTCCCGCTCGACGCCGCAACCGTTCGCGGCAAACGGTTTTGGCTGAAATGCGCTGACCCGGTCTCCGCTCGATTGACGCGCCACACCACGCGTGGTATCTCGGTCCCGCTGTGCAAGCTCTGGCAGCGCCGCGCGCTGCACCTTGGCGAGGGAGAGCGCACTGATGTGGCGAATCTGCTCTACACCGAGGCCGCTGACGATGTGAGAACACGCGAGCTCCGACGGGTTGGGCGTGGCGCCGTCTTACTCGATGGGGGCGAACCGACGCTGGTGTTGACGCGCGGCTTTCAGTTTGAGGGGGTGGCATCCGACGCGGACGTGGTCTGCCTGACGCATACCCGTGTTGCGTTCAGTGGCGGCACGTTTGCTCGCCTGGACAAGCACACGATCCGCCGAGCGGCCAAAGGCTACTGGGAGATGGCCCTGACCACAGACACGGGGCTGGCTGCCGCAGCGGCCGTGCTCGCCCGGGCCCAGACGCGCGTTCCTGCACAGACCGGCCAGACGGCCGAAGGGGAGACGGTTGCTGACTGTCGGATCGCATGGGCTGTCGCGACGGGAGATGGCCAGCGGATTGCTCGGCTCCGCAAAGCCGATCTTGATGGCGACGGCTCGGATGAGATCCTCGTGGCCGCAGGCACCCAGGTCCTGGCCTTGACCATCCAGGGCGAGCGTCTGTGGTCCAAGCGTTTCAACGGTGTGTGTCATGATGTGCACGCCGGCCAGGCGGATGGCCAGCCCGGCCTCGAAGTCATTGTGGCCTGCGGAGATCACCACCTGTACCTGCTCGACCAGCACGGTGAGAATCTGCGCGAGCGCCTCATGCTGACGGCGCAGCGCAATCAGCACGAGGATGGCACAAAGGCCGTGAGCACCCCGCTGACGGCGGCCATCCTCAACACCGACGGCACACCGCGCATTTTCGCGGCCAATACCAACTACGATCTCGTTACCTACACCCCCCGCCTGGCCGAGACGCATATCGCCCGAAATGTGGTCAATCACGGTGGCATCGATCTCTTCGCACGGGACGTCAATGGTGACGGTAAGGGGGAGGTGTTTTGCACCAATCACTACGGCAGTCTGTGCTGCTTTTCGTTCCAGGGGAAGCGTGTGTGGTCTTACTACACGTCAATTGGCGACATGCAGGCCGGCCTCGGCGACGTGGATGGTGACGGTTTGGTTGAGGCCGTCTACGGTTCCTCGACGGGTGCCTTGAGGTGCTTGACGTTCCTCCGTATCGTGCCTTTCCAGCAGGCCTCACGCGCCCGCTGGGCCTTCAACAACTTCGGCTACACCAACAACCGGATTCGCCTGGCCGATCTGGATAACGACGGCAGTGACGAGACCCTCGTTGCGTCGGCCACCGGTTACCTCTATGCGCTGGGCACCGAGGGCACCCCAAAGTGGCAGATCAGGACCGGCGTGGATGCTCGAGACGTTGTTGTTCTCGATCACCCTGTGTTCAAGGTCGCCTGCGTGGACGATTCCGGCATCTTGGTGTTGAGTGATGGGGCTGGCTGGCGCATCGAGCGTCGGCGTCTGCCCGGCAGCCCGAAGTTGGCCATCGCCGTGGCGGACAGGATGGTCGTCGCGTTGGCCAACCGTGTGATTGCAGTGGATCTCGGAGACGCGACCGCCGGTCCCGAAAACGATGCCGCGCCCATACCAGAATAGGGACTACTGTGCACCACATGATACAACAGAGCATCTTGGTGACGGGCCTGGTCGCTGCGGCAGCGTCATCTTCCGGACAACCCGCAGCGGACATCCCTTGGGACGACTACCTCCTCCCGTTACCCAAGGAAATCAGCGTGAACGGCACGGCCCGGACGAAGCCGGAGAACGTCGCGTTCACGGTCGCGGCCAATGCATCTGAGATGGTGGTGTCTGCCGTGGCCGACCTGCGCACCCGAATCGGCGCAACGGCTCGCACCGCCCCGACCGGCGCAGACGTTGTAGTCACAATCGGGTGCCTCGCGGAAGATGGTACGGTCTCCGGGCAGGAAGTGGCCGGCGCCGAACGCCTCAAGTCCGTGCCCAACGCCACACAGGCTTACCTCATCCGACCTGCGGAGACAGACGGCTTGATCGTTGCCGCCTGGCACGACCGAGGGCTGTTCTACGGCGTGCAAACTCTGACGCAACTGCTGACCGCAAAGCGGACCGCGTCAGAGATCGTCGTGCCCCGGGCGTCGATCACCGACTGGCCGGATTTCGCCGAGCGTGGCCCGTGGAATGTGGACATCAAACACCCCGATATCATCCCCTGGATGGCGTCCTACAAGCTGAATTTTACGCATGTCCCGACGCGCATCGTTCTGCGGGAAGACAAGCCGGCGACATGCCCGTCCACGTCCCTGGACCTGGTCCGGGAGGCCACACAGATATATGCCTTCACCATGCCTGTGCACTGCCCTCATTACGATTTCTGGCATAGGGCGGAAGTGAACAAGCTGTACCCGGAGATCGTCGGGCGAGGCGACACGGCGCGCCACCCCTTTGGCGTGAAGAACCCGGAAATCACCCACTTTGCCCGCGCCCGTTGCCCGTGCGCGTCGCAGCCGAAGTTCCAGGAACTGGTCACCGACTGGGTACGCAGCGCGGCGTCACAGGGCGTCCATGAACTCAGTTTGTGGCTCTCGGAATTCCCGCCGCAGCAATGCGCGTGTGATACCTGCATGAGTGGACCACGTCAGTGGGTGCGGGAAACCATAGTCAGTATTGCGGCCATCCAGACGGTTCGGAAGGAGTACCCCGATCTGGTCGGGCGCATTTTCTTCACGCTGCGGACAGCGCAGCCGGAAGTGGCAGACAGTGCCGCCTGCCTGGCGCTCTTCCCGGTCGACGGCATCAAGGTCGAGAAAGCGTATGGACGGAACAACGCATTTGACGCCCATGCCGCTGCAGGCAACTGGGTCGCCAATTACGGGCTCACCATCAGCGCTGCCAACCTTCGCGACCGGATTCGCGACTACCACCGCATCGGCTACAGCGCCGTGTACGCCATTGGGGCCAAGAACCAGCGGGTGAGCGATCAACACCTGCAAGCTCTGGCTGAGTGGGGGTGGAACGCGCACGGCCGCGATGAATTCGCCCTCAACCAGGCCTACGCCACGCGCCTGGGAGTGCCGAACCCGCCGCAGTTCGCCGCCTGGCAGGACGCCGTGCGCCCGCTCAACACCATGCAACGACGACTGCACAACACCCCGCACGGCACGAGCGCCGTGATTATGCCCATGCTGTGGGGTGATACGCTACAGGCCATGGCGGCCAAGGGACCGGCCTCGCCACGCATGCCCGATGCGGCAACGTTGGCAAACCTGCTTGAGCAATGCGATCAGGCTATGCAGAGCGCAACGGCATCCGGGGTAGCCTACCTGAGTGAACACACGCTGTTCCTGAAGACGTACTTCCGGTCAGTCCGGCAGTTGTCCTCCCTGCACGAGATCGTGATGCAGACCGCCCCCAAGGCCGACCGTCCCGCTCTCGAACGTGAGACCACCAAACTACTCGGACTCTTGACGTCTTCCCTGGGGCATCTCAAACAGGCAGCGGCCCTGCGAGAGCGTGATCCGGAGAAAGGCACGGCGCGCTTCCGCAGGTTCATCGAGGAAACCAAGACCGAACTGGGCGCTTGCCTCCGCTGAACCGCCCGGCCTCTGACGGCCCGACAACAGGGATGTCGATGATGCAAACACCCAAACGAAGAGCGTCGCAGTTGATCGTGTGCGGATGGGACGAGGTATCAATCTGGGACGACATCGGGCCCGGCGATGACATCTATGTACGGGCACTGTGGAGCTGGCGAGCACGGGACTGCTCGGGACTTCCGGAGGAGTTCCGAGGACTGTTCAATACCACCGATGAGTGCAAGCCCTTCGGCCGGACAAACAGGCTGCTGATCACGTCGTCCGGCGGGGCGGTCGCTCTGGTCGATCGAGACCTGGACACGGTCCTCTTCTACGGACGCGCCGGCAATGCGCACTCTGCGGATCTGTTGCCGAACAACCGCCTGGCTGTTGCCGCGTCTCATGTGCCCGATGGCACCGGCGACCGACTGATCGTCTTTGACGTGTCACAACCCGAACGCGAACTCTACAGCACAGACTTGTGCTGGGGACACGGCGTCGTGTGGGACGACGACAGGCAGCAGTTATGGGCGTTGGCCACCGGAGAGATCCACGTCTACGTCCTTGAACAGTGGGAATCCCCAACGCCCGAGTTGCGGCAAGTCGACACCATTCCCTTGCCTGAAACAGGTGGCCATGACCTGTCGACGGTTCCCGGGGGGCCATTCCTATCCGTGACGACACGCCATCACTGCTGGGTTGTCCATCGCGACACCGGCGCGATCACACCCCATCCACAGCTGGGCGATGCGGCGTACGTCAAGAGCGTGAGCCATCACCCAGACACGCAACGAGTGGTCTACATCCAGGCGACCAAGGATTGCTGGTGGTCCGAGTGCGTCCGGTTCTGTAACCCCAGCGGGGTGGCCCAAATCCCCGGCGAGCACTTCTACAAAGCCCGATGGAATGTGTGAACCATGGCATTCGCCGGCAGTCCAGCACCTGCCTGCCCGATCCCCCCTCTGACGTCCTGCCCGTCCGAGCCGCGCACAACGTAAGCGGACCTGCCCCTCCAACCCCCTCACTGCGTAAGTGACCCGCTCGATGACTCTCACCCGTTCTCCGGTTGTTTCGTTCCTGTTCTTGTGAGAGCATGGGAACCAGAGCTCAGTAGTAGAAGCCCAAGCCACTGTACGATTGAACGCCCTGCCTGCAGACGATGGTGCCAGGTTTCAGGCAGGGCGTCCAGTCCTGGAACAGGATTTCCGTCATTCGGTGGTGGATCCACGACGAAGCCTGGCGAGACACTCAAATACCGTCCTTTTGGCTCGTACAGGTGGGCGTGAGAGGACCGTAACGGGTGGAACTGGTGGATGGGGGGGATATGATAGCCGGAGCCGCCGCGGAAAAGGGTTCCGCAGCGGCCCTCAAGGTTAGCAGGTTCACCGTTCAACGGAGTTGACCATGGCCAAGACGCCGGATGTGACGATCGAGAATGGACAGATGAGACTGGTCATTGCCAGTGATGGCATTGCCAAGAGCCTGGTTTTCAAACCAACCGACACTGAGTGTCTGATACAGGGGAAGAGGGTCCCGGTCAGCACCATAACGATGCCACGCCCGTATCAGAATGAAGTGAAGCTGGCATACCCCAACAAGACGACCACGTTCAAATCCAATGCGATCCGGCAGGAGGGGGACAAGCTGGTCATCAGCTACGAACTGGTTCCCTGGGAAGCCACCGTCAGTGTGAAGGTTGCCGAGGATTATCTCGCCTTCACACTAGAGGCCCTCAACCTGACCGAGGCATATGGCATCACCATGACGGAGCCGCCGATTTCCGAGATGTGGTTCCTGCGATTGCCGGTTCGCGACCTGGGGCATTGGGGCGACTGGTTGAACGTGCTGTGGAATGATGAACTGGCGGTCAATGTGCTTGCCGCGGATCCCTGTGCGAACGCCGATTCGGAAGAAGGCGAGGGGTACCGGGTCATGCAGGCAGGGACGGACGGACAGGTGAAACTCGTGGGAGCCACTGCCGCGCTGGTTACCTGTGCCAAGGACGACCTGCTGGACAAGATCGCGATCGTTGAAGAGGACTATGGACTGCCCCATGGGGTGGCCAGTCGCAGGAATGACCTCTATACCGCGTCCTACTACTGGACGGCCGCCGTGAATCCGACCAATGTCGATGAGCATATTGCGTACGCCAAAATGGGCGGATTCAGGCTCATGAACATTTATTACCCGGCGTTTCTCGAAAGCAGAGGGTACAGGCTCATCGGGAACTACGACGTCTACCGGAAGGAGTATCCGAACGGCAAGGCTGACCTGAAAGCGATGCTGACCAAGATCAAGGCGGCAGGCATTACCCCGGGCTGTCATTTCCTCCACAGCCACATCGGCAGAGACAGCAAGTACGTGACGCCCATTCCCGATCGCCGGCTGAATCTGCTGAGGAATTTCACCCTGGCCAAGTCCCTCGGGGAGACGGATACCACGGTTCATGTCCAGCAGAACCCCATACACTCGACCATGGCGGGGAACCGTAGGGTACTGAAGATCGGGACGGAACTGATCTCGTATGAGGGCTACACCACGACGCCTCCTTACACATTCCACGGTTGCGTGCGCGGAATCGACAACACAACGGTCAATGCCCAACCCGAAGGCTACATGTTCGGGTTGCTGGATGTCAGTGAGTTCGGCGCAACGAGTGTATACCTTGACCAATACTCAGACTTGCAGGATGAGGTGGCAGACGGTATGGCCGACCTCTGGGATGCCGGGTTTGAATTCATCTATTTCGACGGCTCGGAAGGTGTGAACCCTCCATTCTGGTATCATGTGTCCGGCGCACAATACAGAGTGTTCCACAAGCTGAAGCCGGAGCCTCTATTCGCGGAGGGCGCGGCAAAGACCCATTTCAGCTGGCACATGCTGACGGGGGGAAATGCGTTCGACATCTTCCGCCCCGAGAAGTTGAAAGAGGAGACCATCCGGCATCCGTTCAGGGAAGCCCCCAGGATGCAGGACAACTTCACCCGTCTGAACTTCGGGTGGTTGGGGTACTGGGTTCCCAATGAAGAGACGATCGGCACACAGCCCGATCAGTTGGAGTTTGTCACCAGCAAGGCCGCGGCCTGGGATTGCCCAATCTCCATTCATGCCAACCCGGCAACGCTGGGGCCGCATCCAAGAACCGCCGACAACTTCGAGGTGTTCAGGCGCTGGGAAGACGTGAGAGCAAGGAACTGGCTGACCGACGAGCAGAAACAGATGCTGCGGGATGCCGACCAGGAGTTCATCCTTCTGCTGGACGAAGAGGGTGAGCTCGAGCTCGTTCCCTACGAACAGATCATGGATGTTGCCGGTGGGAGCAAGGATGTGATCGCCTTCACCTTCGAGAGAAAGAACGCGCTGTACGCGGTCTACTCGCACATCTCAGCGGACAAGAAACTGGAACTCCCGCTGAAGCCGCAAGACCTCGTCGTACTGGAGAGTATGGGCGAAGAGACCGAGGCCACTGCCGGGGAAGGGGCGGACACGACCGTCGTTCCGGTCGGGAACCGTCGATATCTCAAGACGAGCACCTCGATAAAGGACGAGCTGATCGCGGCATTCGGAAATGCGCGAATCCTGGACCTCTGAGCCGGGAGAGCAGAACCATGTCCAAAGACTGCCCTGATCGCCCGAACATCCTGATTCTTCTGGTGGACCAGATGCAGGCCGAGGTGCTGGAGTCTGGACACCCGTGCCGGACTCCGAACCTGGACCGCCTCGGCAGCGAGGGAGTCCGTTTTACCCGCACATTCGGTCCATCGCCTCATTGCTGTCCGGCGCGCGCGACGTTCATGTCGGGCCTGTATCCGAGCCGTCACGGCGTGTTCAACAACGTCAGCAACGAGACGGCGTTCCAGCACGGGTTGAATGCTGGAGTCCGGCTCTTCTCGGAGCACTTGAAGGATGCGGGGTACAACCTGCAGCATGCCGGCAAGTGGCACGTGACCAACGAGGAGACGCCGGCCGACCGGGGATGGGAGGAGTTGAGCCGCTACGAGTGCAGGTTTGTGGACTCGCGCCGCAGGCTCTTCCGTGAGCGCGCCGGCGAGACCATCCCGCCGACAAAGGTGCGTGAGCGTGGCCAAATCCATCGCCCGGGCTGGGGCGATACGGAGGCATTCGGCCGTGCGGTTGACGGCCCCGATGCCTACGAGAGCATGCACTACTACAAGCAGGCCATCCGCCCGGCGCTGGAAGCGATGCCCGAGCTGGCGTCGAGAGGCGCACCGTGGGCCATGTGCGTCAGTACCGACATGGTGCCGGAGTCACCGGTCCCCAAGGAGTTGGCTGATCTCTATAATCCGGCGACCGTGCAACTGCCGGCCAGCTTTTCCGACAACATGGCGGACAAGCCGAACGTCTACCGGAAGATGCGCAATCAGGTCTGGGGGCAGATCGGGGTGGACGAAGCGAAGGCGGCAGTGGCCCACTACTGGGCGTCCTGCAGCTTGCAGGACCGGTTTCTCGGCGACCTTCTCGACAAGCTCGAGGAAACCGGTCAGGCCGACAACACGGTTGTCCTTTTTGTCGGTGACCATGGCGACTGCAATCTCGCCCACGGCCTCCAGCAGATGGGCATCCCGGCCTTCCGTGAGAACTACAACGTGCCGGCCGTTGTCCGCTGGCCGCGGGGGATCAAAACACCGGGCCGTGTCGTCGACGAGTTCGTCACACTCGCGGACTTCGCACCGACGTTCATCGAGCTGGCCAACGGCGAGGTCCCCGAAGGACTGACCGGGCGCAGCCTGGTACCGTTTCTTGATGCGGAGACGCCGGGGGACTGGCCGGATGCGTGGTTCTCACAGACGAAGGGCAATGAGTGCTACTTCACGCAACGCATCGCCATGACCAAGACCTGGAAGTACGTCTGCAATTGGTTCGATTTCGACGAGCTCTACGACCTGGTGAATGACCCGCATGAGATGGTCAATCTGGCGCACCCGGACCGGTACCCGCAGCAGGACGCCTACACGGGCACACCCGGCACGGAGCTGCCATACGTCCCGTGGCCGCGACTCCCGGACCATCTGGAGGCCGTTCGCCGGGACATGATGGGGAGGATGTGGCGTTTCGCCGAACGCGAGCAGGACATTGTCTTTAACCAATTCCCGCCTGTCGCCATGGTGCCCTACGGCCCCCTGATCGGCATGGTCGACGAGAGTTAGGTTTGACCGGGAACTCTTAAGCTGCACCGCGGCTCTTGCCAGAGTGGTGGGAGGCATCCGGATGCCGCGGAACTTGAGGCCCTGCTTGAGGCGGCTGCTCCAACGTGGGAGGCGGTGCCACCCGCCGATTGCCGGTCTTTTCAACGTGGGAGGCGGTGCCACCCGCCGATCTTCCGGACAATCGGAGCACAGCGGCTCCTCCCACATTGGGGGACAGAGGAGAGAGTCAGCGTGGGAGGCGGTGCCACCCGCCGATCTTCCTGTCAGTCGGAGCACAGCGGCTCCTCCCACATTGGGGGCAACGGAAGCAGTCAACGGGGGAGCCGCTGCGTTCACCGCGCAGTTGCCGAATCCTGCTCCGGGGCGTGCACGATCAGAAACGCTGCGAGAGTAGTCCATCCTGTCGTGTGGTGTTGTTTCACCTTTCTGTTTCTGCTCCGCCGGGAACGGCAGTTCTCTCGTCGTCCCGCTCACGCGGCAGTCGTTGACCGAGAAGCCATTGATACAGATCCTCACCGGCATAGACGCGGGTGTAGGAGTTATGCCCGAGATCCTCGTATACGGTGAAGCGGACCGATTGGTGCCCGGTTTCCTCAAGGGCGTTGGCCATTTCATAGGTCCAATGATGCTTGACCCATTGATGGAGCTGTGATGAAGAGAACGTTGCGCATCACCGTAACGCGCCAAAGGTCCCGGCAGTGAATCGGGCGGGCGTGGTCCAGCCGCCGCCGCTCTTGGCACCCGCCTCGGGGCACATGAGTATCTGGTGTGTGACACCGTCGCTCACATAGCGCAAGACGATTCCGGTTGTGCTCGGGGCGCCGTTCAAGCTGAACGGGAGGCGCTCGATCTTCTCCAGTCGCGGCGCATCGCCATGGTACGGTTCGAGGACCGTCAGCAGGGCCGCGCGCGGTGCGTTAATGCGGCGAATCAGCTTGCTCCCCATGAAGTCCGACCGGTCCTCGCGCGCTTTGGCGTTGCGCGGCAGGCGGGTGTAGCCCGCGGCGTCTGTGTCGCCGGTGATCTTCTTCCAGTCGCACACCACCAGCGGTGCCTTCACGCGCAGGAGCGTGCCTCTTTCTCCCAGTGCCAGCTGCGCCAGGCGCACTCGGAGATCGGGCTCGGCCAGGTTGTCCCATACGACTTGGAGCATGTCCGGTGGCACTGCCTGCTGCACGTCTTGCAGCGAGGCGTACCCAACAGGGAAGCCTTGATCGCTCTGCTCGGTGCCCAAGGGCTGGCCACGTGGAGTGAATGGCAGATCACAGTGCATGGTGCCGGCATTGGCGTAGACCATGTCGTAGTCATGCGCGGTCTCGCTCACGAATGTGTCGAGCAGGAAGACGAGTCCGTCGTAGAGCATGACGATGCGCGTCAGCGTGGTACCGGGGTAAAGGGCCGCCGAGCGGAGTACGGCCCCCTGGACTGGCCCGGCATCGGCAAATTCCACGAGCTGACACGGCACCTTGCACTGGTCTTTGCTGTCCACCAGAAGCGTATTCTCGTGGAGCGCGTGGTGGCGCGAACGGCTGCCCTGTTTCTGGGATATCTTCTGTCCGAGCGCCCACCATTCCAGGTGCAGATTGTCGTGGTGCCCATGCCCGAGCTGCTTGCCGTAGGGTATGGCTGCCCACAACTGCCGGTCGCCCTGTCCCTGGTTGAACACGAGCAGGCCGTAGTCCGGGAAATTGGTGCTGCCGCGCAGGGGCGGCGGGTTGCCGCGCGGGATGTTCTCGGCGCACCGAAAAAGCGCCGCTCCGCGCGCCAGGATCACGTTCCCGCCCTGTCGGGGCAGGCTCTCCCAGGGGGTGCGCCACTTGCTGTCCCGCCACTGTTTGAACATCTGCCGCTGTACGCCGTTGACGCTGTCAGGGTCGCCGAACCAGGCGTAGCACAGTTCCATGTGATCCTTGAGCCCCAGGCTGGCGGCGGCCTTGGCGTCACCAAGACTCGGCGACAGTCCGTCCGGGTCCAGCCACTTCTGTATGGCTATTGCGTACTTGCGCAGGCCCGGGATCTGTCCCGGGAGGTCGAGCCCGGCGTTGCGGTAGGTCTGCAGCACGGGCATCCAGGCTGCCATAACCGGCACCATGTACTGTCCGGCCATGTAATTCATGCCGTCGGGCAGGATGCTGTAGTGCAGTGTCGGCCGGGCGCCCATGCGCGGGTCGTCCAGTGCATAGGCCAGCAGATTGGCGTCGCCTGACAGCATGGACACGGCGGCCAGAGCTTCGTTAAGCCGGTGCGAGCCGGTGTTGACCATGCGCATACGATTGATGGCCATGCTGCGGAGTTCGCGCAACAGAGCGGTCCGGACATTCTGCGGCACGGCCCCGGAATCCCACAGCAGGTCCAGTGTGCAGGCCATGCGGTGCAGCCAGCCGTTCTGGCTGAAGTAGTTGCCCACCTTGAACGAGCCCTTGGCGTTGAAGAAGCAGTAGCGGCTGGAACCGGAATCGCGCAGGAACGGGTACGTGGGCAGCACGTGTGCGTACTCCGCAAGTACGGCCGCCGCTCTGTCCAGGTATGCCTGCTTGCCGGTGAGATGCCAGGCCACGGCCAGGTCCAGCAGGTTTCCGGCACGGTTGAAGGTGATGGCATGCGCGGGTTCGGGGTTCTTGGGGTTCGGCCGCTTGGGGTGCCACCAATAGCCGTCGTCCTGGAACGCCCAGAGACTGCCGCCCCGCAGCGGGTGTGCTTTCGGGCTGAGCATGTTGCCGCAGGTCAGACATTGGTAGCGGAACGCGCTGTCCTCCCGGCTGAACCAGTACAGGTCCGTCTTGTCCTCACAGGTGTTGCAGACCAGATCCCCGGGCTGTTCCGCACGGGGTCTATACTCGGGCAGCTCCACGGGCGTCGCCATCGCGAAATCCGCGCGCTTTATGTACCACGCAGCGCAGTCCCTGGCCCAACCCCATTTCTCCTGCCAGTCCTTGGCTCGGTCGAGCTGCTCGCGGTTCGCAAACAAGCACGGATGCCCAGGCAGTTTGTGGGGAACGGCGGCCTGCAGTGTCACGGGATAGGCAAGCGTCTCGTCTTGATCCGGTACTACAGTCACGACTGCGCGTTCGCTGGTTGTGGGAGGCAGCTTGTCGCGCGCGGCTGCGTCCAAAGTCAACGTGACCAACACGGTCTGTTGTCCCGAGCCCGGGATGGTGAGGGCCTCGTCGGGTACGGCCGGCTGGAAATGTGTCAGGCTGGTCGCGTCCAGGCGCAACTGCACCTTGCACGGGGTCGCGGTGTGATTGCGCAACGTCAAAGGGTAGCGGTACGTAAGTCCCCCGCCGGGTTGGTCCTCGCGTTCGCCGAAATGCATGTAGAGGTCGTCAATGCAGTCCACGGTCACGGGATAGCGGACGATACGGATGTTGTCTACGTATACACGCAGGCGTTTGCCGGCGTCCGCTGAGCCGCTGATGCTCAGCTTGAAGCACGGCTCATCCTTGCTGAACGTGCCCTTCCAGGCGTTCTCCGGGGCGTGAATTCCCGCGGTTTCGGTTACCCACTCCCGGGGCTGGTAGATATCGTCCACCTGGTAGAACAGGGCCAGGTACCCTCCGAACCACGGCCACTTGCGCACGTTCGTGCTGATGTTCGCGCCGCCGCCTTCGACGCGGAAGTCGAAACTCAGCACGTGGTAGCTGTCGAAGTCGGCTTCGCAAGCGGGGAAGGTCTTCAGGTCCCACTCGCCTTGACCGCCGTCGCCGAAGTCGAACACGAGCGACTTCCGCCCGTCCGCGTCGGTGACCGACTGCGGCGCACACGGCCCGGCCCACTCGCCCGGATCGTCCATGCTGCTGAGAACGACGTAATCGGGACCGTTTCCCGCGGCTGCAACCGCTGGCAGACCAAGACAGGCCACGCTCACGATGACACCTGCGGCAATGAGCAGAGAATGGGTCATGGTTGTTCTTCCGTGGCGCCGCTACTATCTGTTCGCCGCGCCACCTCAACAGTGGCTGTCGCGGTGAGCCCGGAGGCGAGTTCGCGCGCGTCGATCTGCCAGGTCCCGACCGGCGCGTCCAGGGGCAGGCGCAGCGGGATGCTCGTACTGCCGTTCTCAAGGCAATAGACCGCGGACGCATCGCAGCGCATGCCGTCTGCCCGGTTCACGGTGAGCTCGAGGCCGTGGCGGCTCTGCAGGAGTTGGCCGTCGGCTCCCTTGAGCGTAGCACGCAGCAATGGCGCCTTGCCTTGCCGAAGCTGCGGCGCGATGTCAAGCTCAAGTGCGGCGGGGGCCTGCCGGTAGACGGCAAGGACTGCGGCACTGCCGGGGGCGAGGCGCAGCGGCATGGACAGGCGACCGTCCGCCGCCGCAACCGACGTCAGGCGCCGGCCGGCGCGCAAGTCGTAGACCACGGCCTCGGGCGCCTCACACAGTGAGATCGTGACCGTTTGCTCTGCACCAACGTCGAACAGGCGACTGCTGAGCTGGCGTTTCACCGGCTCCGACTCCCGGAGTTCCCGTTCAATATCGACGATGTCGGAGCGGCCGTCCACCCCGGTCAGCTCCGTGGCGAACGTGGTCTCCGTCCACTTGTTGTTGATCACGAACACGAAGTGCGTGTCGGCACAGTGCTTGCTGATGACAATAGCCTGCCCGCCTTCCAACCGCGCGTAGGGGGCAAGGCGTGAACGGAAGTCGACGGTCCAGGCTTCGCAGCGCGCGGTGTCCACCCAGGGGGCCTTGTCCAACACGAAATCGGCGCGCAGATCAGCCTCGAACCCCGGGTTGGCAGCGGTGTCCAGGGTCAGTTGACCGCCATCGCGCCGCCACTGCTGCACGGCGCTGTCGATAGACGCCGGCAGGTAGCGCAGGGCGGGTACATAGAGGTGTCTGTAGTTCGCCAGGTCTCCGCGGCGCACACTGTTTTCGTAGAGGTAATCGACGGGCAGGTCGTGTTCGTCGAAGACTGTGCCGGCCCGATACATGCGCGTGCTCATGGCGTGCCACCATTCTTCCGCGGCGCGGCCGAACCGGTTCGTTTCCGACAGCAGTACGGCGAGAGGCGCACGGGTGTGCGGGACGTTGCCGACAACACATCCCAGGCGCTGGATTTCGGCAATCGCCAGGGCAATGCGGGCGTGTGAGCCGGGGCGCAGGCGTTCCTGGCGTTTCCAGTCTTTCTCCCAGAATCCGAAGCAGCGCACCTCGTCGGCGGGCATGGCCAGGCCGGTCCAGAGGAAGGCCGCAGCCATGTCGCCGCTCGGCGGGACGCTGACTTGCTTGCCGTTCTCCTTGAGGAACATCCGGGGTGAGTAGTAAGCATGGCCGGTGAGTGGGTAATAGGGTTTGCCAATGCTCCGCGCCGCGCCCAGGCCTTTGCGCCAGACCGTGAGCATCGGGGCGGGAGAGTTGGCGTAACGCCAGCTCGACAAGGCATCCGCCCAGCTTGCGTAGTGTGGCCGGGCCGGTTCCTGCACCATGCGCACATGCGCTGCGGCGGAACGCACAGCGTCTGCGGTCACGGCACTGGCCAGGTTCATGCCGTCGCCTTTACGCAGCAACCATGTGATGTAACGGAGCGGCCCGTAGTCGTCCGGCACGATCCCGGTCTCGGCGAACTGCCGCAGGTCCACCTTCGGCCGCACCGCGAGGTCTGCCCAGCCGCTTTGGGGCGGGACCGGGGGCGTGTCCAGGCCCAAGTCCGTCTTCAGTGCGGCCATCGCGGCAGGTGATGCGGCGATGTCGTCATTGCCTTGTCCTTCGCTGTTGTGGATGCAGGTGGTCACCCACGGGAAGTCGGCCAGGGCTTCCGCCAGGCGCGATGCCTGAAGCTCGAGCCGGTTCAGGTGCGCGTGGGTTGCGGGGTGCGGATTGGCCTGGATGGTGCGGAAGTTGACACAGGCGCGCAGGCCCAGCAGACCGATCTGGTTCAGATACCCCGCGGAGTGGTTGCGGCTGTCGACCAAGCCCAGGCCGAGGTCCTTGGCCCAGCGCAGGGCCTTGAGAGTGCCCACTCCGCCCCAGTTGCCGACCGTGTAGCGGTCGCGCGCCGCCGCGGGCATGATGTGCACCGGCCACAGCACACGCAACTCCGGCATGTCCGGCTGCACCAGCACGATGGTGCATTCCCGCTCCCCGACGGAGCATTGCCAGGGGCGGAAACTCAGGGTGAGAGCGGTCTGCCCGTTCTCCTGCACGATCCGGGCCTCCGCCTTGGGCATGCCGTCCAGCCGTACGACGGTGTCCGGAATGGTTTGTCCACGGATCGGCACCAGCAGGCGGACGAGGTCTTCGTCGCGCCGGAACACGCGCCGCGGGGGCGGAGTGATGCATGGAGCGGAGGCATACGCGGGCAGGCCTGGCGCGTCCGGGAGTTGGGCGATCTGCGCCGCGTCCAGGTATTGATCGTAGAAGCGCAGGTCGCGGATATCTCCGCCAATGGTGCGCCGGCGCGGGTTGTGAGTGCCGATCCAGATGCGGTAACTCATCCGTGCTTTGGCGTCCAGGTCCGGTGATTTTGTGAGTTTACCTTGGCTCAGCAAGCCGCCGTCCGCGTAGAAGTGGGCGCGTGTGCTGTCCCAGGTCAGGATCAGCAGGTGCTCTTCGCCGTCCGCGAGCATGGTCTGCAGCGCCTGTGTGTTCAACTTCGCGTCGCCGACCCACGAACGGACGGTATTGAGCTCCAACACGCCGCCCCAGAAGCGGGCCACAAAGAGGATTGTGCGTTCACCGGTGACACGCCCCCCGAATACGTCGGGCACGCGTACCCGCAGGCTGACTGCGCCCTGGGCCCAGTCCATGGGCAGGTGACAGGCGGGCAACGTGGCGGGCACGTCGGGTCTCCGTACCGTGCCGCCGGGCATCCACGCGCTGGGTTCGGTATGGTACGCCGGGTAGTCGCCCCATGGTTCGAGCTGCAGGCCGCCGATCTCGACGGCCGCCGGACTGCTGACGCGTACGCGGGCCTTGCCGTAGACCTTGGCTCGCTTCTGTTCCACCATCACCGCAATGCGTTGCCACTCGGGACCGACTGTCGCCTGCTGTTCCGCCGTTTCTTCGGGGAAGACTGCCGCTTTGTCGGGGGGCGGCCTGGGCTTCCGTCGGTTCGCCTTTTTGCTCGGCGGCTGCTCGGGTTGCCAAACGACACCCAGCGTCATGGGGATTCCGTCATTGGCCTCCACGGCGCGCGCGTATACGCTGAAGATCAGTCCGAACCGTTGGCTCATCTGGAATGTGTGTGTGACGGGCACGGCCGGGCTCTGCCACACGGTGTTCGGTCCCAGCACCAGCGTCTTGTCCCCCGCCGGGCAACCTGAACCGAGCTGCCCCAGCTCCGGGGTTGCCAAAGCAGCGGCCGCTGAACCGGGCGTGGTGAGTTCAGGGGGCAGGAAATTGCGGCCCGGTAGATCGAGGTGCAGCACGTGATGCCCGTTGGCGGGCCGGGTGAACCCAGATGCGAGCCGCTGTTCGTAATAGCAGCCCGGCCGGGTATGCATGGCCAGGCGGTCGGCCTGCACCTGGATGCAGGCGACCGGTTCGGGCGCGCCCAGTGCCGTGATGCTCGGGGGCCCGACCAGCACGGCGGCGATCCAGGGCAGCACGGCTAGCCTGCGGGGAATGGATCCCGTGACGGTGGTGAGGCGCTGCGGCATGCCCTACGCCCCCGCCTGCCGGTCGTTGTGGCTGATCTCCCCAGACTCACGAATCAGGACCACAGGCGCGTCCGCGTGGACCAGTGCGCTCTTCTGGGCCTTGGCGCCAGTAGTGCATCGCTCCCAGAACGGGGACATCATGGGGCGGGACTCCCTTTCTTCGGTTGGCCCGATCAGGCAATCCCAGTCTGTAGCACATCCTGGATGTGTCGCTGATCGAAACGTCCGCGCATTCTTCTCTCCTGAAGACTATTCCGGAGCGTTCCCGGAACTAGCGATATTGACTCATCGAGAGCCAACAGTTTCGGCCTGACTGACCCGATTGTGCCGATTGTGGCATGGATACGCCAGATGCTCTGGGCTGCCAAGCGTGTTAGCGACTGCATCTTCCCACTCGTGGGGGGCAGCGCGCTCTTGGGGCGAGCGGATATTGTCCCTCACACGCTCAAGTTCGGCAACCACTTCGACAGAAGACCATAGCCTTCCCGGGACTTTCTTCTTGCTGCCGGACACTCAGGTCCGGATGGTTTGGCGTTTAAGGAGAAACCCCGATATCCCAGCCGACGCTCTTGAGATGAGCCAGCGCGAAGCGATTTTCTGCGTCCACCTCTTCCGGACTGCTGTAGTTCTTGTACTCCGTCTCCAGCGTGACTTCGCCCTGGTAGCCGTACTCGTCCAGCGTCTCGCCGAGGAGGCCGAAATCCACCTCTCCCCTGCCCGGCGTCTTCTCCAGTTTGTAGTCCCCGTCCGGCGTGTCCCGGCCGGCTGCATCCCGCAGGTGGATGTGCCAAAGCCGATCGCCCAGGAATCTCACGTAGTCGTCAATGTCGTAGCCGCTGGTATGCCAATGGGTCGCGTCAATGAGGACGCCGATATTGTCAGACCGCAGGAGTGAAAGCATCCGCTTGGACTTCTCGACGTCGTAATACAGGTCCCAGACGTGCGGCATCTCCATCAGGATCTTGATCCCGCAGCTCTTCGCGTAGACGGCCAGGCCATCGATTACTTCGGCAGCCGCTTTCAGCTCGTCGTCCACGCACTCGATCTGTTTCCTCCGTCCTGCCTGGAGACAGACCTTTGGTATTCCCGTCACTTTGGCCTTGTCTATCAGCCGTCGCCCCCGCTCGATGTAGAAGGCCGCCTGCTCGCTGTCGTGGAGCTTGAGGAAGACAACCTTCTTCTTCGCCTCTCGAATCTCCTCAGTCTCCGAGCCTGATTGTTGCTCAACAGGGATTTCCGGCTGCGCCCATCTGCCGGTGTCGCGAACACCGGACATGCAGGCGTTGACGGCAACGGGCTCCAGGGAATACCGGTCCAGGCAGCGCTTGACCGCCAGCGGGTCAACCGAATCGGTGCCATAGTGCTGGCTGTGTGTTATCTGGTCGGATAGCTCCACCTTCGGGAAGCCGTAGGCGGCGATGTGCGCCAACGCCACGTCCAGTGGCGAGAGCGAGAACGCAAGAGTCGAGGCGGCAGTAACCGTTGCCAAGAGTCTACTCCTTCCAGGCGGACATCCCTTTGGTGCATGCCCCAGGCTGAAGCTAGTGGCGTCGGGCGCGAGTGGCGAGCCCGCAGGGCCGGGATTCTTTCTCAACCGACATGGTGTGACGGACTATGTCAGCTACCGCAAGACAAACAACCCTTCGGGCGGGGGATTCTCGGCGGCCAGCCATTCCGGCGGGGCCAAACACATACTTCAGTATGCACTTGCGCCCCCCCGGAACAACTGCCCATCCAAGACTCCACCCGCAGGGGGCTCGGAACTCCCACCCGCCGCCACTAGCAGCGGGCGATGCACGATCCGAAACTGCCACGCGCGCCGGCGCCTGTCAAACTCCCGGAACTCCGTCTTTGCCGGCCGCTGGATCCCGGTGAAGCCGCTACCGGACAAACCGCCTCGCCGGCCGGCGCACCCCGGGTTGGCGCGAGACGGTTGCTCGCCTATGTTGGCGTCGGATCGAGCACGTGATGAGGAACACTGACCGTGACAGCAGCACTGGCCCTGAGAAAACACGGCGCCGTCCTGGCTTGGTTGCTCCTCCTGGGGGCATCGTCGCTGTACGGCAGCGAGTATTTCGTGTCCCCACGCGGTGACGACGCGGACACGGGGCGGGACACCGCACACGCATTCCGCACCGTGGGCAAAGGCGTCTCGGTGCTGAAGCCGGGCGATACGCTCACTGTCTGCCCGGGCGAATACTTCGAGTCCGTCGTCGCCGCCGTCTCGGGCGCCGCTGACGCGGCGATCACCATCCGCGCCGCGCGTCCGGGCACGGCGCTCATTCGCGGCGACACGCCCTTGCGTGCGGAGTTCGCACGCGCACCGGGCCTGCAATACACTTATGTGGCGACGGTTGCCGCCCCGGTCCACGGCATTCTCGAGCGCGACACCCTGAAGCACTATGCCGCGGCGCCGTCAGCGGCTGCTGTTGACGGTATGCCTGCGACCTACTTCCACGACGTGAAGGCGGGCCGGCTGTACCTGCACACTTCAGGTGCAACAGCACCCGACCGGCACGCCCTGGCGCAAGCCGGCGTTGCGGGCGAGCACGGTCTCCTCCTGCGCCCGACAGACGAGAGCAGCACGATCCGGAATGTGCTGATCGATGGACTCGCAGCCTGCGGCTTCGTGCGGGCGCAACCGGGCTCGACTCGGCGGACGGGTCTGGGGATCGGCATCGCGCGTGCGAAGCACTGCACCATTCGCCGTTGCACCACGTTCCTGAACGCGACGGGCATCGCGATCATCGGTCTGAAGGGGAAGTCGCGGCACCGCGAGACGGCACTGCGCCAGGACGGCGCCGACGCGTGCGTGGTCGAGCGCTGCACGAGTTACGGCAATGACGATGGCGGCGGCAGTGCCGCCGCCATCGTCTGCCGTGAGACGGTACGGAACTCAGTCATACGCGACTGCGTTGCGTTCATGTCCAGCAGAGGCATTCGCTTCTACTCCGGCGTCATCGAGAACTGCGTCATCGAGAACAATGTTGCCCTGCTCACAGGCGACATCTGGGAGAAAGGCAACTTCAGCATCCGGAACCGCATTGCCGGCAATGTCTGCCAGGTCATCAACAACTACGGCGCGGACAACGTCATTGAGCGGAATCTCACCGGCTATGGCAGCGGCCCGCAGGGCGCGGTCGTCACAGCGGCAGTGGCGGCGAACCTGCTCACGAGCGAGCTGCCGGATTTCGAGCCGGCCCGGCATTTCGCCGACCCGCTGCACCTTGACTACCGTCTGCAGTCGGATTCCGAGTTCCGCGGGACCGGGCGCGCGCCGCGGCCTTACCGGGACGAGGTCCTTTTCGTCCGTCCCGACGGCGACGACGCAGCCGCCGGCACGTCGGTGCGGCAGGCCTGGCGAACGCTCGAGAAGGCTGCCCGGACCGCGATGGCCGGCCAGACGGTCTACATCCTGCCGGGGCGCTATGATGCCGTGCTCGAACCGGCGCACACAGGCACACCCGAGAAGGCGTTGGTCTTCCGCCGCCGGGGACGCGGTCAGGCGCTGGTCAACGGTATCATCCTCGACGGCAAGTCGTACGTGAGGGTGGAAGGTCTGACCGTGCTGCGCTCAACGGGCGCCGGCATCAGTGTGCGCTTCGGCCGCAGCATCCGAATCGCGAATTGCGTCATTGCGGACTCCGCGAAGGCGGGTATCCGGGGTGACGGTGTGGAACGACTGACGATCACACACTGCACTCTGACGGGCAGCAACTGCGGCCTGGATCTACGTTCATGCGGTCAGGCCACGGTGACCGCGAATATCTTCGCCGCGAACCGCGACACCGCACTGCGGCTCGACGACGAGTCCCTCGGTACGCTCTGGTCGAACCACAACGCGTACGACCGCACGGACCGCTGCGTCACGGCGCAAACAACGCTGCCGGATGGCGAACGCACGCTGCCCTTGGCAAAGTGGCAGGCCAGCCACGCACTGGACACACACTCCCGGCACGTGAAACCCGCGTTTCTGGAGGCGGCACAGGGCAACTACCAGCTGCGCAATGCGCATGCATTCGACGGCCGCGGGCCGCGGGCCATGCCGATCGGGCCGTACGAGCGCACACGCCGCGCCAGCGCCGCCGAGGTCCGCGACTTTGCGGCGCGCGTGACGACGACGACCGCCGATATCGAGTTCGTGAGCCCGGGCGCACGCGCGGTTCCCGCGCTGCACTGGGGCCGCGGCACACAACGCGGGAACGTGCTCGAAAT
This sequence comes from Lentisphaerota bacterium, assembly GCA_018676675.1. GTDB lineage: Bacteria > Verrucomicrobiota > Lentisphaeria > Oligosphaerales > JABHEG01 > JABHEG01. Next base: position 32,235 of record JABHEG010000249.1, read on the forward strand.
GCCGCTCGACTACCTGTTCGAATACAGCTGCAGCCTCAGGCACCGCTTCAGCCTGACCGGGCTCGAACCCGCGAGCACCTACAGCGCACAGGCCGTGGTCGAGAGTCCATTTGAGACGGTCTTCACCAACGCGCCGGAGCATCCCGATGCCGACCGTGCGAAGTCCGCGAGAATCCGGTCGCAGGTCATCGAGTTCACTACACCCGCACAGGATCCGCCGGCGCAGACCTACCACGTCGCCACGGACGGCCGGGACGACAACGATGGGCTGACTCGGGCCGCGGCATGGCGCCACATCGCGCACGCCGCGGCGCTGGTGCAGCCAGGCGACACAGTCATCGTGCACGACGGCACGTACCGGGAGAACGTCGTAGTCCGCGCGACCGGCGACGACGGGCGCCCGATCGTCTTCCGCGCCGCGACTCCCGGCCGTGTGGTCCTTGAGGGCGACGGCCTCATCAAAAGCGCCTTCGAGCTGCTCTACAAGAGCTGGATCACGCTCGACGGCTTCTACATCGCGAACTACGCACGTACGACGCCGGATCTGTCCGGCTGTGTCAACATCGTCCGCGGCGCAAACCACACGATCCGGCGCTGCATCATCGACGGGCGTCCCGGGTGTCCGCTGCAGCACGTGATCGCGAAGGCGACCCGGAACCTGACAATCGAGAACTGCGTGTTCCGCAACGCGTGGAGTGAGCTGATCTGCTACGCGAGTCCCGACACGGTCCTGCGGCACAATGTCTTCTACGGCAACATGGTGAGTTGCCTCAGCACCAGCAACGGACCGGACCAGCCGTTCACGCTCTCGCACAACATCATCTGCGACCAAGTCCCGAAGAAGCGCATGAACGCGCTCGTTTCCTGCGGCAGCCTGGAATGCGTTGTGGACGAGTACAACTGTTACTTCACACGTTTTCCGGAGTCCGAGAAACGGCTCTACCAGAAGAAGCGGCAGCGCGAAAAGCTCACGTTTGCGCAGTTCCGTGAACTCACCGGACAGGGGCTGACGTCGTTCTTCGCGAATCCCGGCATGCCGATCATCGAGAAATACGAGATCTACGAGGGCGACATGACCGGACGCCCGCACAACTTCGTGACGCAGGAGATGAACTACGGGCCCGGCCGCAAGCCGATCATCGCGCTGTTCGACCAGTTCTTCGCGACCAATCCCCAGTGCGTCAAAGCCGCCGACGGCAAGCCGATCGGGCTCGATCCCGCCGCCTTTCCGCAGCAGCAAGGAGTACGTCAGTGACACCAGCCCTGAGTAAAGTAGGGCCTGCCTCAATGAGGCCGGCCCAGGGAGCGAGGAGCTACCGCCCCACAGGGAAGGAGCTTCCGGGATGGCCCCACGGGGCAAGCCCGTGGCCGCCGGGATCCAGCTTCAGCCATTCACCACTAGCACTCGGGATTCTCTGTGGATAAGAGTGTGGCACTCGCTGCGGGCGACACCGCCGGACTCGAGCGGCTCTGTGACAGCCTTCTCGCCCCATAATCCTCGCCCCAATTCTTGCCTTCACACCCTCTCGCCGCTACCTTCTTCCCCGCACCCGGAAAGCAATTTCCTATCTGTTTCAGTCTTGCCGGACCACTGTCACCATCCGGTGTCCGGCCGGGACCTTCAGGGAGAGGCCTCCTTCGGTCACGGCGAGTTCTACGCCCGGGGCTGGTTCCGGCAGGGCCCATTTGCCGGGGGTTATCACCTTTACCGTGCCGCCGGGGAAGGGCTTCATGAGCTCGAACGCCGGTGGCTGGATGCCGGCGGGGAACCGGACGGTCAGCTTCCGCTCGTCCACCCATAGCGCGGCTGGGAAGTTGGCAGCTAAGCCGTGTTCTCCGTAGCTCACTTCTCCTGCCGCGCCGAGCGACAGCACACGCTCGTTGTTGCGGTCTTGGACCGACGCGGCCGTGCCGCGGAAGCTCGCGCCCTCGCCAGAGGCCGTGGCGTCCAGCGCGGAGAGGAAGCCGTAGTCGACGCCGAAGTCGCCGCTGACCTTGATGATCATGCCGTGGCCAAGTGTACTGAAGGTCGGGACGGGAGCGGCCTGTTTGCGTGGGAAGAAGGCCACGTAATAGACGCCGTTGTCCGGCATCTGCAGGTGCAGTAGATCCTGGTATTCGAGCGTGCCGAGCTTGTTCGCCCAGTCGAACATATTCGTGCCCCAGCGCAGCGTGTGCCGGGGGGTGCTTTCCCCGTCCGCCGGCGATGCGATGTAGTATTCCACGTCGGTGCCGAGCTGCCCGATGGCGGTGAAGCGGTCGCCTTTCAGCCGACGGGCAGGCAGGATTTTGTGCCGCTGCTCCTTGGCGAGCGCGGCGGCGGCCTGTGCCTTGGCCGGCACGTCGACCGTGTCAGAGACCGTCCACATCTGCCACATGGTCGGCTGCCCGCCTTGGGGGCCCTTGACGGTGTCGCGGATCAGCAAGTACGCAGGTTCCGCGGGATCGTTGTCCTTCAGGAAGAGCGTCTGGCGCCGTACATCAACCGGCGGCTTGCCCTGTTTCGCCACGACCGGCCATTGCGGCAGGTCGGTTTTCCAGTTGCCCCTTCCCCCGCGCGGATGATGTCGCGCCACATCGATGGCTGCGTAGTCCTGGCGCGGCAGCGTCGAGAACGCACTAACGTTGGCCAACCCGCCGCGTTCGCCGAAGCGCGCTGTCTGTCCTGCCTGCCAACTCCACATATGGGCCCCCGTCGGCGTGCCGACATACCCATTGCGCGCGGTACGTTCGGGGACACTTTCCAGGCTTCGGGCAAGGTCCACGTGATTGGTCAGGTAGCCCTCCTGGTATTCGTAGCCACCGGGGAAGAGACCCGCCACCGGCGTACCGTAGGCGAAGATCGAGGCGACCCCGCCCGTGTGCCCGGGATAGAAGGCATGGCTGTGGTCCCCGCTGTACAGGATCACCTGATGCTCGTTCGCCGTGCCGAGCCCGTGACGCAGCACTGCCCCCGCACGCGGGAAGACCTCGGACGGCCAGTCGGGTACCCTCGCCGGCACGTGCTTGTCGCAAGCCACGTAGGCAAATCCGCCCATGTGGCTGAGGCGAGTGTTGGCCCCCTCTTCCAGCCAGGACCACTGCAGGTGGGCCGAGTACTCCGGATCCGTCGCTCGCGTCATCCGGGCCATGACACCGGTCGTGCCTCCGGGCACACTCAAGCTGTCGCGCCCCATCGAGGGGAAGTGTCGGATATCCGGCGCGGTCAACTGGTAATGGCCGCGCGTGCGCGGGTCACGTGGCATGGTCAGCTTTGCCCAATACAGGATCAGGCGTTTCATGCGCGGATCGTTCATGTAGTCATGGAGACCGCTGTTCGTGGAAGCAACCGCGAAGGCCAGCAGCATGTTGATGCTCGTGCGTCCGTGGTGGCTCATGGCCTCGGGCCACTCGCCGGCCGGCCCGACCATCCGGTCGAGGAACAGCTCCATGATGCGCTCAGCCTTCCGGTACCACGTCCTGGCCATCGGATGCTCGGCGATCGTGCAGGCCACGATGCCCCGTGGGATCTCCCAGGTGACCGTCATGTTCGCATTGCCGGAGCAATAGCCGCGCTCGGCCGACCAGACCCGCGCTTCCATCAGCCGATACGCGAAGTAGGCCATGCGCGCACGCAGAAGCGGACGTTCCTCATCCGGAATCGCCGGACTGTCGACGATTCCGTCGTACAGTGTGGGCGCCTTCCCCGCGCTGCCGAACTGAATTCCCCAGATATCGTAGGTGAGAGTCTTGTGTGTCCGCGCCAGTAGGAGGGTCTGCTCGGCAATCTCCGATGAGCCGGTCAGCAGGTATGCGCCCAGAGCGCAGGAGTAGCTCGTGTTAGGCATGTATGCAAGCCGGTCGACGGAGCGTGCGGTCCCCCGTTTCAGCAGTGGCTCCAGGACTTCGGGGTCCGCATCTCCGCGTTCCCAGAGCGATTCCAGGTCTGCACGGCTGACATACAGACGCGGATGCTTACCCGCATCTCCCTCCCAGTCCAACACGTAGTCCTTGACCTTGTTCAGTTCACGGCCCACCAGCGGCCGTGTCTCGGGAGGAAATGTACTCTCCGGCTCGTACCCGTGGTGGTTGTACAGAGCGGCCGCACCCGGCACGGACAGGCAGTCGCTGACCGTCCACTTGCGCACGCCCTGGGCGGCGTTGACCTGCGCGTAGACCTCACCGGACTCGCCGCGGAGGATCGGCATGCACTTGGCGTTCCATCCGACCCAGATGCCTCTGCGCGGATCGGCGTCCAGACTCGGGTCGAAGACCGCCTCGATCTCGCGCGGTTCTACCCACGCTCCGGCATCCAGACTGCGGAGCTGAAGCTCGCGCTTCGTTCCCTCCAGCTTCAGCCGGATCCGTGTTTGCGTGAAGGTGCCGAACCAGTCCTCCCACGGCGTGAGCGACGTCACCAGGCCGGGGAGATTTCCGACCGGACACCACGTCATCTCGTCGGGAACGACATAATCGGTCAGCGGGATCTCGGCCCACTTCAGCGGCTGCGTCCCTTTCGGCGTGTCCATGAAGCAGGGCCGGTCCTTGCGCCTTTCGTCCTGCACCTGGAATAGCAGCGGGGGCAGGTTGCGGCTCAGGACAAGGTCGAAGCCGTCACGGGGTTGGTCGTTCGCGACAAGCGTTTCCATGCGCATCGTGTTGTCGCCGGCGACTACCTGCACGGTCAAGTCCATCGTGTTGCCGTGGGCGTAGGTGTAGCGGATCATCGCGCGCGCGAACAGCGGCCCGTTGTCGGTCACCTCGGCGGACCATGCGCTGATCTTGCTCGGCCCGGTCATCCGGCTTCCCCCGAACCACGTGCCGTCTGCCTGAGCTGCACTCGGTCGAACGCCCAGACGCATCCCGACGACCGGGCCGGGCGCTTCGGTCGAGTTGATTGGCGTGCCGTACTGCTTCGTGCCCGCGAGTAAACGGACGGCGAACTGGCTCGTGGCAAACTCTACGGATCCCTCCGCACGGGTTGTCGTCAAATCGGTCGGCGGCTGTTCGGTCTCGTCAGGGCGGGTGTCGTAGGACACCGTGTACACGTCCCTGGCCAGCGGCGCCAAGTCGACGATGAAGGACAGCTTTGCGGTCCTCACGAACGTCTTGCTCCCAGGCCAGAATGTCGGGTCGCTCACCTGCACAGGCACCGGCCCCCTCGGACCGGTAAGGCGAATCGAGTCCCGGTGGCACTGGCCCTCTCCCGCTTCGAACGCGACCGTCACTAACTCATTCGTCCACTGCTGCTTCAGGCGTTCCTGCAGAACAATCTCTCGCGCGGCAGCGCTCGCGACGCCCAACGTCATAATCAGCCCTCCCACGAAACGCTTGGCAGATGTCACGACAGGACCTCCAGATGCCCATGGCAAGCCCGGCTTGCCTATGAACGCACCATGACAGACAACGAGTTTTCTAATATGCTTATAGCAGGCATGTTCGGGGCCTGCGGGCCGGGTGCCCCAGAGCTCAGGGGAACTGTAAAGTGAGAGGCCCCGTGCAGATGTCTGTGGCTTGTACGGCGGATGGCCCCCAGCCGCCATCTTCCCGGTTGCCGCCCGGGGGCCGTGCGGCGTACTATCGAGCCACGAAAACGGGCGTTCAACTTTACAGCCCGTTCAGCTCAACTCCCTGAGTTTTGGTGCCCAGAAGAAGGCGTTTGGCTACTTCAGAGACTCCAGGGACTTCTCTATCAGCATTTGGGCTGTGTCGGGGGCGCATCCTCCCATTGGCCGCGGCTGCAGTTCATAGCCTCCGCGCCCAAAGCACTCCTTCATCGGGATGTACCCGGCAATGCCCATTGCGTGGGCGACGACGAATGTCTTCCGGAACGGTGAAGCCTTCTTGATGGCTATCCCGACTTCGGTGAATGGTTCTCCGGGCAGCGACGTTATTGCCAGGTCCTTCCCGAATCTGAGTGTGACCAACTCAAACTCGCGGATCTTCCCAGCGTTGTTCTTCTGGAACCTCAGGAGTTCCGCCGCGAGAATTCGCTGGGGGCTGTTCTTCTTGTCTTTGAGCCTTTCCACCGTCTTCTTGGCGTTTTCAGCTTCCTTGTCGGATATCTCGCGACCGATGATCTCGACTGTCTGGTTCTTTGCGTCGAAACTCCCTTCCAGCTCCTCCAGCGATTCCATTCCCTTCATGACGATGTCCGCGTAGCCTTGGCCTATTTCCCGGTAGGCTGAGTACCCGCCCTCTTTGGCTACGTCGTAGTGGTTGATGTTGCCGGACGGCGCGATGACGGTCATCACAGGGACATCGTAGCCCATTTGCTTCTGAATCCCTGCTTCCAGCCTGCCCGGCCAGCCAGCGCAAACCATGTGCCCGCCTGTGGAGTCGGCATGATTCGCGATATTCGCGATGACCAATGTGACTCTACCGTTCTTCTTTACCGCCAGGATGCCTATTTCCTTGTCAACCGGCCCTTCGGGCTTGACGATGTTCGGGTTGAGTTTTCCGGGGTTTGTTCGGACGGTCCCGTTCTTCATCCAGTAGCGTCTGTTGAAAGCAAACGGATTGCTCATGACAGATCCGTGCGTGAGCGATGATTCGCCAAGGTCTGCATAGGCGTTCTTGATTGACGTTACCGTTTGGTCAATGAGGTACTTCCGATAGTCCTGGCGGTTCTTGCCTTCCTCTTCTCTCGATTCTATGAAGGTGAGCCACTTCTTATGTCCTTCCTTCTTTGGATCATCGTCCGCCATCGCCTCGATTGTGGCCCTCAGTTTGGCTTTGATCTCGTTGATTTCCTCGGCCGTCCGTTTGGGGCCTGGTATGCCAGGTCCGGTGTGTACGTGTGTCGCGCAGAAGATCAGATCATTTCCGAAGCTCAGTTTCTCTCCGGCAAGGCGCTCTCGTATGTCGGCTATGAAGCCTCTATTGACGAAGAGGAGGTCGAAACTCACAATTCCGCCGATGTTGTCACCGTCCTGGAAGAGAACAGTCTTCACGCACAAGTCGTCACGGACCCCCTTGTTGGGGCGTCTCGCGAATTGGCCGGCCAGCAGAACGCCCTTTTCCGGATTGATGACTTCTTCCGCAAAGCCTGTTCGCAGGGCGGATTTTCCAGTTGGTTTCGGGGAGGCGGGGCCTTTTGTGCTGTCGGCGGCGTGCGCTTGAGTTGTCACAAGCAGCAAGACTCCCATCGCTATGATTGTGAGTGGGCTCATTGGCGGTATTCCTATCTTTGATCTGCGTTGTTCCGGCAGGAAAGCAACCGGGGGACTCACAGAGCTTGGCACCTGCGGGAGTCGAAGGACGCTCTCTTCATGTGTGAACCGACCAGAACTGTACAAGGAGGCACGCACGGAAACGTACTGGAGTCTAGCCCACACGACGTAGGCGCGCAAGTGTCACGTCAGCGCCTCCAACGGTTGTTGGGTCCGTGTAAGTCCGTGTTCTGTGCTCAAGCGTGGCGGAGCTACACACGAGCCCAGCCTCCGGCGCGGGTGCGCCAGTCATATCAAAGTGTGTAACTGGCCGTCTTCTGGAGAGCGGTCGTCCCGACCGTTTGGCATACGTGCGACTACGGCGGGGACCGCCGCTCTCCATCGGAGAACTTGTGCTCAACTGCGGTGAAGTTACAAACGAGCCCGGCCTCCGGTGCGAAGTGCGCCAGTCATATCAGAGTGTGTAACTTGCGTCGACTGGGCTCAGGGCTCTGGAGGGCGCGTCGTCCCTTCTCTTCAGCAGGGCAAGCCCCGACCGCCGGCACGCGACGATGCGGTGCTCCCGAAGGGGCATCCGCATCCAGCCCGTTCGTGCTCAACTGCGGTGAAGGCACACACGAGGGCTGGAGTTCCGCGTAGATTTGAAATCCGAGCCGTTGCCAGCAGCTTATCCTTGTCTGTGTGAATCTGCTGCAGTGCACGTGGGGGCAGTCATCCGGTTGGCTTGTGCATACGAAGAGAGAATATCGGATGACCGCCCCCGAATCCCGTTTTGCCGTGCGGCTGTCGCCCTCGGAGAGGATGCTCTTTCATGATTGCTTACCTTGGATCGTCCGTCCCATCCGAACTCGCCGACTTGGCGACGAACCGCGGAGTTGACCTACGACCGGCAAAGACACTTGCCGATGTCCCCGCTGGCGCATCCGTCTGGGTGCCGGCTCCGGGTTATCCGAAATACGTGCCCGTGGCGTCGAGCGACAGCGCGGAACTGCGCCGCCGCCTGGATGCCGGCGCGCGTGTTCTCTGCGAGTTCGTTCATCCGTTCGCTGTTGCCGTACCGGACGTCCGTCCCGCCGACTATGAGCGCCTGGTTGTCAGGCGCAACGATCATGGCGTCACTCGCGCATTGACTCCCCTCGTGCTGCTCGACGCGCACCGAGCCGTGATGGTCGACGCGTCGGGCGCGCCGCCGCCGGATGCACGTCTTCTGGAATTGGCACGCGTCGCAGGCGTCGACAATGCGCTCTACGGGTTGCCCGAAACCACTCGGCCGGCGCTGGCTGAATGGGCCTTCGAGAACAATGGCGTGCTCCTGTGGAGCGCCACTGTCATCGGGGATTTTTACCGTCGTCGCTATGGACCCTCTCGGCACTGGGAACAGCTCCTGGCAGGCATTCTCCAGTATCTGACGCCGCACGCGTCCCGAGCAGACATGTTCTCCCGGCAGATTCAGCTCCACGCCACCCTGCAGCCGTCGGTCTGGGCCGACATCGATCAACCTGTCACGCTCCAGGTCACGGCCTGTCCCGAAGTCGAGATCCGCATCGCCGCTGCTGGGGTGGAACACGCCGCCGCCATCCCCGCCTCCGGATGCCTGGACATACCCCTATCACTACCTTCCGGAGAGCACCGGATCACCGTCACGGCAACGCGTGGCGAGAACTCGATACAACGCGTCCTGCCCCTCTCGATTTGCCCGCGCACGACGTTCCATGCCCGAACCGTTACCACCAACCTTGAGTGGTACCGTGAGGCCGGAATGCTGATTGCTCCCGACGGCGGGGCCGGCGTTCTGGAAGGGCTTCAGGGCCTTGTCGATATCGAGGGTCGTCAGAAGCCGTGCAGCCACGAGGGAAAGCCCAACGAGCGCACGGACTGCAACCTTCAGTCGGCCCTTGCCTTCAAAGCGGCCGGCAACGTGCTGCAATCCGCGGACTTCGCAGCCGTTGGCGACAACCTGTTCCGCTTCACACGCGAGAACTTCCAGTTCCGCGATTCCAGCATTCGCAATGGCTTCTGGCGCTGGTTTCGGCACGGCTATGCCTCGGAGGTGTTCTACTCGGATGACGGGGGGTGGGCCGGTCTGCTGTCTCTCGTCAAGGGGCTTATGGACGCGGACGACAAGGCCCTGGAGAGCGGACTGCATACCGCGGAAGCGACTCGCGCCACCTGGGGGCGAAACGGACACCGCCGTACCCGCATCGATCGCCCCTACTTCGACGACATGGACGGTCGTCGCGGCTTCCGGGAAGAAAACGTCACCAAGCCGCAGTATCGCAGCCCTCACTACGAAGCCCCTTCAATGGCATTGATGGGATTGGCCTCGTGGATTACAGGACGGCGGGACTTTGTCGACTGCTGTACGCCGGGCATTGAGGACTATCTCACCACCTGGCCTGAGGATATCATGTTCCAGCACGGCGAGAGCGATGACACCGCCAAGCTCGTCATCGCGCTGCTTTTTGTCGGCGCCGGTTCCGGTGACGAAAGGTGGACTCGAGAGGCCCGGGACCTCCTCGAACCGTTCCTCGAGCGCCAGTTGCCGTCCGGTGCCATCCCGGAGTTCGATCGCCCCGGGCAACGTTACGGCCGCGTTCGGGAAAACGCCCGCTACGGCACGTTCGAATCCTCGCTCTTTCAGGTTGATGAAGATTTGATTTGCGACCAGCTCTACGGCAGCAGCTTCCTGGCCCTGGCCTTCAGCCTTGCACGCTGGTTCATTCCCGGCGATCACAACGTGGTCGGCGCCTGCGGCAGGCTTCTCGATTTTCTGGCCCGAATTCAAGTGCGCGATATGGGCGATCCGTTGCTCGACGGTGCCTGGATGCGCAGCTACGATACGCGCAAGGGCGAGTACTATGGCGAGGCCGGCGACTGGGGTTGGGGGCCCTTTGCCGTCGAAACCGGCTGGATGTGCTCGATCATCGACCTGGCTCTCATCTGGAACCTGAGCGAAACGCCCCCGTTTCCGTTCCCCGACGACATCACCAGAGAGCGCTGGCAACCGGAATCTCTGCGCATCCGGACCGAACACGACGAATTGGAGGGACATTGGCGAGAAACCACGCCACCGCCCATCCCGCTCACGCCAGAGCCCGATGAACCCGATTTGCGGGGATGAAAACTGGGGAAACTGCGATGATAGAGTACCGTGGGGTTGGGGGCAGTCATACGTTCTGGGTTTAGCTCGCGGATAACCTCAAATAATAGAGCTGGTACCATCTCTTCCTGGGACTCGATTCGCTGAACGTCGTCGCCCGCTTTGCCGGCGGGCCGTTGTCGATGAGGAGTAGTGTGATATGAGATGTAGCGTTGCATCGGCAAGCGTGATGTCCTCCATGTTGCTGGCCGGGGTTGCGGTTGCTCAGAATGAAGTGCGACTGACGGTTCGCGATTACTCGGGCCGATCGCGGGAGCAAACCGCTGTACGCGGCGGCGTTCCTTTCTGCCTGGGGCAGCTCAGAGACTGTGGCCGTGTCGTCTTGCAGACGGATACCGGCGTGAGTGTACCTTGCCGGGTACGTCCTACTGCCCGGTGGCACGACGGCAGCGTCAAGTGGTTGCTTGTGGACACATTGGTTGATGTTCCAGCGAGGGGTGCCGTGTCTCTGCGACTTCGGGTCGATGGTGAGGCGGCGCAGTTGGTGAACACCGTGAGTGTGACGGAGACGGATGCTGCCATCACGGTGTCCAGCGGCGCGGCGCGATTCGCTTTCTCAAAGGCGTCGTTCGGTCTGCCGTCCGCGGCTTGGGTGGACCTTGACGGCGATGGGCAGGCGGAGGCCGAGGCTATCGGCGGCGTGGGTGAGTTTGTCTGCGAGGTCGAGCACACGCCACCCGGGCCACCGGAGGAAGAGAATTGGCTGCGCGATGCGGCCGGTACGGCAAGGGAGCGCTTCTCCGCAGCCCCATCTGGGGACTATCGCGTAGTAGTGGAGCACGCGAGCGACCTGCGCGCCGTGGTGAAGTTGAGCGGCTGGCTCGTCAACGATGAGGGACGCAGGCTGATCCAGTACGTAATCCGAGCGCACGTGTGCGCGGGCTCTCGTGAGATCCGGATCCTGCCGACGTTCGTTTACGCCGGGAACCCGAAGGAGGATTTCATCCGAGCGATGTACATTCGTTTCCCGCGTGTGCACGAAGGAGCAGCTTTGTGGGCGCTTGGCGGCGAGCAGCGCCATGGGGGCAGCCTTGGCGCCGACGAGAAGGTCAGCCTTTTCGAAGTCGGGTCGACGAAGATCTACCATCTCGCTCCTTACACCACGGACAAGACGGTTCGCTATTCGGTTGTCTCCGGGACAGCAACCATCGCGCAAGGCGCTGAGGCATCCGGCTGGGCCCGCGTTGCCGACACGGGCAGTTCGACACACCTGGCCGTACGCAACTTCTGGCAGATGCATCCCAAGGAACTCATGGCCTCGCGCGACGGCGTGACCTTCTATCTCTGGCCGGAGCACGGCGGGAAAGTGCTGGACTTGCGCCGCCGCAGTGACGAGGTCGACAACATCTACCACTATGACCTGAGTCTGTGGCCGTATGGTGGCGAGGGTGTTGCCGCGACGCATGAGCTTCTGCTCCGCATCGGGCCGCCTGCAGAGGACGCTGGCGGCGAGATGACCGGGGCGCTCAACGCGCCACTTCTTCTGCAGTGTACGCCTGAGTATTACGCCTCCACTCACGCTTTTGGACCGTTCGCGCCGGTCGATGCAATTGCCTATCCGCATTTCGAAGGTGTTCAGAACGTGATCACAGAGTGGATCCGCAAGAACCAGCGCACCTTCCATTGGGACGGCATGATCGACTACGGTGACACGTTTTTCCACGGCTACGGTACTCGGAGTCATTACGGCTATGTCTGCGACAAAGGCTGGTGTAGCCGCGGATACGTGGGTTGGCTCTGCAATGACGGGACTCTGACCAACTCGCTGTTCATTCAGTACTTGCGTAGCGGCGACTATGAGACGTTCCTGATGGCTGAAGCGATGGCGCGGCACGTGATGGATGTGGACACCTGCCACCACTGCGCCGCGGAGCCAGGCTACGTGGGAGGCGGGCATCGGCACGATCAGCAGCACTGGGGCAATGGTGTGCGCGGCTACGGTACCGCAACTCACGGTGCCATCGACTACTACCTGCTCACCGGCGATGAGCGCGCACTGGAAGTGGCGCAGGAGTATGCCAAGTATCACACAAACGGCATTGTGAGCGAGAACGAGGATCGCATCGGCGGGCTCATCCGCATGTGGGAGATCACGGGAGACCCCGCCATGAAAGCGAAGGCGGACAAACTGATGGCGGCGGAACTGAACGTACCGGCTGATCGTCAGTGGCCGTTCGTCACCAAGTCGCATTTCCGGTTCGTCTCAAATACCAGCGTCAGCTTCGTGCACTACCTCTATTCAGCGCCGCCTGACGACGCGGCCCGGTTACGCGATGCCATCGTCAAAGCCATGGACGGGCGAGAGCAGCAGTACCTGACGACATGGGAGGATTCCGGATACTTGACGCTCATCCTCACATCACTGGCCTTCCATGCGACAGGTGACCAACGCTATGCCTTGATGACGGCTTCGCTCCTGCAGCCGTCACGCAGCTATACGCCTCGACAGGAAGAGGTCCCGTCGGACTTCCTGAGCGTGCTCCGAGCGACGGATTTCGAGGAGATGCTGGGTGTGGCGCGCAAGTGGCAGATCAACAACATTTACATTGCCAACATCCGCCGGCTTTGCTCTCTGCCTTACGCGTTGTCTGCCCTCAGAGCAAGCGGCATGGACGAGTCAGGCGTCTACACTGCGAAGCTGAACAGCGGCCCTCCGCCGGCATTCGAGGAAGTGCTGAACAACGCGAAGGTCAGCCCATGGGGCAAGCTCAAGGGGCGCGACAGTCTTGCCTATTCCTACAGACTCGCCAACGGAGCCCCGAGCGACAAAGGGGGAGGCCGATCGCGCTTGGCCCTGCTGGAGGACGGCAAGCCGCTCTCCCCGCGCCAGGCACACATCAAGATCATGCGTGAAGGCGGAGGGATTTTCAGCCATTGGGGAGCCCATTCGGTCATCTTCTCCACCTCGGACAACAGCGATCCGCGGACCAACGGCCGTGAGTACAAGGTCGTCCATCTCGAACCGGGAGAATAGGACGACAGAGACGGCCCGGCATTGCGGCTTGCCTCTACGGCGCCGCGAGATAGACCTTCACGAAATCCGTCGCCGCCAGCGGCAACTCGAACCGAATACGGCCGTCCGGTTCCGTGCTGAACGGGATCTCTCCCCGGTGTACCGACTCGACCCGCAACGTCCGACGTGGTGCCGCAAGCGAGAACCCAACCGAATCGAGCGGCCGAAGTGTGTAGTTTGCTAACGGCAACAACACGCCAAGGTTACAGTCCATGGCAACAGCGTCGATCAGCGGCACGTCGCACGTCACCGGCGCAACGACCCCCGCTTGGCGAACCGGACGCAGAATCAATTCCCGCACGGCACCAGGGAACTCCCACGGGTTGTAGGAACGCTGCAGCAACTCGGACACGGCATCCGGCACAGGCGGTACGGCGTCCGCGGCAGCCGGCTCGGCAAGCGCGTTTCGGGCACATTCCGCCGCCTTGATGTAGGCCAAAGCCGGCAGGAACCCGACGCAGGTGATGCTGCCGGAACCATACGCGCCCCGGACCATGGCCGCCCGGCCGTCAGCGTACCGGCCCGAGACCGTCGCACCGGCACGCGGTTCGAGGACCTCCCGGACCGACAACACCTCGACGGTGACCGGCCCCGCACTCACCGTGTCTCGCCCCACCAGCGTGTGCAGGAACTTGCCGGCCGATTTGTGGGACTGGAACTCGGTCAACTCCAGCCGCCGCGCCGGAAGGATATCCGACAGCAACTCCAGAGGACGGTTGTACTCGTCCCGCTCCCCGGCCCCGGCAGTGAGCCACAGAGTGCCACCGGCGCGGACCCAGTCACGCAGCGCCGCCGCAGAGCGACGGGTCAGATTCGGGCCGCTCAGGTAACAGACCCGGTAACCGTGCAGCTGCCCCGCGCTGGCCTGACGTTCGGAGACGATGTCCACCGGGACCTGGGCGTGCGCCAAGGCCAACCACGTGTGCATGCGGTCGAACCCGTAGGCACCGTTCCCGCGTAAGGTCCAGATGTCGGTCGATGAAGAATAGAGCAGCGCAACGTCAGCCGGAATCGGCTTGGCCGGGACAAGCATGTCCTCGACCGCACCGATCTCACGCACAAGCTCGGCATTCGCGCGCCACGTTTCCGGTCGCGAATACCAGGCCGAGCTCTGCCAGAACGGCCCCCCTTCATGACTGCCCCAGCTCGGTCCGTAGAAGAAGTTCTTGAGTACTTTCACCCCGCGTGCAACCGCACTCACGCCTTTCAGCTTGACGTCCCACGGAGTTCGGCCCGCGTACGCGATCAGGTAGTGCCCGATCATCTGTCCGCGATCTCGCGCCGCCGCCCGCATCAACTCGATGTTGTACGATGCACACTGGTACGTCGATGCGAGATTGGCCCAGTCTTCGCCCCAAATCGCGTTCTGGCGGTCGCAGTCCAACAACTCGAAGTAGTCAACGCCCATGGCGTACATATTCGCCTGGTAGACTGCGCCGTCACTAAAATTGACGAGGGTCGGGAAGGCTGCGCCGTACGCCTCCTCGAGCACTGCGCGTTGCGCCGCCAGGAAATCGCCCAACGCTCGGGTCCGGAAGCGCTGCGTGTAGTAATGCAGGCCGGGAAACGCGGCCCGGTCCGACTGGACCACCGGCCGCACATCGCCCCAGTTCTCCACAAGCAGGTCCGCGGGTTCGAGTCGAAGCGCTTTCAGCCAGGCCCGGAAACCCTCGATGCAGGCGGGGTCCGACGCCAAAAACGAGCTGGGTTGGCCCTGCGGCTCGTCCATCAGCATGCAGAACGCAATTTCCGCGGGCGACCGTCCGGATGCGCGGAACGTGTCTGCCTGGGCAGCAGCACCCGCCCGCATTCTGTCGAGATCAGGGGCACAGTAGGAACCATCGCGGCAATGCCAGATGCCGCCGTGGATGAACGGCTTCGAACGGTTGCTGAAGCCGAAGTAGTCCAGGGTCCGCCATTCGCGTGCGGAAACAGCCGCGGACACGGTATGCCCGTAGCCGCCTACGCGCACGGCCGCGAAGAACGGGAACGCTGTAGGGAATCGCCCGATCTGCGGCCAGTCAAATGCATCCGCCAGACGCCCCGTCTCAGCCGCCACGTCGCGATCGACTTTGAGCCGCGCCGCATTCTCCGGTGTCGCCAGATCCGGAGGCATGACAATGACCAATCCCGAGGGCTCCCGGTCTACCTCCACGGTCCGGACGACAGAAGCCGCGTCTGGAGCCGTGGCGAATTCGAACGCGGCTTGCAGACGGGGCGCGTGCTCCCGGTACGTGTACCGTGGTGACAGGTTCAGGATCGCGCCCGAATCCTGGTACAGCATCCGCGTAATGTTGCACCATGGCGTCTGCTCACCGTCTCGCAGGAGTTGACCGGGGGGCGGGGCCAGGCCTTTCGACACGCCGCCCTTCGAGAGATGGTAGTGCCCGTACCACGGCGACCGGTAATGGTCCGCAAAAACGTGAATCTGGACCGGGCGCTCGTACCCCTTGCCCAAGGTGACGCGAACATACGTCTGTGGCCCGAACGGAATATGGTCGGGAACCAGCTCCAAATCGTCGGTCAGCAGGAAACAGTCCACATTTCGTACGTAACCTGAGCAATTGCGCTGCTCGTGCTTGCTCAGACGCAACGTCACCGGACCGGCGTCCAAATCCGCCTCGAAGGCGTCCCAACGGTACTCCCAATCCGGGGTGGCCTCATCGACCTCGAGGTCGAGCACTTTGGCCCCGACGTCATCACGCCCCGGACTCGAGACCGTGAGTTTGAACGGACCACGCCAGCGCGAGTGCTGCATGTAGCGGACCCAAATGCGCCAACGCCCGCTCGTGCCGACCGCTGACTTCACCCAGGCAGTCGCCTCGACATCGTCTTTGGCGCCGTTCAGAACGGCCGCCCGCGAGGCACGGCGCGCCTGCGCACTGCGACTCACTCGCCACCCGGCTACCGGAAGCTGCATCGTTTCAGCTTCAAGAAACACCGTTTCGGCCAACGCCTGCGGAGCCAGGACCGCGCAGGCCCAAACCAGAAACGCCAACATTGCATACGTCAATTTCATTGCGGCCACACCTCAACGGACAGGGGTTTCGCTCATCAACTGTGCCCGAGTCCGGGCGAACAGTCAAGCCCGAGCGGCCGTCATCGACGCTACTGATCCGGCGGCATGCAACGGTGCATTGGGGCAGATCAGAATTCTGGTGTCTGGTGTCTGGTTTCAGGCTCGAATCCTGACACCTGAACACAGGAACCTGACACCCCGATGCGCAACACTGTTCATGGCTGGATCAGTAGTCCCAGATCAGGGGGTACTGGGGTCAGTCATATTCGTTGAGTTTAGCCCGCGGATAACCTCAGATAATAGGGTTGCCCCCATCTTCCACATGCTCGAGGTCAGTTCACGCGCAGGCGAATGGCCACTAGGGTGACGGCATTGCCATCATTGCGGAACGCGATGTCGTTACGGCCGTCTCGCAACATGGTCGCCCGAACAGTGAAGGTGATCTCACGCACACGTTCAGCATCTTGCGCATCTGTGACGGGTGCTACTTGGCTGGCTCGCCCCAGGCTGCAGCCGTTGAGATGCGCCAGGAAATCCCGAGCTTTGACGTCCGTCTGCGTTTGCACGACCACGCCGAGTTCCGCGGTTTCTCCGGCATCCCCAGCCGCCGCCAAGAGGGAGAGACTGCGGGCCTGTCGGGTCTCGACCACCAGCGGCAACTGCGTTGGCGGATCGGCATTGGGATTGCGCCGCAGTGTTCCAGCGTTCGCCAGGAGGTGGGTCCGTTGAGAGCCTCGAAGTTGCTCGGGGCTTGCCAGTTCCCCGAGGGTGGTGAAACTGGGATCGCCTTTCCGCCATTCCCGTGTCGTGAAGAAGTTGAACACGTAGATGCCATCGGCCCCCTGTGCGTAGCAGGCCGCGGCGAACCCCCGCAGAAGGTCCGGGTTCGTGCCCATCACCCATTCGGACGTCGTGCTTCTGTGGCTGGTAGGTGGCTCAATACCATCCGGCCAAGCGGCAGCTGAGTCGGCGTGGGCGTAAACCGTGCAGCGGTCGCCGACCCAGCGACGGTACCCGGACAGGTCAGACTGCCAGGACGTGCAGAACTGTCCGCCCACGCTGATTGCGTCAACCCAGCCCTCGGCCACCCAAGTCGGGGCGTCCAGCCCGAGGTCGACAGCGAGAGCCGGAGTGGAAGGCAGTCGCACAAGCAGATGCACCGGCTGTGCGTTCCCGTGGATCAAGCTGGCGACCTCGCCGACGAAGTCGCTGAGGACCTGGGCATAGGCTGCACCTTGCCCTTCCGGGAACACCCCAGGGAAGCGCAGGAAGTCCAGTTCCAGGACCTC
Organism: Lentisphaerota bacterium; assembly: GCA_018676675.1. Lineage (GTDB taxonomy): Bacteria > Verrucomicrobiota > Lentisphaeria > Oligosphaerales > JABHEG01 > JABHEG01. Next base: position 49,867 of record JABHEG010000249.1, read on the forward strand.
GGGCTCGTACTCGACAACCAGTTCCCGGATCAACGCCAGGAAATGGTCTCGGACCTCAGTTCGGCGATAGTCAAGAACGGTCACGGTGGTGTAGGGGCCGCTCGGCCGATAGGGCAGGGGCAGGTGGTAATTGGGATGCTCCAGGTAGAAATCGGTGAGCATGTTGCTCTGACCATAGGGTGTGTCATGGGAGTCGTTCATCCGCACGGACACGCCACCAGCGATTCCCTGCTGCCGACATCTGGCCAGGGAATGCGCCACGTAGTCGATCCCCTGATCCGCCAGGCGCTTCATTTGCTGGACCATGTGCTCTCGCCGGGGAATGGTGTCCGCTGGGACGTTGCCGAAGAACGACCGGTCACCGGGAGTGTATCCATCCCAAAACGTCTGCCACACTCGGCTTGGGTAGTTGGCGCGCATGGCTTGGGGGTTTATCAACATCAGGTCCGCCCCACCTTCAGCCACTTCATCCACCATGCGATCGACGTGAGTGGAGGTCATGCAGTCCTTGGTCACAGCAAACAGGTTCGTGCAATCCTGATTGTAGATCACTCGATAGGGCAAGCGCCGGCGGTTCTGTGTCATTCACCACTCCTTGGTCGAGGCTGGGGAGGACGATCTTACAGGCTGTTACTGATAGGAGGAAATTGCTTTCCTGCCACCGAACGGAAGATGATAGAACGAGGCGAGGCAGATGCAAGGAATGTGGCGTGAATCGCCTGACGATCGCCCCGGAGTGGTGCCGGATCAGGCCGGGACGGGGCTGGGGTACCAGGCCTTGCGGTTTGCATCTTTGGAGCTCATTTTGCCGCGTAATCACAGACCGCAAGGCTTGACCCCGATTGCCATGCACATGTGAGGAGTTAGAGGTGGGAGGCCGGACTAAGTCCGAGAGTCCTGATCAGGGACCAACGCCCGCCAACCTGATGTCAGCAGTCGATCCATCTCTTCTACCACTTCCACAAAGTCCGGATGCTCAGCGACGTTGATGTTCTCACCCGGGTCGCTTTGCAGATCGAATAGCTCGAATGTGCCCGAGCCAGGCAGATGCTGCCGGTCGCCGTCGGGCGTTGCCTTCGAGTAGCGTGTGAATCGATAGCGATCCGTTCGAAGAGTCTCGGCGTCACCGATTCGTGACAGGATGCCGGTCTTCCATGAACGTTGGGGATCCTCCACTAGCGGCACCAGGCTTGTGCCCTCGAGGTGAGAAGGAGCATCCAGCCCAACCAGCTCACATATCGTCGGATACACGTCAGCCAGTTCAACAAGCGCGGAACTGCGTTCTCCAGTCGTGACACCGGGAACGGACACGATCATGGGCACCCGCGTGGACTCCTCGAAACTCGACACCTTGGACCACAGCCGGTGCTCACCGAGATGCCAGCCGTTATCGCCCCACAGGACAATCGCCGTATCATCCTGGAGGCCGAGACGCTCGAGTTCGGCCAACACCTTGCCAATCTGGGCATCCGTGAAGCTGACGCTCGCCCAGTAGCCATGCACGCATTCACGCTGCTTGTCTTCGCTCAGCACGGGAAAGGTGTCTCGGTCGTAGCGCCCCAAGTCGGAGTACGTATGGTTGATCACCTCGTCGCCGTAGTGCAGGAAATCGCTGAGATCGGAGATCCCGACACCGTTCTCCGGAAGAAAGGGGTTGCTCGCGAGGTCCACCTCATCCCGCTGGTACAGGTCCCAGTACTTCGCGGGCATGGCCCAGGGCAGATGCGGCCGGTAGAAACCCACGGCAAGGAAAAACGCCCCTTCATCGGTGCGGAGTGTGCGCATCACCTCAATTGCCCGGTCTGCTACCATACCGTCAGGATAGTCAGACTCGGGAGCGTCCGCAGATTCACAGATTGCCGGAAGTTCGCAGGGCTCGTCGCCGGGCGACCATTGCTTCCTGAAGTTCCTTATCCTCCGCTTGTTTTCCTCCAGCTGATAGCCGGAGCAGTAACCATCGCACGTGTAGTCCTTTTCATAGAAGGTATCCCGGTAGCGCCGTGTCCAGGATGGCTCATCGTCGTTGTTAAAGTGATATACCTTACCAATCGAGATGGTCGTGAAACCGTTCTGCTTCAGGTAGCCAGGCAATGAGGGCTCCCCATTGACGCAGATGCGTGGGATATGACTCAATTGTCGCTCATCGGGGCGAATGCCACTCATCAGGCTTGCCCGGGACGGCATGCACAGTGGGATCTGACAATAGGCGTGATCCAGTTGCAGGCCGCCGCTTGCCAACCTGTCCAGATTTGGTGTGTGGAGCTTCCTCTTCCCAAAACAGTTGATCTCCGGCCGAAGATCATCCACTGCGATCATAAGGACATTCTTGAACTGTTTCATGCGGTCACCTGAAGACTGAGAACGACGGCGGCGGGGTGCGCGTCACGATCCAGTATATGATACCGACCAGCATGGGGACTACGCCGGCCATGACCTCGCCGGCGATGAGCCCGAACATGAGCGGTTTGAGTGACCTGCTGGCCACGTCGCCGCCGTAACGCACCGTGGCGCTCTTGACAAGCCAGCCGAGAAGGAACGAGAATCCGCCGCTCATGCTCTGGGCCGTGGCCAGCATCAGGAGCATGACTGGGTGCAACGGCCACCACGCGAAACGGTAGCGCAGGGCGGTGAACGCGAGCACCAGCCCGAACGTGACGAAGAACGCGGTCACGGCCGCCCCATCCGGCGCGAGCATCCCCAGCCGCGCGCTGGGGCCCGTGTGAAGCGCCTGTTCCAGCAGGCCCTGGGCAGCCAGAGCGTGCCGGGTCTTGACACTGGCCTCGAAAGTCAGCTTGGGCATCATCACCGCTGTCCAGCCGTCGCCCGTGAGCATGGCACCGTACTGGTAATGCAGATACAGCGTGATCGGAGCGGCCACCAGGAGCCCCACGATGACCATCGCGGCACCCCGACGCGCGAGAGCCGGCACGGGCGCTTTCGCGGTCTCGCCGATCTTCAGGGCCGTGGCGACGAAGGGCAGAAGCGCTTCCCGCGGATTGGTGAGCAGTACCGCGGAGAAGAGCCCGAGCATGAGCAGCTGGTCCGGACCGATGGCCGCCGCCCCGAACAGAGCCCAGACCACAGTCACTGGGAAGAAGTGGGGGTGCAGGTGGAACACCCCTGCCTCCGCCAGGACCCGCGATGCCACCACTTGGATCACCACTGTCAGCCCCGCGAACAGCACGGCAGTGAACGGGTTGAGACCGCCAACCACCAACAGCAGAACAAACGCGAGGATGCCGACCAGGAATGCCCGTCCACCCCACACCACGTGCGGCTGGACGTTGTCACACGATGCGGCAGCGCTCGATGCATCGGCAGGCGTGGGAGTCGGTGGTTCGGGCGCCGCGTCGTGTCTGATCCGTCGGCCCAGGGCCCGGCGCAGCACGGCCGTGAAGTACTGGCGTCCGTTGTAGAGCACGACCAGGAACATGCCGCACCAGCCGCCCGCATAGCACAGCAGAACGATGGACGGTTCCATGCCGAAACGTGTCGAGCACCCCACACCGTATGCCGTCAGTGCTCCGGTCACCAGCGCGAATGCGTAGGGGGCCAGCCCCACGGACAGCGAGATCTGGGTCGGCAGCAGGAACGCCAAGCCGATGATCGCGAAGCAGATGGGCGGCGCCCCGATCCAGTTGACCGGGACCGGGCTGTGCGCCAGCCAGGGGACCAGGCGCAGTAACGGCGAGAAGTCGACCCGTCGTGCGATCGGGATGAAGAGGTCCGGCCACCACGTGCAAGCGTAGTTGTTCATGTGCATGATGAAGATGACGGCCGCCCCGGTCCAGAACGCCCGAGAGCGCAAGACCCCGCCGTTCTCTTCGTCGCTGTCCGCGCCCATGATCACAGAAGCAAACTGAGCGATGGGGTAGGGCAGGTGTTCGTGCCGACTCCACTGCCTGTGCAGCACCAGGCTCAAGCCGATCATGGCCATAGCGAGACACAGAACCAGCGGCAGCCAATACCGGTAAACCGGTAGCCAGGCGCGCCACGGGACCCGGGTGACGGGGATCAATCGGTCGCCCTCACCGAGCCCGTTCACATAGCCGTCGAGCACGACGGAGCCGTCCGCACCGTCCACGTCCGGCAGCAGCCTCGGTGGCACGCGGCTGACAATCCCGCATCCGGCCGGCCGAACCGTGTCCGAGGCGGCTGCGTCGGGAGTCGCCCCGTCGCGCCAGCCGGGTTCGACGCGGGCGAAGTGCTGTGGCATGATCAACGCGTTGTGGAAGTGGTCAAGCAAGCCGCCCGCGGGTATGGCGCAGACCATCAACGGAATGGCGATGACGACTGCCATCTCGGCCGGGCTGAGGCGCCATGAGGCCCGGAGCCTGCCCAGGATCGGGTTGACCACGAACTTGAGTACCAACAACGTGCCGAATACGGAGCTTGGCAGGAAATGCAGGATTAGCCACGGGGCGTCCATCACCCGATCATTGAAGAAGGCCAGCATGCACAGCAGCAGCGCGCCGGCCGAGCCGATGATAGTTGCGCGTCGGGTCATGGTGCCGCGGCCTCCCGCCCGCCGCCGATCCAGCCCTTGTCGCGAGCTTGGCGGTAAAGGGTCGCCAAGTGCGCGGGGGTCACGAACACCCAGTCAGCCGGCCGATTGTCATAGAGCGCGGCGATCAGATCCAGGTTTTTGTATGTCCAACAGTGCAGGAAGGCGTTCACGAACGCGGGTCGGACGTCACCGACCTGCTCCCGAATCTCCTTCGGGACGCTGCCCGTGCCGTGCCGCCAACTGGTAACGGCGCGGAACACGGGCATGCCGTCAGGCAGCGTGTAGGTCAGGTTCGCAATCCCTTCGTGCCCCGAGTAGCGCCCCATGTCCGCGAACAGCGAGTGCAGGTCCGGCATGGCGGCCGCATAGCGTGCAAGCAGGTCGTCCGAGCCGCGTACCGTGCGCAGCGTCCGCATGTCCATGCGTGCCAGGTACCGCCGCGTCCAGTCCAGAAAACCGGAGAGGACGGCGTCGCGGTCGGCGAACGCGGTGCCGTAGTTCTGGGGCTGGATGTAGCCCACGCCGGAGACGTCGGCCAGAAATTCCGTGCCCGGCCCGCCTTGCTCCAGGTACCACTGTGCCACGCCCGGCATCAGGTCTGCCATGACCGGGCCCATGCCGAAGGCCAGCGGGAACTCGCCGAATCGCGGGTGTTCGATGTAGCGTTTCATGAAGTGCATCCAGCAATTCTGGTTGTCACCGTCGGACAGGGCCATGGCGATGTAGATCTTGTCGCGCTGCAGGGCCGGCGGGGGCCCGGGCCTGGACTGTCGCAGTTGCTCCACGCGCACGCCGCTCATCACGCTCAGGTTGGCCAGGTGGTCGGTACAGACCAGCGGCTTAGCGTAGCGGCTGGCTAAGGCGACACCGGACACCTCGCCGAGCCCCACACCATGGCCGCCGTAAGGGAACCCCATCACGGGCGAGTTCGGAGCCAGCTCGGACATGATCCGGGCCACGACTGCCTTCTCCCGCAGCATGTCGGCACCGGGCTTGGTCCCGTCGACGGGCCCACAGGGCCAGAGCATGACGCCGCGCCACTGCACGTCGTAGGCAAAGGCGCCGTTAGCCAGGCGGTCCGGATGCGCGTAATTGCAGAGGTGCCGGTTGAGTCGCGACCGGTACGTCTGCCAGATCCACTCCAGTCCATCCGCGTACGTCGCGAACCGACCGCGTAAGTCGATCTTCACCGGGATCCCCAATGCCTCGGCGAGCTCGGGCGTGGCCAGGATCAGGTCCTCGCAGGCCGCGACATTGGCTGCGAGCAGGTTGCCGCGGTAAAGCGCCGGGTCCGGTACGACCGCGCCGCGGAAGCTGTCACGAAACTGGCGGAACAGGTCGCGCCAATCCTCGACGCGGTCGTAGCCATCGATGTACCCCTTCTCGACATGCCAGTCGAGCCAGAACTGAGGGCCTCCCCAGAACTGCAGCCAAATGCGGGGTTGTGTGCGGCTGGTCAAGCCCTGGAGGCACGCCACCGCGACCCGGTCCTCGGCGCTCATTCCGGCGCCCTCAACAACCAGCAACCGGCGCGCCGGCAGATTGGATTTGGGCAGGAACGTGTCGCCCCACGAGCGCGGCTCCGGCTTGTAGGTCAGGTTCTCGGGCAGCGGGGTTGGCCGGGCCGCCCGATCGAGAGCTGCGAACACGGCTCTTTGGGCCCCGTCGTCCACCAACCCCTTCTCGCGCAGGCACCAGACCGCCCCACGCACCAGCAGCTGGCGCGCACAGAACGCATCGTCCAATTCCATTGCCGGCGCAACCTGCCCGATCCAAACGTCTATGGCACCCCGGAACGCCGCACACCGGTGCTTGATAATAGCCGAGATCGGGTGCACTGTGTCGTCCTCTCCGGAGACCAATCCGACGAGTGGGATGACCTCGTCTTCGTCCGGCAGCGACGCGGTGTCGAGCCATTGTCGTTTCACCGGTTCGCTGGCCAACGGCAGGTCCGAGTCCAGCCCGAGCGGGTTGGGTTGGAACCCGTGGTGCTGCACGGCCAGCGTGCCCGTCAGCGGGCCCGCGAAACCGCCTGTCCCCATACCGTCTGGACCGTGACCGAAGTGGTTGAAGTGCCCGAGGTCTTTCCATACCCCGTCTTTGCGTTCGCAGCGGTGTGTGAATGGCACACCGTTCATGATCAGGCAGCCGCCGGCCGCATGGTAGGCGCGGAGGATGTGGAGGGCCGGCGCGGGAAACGCGTTTCCGTACGGCAGCACCAGCACCGGGTACGCTGCCGGATCCAGCGTTTCAACGGCTCGCAGATCCGCGACCGACAACGCCTTGGCCGGGATCCCGTAGCGGTTGAGGATCCCGGGGATCTGCGCCGGCACAACCGAGGGAGTACCGCCATAGGCCCGAAACCCCGGCTCCACGAGCACGGCCACCGGCGGCGTGTCAAGGCTGGGCAGCGGCCCTTCGGCCTGGTTGGCGGCGGCGGATGCGACGTGCATACAGCCAGCGCACCACATCAGGCATGAGACTGCCAGCAACCGGAGGCCGGCGGGATACGTCTCGGTTGGTATGGCCACGGCAGACTCCTAAAGCTCTATCCAGTTGTTCATCTTCGTGCGTTCTGTGATCCGGTCATTGGGATCAGCGGCCCAGAACCCGGGTTTGGGGGCCGTTGTCCACTTCTCTCCCGGCTTAAGGGAGATGATCTCCTTTACAGTGGAGTCGCTGGTCTTGCGTCCATTCAGCGGGATAACGAATTCGTCGGAGTGCTTCTCCACCGAGCCGAATAGGGCTGCAACCGGACGTCCCGTCCGCACCTGAAGCGTATTCGGAACGGCGGGATCGATATCCACCTCCATGTCGATCCCCACGGATCGACGATGGGCATCCTGAACCGATTCGTTGAAAGTAAACTTGATGTCCCCGACCCGGGAATCCGCCAATGAGCTTCCCGACAGCTTGAACCGGGGATTCTCCAACAGTTCATAGCCTTGGATTCCGGAAATCTGGATCGTCCCGTCTAACCTGGAGCCGCCGTACCAGCGAAGATGGACTCTCAGGCGGCGGTGATCAACGCGCTCCGTCCAGGCAAAGAACAGATTCTCGTTCACTTCGGGAAGCCGGCTCAGCGGCGTGGATTCAACCGGATACCCGAACTCGTCCGGCGCATAGGCGATCTCAACCCGTTCTGCCACTGCATCGCCCGTATTGATTAACGAAAGACGGCCGTCTCCCTTTTTCCATACCAATTCAGGGACCGTTTTACGCTCCACCCAGATCGGCGAGGAACAGGCGCGGTTACCGTCGTCCTGGACGACCTCGATCACATAGGGATGAACCCGGTCTTTGAACCGGAATGGGATGCTCTTCTCAGGAAGAGGCAACTTCTCCGGCATGGACTGCGAAATCAGAACCAACTTGAAGAACCGCGCGCCCAATCCATCGGACGGCCACTTGTCCTCGATTCTAACAAAGACGCCGTCGCTGTCTTCCAGGAAAGGAGTCAGCTCCACCTCGCGCAGTTCCCGATTCCCACCGCCTTTCATGTGCACCGGTTCCTCAAGCACGGCTTTGAAGACCTCACCGTCAGTGGATACTGAGATCTTGAACTGCAAATCGATATCCAAAAGCAACTTGGCCTCTTCGTTCCGCGTCAGTCCGAAACCGTAGACAATGGAACTGCCTCGGTTGGTGAACCGGAAACTCCTGAGTTGTGTACTCCGACTATCCCGAGCGATGAAATATCTTTCCTGTGCTGTTCCGGGGATCAGAGCCAACCGATCTCCGGAGCGGGTCAGGACCGGCTTTTTCTCATTAACGAGTTTTGCCTCCCATGGTTTGCAGACGATGGACTTCCTTACATCCTTCACACCAGGAGTCCACTCCTTCACCAGTTCAGTGCCGTCATACAAGCGCAGGGCTCTTGCCGGGCTTGTCCCTGCATACTCGATATCGAAAGTGATCCGGTCGTCCGTAGTTGCGGTTTCTCCCGGCCCCCGTCCGTTTCCGCTGAAACTCAGATATACCCGTTCCCCGGTAGTCGCATAGGTCCGCCGTTCACGGATGGACTCGAACAGATTCTGCAACGTTAGCGCCGGCATTCTGACAGCCGTCAGGCCTCCTACATGATCATGGCTCGGAGCCACCCCACCCGGCTCGAGGCGTCCAGGATAGCCGCCGTGATGATCCGTATCCCCCTGAACCCCGATTCTGTAGCCGCGCTCGACCAGATCCAGGTATGACCAGGCTTCCGGAGCCCGCTGGGCTCCAACCCTGGACTCTGGATCGTACACTCCGCAAGGCTGGAACGCCCCGCCCCAGTCCGAGTAGACTTCGTACACCGGGGTGATCACTCTCCCGGAGCTGTTCTTCGCCGTGTAAAGAGACAGATACGGGAACGTACTCGCATGAACGTGCGGAATGGCGATGGCATCCGTGGATTTCAGGTACTCCAGCATAAACCCGATGTAATCGCTGAAATACGGCAGATAGTGCTTCCGCTGATTCTCTATCATGTTCTCCAAAGAGGGATCCGGCCAGTAGATGTTGTAATGACCGGGATCTTGAGTTGAGAGTTCATACCCGGAAAGCGTGACGAACCGGCCCGGGTCACTGAAACGATCCGCCGCCGCAATATTGTCCTTCCACCCTTCCTGAGCGGAGATGAACCTTCGTTCTCTCCACATCCCCAACCGGCTGACGCCATGATTCTTCGTCGGGCGTTGCCCTTTGTGGTCTCCAGTTGAAAAGAAATCATAGCCGGCCATTTCCTTTGCTTGAGAGTACGTGTCATCCATACTGTCGCCCCAGCACTCGGAATAGAAGGTGTGGTTGTGCATTGCGCCCCAGTACACCGGATCGCCTGCGTCGCTCTGTACCACAACCGGGTTGCTCTCAAACCACTGACTCGTTCCGGCAAGACGGGCCCGGATGCCGAAGATGCCTTCTTTCCCGATGGTGAGGTCCTCCAGCCGCTTAAAGGAACCGTCGGCCGGCTGCAGGGCGATTCGCGAAGGCAGCCCGGCGACTCCTTTGCATTCCAGCTCAATTGCTCCGGCATACAGCGGGTTCGGACGGACACCAAACCGGTCTGTCGCCGCGATGCGCAGATCAAACCGCTTGCCGGGCTGAGTCAAAACCGGCGCAAAGAGGCGCACAACAGAAGCCTCTCCTGCCTGAATGGTCACCAGCGGAAGTCCTTTGCTCCAGCCCTGATTCAGCCACGGAATCTGCCGCGTCCCGTCAAGTACTGTATAGATCTGCATGGAGAGATCCCTGACGGCCAACGAGTTGACCAGAGGCTTAACCGACCCGTCGGGTTGCTCATTGCCCAGCTCAACGGCAAACGAATCGCCAGCTTCTATGCCGTCCGGAAAGACAAAATCGATCTTCCTGAAGCCCACCCCGTGTACCCGGGCCGGATTCACTTTGATGTTCGGCAGCCGTCCATCGAGCGGAACCAGTCGCAGCCCTTCGCTGGGATGGGTATGCAGCAAGTCCTTGACCGTAACCGGCTCAAGCAGAACCCGGAGGATGGTGCCCGCCAGCATGTCACGGATGCCGTGGCGATAGCACAATCTTACAGATTCCGGCGTATCACCGGCGGTCAAAACGGACGGCTCAAAACTCCACTTCCCCGGCTGCTCAGGATAGTCGGCCGGAGCCATCGGCAGTCGGTCAAATGAGGCATAATCGCGCCCCTCCGCCGGATAGGGTGCCAAAACCAGCGCGCCAGCCATGATGCCCAGTTTGAAGAGAAATCTGCGGTCAATTCTCATCGTGTTGTCTCCCAAGTCCTACTCCTCACGTTGACCTGGCCGCTAGCCCGGCTGCGACTGCGTCAGCGTGCGGCCGCAGCACAGCCCACGCTGACTTCCTCCAAGGCTGAACAGATCGCTTCGACATTCTCCAGGGGAACGTCGTCGGCGATCTCTGCCGTCAGCCACAGCCCGCCACTGGGATCGCCGAGCGTCTCCACCGCCTCGTGCACGTGGTCGTGAATCTGCTGCGGCGAGCAGAAAGGGAACATCTGCCGGTCGAGGTCCAGGTCGACGCACACCTTGTCGTGGCACGCCTCCCGCAGTCCCGCCAGTCCGTTGGCCCGGACTTGCGGATTGACCACGTTTGCACCGCAGTCGACCAGATCGGGGATGATCTCCAGGATGTGTCCGTCGGTGTGCATGTAGACGTAGTGGCCGGCCTCCCGGAACGGGCGGTAGATTTGCTCGAAACAGGGCTTCAGGTACTTGCGCCAGGTCTCCGGTCGCATGGGCAGTGCGTGCTGTGTTCCCAAGTCATCCCCGAAGGCGACGATCTGCCCTTCCTGGCCTTCCAGCCCCGCCAACCGGATACGCATTTGCCGCAGATTGTAGGCCAGCACCTTGTCGATCAGCAGCTGCAATTCCGGCGGCTCCTCGGCAAAGTCGATCATGATCTCCTCGAATCCGCGCAGGTCCTCCAGACGAAGGTACATGAAACCGTGGGGGAAACCGGCGTCCTCAGCCGGAATCTGCAGCGTGTGCACCGCTTCTCGCGTCGGCACGGGGTGCCCGGTCACAATCGCTTCCATACCTTCCTTGATGTTGCTCCACACGCAACCCCAGACATCCACGTGAGCCCCGCTGACGTAGGTCCCCCGCGCTACGTTGTCGTAGTCCGTCTCCCCCCGCTGCCGCTCCCCGAAAATCGCGGGGTACCGAACCACTATCTCCTCCAGTGCGTCCCGGTATTTCAGCCAAGCTGCCGGCAGAATGCCCACTCTCACCGGAATGCGCTCCGGGTACTGCCACAACATGGCCTTCATGCGGCTTTCGCGATCGCCCATGGCACGCACGTCCTTTCTGCTCTTCTTCCGGGTTGATTGCAGGGACTATAGAGCATTCTCGTCAGGATTGCGTTCATATCAGTATGCGATACAATATTAAACATGACGGACCACCGGACGCAGATCGATCTGACGGGTGTCGGGATCCCTGAGGTGCCGCTCCTGGGCCGTTACCGGGAACGGCACTCACACGTCGCCCTCGACCCGCACACCCACTATGGACTGTGGGAGATCTGCTTCCTGATCCGCGGCCGTCAGGTTTACCGGGTGGCCAATCAAGACTACGCCCTCGGTCCCATGGATCTGTTCATCACCCGCCCGGACGAAGTCCACGACAGCCACGAACAGCCGCAAGAGCCTGGCGCACTCTATTGGATGCACCTCGCCCCGCCCTCCGGCAACCGCCGGTTCCTCGGCCAATCCGCCGCGGACGGCAGAATGCTCATGGCCCGTCTGAGCGCACTGGAACGACGCCAATTCCACGGCAGCCGGCTTCTCCGGGACCTGTTCCAACGGGCCTGGGACCGCGTTGACGGCGACTGCCAACTCCGCCGCATGCAGCTCACCGCCATCATACTGGAGATTCTGTTCGAGGTGGTCCGATGTGGAGTGTCAGACCAGGGCGAGATCAGCGATCCGGACATCAATCGCGTACTCGCATATGTAGAGAGGAATCTGCGCCTTCCCCTGGCGGTCGCGGACCTGGCCGAGGTGGCCGGCCTCTCTGAATCCTGGTTCAAAGCCAAGTTCCGACGCGTGGTCGGGCTTCCCCCCGCGGACTACCTCATGCGTCGCCGCATTGACCGCGCCCGGGAGGAACTCGCCCGCAGCGGCAAGTCGGTCACCGCAATCGCCTTCGACCTCGGCTTTGCCTCCTCCCAGTACTTCGCCACCACCTTCCGCCGTTACGTCAACTGCAGTCCGACCCAGTATCGCGCCCAGCTGGCCGGAAACCTGGACACTGGGGGGCTGGGGTCAGTGGGGGCTGGGGGACTGGGGGCAGGCCTTGCGGCTTGCATTTCTGGGACTTAGTTTGCCTGGGAAATTACAGACCGCAAGGCCCCGGTTGCCACTGGCCAGCTGCGGAGAACGGGCGCCACCAGGTCGCGTGATCAGCAGACGGCTTGGAAAAGTGCGGTTCTCGTTCGTCGTTTACAGTGACGGACGGTTGACCTTGAAAGGACCATAGGATCATGAAAACGCATCTCCGGTTCGCTGTCGGTGCCGCTGTAGTCGTGTGCTCTCTCGTTTGTCGCGGCATGATGACGCAGCAGGTAGGGCCGGACAGCGCCCGTGACCGTCCGACGACCGCACAGGCTGACTGGCCGGAGGGATTGGTCGAACTCTACCGCCACGAGTCGCGCGTGTACTCCTACGAAGTCAACGGCAACGAGCACGTCTTCTTCAGGGCGAGACCGGAGGACGTGATTGAGCTGATCACGCTGTTCTCCGACGTGCGGCAGCGGGATCACGAGCTTCGCGTTGAGAGTGGCCAAAAGGAGACCAAGCCGTTTGGTGAAGGGAAGCCGGCGGTGGACTACAATGTGGCGCTCCACAACTTGTCGGGCATCGCGCGTTTCATGACCGCGCGGAAGATGGCGCCGGAAACTCACGAGCCGGTTCTGACCCTTTACATCGATCCGGAGGCTGATCTGGACTGGCTCAGCCGCATCCCGCTCCCGCCTGAGATCATCCTGACAACCACAATTCCGGGCATCCCGACGGAAGGCCAGGCGACCAGGCCGGAGCGCGAGGTCTGGCATGCGGTCGTGCAGTTCGACGACGGCAAACCGGGCGCGGACCTGGAACACGGCATTTCCATTGCTGTTACTCTTTGGGAAAAGAGGGTGCAGGATGGGATCAAGCTTGGCAAAGCCGACAACAAGGGGCAGTTTCACGTCGCGTTGTCGGGCGCCGAGATGGCGAGTCTGCGGGAGGGGCGGTCCTGGCTCACACTCACGGTTGGTAATTGGCTGACCAAAGCGAAGCCGGATGACACCAGGCTGGCGCCCGGCAACCTGGCACAGACAAAGGCGCTCTGCAAGCCATGCCGGATCGGGAGGCCCGGCTACCGCCACGGCCGCGTCGTGTTCGACGACGGCGCGCCCCCCGCGCTCGAGCCCGTCCCATGGCCGGGAGCGGAAATCTCAGTCAACTTCCCCTACGCCGGCAAGGCCACCCTCGATGCCAAGGGCTACTTCAAGGTGTACTTCAGTGACGAGCAATACGCGGCAGCCAAAGAAAGGCGGGCGCGCAGGAATATCTACATCCCCTACAAGGACAAAAAGAACAGAAGCTCAGCCCGCTTCGTGTTTCCTGTGTCCATACTGTCGCTGACCAGGGAAGACGCGGGCGTGGTGAAGATCCCCAGACCCGGCATGGTGGTGGAGACTAAGTAGTGCCTGCACGAAAACGCCGTCTCGGTGTGGCTTCCCTTTAGGGAGCATTGGTCGTGTGGGATCACCAGAACCCCAGCGATCCTCGCTGGGCTAGCATGTAATTCGCCTTTGGCGAGTGGGTTGTGTCTCGCCAAAGGTGAGAAACGTGACAGCCCGGGGTGCAACCCTGGGGAATAGGACCGCGCCGTTCCTCTGCTCCCTGATGGCTTTTGATTAATTACATTAACGACCTCCCACAGACCTCTGTGACACCCCACGACCTGGAGGCCGGTTTTCCAAACCGCTCTTCTGGTACGAGCGCTCAGGGATGAGCTTCCTTCAGGGGATGGGAGCGTCCAGGTACCTAAGCAAAAGCCATTAGGGGAGCTGCTGCGTTTTCGTGCAGGCACTAAGTAGCCCCCGTTCCCCGTATAATCGGGGACGTTGTTGGGCTGGTTTTTCCTGTGCAAAGTGTTCTGACGGAGTTCGCCCAATTGTGACCGCTCTCTGGATCAACTATGATCTAGTTTTCCGCAATTAGCGCTTCTCCCTGCCAGCGCGACCGGGCTCACTCGGCGGGGTCCCAAGTCAGTATTTCCTGGTCGCCGTTGAAGTGGCAGAGCACGCGTGTGTGTGAATCGATGGCGAACTCCTGATCTCGAGAAGGGGGGGTGAAGTCTTCGGTATACCGCTGCATGTCGGAGATGCGCAGTTCGTCGATGGCCGTATCGCTGGCGTATAGGAGCAGGAACTGGAGGAATCCCTTCATCTTGCTGTTCTGCCCTGAATGTCGGTTCGCGGGTGAAGGGAGGTACTTGCCGTTGAGGTAGCAGCGCACGGTCAGCACGTCTTTGCCGAACTTGGTCCGTCGTGGATGGTATCCCACGTCACCGCGGTGTCCCCAGACGCAGGCGACGTGTGCCCATCGATTACGCTCGAAGAGGCTGTTCGGTCGATGGGAGCGGATCATCATGGCGCCTTGGTCCCGTTCGGTGTTGTGGTAGACCGAGTGCAGGAAACCGTCCATAATCTTCTCCCGCCCGCGGACCGAGTGGTCTATGTTGAGGTGTCCTCCGCCTTCGAACGAGCCGAGGATGAGCCGTTTGCGGGTCGGATCGGGAAGTGTGAAGGAATCCCAGCGCAGCGGCTTCATGAAGAACTCGATGGTGCCTTCGTGGTAGGGTAGGAACTGCGTGCCGTCTCCGTCAGCCCGGGGGGCGCCGGGGGCGATCCTGAAATGCCGCTTACCGGCGAGGTGAAGCGCTTGGTTCCCCTTCGTGCGGATTGCGCCTGGGAGATATGCGGTCTCGATCGGAGGCGGGGTTGCGGCGACGGCTCTGGGCTCTCGTGACCAGCCAATCTGCGGCACAAAGTGGCTCTGCGGATCACGCACGGCGAAGAACGGCGGGAAGTTCCTTGCACGCACAAGCTTGTACTCCTGCAGTTGGAACGACCACAGGCCGGGCTCGTCCGCGGGCAAGTCCACCCAGCCCGTGAGTACGTCGCCTTGCGCAAAAGGCTCTCCGGAGGGCGTGATAAGCTTTGCTGCGCCCTCGAAGAAAATCTGTGCATCCTGTGTGTCGGGCGGGAGCCGGAAGTACCAGCGCATGCCCGGCCGCTGAACCGGCTCGGGGTACCAGTAGCCGGGGGCGTGGATGACCAGCGGGACGCGCCGGTCCGCGAACACGGCTGTGCTCCCCGAACCCGAGAACGAGAACCGGTATGCATACCCCGCCATATCCTTTGGTAGCCGCACTGTCCCCCGCCCGGTGTGTGTGGTTATCCGGTACAATGACGTTCCATAGAGACTCTTCGGCTCGATGGGCTGCACAGGGCGTTCTCCGGACACCGGTCCGGGTGCGGTGTAGAGCAGTTCGACCGGTTCATCTTCCGGCTTGGCTATGCACACACTCACGTCGCCGCCGGCATCGTTGAATGCCACCCAGGAAGCGCACGGTTCTCTGTCCGCGTTGCTATCAGTGACGACGTGCAATGCGCTGCCGATACGTGTGAGAAAATTGGTCAGAGCTGCGCAGTTCAGGTTGCCGGGCGCGGCTGCAGTGTCGTCCGGTCCACGCAATGCAGGGACACGGAGGCACTGTGTGAACATGTTTTCAGCGATAATGTCGGTGGGGTGGTCATCGTAGAGGAAGGCGCCGACGCGTCCCATGGTCGGCACATATCCGTCCACGGCTCTCAGCAGAGATTGGTGGAAGTAGTAGTCGCCGAGCGCACGAGCGACGTCATGGTACCTCGTCTCTCCGATGAGTTCCCAGCCCTCGATATAGGCTCTGATGATGTCACAGACTTTGGACCGCGGATCGGCGTTGGTGTAGGCGTATTTGTTCACGCGCATGTCCGCTTCTCCATCCTCGATCAGGTCCATCGACGCGGCGCACAGGTCGCGCAGGTCCCGGTCCCCGGTGAACGCATAGGCTTGCGCCAGTCGCAGGAGCGTGAACGCCGGATAGGTCGGGTGCAAAAGGACGGCGGGTGTCCAGCGCCGTTTGGCCGCAGCGGCATAGTCGAGCAGCATGTCCTTTGCGCGTCGGTTCCCGGTGAGGTAGTAATCCCAGATGTGGATGTTGAGGCAACCGGTTTGACCGTTCTGCATCATGTTGGCTTCGCCCCAGTCAAACGGCAGGTCCCGGTGCGCTGACGAGCGGATCAGGCCGCGCCGACTGACGCTGCTGTCCCAGTTGCTCATCTTGCCGTCCGCATGGCCACGTGCCGTTCCTGCGGTGAGTTCACGGACGTTCCGGTCCCCTGAGCGTGCATAAACCAGCCACAGATTCGCGCGCAGTGCATACGTCATATTGAAGCGCTTCATCTCCGGCCAGAGTTTACCGTCTTTCTCATAGTACGAGAAGCGCGGGCCGCCGTTGTAGTCGACGAATCCATACTCACCCCAGCGTTCGCTCGCGTGCTTCAGCCAGTCAATATAGGCATCCAGTGTTTGCTCGATTTCCGGGAATCGCTCGGGGTCTCTGGGGTAATTGGGGCCCATGGCTCTCGTGCGGTAGATCCATTGAGGATCGGTGTGCACGTAGACAGGCGTGCGCAGCAATTTGGCGTTTGCTGTCGCGCGGTCGGTCTGCCGTCCCGCCAAGGGAGCGACCAGAAGCGAGTGCGTCCTGGCCCAGCCGGCGGCATTGCTCTTGTAGTTCTTCAGAGCGTCAAGGGGACTCGTGCGGTAGTAGTTCGCGTACATGTTGTTGCTGGTCCGCTGCTCGTACCATGTGGCCAGGTCCCACTTCTTGACCAAGGTCTCTGTGCGGAAATCCAGTTCCTGTCCCGCCCGGCCGCTGAACAGCTTGAGCACGATCCGGTCGCTGAACACCTCAAATTCCTTCGGATGCTGCAATGCAGCGTTGCGGCAGACGAGTTGCAGCCCGGCATCGGCTCCCGTGAGGATGCCGTAGTCGCCGCATTCCTCGCCTTCGAGGAGGGGCGGGGCTTGCTTCCCGCCAACTGCCGACACGACCTGGAAGTGATTCGAACCGTGATTGAAGTGATAGTGGGAGTCCTGCAGCATGTGAGCGGATGCCTTGTTGCCCGGCAGAGCGATGGTCGTGGTTCTGCCAAGGTCCCTGTGGTCCACGTTGAAAACAGCAGACGCATCCGTGCCGGGCCGGACCGCGAACTCCCACCCCGCCTCCTTGAACCACACGTCATTGGTATCCTCGGTGAGCACGAGAGTATGGCTCACACGTGCGGCTTGCTGTCCCGCAAAGCACTCGATTCGTGTGATGTGACGCGCGAGGTGCTGTCCGTCGTCCGTGTCGTACCATCCTTCCAGCCGCACGCATGCCGTTACCGGGCCGCGCGCCTCGATGGTGACAGTTTCTCCCTCCGAACTGGCTCGAGCCAGGCGTCCGCGCTGGTCCACGACATACAGGCCTCGTGTGTCAGCTGTTTCGGCGACTTCCGTCTGCCCCAGCCAGACTGCCCGGATCGGCGATGGCCCAGAGCCCAGCACGTAACGCGACGCGCCGGTGTCCACAAGGATCTCGTCGCCATTCTCCTCAACTCGTAGTGGCGTGTCGGGCGCCACGTCACCGGAGGGGGCCGACAGCTCGACAAAACACCCGCGGCTTGGTGTGACCAAGGCGTCGAAGCGCATCCACTTGATCGAGCCTTCATGAGCCCATAGTCCGGTCACTTCTTTCTGATGCGGGATGGGGGAGCCGCTGGCATCGACGACGCGCGTTCGGCTCATGTCCCACAGCGCGCCGGCAGGAAACGGGACTCCGAGAACAACGGGATAGGGAAGGGCGGGGTCGAGATCTTCGGGGACATCCATCTTCATGGCGATTCGGTCGCCGATATTGAGGGGATCCGAGCAGGTCTGTGCACTGAGGGCGAACCTGCCGGCGCCCGTGCGCTTCGAGCCTTCAAGGACTTCAACCACCAGTTCGGCCGCCTCGAGGCCATGGCGGCGCAGGTCCACCTCGATCCTCCCGTGGGACCGCGTCGGCGTGACGGTAAACGTCTCGACGGGCGTTGCCTCGGCTACGCGCAACAGTTGCCCACGCACGGTGGTCTGGTCGAGCGGCAGCTTGGGAGTGAGGCGGCAGTTAACCTCGATCCAGCGTTCCCCCGGACGCGCATAGGGGCGGTCGACGTGGACGCGGAGCGAGTCACCGATCACTGGTCGATTGCCAAAGGGCTTATCGTCTTCCGTGTCCCGTGCTGCTCCGCCTCCCGCTCCCTCAAAGCGGAAGGCGCTGCTCTCGACGTCACGGCGCTTTCCCCAAAAGCTGGGACCCAACCCCGGGCCGTCTCGGCCGACACTGACGCCCATCTGCCCCGGCCAGCCGGGCAGGTCGAGTTCTGCGGCCGGGATGGCGACCTCGACAGACCAGTGGTCGTCGTCACGGAATACGGCATGCTCAAAGTCTGGGTTGAATGGTTGGCCGTAGGCTCGGCTGAAGCGCATGCGGTGATCGTAGACCGAGTTGGCGGCGCTGATGATGAAATGGTACCAAACCCTGATTTTGCGCAACTGCGGCGGGCCCAGGCAGATCTCGATAGCGTCGTCACGCCATACATTGGAATCGCGGTCTCGCGGCGTTTCCTGCGTCTCTCGCCCAGTCTTCTCAAAGCAGGTGAACGCGAGATAGAGCTGGTGGTCGTCGTAGCAGGCTCTGACATTGGTGCGCGCTTCCCCCACGCCGAACGTGATCTCCTGGAGGCCGGCCCAGACGGCGTCGTCCGTCTTGCCGTTGATGACAGGCGGAGTCTCCGTGCGTCGGCATCCGTACGTTTTCTCGAATGAGCCTGCCCCGTGGAACTTGGCCGTGTACGGCTCGCGGAAGTCCATCCGGATCGCCGCGGCGCAGGCCAGCGTAGCGTGGAAGGTGAAGGTCAGCGCAAGCAGAATTGATGAACGTGAGTGCATCGTGTGGTTCCCGTTATTGCCCACGGGGCATTGCGGCGATTCGTGCTGCGTTCCAGGGCTGTTTCTTTCTGAATGGCAACTCATTGGCGGTCAGGATGTTAAGATTGGAACGTCCCTGGTTTGTAGTTCCGCCTTTAGGCGGTCTCCCTGGTACACGTTCGTGCCTGCCGGATTCCGCTTGAAAGCGGGACTACAAGCCTAGTTCCCGCCCGAGCGACAGCAATGTGGCAAGGCAGCAGCATTCGTGCCCATGTTGCGTTCTCAGAATGACACAGCCCTGGCTGCGTTCGGCGGCGGCTTGCTACTGATCCGGCCATGAATAGTGTTGCACATTGAGGTGTCAGGTTTCAGTATTCAGGTGTCAGGATCCGACCAGACACTGTCCAGTCCTGGAGAAAAGTTGACGGTTTCTTTTCTGACTTTCTTTGCTTCTTGAGGGCCGTTAGGCCCGGCCCCGGCCGGAGTCCTGCCCGCCGGGAGAATGACCTTAGTACGTCGGACCGGCGGAGATAGCAGGAC
>JABHEG010000343.1 GCA_018676675.1 Lentisphaerota bacterium
CGCTCTACTCTCTATCCCCACACCCGGGGAGCTGGCCGTGTGCCCACCCACGAGCCACAACCATCTCGAACACCGCGCCACAACCATCGCCGCCGCTACAACAACGGCCCAGAGCATCCCTGGAGGGAGAGACTCCGTCGAGCCATCTTGGAGTTCTCCCTCCACGTAACTGAGGCATTATTGGCTCTGGGCGGTCTGATTGGCAAGTCTCCGTCTGTACGGGCATCTTGAGGGAGGGTGCTCTTCCCGTTGAGCTGAAGCCATCCGGTGACAACTTTGGAGTTTGCCATGAAGGCTGCCGTCTATGAGTCCTTTGGGGCCTCGTTGAAGATAGAAGATGTTCCGGATCCGGCTCCCTGCCCGGGGGGTGTGGTGATTCGGGTTGAAGCGAACGGGATCTGTCGAAGCGATTGGCACGGCTGGATGGGACACGATCCCGACATCAGTCTTCCGCACGTACCCGGTCACGAACTGGCGGGTGTGATCGAGGCCATTGGGGGTGAAGTGGTCCACTGGCGACCGGGAGATCGCGTGACGCTTCCCTTCGTGTGCGGGTGTGGAAGCTGCCCACAGTGCGCTGTCGGGGATCAGCAGGTCTGTGACCATCAGTTCCAGCCGGGCTTCACGCACTGGGGGTCTTTTGCACAGTACGTCGCGATTGACTATGCGGACACGAATCTTGTTGGGCTTCCGGAGACGCTGGATTCGGTGACCGCCGCCAGCCTGGGCTGCCGGTTCGCTACCTCGTTCCGGGCGTTGGTGGCTCAGGGGAAGCTGACGGGAGGACAGTGGCTGGCTGTGCATGGATGTGGTGGAGTAGGGCTCTCCGCCATCATGATCGCTGAAGCGCTGGGGGCGCGAGCGATTGCGGTTGACATCGAGCAGGAGAAGCTGGCTCTGGCCCAGGAGCTCGGGGCCGCCTTGACCATCAACGCTGCAACCTGTGGGGATGTCGTTGCTGCTATCCGGGACGTGACGTCCGGAGGCGCTCATGTCTCAGTGGATGCGCTCGGCCATCCCCAGACGTGCTTCAACTCAGTGTCGTGTCTGCGCAAGCGTGGGAAGCACGTCCAGATTGGTCTTATGCTCGCTGATCAGAGCCAGCCCCGTATCCCGATGGACCGTGTCATCGCGCATGAGCTGGAGATTCTGGGCAGCCATGGAATGCAGGCCCATTGTTACACGCGCATGCTGGATATGATCACAGCCGGGAAGCTCCAGCCGGAGAAGCTGATTCGGCGCCGGGTCAGCCTGGAGGAGTCGCTGAGCGTGCTGGAGAGCATGGGCCGTTTCCCGGGCACGGGAGTGACGGTAATCGACCGGTTCTGAGAGGCCGGCGATCACGGGGGCTGACCGGTGATCAGGTAGATGACCGGGCCGGCGACCATGGGGATGAATCTGGCGAACATCGTGCCTGCGATGAGCCCGATCATGAGGGGCTTCAGCGCTTGGTACGTGTGCGCTCCGCCGTACTTGGTCACGCCTCGCTTGATCGTCCACCCGAGCATGAATGAGAACCAGTGGTAGTAGGCTGGCCATCCTCCCAGGAAGACAAAGGCCATGGGATGAAGCGGCCACCAGGTGAAGCGCAGTCTGCCGAGGCCGAGCACGAGGGCAATTGTCAGAGCGATGCCATAGGCGGTAACGTGTTCCCAGTGCGGCGAGAATTGTTCCAGTCGTCGCCAACCCCGAACGGATTCCGCCTGCTCGAGGAGGCCCTGCCCGCGCAGTCGCTGTTTGATCTCCACCATGTTTTCGAACGAGTACCAGGATGTGGAGCGCGTCCAGCCGCGTGTGGGAGCGCCGCGATCATACTGCCAGTAGATCGTGCAGGGGATCGATATGGCCATGGCCAGGGCGACGACTGCCACTCCCCACTTCGCCATTCGTCCCACGTTCAGTTGCGAGCGGTCCGCCAGGCTCAGGGCCTGGACGAAGAATGGCATTGGTGCCCAGCCGGGACCGCTGACCAGGACCGTTGACACCAGGAACATGATGAGCATGGTCTTGGGCCCGAGGGCGCTTGAGCCCATGAATGCCCAGATCAAGACGCCCGGGTAGACGTAGGTCCCAATCAGGAAGCCGCCCGTCTCCACGATCATCCGGCTGATGACAATGTGGATCATGAAAGCAAAGGCGGTGTAGAGGATGGCCAGCTGCCAGTCGAGCCCAACGATCACGAGCTGCACGATGAACAGCAGCGTGCAGACCAGGAACACGCGCATGCCCCACACGGCATGAGCTTCGACACGCTCCTTGGTCGGGAAACGAAGGCTGTGGCGCAGCACGTTCCAGTAGTAGAAACGTCCGGTGTAAAGCATCATCACGATGATCGCCGAATAGCCTCCCGCGTAGATGGACTGCTCAATGCTGAGGCCGAGCATGCGTCCGCATCGGAAGGGAACGCCGTAGCTCGCGAACATTCCAAATATCACGCAGTAGATGAACGGGCAGACGGTCATGGTGAACGAGACGTCGGACGGGAGGAAGTAGGCGAGGGCTACGACGGGGAACCAGACGCGAGGGTGAAACAGGCCGCTGCCGGCCCCCTTGAGCAGTATGGGGGCGAGGGAGTTGAACGCCGAGAAGTCGAAGGTTGTCTTGATGGGGATGAGCAGATCGGGGAACCAGCGGATGAGGTAGTTGTTCATCTCCATGAGAAAGACAAACGTGAAGCCTATCCAGAACAGGCGTTTTCTGAAGACACTCGGGTTTCCACGTCCTTCCGGGAGAAGGGCTCGCGTGAAGGTCGTGATGGGGTAGGGGAGTTGTTCGTGGTGCGTCCACTGGGTGTGGAAAACGGCCGCCAGCCCCAGCAGAGCGATGGTGGCTGAGAGAATCAGGGGAAACCAGAAGGAGAGCGTCCTCGTCCAAGCGGACCATGGGACGGCCATCGGGGAGATATGGCGATCGCCTTCGGCCAGCCCCGTTACGTAGCCGTCGAGGGCGCGACTCTCGTCTTTGGAGACGTCTGCGAGCATCTGTTCGGGAGGAATGTCGAGGACGTTCTCGGCCGCCCACCCCGGGCGTACCCGCACGTCGTGATGGGGGAACATGGCCGCATTGGGCAGGTACTGCACCAGCCCCATCCCCGGGATGCCGGCCGCGATCAGGAAGAAGGCCACGACAACGGTAAGCTCCCTGCCCGAGAGCGTGAGTTTCCGGCTCAGAGCCCGCAGTGGAGCCTGGAAAAGGAAGAGGAAGAAGATGAGGCCCCCGTAGGCCGCGACCGGCATCAGGGAGGAAATGAAGCGGCCCTGGCGGATGACCTCGTCGTTGATATAACAGAAGCTGCTCAGGAAACAGACGGCCAGCAATCCCAGAATGATGCTGACTTTGTTCATGCGTCTTCCTTTGGGGGCATGGGGCGTTTTCCTGGAGTGGGTGGCGTTCTTCCCGACCGTTCCCGAATCAATGGCATCCGCTGCCGTTTCCTACCATAGCGCCACTCTGCCCTACTGCCGGGGATGGGTCGGCTCAAGCGTACCGGGGAGTCGTTCGAGAACGGCCACCTCCCCCTTCTCAAGCTGAACCCGTGTACGGGCTCCGAGAGGCGTGACGACTGTAGGGAAGCTCTGGCCGGTGCGCTTTCCGTTCGCGTCGAAGTGGTGCACCTGCACGGGGCACGTCTCTCCCGGCCAGCCATAGCTGCCGGAGTGGATCGTGATGATGCGCTCCTTCCCAAGCAGGTAGCCGTGGTGGAGTTCAATCGGGGTGAAGGGGAAGACGTACTTCGATATCTCGTGTTCGTAGGTGTAGCGCGTCCCGACCAGGAGCTTTGCCATGCCGATGGCGCGTACCCAGTTGCCGAAATCCATGCGGGCGCCTGCGTAACCGAGGGGCGTCGCAAGATCGCCTTCGTGGCACCAGACATCGTTGTGCTGGATCTCAACCATGCGCTGGACTCCGGTTTGCAGCAGGTCTCTGGTGGTTGGTGGGCCGTTACCCATGAGGAAGCCGCGTTGCTTGCGTACGCGATCGATCACCGCCAGTCGGTGGCCTTCCCCCAAAAGTGTGGTCAGGCCGATGTCACGCGTGATTGTGTACGTTTCCGGATCCAGGATGCAGCTGTGTCCGTCGGGCTGATTGTGGGTGATCAGTGGCACGCCATAGGCGACGTTCTCCATCTCGTCCCAGTACAGGCCGTTGGCCCCGAGGGTGTCCAGGTAGCGGTCGGCAACACTGAGCATGGCCTTCCCGAAGGTGTTTTCCAGCGTCGCCACCACGCTCCGAGTGAGGCTGTATCGTCCATTCCATTCGGTCGTGAACTGATCTCCTCTGCGGCTGGTGAGCCAACTGTCCTTGAATCGATCGTGGCCACCCTCCGATGTGTCGCGCTGCGAGTCGTAGTAGATCAGTACGCGGCAACCGGGCACGGCGTTGCGGATTCTCTCCGCCGCCGCTTTCAGGCGCGACCGGAAATCGCTCCAATAGGCGTCCATGACTCCGGTTCCGAAGCCGATG
This sequence comes from Lentisphaerota bacterium, assembly GCA_018676675.1. Lineage (GTDB taxonomy): Bacteria > Verrucomicrobiota > Lentisphaeria > Oligosphaerales > JABHEG01 > JABHEG01. The sequence continues at coordinate 4,465 of JABHEG010000343.1, forward strand.
CGTTTGCGGTCGTGCTTGTAATCGACCCAGCCTCCGCAGTAGACCGCGTAGCGGATTCCCAGGCGGGTGAAACGTTCCCGAATGTCATCTCCTGTTGTTGCGAGGATGGTGTCGGGATTGAAGAAGGTCCAGGGCCCTAGGACCGTGATGTTTGAGCGCCAGTCCTGGCGGACAAGGTTGATGAAATCGTAGTAGTCCGGGCCGGCTACGGGATAAATGGCCCAGCGCATCGTGTAGGTCTCACCCGGGGCTAACCGGAGCATATCTGTGCTCAGACCGGCTGTCTTGCCCTGATCAGTGCAGAACAGGCGGGCCTGGTGTCTGAAGACATCGTCTTCACAGATCATCCCGAGGCTCTGGCTCGGGAGGGCAATGTGCACGCTCGGGTTTGGGGGGGAGTAGTAGCTGTCAATGGCGGGATCCGGATTTCCCGCAAGACGGACCGCCGCTTCGGGCGAGCTGCTGAGGTCGGCAGTGTGGCGGACCATCAGTCCGAGTGGCGCCTCGGAACTGGCGTTTGTGAGTGTGTCAGCCACCTCGATTCTGTGCGGGGTGAAGTGCAATGCTCGCTCGAGACGGTAGTGCGGGCCCGTTGCGCTGACCGTGGCCTGAGGAGCATCGGATGTCACAGCCACAGCCCAGGCGGGGTGGCTGGCGGGGGCGGTTCCTTGAGTGGCTGCCAGGTGGTTCAGACCTGCGTTCGGATAGGAGAAGACGGAACTGATGAGCCATCGGCGGGCCCCCACGGTAATTTGGATGCCGCCTCCCGCACCGATTTCAGCCTTGTAGGGCGCTGGCCCGGCCGCAGGCTGACCGGTGTTGATGTGGGGTTTCGTCCCACTTGGTGAGGCCATCATTGGGCTGGGGGTTGGGTTGGTCCTGACCGTGACCTTGCGGATGACCAGTTCGCCGGCTGTTCCAGCGTACTTGGTGAAGCTCTTGGGGAAGCGGTTGTTGATTTCGAGCCGGTTCTCAGCGGCGGGGTTGGTGAGATCGGTGACGTCGAGAACGAGCCGGTAGGGGTTGCCGACGTAGTAGGCATGGCGTTTGGCTCCTTCGAAATCCGGGGCGTACAGCACACGCCACCCCTGGGAGCCATACCACGCAGCTGGTGCGTCCACCGCAACCGGTGAGACAACCGGACGATTGATGAGCCGCACAGCGTTGCGTGAGCGAGCGGCCTTGACCAGGCGACCATTGAGAGTGAGATCCAGGAAGAACATCGACCCGGCGAAACGTGTGGCGTCAAGACGTGACTCGATCTCCAGGAGCACGGTCGTGTCTCGCTGCGGTACCGTGCCGAACTCCAGCGTGTGTGTCGTGTCCCGCGGAATCCGCAATTCATCGCGGAGCACGTCTATCTCGGCGGCCAGGACACCGGAGGCACAGAGGAGCGACAGGATCATGGCGCGTTGGTTCATCATGTTCATCCATGGCTGAAGATTCGCTTGAGTACCTGCTGGGGAAGTCGCAATGTACCCGCCCTTTGCGTTTCTTCCCGAAGGCAGACGGGGAAAGCCGAAGCTGGCTGTGATACGGACGGCCATGCTCGCCTCGTGGAAGGGCGCCGCTCCCGCAAGTCGCGCATGCGCGTTAAGCTGAGCCGTAACGCATTGCAGCAGAGGAAACGGGGCGCTTCCCCGAGACCCCGCTGGGGGACCGGCGGCTCCCCGAGACCCCCGTGAAAGGGCGGTGCGAACGCCAGCTGGGGAAGCCCCACCTGACCTTCGCCCCACCGTTGCCGACGCTCGCGCGACGGGCGAACACGTAGGCGGAGGCTGTGATACCATCGTCTGTCGTGGTGTATTGCGCTGCCCAAGAGAAGATTATGCCTTGGTTTGACGCGAATGCGCGATTTCACGGGAGCGGTTGCCCAGGCCTCAGTCAAGAGAAGACCGCTTACGCTGTGCGCGGCTCGGCCGGACAGGGAAGACCGCTTACGCTGTGCGCGGCTCGGCCGGACAGGGAAGACCGCTTACGCTGTGCGCGGCTCGGCCGGGCAGGGAAGACGTGCACATGCAGAGCGGTCAGGGAATCGCGGGATGGCACCCGCTCCCACATTACCAGAGGGTCAGGGAATCGCGGGATGGCACCCGCTCCCACATTGCCAGAGGGTCAGGGAATCGCGGGATGGCACCCGCTCCCACATTGGAGGGCAGGCCGCGTGCGCTGCTTGCGGGTCAGTCCATTGCCGGGGCGTGGCGGACGCGGAAGCTTCTCAGGAGGCCGCCAAACCACCACTGGTTGCCGGGTGCATCCGGCCACTCTCCACCAGTCCCGAATCCACCGAAGACGCAGGGACCGATGTTCAGGCCCGGTCCGCTGCAGGGGAAGGTCGCCTGCTGTTCGTCGACGGCCAGTCGCATGGTCTGGTGATCGTAGGAGACGGTGATCCGGGACCACTCCCCGGGTGGAACCTGCAGGTCGGAGTTGAGCGTCTGCGTGGCATGGCGTTCGCCGTAGTAGGCTCCTCCGAGCTTGCCGTCCCTTAGGTAGAGGAGGAGCGAGGCGACTCGTTTAGTGCGGTGCGCGAACAGGAGTTGGGGCTTGATGGTGTTTTTCGGATGTATCTCGAAGGTGAGGGTGAAGGGACCGCGCCTGGGGAGGGTCTCGCGTGGGAACAGGATGTAGTTGCCAATACCGTCGAATTCCAGGCAGGTTACCCCGTCAGACGTTCGCCACCCGGGCGCGGTCTGTCGACTGTCCTTCGGATAGTCCTGCGTGCCGAAGCGGAACAACGTGGCCGATGCTCCGCCACCGTTTCCTCCCCGTCCTGACGTGGTGTCGATGTAACCGCCGAGACTGGCCCAGAAGGGCCGTCCGGCGTCGGTGTGCAGGATGTCCCCGTAGGTTTCGGTGAAGTCGTAGACACAGCCCGGGACGCGGGACGCGGGAATCGAGACACCGACCGCTTGCTGAGTCGTGTCTGAGTAGATGGGCAGGTCGACAGCGGCATCATCTGCGGGGGGCGGCAGCAGGAGCGGCCCGCTCCGGAACGTTCGACCTGAGATGGCCGTGACTCGCATGTGCAGCTGAGCGGTGGCGATTTCCGGCTTCACCGGGGCGGAGAATGACACGGTGTTTCGGGCCAGGTGGAACGGCATGTCGGGCTGTTTCCAGTAGTCGCATGCGGTCAGAGTCAGGCCGTCGAGGAAGGTGCGTGAGTAGATGGTGTGCTCAAGGAGGCGCTTGAGGGGAACATCGATCTTGTTTTGGCCGAGCTGTGCCACCAGGCGTGCGTCGGCGGCATCGGCTCGCGGCACGATGGCGTAAATCCAGCGCACATGGCAGAAGGCGGGGGTCTCCAGCTCGATTTTGCTGTCCTGCACGGCGGCCGTCGCGGCGGGCTGGTGCAGGGGTACGTTGCTGAAGCGCCACTCGCAGGGCGCCCCCTCGATGGTGATTGTTCCCTTGAGTTGCTGACTCCGCAGAGACCGCAGCTCAACCCAGACGCGCATTTTCTCCGGGCCTTCCCGGCCAAACTCGTCTTTGGGGTCAACCGCGTACACGACATCGTCGTCCTCCAGGACCTCAACCAGGGCAATCGGTTCAGGGGCGACAACGCTTCCCTGCACCTGTGCCACGCCGTCTTTCCCTGGGGCGGCGGCGAATGTGAATGAGGCGCGTTGCACGTGGAGCAGATCCCGCAGAGGCTGCTTGACGTACTTGTAGTCCCAATTCCACGTTGCTCTGAGCTGAATATGGTGCAGTCCCCGGGGGAACGCCATGGCTGGGGTATCTCGGTAGCCTTCGATGGTGACCGTCGGGATCACGGCGGGATAGCCGGCGAGCTTCTCCGTGGGGACGACGAGGGTTCGATCCTCGAGCTTGGTCGGGTCCAAGTTCACTGAATCGAAGCGGTGGGCCTCATTGCCCAGGTGGTCGGCCAGCGACACGGCCACGCGATACCCGGACGCGGCACTGCCATCAGGCACGTTCAGCAGCTCAATCGCGAGTTTCTCGCCGATCGTCAGGACCTTGCGATAGCTGATGACGAGATTCGGGATGGACGCATTGTCAGCTTCCTGTGGGCACTGCGGGATCCCTTTGATCCGGTTCATGTGGTAACGAAGGATGCGCTGTGATGTGAACGAGTTGTATGCGGTCGGGCGGATGCAGGTATTCTCGTTCACTTCGTCCCATTCAGGCAGAATCACGACATCCGGGCTCCCGTCGAGAGCTGCTGACAGCGAATTCCGCAGTGTCTTCGTTCCATCCTCCTGTAGGCCCAGGGACAGGTCGGCATTGTAGTGCGAATGGTAGGCGCTGAGACCAAGCAACTTGCCGTGGTAAGCGGGTTCGGCCAGGACACTCTTGTAGAGGGGAATGAACAGTTCGCGGTAGAATGCCTCATCGAACGTGCGATCTTCGCGTTTCAGGGCAGCTGCGTAGTTGAAGTAGATTCCGTCGCACACATCGAGATAGGAACGCAAGTACGCTTTGCATGTATCGATCTCTTCTTTGGCGATCGGGATTCCCTGCTGGAAATCACTCTTGAAGCGCACCCCGGCCGTGAGAGCGGGAAGGAAGAGGAAATCTCTGCTCACGTCACGCCGCAGGTTGCCCAGAATGGTCTGCCATTCGGCCGGTGGGAGTGCCCCGGCCACGTAGGAGGAGATCAAGACCTTGCCGTTGATGCGGGCTGCCTGGGGGCACGCCAGGGCCTGACGCAGGAGCTCTTCTTTCGGGGCCAGGTCTCTGGTTGGGATGAACTCAGGCAATAGGCTGAAGCCTTTCGGGGCTGCGCGTTCGGTGAGTTCAAACATACCCATACGGCCTTTGGTCTCCGGGAAGAAAGCCAAGCCGTCCAGGCCGTACTGCCGCACAACGTCAATGATGCGACGGTAGCTGGCGTAAGGAGTGACATACGTTCGCGGGACACGGGTTGCCCGGTCGACCAGCAATGGTCGGTCAATCCAGCGTCGCATGTAGTTGCGGTCAAGCCCGTACTTCATCTGGGAACGCGAGAACACGAGCGGGCGGGGGAGAACGGGCTCATGCTTACGGGCCTCCTTCTTCATCTGCCGGAGGAGTTTGGCCAATTCCGGGCTTGGGGATTGGGTGGCCCGTTCCAGGTCGAGAATGCGGATGCTTTTGAGATGGATCTCAGCGGGGGCCCCGGCCGCGCTGACTCGAGCTGTGAGGAAGTGGGCGTTCGGCTTTGCCGTAAACGTAAGCGATCGAACGGCCCAGTGCCCGATCTCATGCGGCTTGACAGGACGCGCGCTGACACCGGTTCGAGGATATGGCAGGAGCGGCCGTTTGCCGAGTTCTTCATGCTCTCGAGCCCACACGCAGATGCCGGTCTCGGTACTCGCCTTGACGGGGTTGAGGATTGCCTGGATCCGGTAACGTCTTCCGGGCTCGATGGGGATCGGGTTGGACTCAACGACGGCGGTGTCCGTCTTGCTCTCTGTGATGACACTGAGCAGGGCGGGCGTGTCGCCATTCGGGGATGCGGGGATCGCGACAGCCGTTCCGGCGCCGGTGTGGTGCAGGCGATCCACCCCGAGTGTGAGCAGTGCCTGGTCAGTGAAGGCGCTTTGCTGTGTCGGGGCGGCATGACCGTGGGCCAAGGCCAGGAACCCGATGAGGACGGCAAGCCTGCGGAAGGTGGATCTGGCTGAGTGAGTTACTTCCATGTTCACCTTCGGTCCGGTGACGCCTGCGTCAGGAGTCATCCGTTGTCTCTTACTCACTCTGCGGGCGCTTCCTCTGCACTTTTCTCTGCAGCCGGGGGATCTTCGGGAGGCTCTGGTGCCTTCCTGCTGAAGTCAATCCAGCCGATGGTGTTCATGAACGCGATGAGTACGGCGACCGGACTGACAAAGCGGATGAAGATACCCCAGACGGACGCCAGCGTCACCACATGGACCTTGGAGTTGTGTGAATGATCGTCCTTCAGCCCGGACAGAAGGCTGAACAGGTGGACATCCGCAAAGTTGTGAGATCCATGCCGGATTTCGTCCACGGCCTTCTTGGTGCCCCACACCCAGCCCACGAAGACTGAGATGAGCAGTCCGCCCAAGGGCAGCATCCAGTTAGAGGCAAAACGGTCCATGACATCGAAGAAACTGCCTTTGGCCGATCCGAACGCCGTGATGAGGGCGGCCTGGAGCCAGCGCAGTCGGTCCCAGTCGCCCACGCTGATCGCGCAGAGCGAGCCGAGCGCGAAGATCACGATGCCGAAGACAATCGTGGCGGTTTTTCGGGACCACTTCCGCTCATCGACAAAGTAGGCGGTGACCACCTCGAGGAGGCTTATGGCCGAGGTCAGTGCTGCGACTAGGAGGAGCAGGAAGAAGACCGTGGCCCACAGCGTCCCTGCGGGCATCCCGTTGAATACTGCCGGGAGCGTCTGGAAGACGAGTCCCGGGCCCGCAGCAGGGTCGAATCCCTCGGCAAACACGGCTGGGAAGATCGCCAGCCCGGCCATGAGCGCGATGAGCGTGTCAAGGGCTGTGATCGAGAGGGCGGAGAGAAAAATGTTCTGTTCACGGTCGACATAGCTGCCGTAGGTGATGATGGCTCCCATGCCCAAGCTTAGCGAGAAGAAGGCATGCCCCAGAGCGAGGAGGAATCCCTCGCCGGTGAGCTTTGAGAAGTCGGGACTGAGGTAGAACCGGACGCCCTCGATCGCACCATCGAGTGTGAGGCCTCGGACGATGAGCGCGAGAATGAGCACGAAGAGCGTGGGCATCAGGACTTTCGATGCCCGCTCGATGCCCTTCTCGACGCCCATGCAGACGATGCCGATGCACACCAGCATGAAGACGAAGTGCCAGCCGATCGCCAGAGCCGGATTGTCCATGAACAGATGGAATTGCTGTCCTGCCACAGCTGTCCGGAACTTGCGCGGGAAGCGTGTTTGCTTCTTGCCATCGTGATCCACCACCTCTTCCATTCCGCCGTAGTGTTCGGTCAGATGGGCGATCAGTTTGTCTCTGGCGATTTGCTGGCTGACGGCGTCCGCGAACGCCTCCTCGAACACGCGCTTCGCCATTCCCGGCTCGGAATCCGCGGGTTTGAGCCCAAAGCACTTTCTCAGTCGGTTGATGGCCCCCGCTAACGCGTCCTCGGACTCAGTCTGGCACTTCACCACTTCCTGCTCAAGCTCTGTGAGTTTCATGCCAAAGTTCTTTTCGACCTCGGTGAGGGCGACGATTTGCGCGGCGTTCTCGATTTTTTGGTCTTGTACAGCGGCGGAGGTGTCCTCCGCCTTTGCCGCCGCCTGGACATCTTCGGGTGCGTTCTTGACGTTGGCGAGGAGGACATGGGCGAGGAGATTCGCGCCCTGAGCACCCGGGTCCGTCTTCAGATCGCCTGTGGCGCTCTTGATGGTGTAGCCCAGAGTCCAACCGGCAACGACGCTGTAGAACGAGAGAATGACGAATCCCGCGACGACACCCATGGTTCCGACCAGGACCCAGCCAAATCGGAAAATCAGGAAGCCCACGAGGAAGGCCACAATAGCCCAACCCCAGACCTGGAAGCAGAGGAGGAAGAAGCCGAGGAGGAGGATGCCGCTCCCGATCAGTTGGGCCAGGGTGCATGACTTAGGGCTCAACTGCTTGAACGCACCCACGGGATTGCGTTGTGTGTGTCGCCCAAGAGTCAGCTCACAGAGCATTACAGGCAACCCGATTACCGCAATGCACAGCAGGTAGACAAGTACGAATGCGCCCCCGCCGTTCTGGCCGGTGATATACGGGAACTTCCAGATGTTCCCCAGACCGACCGCGGATCCTGCAGCGGCGAGGATAAAACCAAGACTACTGCCCCAGTGTTCACGTTTTGGTGCGTTTCCGGCCATCGTTCCCTCCTGGTTTCGTGCCAACAGGCAATGTCAGCTTCCTTCATCCGCATTGCAATAGGGTTCCAGGCCCAGAGCTCGCAGCAGTCGCCCGAACCGAGGCCCCGCGAAGTATTCTTCCACACTGCGCCAAGCTCGCACCTGGAGCAGAGGAGAGCGTCCGAGACAGTGATCGATGGCGCCAACGCCGTAGTCAACATCCTCCGCCCGAATGCGGTCGCTGCCGTCGGCCGCAGCGTGGTAACGGGCCGCGGCGAAGACGAGCGGGTAGGCCATCGACAGAGCCCTGAGGCCGGTGAAAAAGGGCTGATCGTAGTAGGCGGCGCCGAAGAACTGCAGCGTTTCCAGTCGGGTCAGGAGCAACCGCCAGAAGCAGTCCCACATCTCGCCCTGTTCGGCTACGGTTGTCGTGGTGGTGGTGCGTTTCTCCGTGTAACTCCTGAAGAGGCGTGCTTTGCGCAGCGGGAAGTCCGGGTGTTCTGCACCGAGGACGCCGAATGAACCGTTTCCGCATGTGTACCTGGCCAATTCCAGCGTGCGCCGAAGGCGCCTCCCGACGGTTGGGTCCACAATTTCTTCATCACGCCTGAGGTGGACGGCCAACAGGTGTCTGAAGACGGAGCGGGCGAATGGGCCCAGGCCTCGCCATGGCAGCGTTTCGGCCTCCTGCATGACCCGCTGGAAGAACGATGGCAACACTTCGGCCAGCGTTGCCGTGTCTTTGAGGAAGCCTGTCCCAAGCAGCCTGAAGCGTTCTACAGCGAGGCTGAACGAACAAGCTCTGACATGCTGCGGCTGTTCTTCGTTTTGGTGGATGAAGTCGCGCAGTCCATTGGTGATCAGTTCGATGCTCTCGCGGCTCAAGCCCTCAAGCTGTTCCGCTGAGAACCCTCCTCTCGGACCGAGGTCGTGAATCAGGCGCATGATGGTGGGTTTGTCTTTGCGGATCAGGTCTCCCTGATTGCGGCGGACCCCTGGGCAGTCCATGCGGGCGAGGACGGATACTTCGCCCCAGAATGTTGAGACAATGCAGTAGGGATAGCCGCGACAGGTGAGCGCTTTGGCGTCGAAGCCGAACCGGCTGTGCATCCGGCACGTGTCGTGTTCACAGTCGAGGAAAACGCAGGCACCATCATCGTTGCGGCGGAAGTAGGGCAGACCTCGAATGCGGTGGACGAAATCCGCAGGGACATCCGGCTCGCCGCCCCAGTCCAGGGCGGCGATTTCCTCTATCTCCCGCTCTTTCATGAGGACGTGGAAACGACGACAACACTTCCCGCACAGGATGCAGGTATAGCGTTGGTCCGCAGCAATTGTGACGTTTCCTTTGGCCATGACGGTTTCAGGTTGCGCTGGGAGACGGGAAGATGTCAGTCTGGTATTGCCTGTGTTATTCGGTACGGCGTACCGTAATTGTGTGTAGGCACTGTGGCTAGCCTGCTGATGCGATGGGGCTATGGTTGGCTTCCAGCCCCGGCCACGGCATGGGACAGGCGCTGTGCTGTCCTGTGTGCTTGTTTCAGGAAGGTCTGTTCGGCTGTGCCTTCGGGGGCGTTGCGTATGGCGACTTCCAGGCTTACACATTTGCTGTAGCCTGAAGAGGCCAGCAGGCTTGCGAGGCGACTCCAGTCGATGCTTCCCTGGTAGGGCAGTTGGTGCTGGTCGCCCGTTCCATCGTTATCATGCAGGTGCACGGCGATGAGGCGGTGCTGCCACTTCTCAAGCAGGTCCAGGCCGTCACCGGTGACGTTCCCGTGTCCCGAGTCGTAGCACAGTCCCACGTAGTCCGGCGGGTACTCTGAGAAGATGAGTGCGAGCTGATCCGCATTGCCGTGGCTCATCAGGTTCTCGAACGCGATGCGGACTCCGCAGCGTTCGGCGTGGGGGGAGAGTTCATCAAGCGACCGGCGGATGGCATCCCGTGAGGCGGTTCGCGTCGCGGCATCCTCAGATTCCGAGGGGGCATGCAGCGTGATCACATCTCCTTCGAGCCGTTGGGTCATCTCGATGCGGTTCCTGACCAGGTCGAGGCCCGCCTGCCGCCGGTAGTCTCGGAGGTCGGCCCAACACTTCTCCACGCCGTGTGACGCGTGCAGATCGACGAGCTTGAGCCCGAGTTCGGCGAACCACAGCTCAACTTGTCGGATTTCGGGCTCGGTGTAGATGAAGTCCGTACACCACTGATGGCACCAATGGACATGCGTGAAACCCGCCTCGGCAATTCCGCGCAGGGGTGGTTCTGGATCGCCCGTTCCCCGGGCGTAATCGGTGTTCACGGCGAGCATGTGGTGTCTCCCTGCTTGCGGGGTGGCAACGATGAGAGCGAAGTATAGGTTGCGGCCCCCCTTCCAGCAAGCGGGGCTGTGGGAGCACGGTAACGCCTCAGTAACGTGGGGGGAGAACTCCAAGATGGCTCGACGGAGTCTCTCCCTCCAGGGATTCCCGGGGCCATTCGTGCTCAATGGAGGGAGAGACTCCGTCGAGCCGCCTCACGAGACTGAGGCATTGCGGAGCATGTCCTGCAAAGGCGTTGTGTGCAGTTGCCAGTGAGGGCGTGCGGTGTGTAAGGTAGTATCTGGATGGAGAACCGACTCGAAGGCACCTCTGCTTGCAGGTGGTGTCCCGTTAGGCCCGTATCCGCCTCAGAGGTCGGGCATCGTGTCTTGCGTAATCCCGGAGCCAGGAATGGGAAGCGAAGAAGTCATTGCCCTGACGGCTGAGCATGGCGGCCCGTTGGTGGTGCGGGACTGCACGGGGCAGGAACAGCCCGGCGAGGTATCTCTGCCGGTGGCCTTGCGGGAAGGGCACCGCCCACGCTTTGTGCGGTTGCAGGTTGCCTGCGGTGCGGATCAGTCAGACCGCGTGATGGTGCGTTGGGATGAGAGCACGCTGGGGGAGATCAGCGCCTACTTGGCTGAAGAACGTCTGATCGAGATGGAACTGCCCGTTCCGGGCGATGCACGGTTCGGGGCGGGAGAGCATTCTCTGGCGTTCTTTTTCGAACGAACGGATGCCGGGCCGATGGGACTGACCGTCCGGGCTCTGGTTGTCCCTGCCGACGATGAGGAGCCGTCCTGGGTGCATCGTGAGACCGCTGCTGCGCAGTATTACAACGTTACCTGCCATGCCGACTTCGCGTGGGGATATCCCCGAACCTGGCACGAGCAACGTTATGTCGAGGCCATCGTTGGCGCCCTTGACATCATGCGGGAGCACCCGACCTACTGTTTCCAGCTGGAGACAAAACTCCAGCAACTGGATCCGTTCTTCGACTGGGCTCGGAGGAACGATCCCAGTCGGATCGAGGAACTGAAGGGGCGGATTGCAGAGGGGCGGATGGAGGTGATCTGTGCTCTCAGTAACCCGCGCATAAGTGAAGTCTATGGCGAGACACTCGTACGCAATATGGTTCTCGGCCGGCGGTTCGTTCAGGAGCTTGTGCCGGGATATCGTCAGGCTGTATACGATGCTGTTGACGTGATGCCCGGGTGCTCGCAGATTCCCCAGCTCTGTGTTCTCGGCGGGTACCGCTATTACGTTTTCACGCGCCCCATGGGGCGACAGGTCATATTCCACTGGCGTGGTCTTGACGGGAGCACGATCATCGCCACCCGCAGCGGTTACTCGGTGGGGCATGATCAAGGCCGTCTCACACCGGCTTGTGCGACGCTGTACCATCCGCCTGTGGAGCGGGTGATGGTCGGCGGCGACGATCAGGTGCCCAACTCGCGCGTTGCTGAAGAGTCGGAGACGTGGGATCCCAGTACGCGACGTCTTTCGACGTTGACAGCTTATCTGGATGCAGCATCTGCCTTCCGGGGGCAGTTCGACACGCTCGGTCCTGTCTTGGATTCTCTCAGCGTTGTGTTCACGGGGGGGCTGCAGGGGGAGCACAACCTCTACTTGCGGAACAACTGCCTTGAAGACCTGTTGCTGGCCTGTGAGACAGCCGAGCTGGCCCTTGGTCACGAACGCACCGCGGCCCTTCCCGGGCCGTCACTGGACGTGCTCTGGTCTGAGATGCTGGCGAACACGGGGCATGCGATGTGCCATGTCCTTGCCGAGGATTTTGAGGAGCGCTCTCAGGCGATCTCAAGCACGGAATCGGCGATTCGTGAGCGCCAGGCCAGTACTCTCAAGGTCCTGGCAGCCGGGGTGCCCTGTCGTGTCCTCGGGACCGCCCCGGTGGTTGTGGCGAACCGTTTGGGGTGGCCTCGGACGGAGGTGGTGAACATCGAGGCCCCCCGTGGTGGTGAATGGCGGGTCACAACGCCGGCGGGGGGTGTCATCCCCGGGCAACTGCTGGATGCCGGGAGACTGGCGTTCCTGGCTGAGCACGTGCCGGCCGCGGGGCACACTGTCTTCCATTTGGCGTCCGGCAGCGGCGGACCTTGTGCCCCAGAGCTCAGTGCTTCTGTAAAGTGAGACGCCCGTTTTTTTTCGGCCTTGGGCCGCACCGGGCCTTCGAGCGCAGAATTCGGTTGGATTCCGTAACCTGCTTGCCGCGTGGTCATAGGAACTTCTCCTTGTCGATACCAC
>JABHEG010000054.1 GCA_018676675.1 Lentisphaerota bacterium
CCGGCCTCCAGACTGGGGTCCCCTGGAGGCAGCTCATCCCTGAGCGCCCGGACCCGGTTTGGGAAAACCGGCCTCCAGACCGGGGTCCCCTGGAGGCAGCTCATCCCTGAGTGCCTTTCCCTTGCCGTGTTCTACCACGGTCATCCCGAAGGCTGTTTGGCAACAGGTGCCAACCAGAACACAGACTGTGCAGAATGAACGTTCCATATTTCCTATCGTTTGCTTTTCTCTTGCTTTTGCTGCGACGATCGCTGCTGTCAGTTACTCCTTCGCTCCGTAGAACGCTTCCACCGCAGCGGCCGTCATCTTTCCGAGTTTGATCTGGCCCTCAGTGTTGAAGTGAATTCCGTCCGCGTTTGTGGGCAGCTTTCCGTGATGAATCGTGGTGGTGTTGGGGATGTCTCTGCCAGCTTTGTTATGGGCCATCAGGACTGTCTTGAGATGCTTGCGCTTGCCTGTCAACGTCTTTTTGGCCAAGTCCTCATCACTCGCGTAGGTCAGAACGAAGACGGGCATGTCGGGTGCACTCAGGTCGTTGCGCACGTCCGAGACAAGCCGCTTGAACGTGTCGTGATACTCGTCCGCGAGATCCTTCCTTGTACCGTCCGCCGCGCCCTGTTTCCAGACAAGGCCGGAGAACACGGGCTTCGAGACCTCCTTTGCTTCTGCGACGGCATTCATCAAGTCCTGATACAGCGGTCCTTTCTTCCCATCAAACGTGCGCTCGGCCCGTTCCTTGGACCAGTTCCTCTCGAACGCGCGAATGCCCGTACCCCCGACCGCTACCTTGATGATGCCGATGGTGTCGTTCGGCCAGAACTCGGCAAGCTGATGCGCCATGGCGACCCCGGGCCCGGACCTCTGGCGCGGCACAAAGTACTCCCATCGCCCGTTCGCCCAGATTCTGATGCGATCGTGTTTGCTGTTGTACGGGGCCTTCAGCTCGGCCGCACGCGCGGCACCGGCCATGTTGGATTGTCCCATCAACACGAAAACGCGGAATGTCCCGCCTTTGGGAATGTCGGCCTCTCTCCCGCCCATGCTGTTGGCCTGTTTGAAGCCAGGCGTATTCCATTCGGATGGTTCCTCGTCCTTCTGATTCCCGTCGCCATCGCCATCCGCCTTCGGACCTTGCTTGCCCGCAACGTCCCTGGCGAGGGCCTGCCGTTCTTGCTTATCCAGTTGCCCATTCCCATTGGCGTCATACGTCTTCAAAATGACCGCCCGTTCTGCCGCGTCCAATCTACCGTTGCCGTTGGCATCGTATTGCTTCACAACCGCCTTCCGTATCTTCTCGCGTCTCGGATTCGTGTCAGCAGCGAGAAGAATGGCAGTGGAGGAGGCCACGGCAAGAACGAGGATCACGTGTTTCATCTTCTTCATTACTCCGTGGTGTCACACACACTAATCAACTCGATGGGCGGCTGATCGTCGCGCTCTCCGACGATGTCGATCAGGCGCTTGTAGGAGAGGAACGGGTCGTTGAACGCGTGGAGCCACTCGTGCGTTGCTTCGGTAAGGTCCATGGCTAACGGAATGTGTTCTGTGGAATTGACCAGGTTGTTCAGCTGCAGCGGATCCGTCTCGCGGTCGTAGAGGACGTTGTGGTTGGGCGTGTGCTTGCGCCGATCAGGGAGGTCGGACCCGAACCTGGAGGAGATATCCCGGGTCCGTTCGATGTTCTCGAAGGCAAACGTGTAGCGCTTCGTGTAGACGCCGCGCCACGACGGCTTGAAGTTGAAGATGGGCACACTGTCGACGGCGTCATCGTCGCCACTGAGGATCGCGGGAGCAAGGTTTTTTCCCTGCCAGCTCTCGGGCACGTCGAAGTCCATCAGCCCCAGCAGCGTCGACGGCATGTCGAGCACGCCGAAGAGGAGTTGGCTGACGCGTGCTTCCGGCAGTTTTCCGGGCATCCGCATCAGCAACGGCACTCGGACCGCAACGTCTTGCGGATTGCCCTTGTGGGCCTGAGCCGCGTGGGCGCCGAAGTTCTCGCCATGGTCCGAGGTGAAGACCACCAGCGTGTTTCCGTCCACGCCGCGCTCTTTGAGTTTCGCCATCAGCCGGCCAAAGTGGTGGTCGACTTCGCTGCACATGGCGTAGTAGCCCAGCGTCATGCGCCGCTTTTCCGGCGTGTTCGGCAGATGCCTTCGGGGAACGATCTCGTCTTCGCTGTACAGCGCCTTGAACTCCTCCGGCGCATCGAAGCCCCAGTAGTCTCCGGGGTTACCTCCACCGTGATTGTGCGGGGCATGCCACGAAACAAAAAGGCAAAACGGGGCGTCAGGGCTGACGGTATCCAGGAAGCTCAGGGCCTGGTCGGTCTGACCTGTCGTCTCCCATTGGTTGAACTTGATCTTTTCGCCATCCTCCGTCCAATAGTAGCAATGATCCGGGTGGTAGTTGACGTGGCAGTTATTGGAGAGAAACAGGTCGTCGAAACCGTGCCGATCCGGTCCGGCAGGGATGGGCCGATCGCGGTCACCACCGTAGAGATGCCATTTGCCGACATAGCCCATGCGGTAACCGGCATCCCGGAGAACGTGCCCGATCCCCGGGCCGATCTCTTCCTCATTAAATAACCGGCGATCGTTGTCGAAACAGTTGTTGTAGAGCGGATGGCGACCGGAAAGCAACATGGATCGGTAGGGCGTGCATACCGGGCAGTTGCTGACGGCATGCTCAAACCGTATCCCCTGTTCAGCAAACGCGTCCAGGTTCGGGGTCTTGACCTGCGCGTTCCCCGCACAACCCAGCATGTCAAACGACTGCTGGTCAGAGAACACGAAGAGAATGTTGGGACGTTTCATGGTGGTGTCCTCGAACTCGCGCCGGTCATGTCAAATCTGTCATCGATCACGGGAGGGGTCGGACTCAGCATAGTCGACTTCCAACTCCGCCAGCTGGAGCCGATAGGCATCAGGCTCGTTGCCGGGGGGCAGGCCACGTTTCGTCACCTCAATCCTGATCGAGGCCGCTTGGAGGGAACCGGTGGCTTTGGAGAGACCGATCTCATAGGGCTTGCCTTGCGGGTTGGAAATGTCGGCCAGCGTCTTCGCGACCGTGTAGGCGCCACCCGGTGTCCGGAGTGAGATGGTCAGGTCAACGGGGAACCCTGCCGTCATGCCGTTGATGGACTTCGTATCTGTTCTCGGGAAGAGCGTGATCGTTTTGATGGCTTTCTGCTGTCCGAGCTCGATCTCGAGCCAGGTTGGGCTGTCCGCGCTCTTCGCCCCGTCACTTGAGTAGCCTTTGGATTTCGGCTGGGAGGTGGTGATGCCGTCCACCAGCTTCTCCAGCCCCCAGGCCCCCCGCTCATGGCTGGACTCAGCCTTGACTCTCCATTTCACTCTCCGCTGAGACCAAAGACCGTCACTTTCCCTCTCCCCCGCATCATCACGTCTGCCTTGCTGGGTCTTCAGTTTCATGGCCTTGCTGGCGTTGAATGCTCTGTGTCCGGTTGAGTTGGCGCCCAGGATGGGATGGCTTGTTTTGGGCAGGGACGCCCGGTGCTTCTCCACCAACTTCGCCACCTTCGGGTCAGCGATGAGGTTATCCCACTCGTGCGGATCGTCGGCGTGGTCGTAGAACTCTTCACTGCCGTCGTTGTAATGAATGTAGCGGTAGCGTTCAGAGCATATGCTGACGTTGCCGGGGCCGAAGCTGGTGCGCGCCATGTGCGGCCAATCGGCTCCGGGGTTCTTCAGCAGGGGCACCATTGAGTTCCCTTCGAGTGTCTCGTCCTTCTTGAGGCCCGTCAGTTCAAGCAGCGTTGGGTAGACGTCCAGCAGTTGAACAGGCTTGCTGCAGACGTCGCCCCGGACTACACCCGGTCCCGCGATGATCATCGGGACCCTCGTGCCGTCCTCCCAGAGGCTGCGCTTGGCCCAGCGCTCCTTCTCGCCGAGATGGAAGCCATGGTCGGTGTAAAGGACGATGAAGGTGTTGTCCTTGTAGGGACTGTCATCCAGAGCGTCCAACAGCTTCCCGACCTGGTGGTCCACAAAGCTCACACAGGCCAGATAGGATTGCACCAACGGCTTCCACTCATTGTTCTTCAGCACCCACTCGTGTGTCGGCGCTACATGCTTGAGCCGTGTCAGGTTGATGCCATACTCCGACAGATCGTCAAGGTCGTTCGCCAGAACCGTCGGCAGCTTGAGTGATTCCAGCGGGTACATATCGAACCATTTCTTCGGCGCATATTGCGGCACATGCGGGCGATAGAAACCGGTTGCGAGAAAGAGTGGCTTGTCGTGTTGCTTCTGCAGTTGTGCCACGCACCAGGCCGCGATCTTGTGATCCGGCACCTTCTCATCGCTATCCGGGAACACCCCCCAGTCCCACAACGGATGCCCGGGAAAGGACGAGATCTTCTTCTTCGGACTCGGTCCGATGCCGCCGAATCCCCCCGCATAGTTCGGTAGGTACTTCTTGTTCTGACTGCCGTGAAAAATCTTGCCGGCGCCCGTCACATGATAGCCTTCCTGCTGGAAACGGTGTGGCATCAGGGTGCTCTTCCTGGCAACGGGCGACTTGGCAAGGTCAGGGCTCAGGAAGTAGATGCCCGTGGTCGCGGGATAGAGCGAGGTCATCATGCTGGCCCGGGAGGGATTACACACCGGCGACTGGCAATGCGCGTTATTGAACAACACGCCCCGAGCGGCCAGCCGGTCCATGTTCGGCGTTTTAGCCTGCGGGTGCCCACCCAAACACCCAATCCAGTCATTCAGATCATCGATCGCGATCAGCAGTACGTTGGGCCTGTTCGCTTGAGCCTGAACCAAGCCGGCAAGCAACATCAACCCGATTAGTTTGCTGACCGCTCTCTTCTTCATACTCAGTTCTCTCCAGTCACGACTGGGGGTCACTCCTGTCTAATGAACTCCAGGCCATCCACAATCACATGCCCATCGGTGCCCGTGTTGGAGATCGTGACGGTTGCCTGATCCTGGATACTGAACGTGCCGAGCACGAACCCTTTGCCGTCGTTCTGTCGCTGATTGACGCTGAACGTTTGGAGCTGTTCACCGACTCTTACCGTAACGGGTGTACAGGACGAGCGGGTCGGATGCGTGTTGTAGTGAAAGCGAATCGCGTATTGAGCCGGTTCATCCACCTTCACCGTGAACGTCATCGACTTCTTTCCTTTTCCCTCGTTGTCGTCGTGCAGGTAGCTCGACCCGATTGTCGACTTGGCTATTGTGCCTTCCGGCCAGGCACCGACCGCTGCCGCCGCACTCGCATCGATGAGCAGACTTGAGCCCTGCGCCATCGATTCGGCGGGCTCTGGCTTTGCCTGTGTGCTCTGCCCTGCCGGGCTTATTGAATCGCCGGCCAGGATCGCCTTGTGGGTTCCCAGTTCGTTCCGGATTTCACTCAGCGGCACGTTGAGCGGCGTTGTGTTGTGTTTGACCGCCAGAGCCGCAACGGCTCCCGCCGCCTGCCCCATCGCCATGCAAGAGGCCTGTACGCGCAAGCCGGAATTCGCTAGGCGGTCGCTGGATACACAGCGCCCCGCAACGAGGATGTTCCGACTGCCCTTCGGAACCAGAGCCCGTAAAGGAACCGTGGGGACGGTTCCCGGCTTCAGTTTCTTCGGGCGGACCCCGGTCTTTGTGTGCAGGTCAACCGGATAGAAGGCATTGCAGAGCGCATCCTCAAACACCCGGCCCGAGGTGTAATCATCCACGGTTATCACAGTTTCGCCCTGGATACGGTAGCTTTCGCGGAAGCTGACCTCGGGTTGCAGGTGCAACAGGCGTCCGCTGCCTTTGGCAGCACGGACCTTCTTGAGCAGAGCTTTCCGTCCCTTCTGGTTGGCCGCCGTCACCGTGCGGGAATTCGTCGAATCAGCCCCGTGGACGTAGATCGCATTGATGGTCCCTTCACGTCCGGGTTGATAGGGTTTACCCAAGCGGAACAGTATGGAGCCGGGCTGGGTCTCGTCTTCGCGCAAGCGTGGCAGTCCGAGCATGCCAACGACCTCCGCGCCCCCGGTGCAGTCGACAATCTGTCTGCATAGCACACGCCGCCGCGTGCCGAACCCCACACAATCCACCTGCCAGCCTTTGTCGGTCCCAGTGATGGCTTGAGGGGATTCGTAGTAGGCGATCTGAACGCCTGCCTGCTCGCACTTCTCTTCCGCCAGCAGAGGATAGAGGTACTGGTTGATCTTGACCTGGTTCATCCAGTGACGTGGCGGGATTTTCGAGAAATCGGGCAACGTCCCGCCATCCAGCTCCACGCTTTCCCTCACCAGCTCCCAGCCGATACCGGCAATGACCTGCTTGCCCCAGGCATCGAACAGACCAGGGAACGCCACGCCGCCCGTCGTCATCGTGCCGCCCAATTGTGAGCCGCGCTCAACCAATAGCGTCTTTGCGCCCAATCGTCCTGCCTGAATCGCGGCAATCGTGCCGGCAGTGCCCCCACCGACGACCAACACATCGACCTCGTTCGTGACCATCTCATCCACTGGATCGGGCTTCTCCGTTACAGGCACAAGGCCCGCTGCAGAGACCCTCGCAGAAGCGGCGAGCGCAATGCCGGCAGCGGAACGCTGAACAGACTGACGTCTCCCGATGTGACTGTCTTTCATCTCTTCTCTTCGGAACTGAATCCGGTCCACCTGCAGTCGTTGCTTCGGAACGTTGGACATGAACCGAATCAGCTTGAGCCCGGGTTGATCGAAGGTGACGACTCCCAGCAAAACGTCTTCGAGCTCAGCAGAGGCTTCAACCGTACCGATCGTTCTCATCGGGTATCCGGTGTCTGCCTGAGCGGCGACATCCACCACATCGTCAACCAGCACGGTGCAGGCCCCGCCTGCGGCGAGCGTCGCACCAAGCGCATAGGTCCCGGGCGTCTGGACTTCCAGTACGAACTCGAGATAGCTCCCCGGTCTGCCCGCGCCGCCGTGGAGATCGGCACAGACCACCCGTTCGCCGGAAGCACCGGAAAGCGGCTTCCGGAAATGACAGTTCTTGCGCAGCTTATAGTCGCCAGAGGTCTGGCACGGAATCGCCTCGGCCTCGATCCAGCCATCCTGCGGAATATCCGGATAGCGGAACGTCAGGTGCTTCGACAGACGCTCGATGACCCGGGCGTATTCGGGATTCCGTGTAAGATTGCTGAACTCGTGTGGATCGTCCGCGAGCTTGTAGAGCTCGGTTTCGCCGGTGATCAGCCGGGTCATGCGGTAGTCGTTGTCCAGGACGCTGTCGTAACGGATGCCATCTTCCTCGCCCGACATCACAACGGGCTTATCCCAATCTGCGTCCGGGTTCTTGAGCAAAGGCACGAGGCTGTTACCATCGATCTTCTGAGGGGGTGACGGGAGTTTGAGCAAATCAATCAGCGTCGGGTAGATATCCTGAAGCGAAACCGCTTTGTTGCACACAACGCCTTTCGGGATTCCCGGTCCTGCGAAGATCAGATTGCAGTGCCCGGAGTCATACCACGGCTTCATCTTCGACCAGCCTTCCTTTTCGCCCAGCATGTACCCGTGATCGCTCCATAGAACGACATACCCGTCTTTTGAGTGTGGACTGGCATCCCATGCATCCAGAAGCCGACCCAGTTGCTCGTCGGCGAAGGTCACGCAGGCCAGGTAGGCCCGTACAAAGCCTTTGTTGTCCCCGGAAGCCACCAGCATCTTGTTGAAGTCCTTGCCGAAGCACGCTTCACTGTGCACCAGCAGTTTGAGGCGCTCCGGCAGATCGTCCAGGTCATCGGCACGGTGTTTCGGGAGCTGGATATCCTCGAGCGGGAACTCATCGAAGTACTCCTTCGGCACAACCCAGGGAACATGCGGCCGATAGATGCCAAGCGAGAGGAATAGCGGCCCGGCAGCGGTGTTTATCTGCTCGATTCCTCTACTCACCGCGGCGTAGTCCGGCATCCGGGCAGTCGGCACAGCGGCATAGGCCCAACGCCTTGGTCCTTTCCACTCGCTCCCGCTCCCCGGGACCTCCCCGACGTTCTTCTTGATGTGGATATACGTGTCAAACTCGGGCGTATCCCCGCCATGGAAGTTCTTGGCAATGCCGATACTCTTCCATCCCTGCCTGGAGAGGTGTTTGGGCAGTGTCACCGCATCGGGAACGTATGCACGCCAGGGATTGATCCCGTTGCGGTTGGTGATGTTTCCGGATCTCGCCGGATGGACGCCGGAAAACAGTGCGGTCCTCGACGGCAGACACGTCGGCGATGAACAGATCGCGTTGCTGAACACGACCCCGCGCTCGGCGAGCCGTGCAATGTGCGGAGTAGCCGCCTGCGGATGCCCTCGGAGGACCTCGTTCCAGTCGTTCCAATCATCCACATTGACGAACAGAACGCTGGGGCGGTTCCCGGCCCAGACCGACTGTAGCAGGACAAACAGAGCAATTCCGGCGACCTTCTTCATCAGGCTCGTCCTCCGTCTTTTCCAGGGGGAGCGTGCTCGGGTACTGAGCGCACGCTGCGGGCGCCCAACTTGACAGCACTCAAGAGGTCGGCACGCATCAGAAGTCGAAGTTGTCGATGTTCGCCTTGTTGAAGACGAATGGCTTGCCGAGGTAGACGTTGCCGTCGCCGACTTCGATGTTCTTGAGGCGACCGAAGTCGTGGGAGCCGTCAGTGAGGTTGCCCTCGGCGACGGCCCGGGCGGCGTGAACGGTCAGGTAGCCGAGGTCGACGGTGTTCCAGAGAATGATGCTGTCGATGAAATCGTCGTGCACGTAGGCCCGGCACAGGCTTGGCACGGACAAGCCGGTGAGCTTGATGTCCGAACGGTCCGCCTGCTTGAGGGCCTCGCCAGCGCCAGGCACAGCCGGTGCGGCAATGGCCATCACGCCCTTGAGATCGGGGTACTTGTTGAGCATGTTGCGCGTTTCGGTCATAGCCTTGTCCCGCTGGCCGTCGCTGTAGCGAATCTCCTTGAGTGCCATATCGGGGTATTTCCCGGTCATGCGTTCCTTGATGAACTCGATCCACTCGTTTTGGTTGGCGTCGGTGGTGCCGGCAGAGATGATGACGTAGTCGCCGGCGTTGCCGCAGAGGCGAGCCAACTCGTCCGACAAGGCGTAGCCGATGCCCTGCGAAGAAGCCTGGTTGACGAAGTAGCGCCGGGCGTCGGCGTTGGCGTCGGCATCCCAGGTGATGACCTTGATCCCCTTCTGCTTCGCTTTCTTCAGCACCCCGTCGATGGCGTCGCGATTCAGCACGCTGGCGCAGATGACGTCAACGCCTTTGGTGATCCAGGCTTCCACGAGCTCGTTTTGCTTTTCTGGCTCGCCCTTGGTGGGGCCGTCCCAGATAAGGTTGGCGCCGAGCTCGGCGGCTGCGGCATTGGCCCCCTCCTTGCAGGAAACGAAGTAGGGGTCGGTCTTGGTCTTGGGCAATATGGCGATCTGCAAGGCCTTGGTCTGCCCGCCTCCTCCTGTGGGCTTGGCGTCGGCGACCTCCAGTACGGCGGGCCGTACAGCGATGGCTTGGACGAGACGGTGATTGCTGTAGGCGATGATACCGGCTGCGGCCAGAATCGCGATGCACAGGGCGGCGAGTTGAGCATTCTTCATGTTGAACTCCTTTTCATTGCGTGTCTCCGTTGACTGAGAATCTTCTGAACGAGAGGCGCGATCGACGAGGATCGTGGTGATCAGGATCACGCCGATGAGCATGTTGGCTAAGTTGCTGTCACCGCCGGAGAGGCGCAGCCCGTTTTGCAGCACGATGATGACGAACAACCCGAGGAACGTACCGTGCAGGGTCCCCCGTCCACCGGTAATGGCGGTGCCGCCCAACACGGCCATGGCGATGGCCATCAGTTCGTAGCCGGTACCCGCATCGGCTTTGGCCTGGCCGTTCTGCGAAATGAAGATGATCGCCGCCAGCCCCGACATGAGGCCGGCGAGGGTGTAGACCTGCAACAGGACGGTGTCCGTCTTGATTCCCGCGTACAAAGCACCTTCCTCGCCGAAACCGATGGCCGCCGTCTTGCGTCCGAACTGCATCCGGTGCATAAGAAACCAAAGCACGACAAAGACGACGACAAAGATCGGCAGTTGCATCGGGATCAGGTCAGCCAGGTAGCCCTGTCCCAGGCTGCGGAAGCTGTCGCTGAACCCGGTGTAGGTGTGAGCGCCTCGGGTGATGGCATTGGCCAAGCCGCGATAGAGAGACATGGTGCCCAAAGTGACGATCAGCGGCAGGATCTTCAGACGGGTCACCAGCAAGCCGTTGACCGCCCCGCATAGCGCACCGATCCCGATCCCCCCCAGCGCCGCCAGCCAAATGTTCAGGCCCAGCGATTGCCACAACACACCCGTCATCACCGCGACCAGCGCCATGATGCTGCCCACCGAGAGGTCGATGCCGCCGGACTTGATTACGAAGGTCATGCTGAAGGCGATCAACCCGTAGACGACGGCAAGCCGGGTGATCTCGAAGAAGTTCGACATACTCAGGAAATTGTCGCCGCAGATGCCGAAGACGACGACCTCAAAGGCCAGTACCAGCAGCAAGGCCCACTCGTTGTGCGGCAGCCAGCGTTCTTTCCACGGCTGGGTGGTAACGAGTGGCGGGGTGCTGCTTGCAGGTGACGAGGCGTTTTTCATGATGCT
Source organism: Lentisphaerota bacterium (assembly GCA_018676675.1). GTDB lineage: Bacteria > Verrucomicrobiota > Lentisphaeria > Oligosphaerales > JABHEG01 > JABHEG01. Next base: position 10,611 of record JABHEG010000054.1, read on the forward strand.
CCCTCCTCGACCCTCGATCCTTGTCCCTTTCCCTTCACAACCTTGTCGGCCACGACGGCGATGAGGATGATGGCGCCCTGCACGGCCTTGTCGGCCGTCGACTCGAGAGGCGTAAAGGCCAGGACTGCGGTCACCACGCCCAACAGCACCACGCCAAGCAGCGTCCCAATCAAAGACCCACGCCCGCCGGAGATCGCGGCGCCTCCCACCACCACCGAGGCGATGACCTGCAGCTCCAGCCCGCCCCCGGCCCCGGTCTCGATCTCGGGATAACGACAGTAGTGGATCATCGCCGCCAACCCCATCAGAGCCCCGAGCACGACAAATGCCGTCGGGACCACGCGAGTCGGATGAATCCGCAGGCGCAGAGATGCCTCGTGGCTACACCCCACCGCATAGAACCTGCGCCCCCATTCCGTCTTGCGCAGGGCAAAGGCGACGACGGCGAAGACGCCGAGGGCAATGACGGCAAAAACGAATTGCCCCGTGCCCAGCCCCAGTCCAAACCACTGGAAGTCGGCAGGCAGGTCCTGGACCCAAACGCCCTTGGTGACCACAATCAGGCCGTTCTCCAGCAACACCCACATGGCCAGAGTGGCAACGATGGAGGGAATCGACAGCCACGACACCAGTGCACCATTGATCAGGCCAAGCACCGCACCACAGACCACGGTACAGACAATCGCCGCCGGGATCGGCAGACCTCGCTGCGACAGCGTCCCCCCAACTACGCCGCAGACCGCCAACTGCGCCGCCACCGAAATGTCGATCTCGCCGCAGAGAATCACCAGCGTCATGCCGACGGCCGCGATCAAGACCGACAAGTTGTCCAGCACCATGCCCTTGAAGACGCTTGCCGTGTAGAAGCCGCGCCCCTGACCGAACAGCAGAGGTGCTGCCAGCAACACCAGGATCGAGACCACCAGCCCCACCTTACGCGTGTGGCGCGACAGAAAACCGTGAATCGGGCTATGCCTGCTCATGATGCGACGCTCACTTCCATAGCATGCTCGAGGATCGCCTCTTGCGTGGCCGCCCCGGGCTCAAAGACTTTTACCATCTCGCCTTGCCGCATCACCGCGATGCGATCCGACATGCCGAGCACCTCGGGCAGCTCGGACGAGATCATGATGATGGCCACGCCCTTCTCGGCGAGTTGTTCCATGAGCGCGTAGATCTCGGCCTTGGCGCCGACGTCGATGCCTTGGGTCGGCTCGTCCAGGACCAGCAGCTTCGGTTGAATCGCCATCCAACGTGCCAGCGCGACCTTCTGCTGATTGCCGCCGGACAGGTTGCGCACCGGGTTGAACAGCGACGGGGTCTTGACCCCGAGCCGACGCACAGCTTCTGCTCCCGCCATCTCTTCGCTTGCCCGGTCAACGAGGCCCCGCTTCGTGTGCTGCTCGAGACTGGCAATGGTGACGTTCTCAATCACCGCCATGTCTTCGACCACGCCGTGCAGGTGGCGGTCTTCCGGGACGTAGGCAATGCCGTTGGCGATGGCGCGCTCGGGCGAGTCAACCGCTAACGACCTGCCGGCGAGATGGATCGACCCGCTGTCAGCCGGGGTGATGCCGAACAGCGTGCGTGCCAACTCGGTGCGGCCTGCTCCCACCAGCCCGGCGATGCCGAAGATCTCGCCGGCGCGAACATCAAAGCTGACATTGCTGAGATTGCCGGCACCGCAAGTCAAGCCGTCCACCTTCAGCACGGTCTCGCCGATGGGGACCTGCTGCTTGTTGTACATCGCCTGGAGCGAGCGCCCGGCCATGAGCTGGATGATGCCGGCCCGGTCCAGGTCCTTGGCATCATGGGTGGCCACGTACTTGCCGTCGCGCAGGATGGTCATGCGGTCGGCGATCTCCAGCACCTCCTCGAGGCGATGGGAAATGTAGATGATCCCGACCCCGTCGGCGCGAAGCTGCCGGATCAACCCCAGCAGATGGAGCGCGTCCTTCTCCGGCAAGGACGCCGTCGGTTCGTCCATAATGAGAATCCTGGCCTCCTGCGACAGCGCGCGGGCGATCTCGAGCAACTGCTTCTCGGCCATGCGCAGGTTCTTCACCGGCAGGTCCAGCGGAATGGCGGCACCGGCCTGTTCCAGGCAGGCCTGCGCGTCCTTGCGGCGCTGCTGCCAGTCGATCAACCAGCCGTTGCGCCCGATCATCAGGTTCTCCATGACCGACAACTCGGAGAAAAGCGTCGGGTGCTGATAGATGGCGGCGATGCCGAGACCTTGGGCGATCTCCGGGGAATTGGCTCTGACCTCCTTGCCGTCGACCCTCATGACCGCGCCGGGATCGGCCAACTGCACGCCGGTGATCGCCTTGATCAGCGTACTCTTGCCGGCGCCATTCTCTCCGAGCAGTGCGTGGACCTCACCCGATCGCAACGAAAACGACACGTCGTCAAGCGCCTTGACCCCCGGAAAGGTCTTGCTGACGTGCTCAAACTGCAAAATCTTGCTCATGGTGTCCGCTCCGGCGTCTCGCTATTCAGCACGAGAAGTACCCGCTCTATTGAGTAAACTCAGACTCAACGGCCCATCTGCCCGGTTGAACAGAGAACCTAATGTAATGCTCCGTCTCATCCAGAACGCGCAGGCCATCTACCTGCCTCTCAGCCTTGCCGTCCTCCCAGATTGTCTTGCCGTTTGCCGTGATGCGACTGGTGACGAAGCTCGGACGCTTCGGGATGCCAACGACTGCTACGGTGCCTTTCGGCGAGACCAAGTCCATCGTGATAGACTCCACCGTGCTGTGCAGTTCCAGATGTATATCCCCCTTCACTGACGGCACTGTCGTCTTGATGTGCTTCAGGGGCCCCATCTGCGGCAGGACATGATAGGTCCCGTAGCCCGGTGTTACGGGGGCTACGCCGGCACCGTACTGAGACAAGAGTGTCAGCGCCCCGCCGCACCAGGCGTGGTTGATCGTCCCACCGCCGCTGCCGCCGATTCTCCAGTCTTCCCACAGCGTTGTGTAGTGATGTTCGGTCATCTCCTTGAAGCGCTTCTTGGTCCGTGCGATCGCATCGTTTTCAAAGCGCATCATATAGAGTGCTTCGCCGACATATTTCTCCATGTACGGACTGCTGTGATAGGAGGTCGTGAATACCTTCCGGATCGCATCGTACTTGTCGGGACCGGCCAACCCGGAGACGACGGCCAGGGCGTGGGCGCGGTCGTCCGTCTTGCCCCTGTATCCCGGCGAGCGGTACTCCTTCCCGTTCCAAAAGGTCTCGTTGAAGTTCTTCTCGATGCTCTTCATCTTTGCCTCGATGCCCTGAATATCGCCCGTTGCAGCTACGGCGCGCGCCATATTCAACTGGCCCTTGACCGCCAGGTAGTACCAACCATTGTAGAGGATCGTCATGTCCTTATTCTTGCCCCAGTCACCCCAGGTCCATCCGCCCTTGCGCGGGACGACCAGGCCGTTCTCACCGATCTTCCAGACCGACAGGTAACGCTTCACGCGCGGATAGACCATGCGGATCGTCTCGATATCGCCCGTGTAGAGGTAGTACGTCCAGAAGCCGAAGTAACCGACTGAATTGAGCATCTGCATCGGCAGCTCCCTATTCCAGTTTCCGGCCGGAACGGGGGAGAAAATCGTGTTGTCGGCGCGCTGCCAGTTCATCAGCTCCAGGATCCCCTTCTTGGCTAACAGCGCCGCTCTCGGATCAAGGGCGTAGAAGGCCTCGCCAATCTCATTCACCGCATCGCCCCACCATTGAGCGCGTTCCCGGTCGGGGCAGTCGTAGTAGGTGTCACGCATGGTGATATAGAGCGTGCGGAGTGCTTTCCGGCGGTAGCGGTTCAGGAAGTCGTCATCACATTCAAAGGTGCCTGTAAACTCGGCATTGTAACCGGTCTCGCGGTACTTCAGTGCCAGGATCTTGATTCCCGCTGGAATGGCGTAGTGCATCTCATGCCCGTTCATCCAGCCCAGACTCTCGTACTCTTGAACACCATCCCGCGTGACGTATTCGCCCCTGACGTTGACCGCCTTGCCGCCTCTGTAGTTGTCCATGCGCAAGTCGATCACCTTGCCCGCCGGCGCCTCGATCTTGAGATAAGGCGTGACCTGGGCGTTATAGGGGAGCTTCAGCTTGATCGTCGTGCCGTCGGAAACGGCGGGGATGTCCTTGGCGTTGACGTACGCTTTCAGACCGAAGTCCTTCCAGAACGGAACCGGGCGGAGTAGCAGCTTGTTCCACGGTGTACAGGGCGGTTTGCCGTACGCTTCAGCGGCGGGCCACCTGGAGTCGTCGAACCCGGGCTGCTGCCAGTCCAGCATATCCTCCCGTGCATCAAACCGGATATTGGACTCGGGCAGGCGGCGGTTGGGATGGGGCGGGCCAGTGTTGCCGAAGGCCGGATGGATGAGCGCCTTCCACTCGCTGTTACTGAGCAGTTGTTGGCCGTCCATGCTCGCATCGAAGACAAGTCCCGACTTGCCGCTGCTCTTGTGGCTGAATCCGTGCTTTCCAAAGTACCAGACCAGGATGGCAATCGTGTTGTCGCCCATCCGCAGATGCTTCGTTAGATCCGCCCGGTCGTAGTAGGTGTCCTCCGGAGTCGGTCCGCGCTTGAGTTGCCCCTCGAACACGACCAGCTTGCCATTGATCCAGAGCCAGTATTTGGAGTCAACCGCAATCCGCGCGACGGCCTGCTCGGGCGCCTTGTCGAGATGAAACACCTTCCGGAAGCAGGTCCATTGACTTGCCTCTTTACGGGCAGGCGCCGAATTAACCTTGGCCGGCCGGCCCGTCGTCAGGTTCAGGGCGGTCTTTTCAGCAACCGAGCGCGTAACCGTCTTCTCGTTCACAGTGTATTCGAGCTCCAGCGTCTTCTCGATCCCATAGGCCGGATCCCTCCCCGCCGTTTCATTGTCCGCACTGACTATGAACTGACCGCAATGCACTGCCTGCTGGAATTTCCCGGTCAGATCGATCTGCTTTGCAGGATTCCCGGCCACCCCGTAGAGCGCCTTCTTTATGGCAATTTCCGGTCTCTTCTTGGATGGCGTCGCCCGTGATCCAGTCCTTTCCGGCACGCCAATCCATGATGCCTGCCATACGTCTTCCCCCGCCGCAGCCAGAACAGTGAGGAATGAAATGATCCCTATCGACAGTCTTCTCATGTTCATTGCACCTCACTTCAAGGTCAGATGAGACCCGACAACGGTCCTTCCATCTGACAGGACGAAACTCCGTTCCATATCCACGCCTTCCGGTATCTCGATCACAACCGGGTCTTGAATCCAGACCATGCCAGTCATGTCCTTGCAGCGGAAAAGAAGCCTGTACGTGCCGTGTGCGAGCTCGTCGTGCTTGAAAGGGAGCATAACCGTGACCCAACCATCGGTACTGCCGTTTCCCCCAAGGTTGCACCATGTCTGCTTGTCGCTTTTCGTGTCATAGACCCGCACCCAGAAGCCACACCGCTCCGTCCACCAATGGCCCTTCAATCTCATGTCGTTGACTTTGACTTTCAGAGTCAGCAGGTAGCTCTTCCCTGCCTCCATGAATTCCAGAAAGGGCGAATCCAGATTCAGCTCGCCGAATGTCTTCGATTCCATCCTGACCGAAGGACCTCTGTCGCCAAAGAACACCTCATCATCCGCAGCGACTGAGTCCTCGCCTTCGATCAACGTCAAGTAGCGGGCGGGGACCTCCCCGGCAGCCAACCCGGAGAAACCATGGACGAATAGATTCTGTCGATTCTGTCGATTCACGGATCTTGTGAAATCCCCAATCCCAGTATTGACGAAAGGCGCTATTGAGAAATCGACCTCCATCTCGCCGCCGCAAGGCACTTGCAGCGGTCGCTCCATCCACTCGGGGTTGTTCTGATGACGGTCGCTCCATCTGTGGACCATCAGAAAGTCTTCCGGAAGCTCGAATACCAACCCAAGTCTCCGGGCCGGAACATATACGCCGAATACGCTTGAACTTCTCCCTTTCAACATGCTCTCGGGAATCCATTTGGTATCTGCCGTTTTCCCGTCGATATTCGCATACGCGGCGATTTTTGCAGCCGCGTCTACCCGCTTTCCATCTTCACCAATAATGATGAACTCACAGTCTTCTCCTGATGCGTTCATCACATTGTGATTCCAGTACGAGATCAACGAATACGGGGCTGGATTCTCGTTGAGCAATCTGATGGAGACATCAATTCCCGGCCGCCTTGCCCGGATCCTGTATGTCTTTTCAATCCTGATCCCTGACAGGGCGCTGTGCATGACACCGGCAAACGTCAGCGTCAGGTCCCGGCCGTTGTTTTCGCAACGTTCAATCCGCATGTCCGCGATCTCGTCACCGGACCACCTGCCCGATGCCGGGACCCACAGCAGGTCCATACAGAAGCCGTCACTCCGTATGTTCTTGTGCTTCACGAAGTTGTCGCTGTTCTCGCTCTTCCATTCAAGAATTCTCCCACCACTCATTGTGAAGGAGAACTCTTGGTTGTCGGTCTTCACGAACAGACAGGGAAGCTCTGCATCCGCGACCCGGAGATTGCGGTAACCGGTCTCGATCTTCCCCTTTCGTCCAAGGTCTGTTCTTGATGCTCCGGGGCCCTTTCCGGACTCGTCACGCCGCCGTCTGAAGGTCTCCCGCACGGTTTCGGAACGGACCGCCGCGTAATCACCGGCCTCGCCAATTTCCGGCGTAAGCAACCAGAGCCCGGCCGAATTGGCGGGGACCTTGACACAGACACCCGCCGCGAGCGTTTCGGGCGACAACTCCTGTTCCCCATGCGCCTCTATATAGGACCGCGCGGCGGGATTGACCAAACAGTAGTTCTTCTTGAGATTCCCGGCCGACACACTGACGAACATGTCCGTGCTCTTGCTGTAGTTCAGCATGGCCAAGGCGTATTCTCCCCCGAGTTCGCACACTCTCAGCACGGTGAAATTTGCCCACTGGGGCGTTGAGAGATCGATGGTTGTGTCGCCGACCTTGACCCTCTTTTCATGGAAGGGCAGGGCGGTCAACTCTATCTCTTCCGCTGGTCTTCCCTTCTGGAAGAACCTGACAAACGGAGCGACCAACGCCGCGCCTCTGTAGAGTCCGTAGCTGACAGTAGCATCGTTCTGCTCGAGGCCAGGCCACGTGGAGATCCCCCTGCAACCGGTCACGGCTGCTGCTACCACGTTCATGATATAGTCCGCCGGTGTTGCCTTGGTCATTGGGCCAAATATCCAGCCAGCCGTCGTGATCGGGACAATCTTCTCCTTCGGAACATATCCAACAAAATCGTCGACTTTGTTGAAGAACTCCATGCCGTCGCCCGTGTAGATCATCGGCATGTGGTACTGGACGGCCTTGTCGTAGGCTTTGTAGTCGAGTTCATAGATTGGCAGGCCGCTGCCATGCGCGAGGAACAAGGGAAGGTCGGGGCTTGCCCTGTCAATCATGTCCCTTAGACCAAAGACAGGATAGGAGCACAGTCTCATACGAAAGTCATAGTACTGCCTACTGTAGGTTGAGCGTAACAGATCTTCCGTCATCTCATCTTCAACACCTATGGACTTCGCGAATTCCCCTATCGTTGCTTTGTCGTCCCGGCCAGGAACTTGCTGCGGTCCAGGAGTTTCATAGTCATAGACGAAACCGTCCGCCCACTCTGCAGCCTTCCGGAACCGCCCCAGTTCCCGCGGACTATCAATGGCCTTCCTGAACTCGTTCGCCGCGAAGAACAGTCCCTTGCCGCCCGGCTTCTGTTCTTCTATGAATGTCGCGTTGTGTTCATGGAAACTGATTGGGTTATGCCTCTCCGCGATGGTCTTTATGCCCGCCTGTCGGAGTTTGGAAACGATCACGTAGTACTTCGGACGATCATATGTGAAATAGAACGTCCCCATGTGGGTGAAGCCCGCGTTCTTGTAGAAGTCAATCCTGTCATCCATGTCTTTGCCGTCAAGGCGCCCACAATCAGACCCGGTATGATGAAGGAAGACCATGAAGTCCTCCGAGAATGTCGTCCCAGGCGCGATGGTCCCGACCGTTTTCAGGACAGCCTTCTCCCGGGCCAATGTCTTGTCGCCATAGTTGAGCTCCCAGAAAAGCTCTTTGTTAAGCTCCTCCGGAGCCCGAAACCACAGGTGGATGTCCATGTAGTTTCCGGATCTCAAGACGATCCGTTTGAGTGAGTCTTCTACGAAATCGATCCTGAACAGATTGTATTCGCGCCCATCTTTGACGGTTTTTTCGAACGGAAAGTCCCTCAAGGAAGCGTGCGGTTTCAGCCAGTTAGTCCCAAATCCCAGCACCTCCACGTCTGAGGGCCAATACACGTTCAGATACAGCGGCTGGAGTGGTTCCTTGAAATCCGGGAGCTTGTGGTGACAGACATCCTTCGACCACAGGGAGAACCACACTTTACCCAGTTCATTCCCAATGCAGTATACGGTCTTGTTCTCCCGACGGGACGCGGGGAAAATCTCGAACGACTCGCCCGCAACGTGGTTCGCGATGGAGAACAGGACCAGAACGAACACTGCCGGTCTGATAGCACAACGCATTGAGTACCTCATCTGGTGGATGTGGGGCAAACAGTGGTTGTCCTGACGAGTCCTCTGCGATTCATGATGATATGTCTCTCCTCAATACTGCTGGGGTATCTTCTTGCGTTTGATGGCCTTGGCGCGGCCGGACATGAACATCTGGCCGCGAGGCGCAACGGCCTTCACCGGGACCCGCTCCTGCTCTTTGCGGTCCAGTGCCACACGCATCCGTTCAAGTTGCGCTTTGTATCCCGGGTCATAGGCGAGATTCCTGGCTTCATTCGGATCACGCGCCAGATCAAACAGCTGTTCAACGCCGGCCCGATGCGTTGTCGCACAAGGCAGAATGCCGGCGAACGCATCGTTCTCGATGTACTCGCGGACATATTTGGTCGTGCCGTCGGTCACCATATGCATGTAGGCACTGCTCTCTGCATAGACGAATTCACGCCAGACGACCTCTTTGCCCTCCACCAACGGCCGCAAGCTCCTTCCGTGCGGGAGAATGGAACCGTCCGCCCCGGCGTAGTCGCAGACCGTACGCGCGAAGTCGACCCCGGAGACCGGGTGCTCGGTGTCCTGGATGTTCTCCCGGACTTTCAGGTCACCCAGCGTCGAAACGATGAACGGCACCCGGCAGACCTCGTCGTAGAACGTCGATTTGCCAACCGTCCGGTGCCGTCCGAGCCCATCGCCGTGGTCGGAGGAGAAGATGATCAGCGTGTTATCCCGGAAGCTGGATTGCGCCAATGCGTCGAGGAGCGTGTCCACCTGGGCGTCCACCATTTCCGTGAACCGGTGGTAGTTGTAACGGTGCATGCGCCACAGCTCATCGCTCCAGTCGCTGAACTTCGGTTTCTCGGGTGCCCCTCGTTTGCTCAGGACCAGAACTGCGGGCTCCCGGGAGTCATAGTCCTGCGCGTCCTGGACCGGCGGGATGTCGGCCTCGTCCAAGACGCCGGCGGCCTTGTATGGCGGGACCTTCTTGCCGTCTACCACGGACGAACGGGCCGAATCATAGCTCGGCGTAATGCAGATGTCGTGCGGGTTCAGGTAACCCAGACTCAGGAAGAACGGCTTGGAACCGTCGTAGTTCTCCAGGAACGCGACCCCACTGCGCGTCACTTGCGTATCGGTCAACTCGCCCCACCAGCTGCCTTCGTGGAGAACGTGAAACAGCTTGCGAACCGATTTCCCGGGCACGTGCCACTTGCCGCTGTAGTAGGTGTTGTAGCCGGCCTTTTGAAGCAGCCGTGAGAGATCCGGCATGTCGGCATGGCATGGCGTACCGTTGACGATCACACCGTGTTCCGAGGAGTACGCGCCCGTCCACCAGGATGCGCGCGCCGGACAGCAGACCGGATCGGTTGAGTAGGACTGCATGAACGACGTGCCGCGCTTCACCAACCGGTCGATCCCCGGTGTGGTTGTGTACTCACAGCCGTACGCACGAACGGAATCGAGCAGACTCATCTGATCGACATTGATGAAGAGGATATTCGGCACGCCGTCCATAGCCGTTCCTTGTGCATTTGCGGGGTAGGTCGCAGCTGCCGCGACTGCCGTAAGCGCGCTGCTCTTGAGAAAATCGCGTCGCTTCATGTTGACCCTCTTACCGTTCTGCCGATAGATGTCTGTTGTCTGAACCACGGCACGGAGAGAAAAAGGGGAAGGAGGTCTGCGGATTCCACGCCGGCTTGCCAGCCATCGCGAACTCCGTAGACGTCTTCTTCTTGGAGGTCGGGCAGAGATCACAATACCAACCCGTTGATCGTCTTTCCCATGCTCCGCGTCCTTCCAGAAAGAACGTCGGAAGAACCCGGTTCATACGTTTAGTATGGGCCGGGATCTCACGACCTCTCTCTTCTCTCTCTCCGTGCCTCCGTGTCTCCGTGGTGTCACACGCCCTACCACGCCTTCGCAGGCTGCGAATCGATCAGAGGCTTCGCGTTGTAGACGAGCATTGACAGCCCGAAGCGGGCAATCAAGAGCCGCCCGGAATCGTCCACCCAGTAGTACGACGGAATAATGCCGGGCCCTTTGTGCGTGTAACCGTGGATCATCACCTTCCTCCCGCCGAACTCCGCCTCGAACTCCTCGAGAAATGCAATCGAATGACCAGCTGAAAAGCGCTCCAGATCCTCGAAGTACGAGAAGGGGAAGCGCCGGTCACGCGGCATCGATTGCACGGCAGCCAGCAACGCCCAGCTAGCCACCACCGGAACCCCCATCTCCAGCTGACGATAGACATACGCTCGGCCTGTCTTGCCCTTCTTCCAGAGCTTACCGTTCTTGAGCGATCCCTTGAGCGTGTAGTTCCGGGACGGCGCCGCCGGCGCGCTCTGGACGTTCCGGGTCTCGGCCGCCAGTTGCCAGGACGATGGGTCCTTGAGCGACCAGAGCGCATCACGGTTGCAGTCGAACGCTGTGGTCAAAAACTCACGCTCTTTACGAAAGTGCTGCCCCGTCTGGCGAATGCTGTTGACGGTCAGGCGAACGCGGTCACCGGAGAACGTCGCGCCCAGCGTTAGCGATCCGTAGGCAACCTTGTTGGGCTCCGTGAAATCCTGCGGCCCGCAGTAGACCAGGTCATACGAACTCTCCCAGTCGGACGACGCATCAAACGCCGCCGTCGGCAGCGTACTTTCCGGCGCCGAGAACCCCTGCGGGAAGATCGTGTTCCGCAACATCACGTTGTCGTTGAACGACCAGTGGTATTTCTCACCCATCACTATTTGCCTGAGATTTTATGGTCTGGTTTATGGCTGGACCCTAACTGACCCCCAATTCACTTTCCTCCTTCATCACTCCCCGTCCGCCTTGGGGGCAAAGATCGCTCGGGCCGGTTCGCCGTGGTACCCCGTGCTCTCGCCCCTGCCGGATGCCCGTCATTTGCCACGCTTGCACGGATGCCTCGCTTGGGCCCCCTTGTGTGGTCTTTGCGTTGCTCTATGACCGTATCAACGTCTGAACCTGCTCCTCCAGGCTCAAGAGCAGCAACGTCCAGAAGTCCGGATGGTCAACCGCATCACGAACATCGGACTGTGGAAGGAACCGGTTCATTTCCTGGCGGAATGACCTTTCGTGCACCTCGTCGTGCAGGCTCTCAAGGCGGCGCGACAGCTTGTCTGCAAAGGCGTTCCGGCTGTGCTGTCGATCCCTCACCTTCTGCAACACCAGGTCGGGCTCCAGCCTGCCGCCCTGGCGCTCCAACCAGAGGATATCCCAGAGATCGCGGTACTGAACTCGGTTCGGGCGAAAGGCCAGGGCCACCCACTTGTCTGCCAGGATTTCGTCCCGACTCTCCACCTGCAGAATCAGCCCATCCGTCCCCATATCCACGCCGTAGTGGTTACGCAACAGCGAAGGCCGAGGCCGATGGCTTCGCACGGCACAGATGTCGATGTGAACGCGTTGCGCCGGCAAGTGCTTGGCTGCCGGTCGCGTCGTCAGACGCATCTTCCACGTGCTGACGTTGCCTTCCTCGCGCACAGGATCGCTGACTCTCACCGGCAGCCCATACTTGTCCATCAAGGTGCTCTCCAGGACACGCCCAAGGTCTGCCAGCTGGCTCCTCCGGAAACCAAAGCCCCCGGCAAAGTCCAGGTCCTCGCTAAGGCGAGGCGATCCGTAGCAGGTTCTCAGGCAGGTCCCGCCGATGAAGATGAGGCCGTTCAGGAGACCGGCGCGGCTCATTTCCCGCAGGATATCATGATGGAGAAGCTCCTTCTCCACTGCCGCCCGGACAGTCCCAAGCGATGCCTCGGCCTGCATCGCCTGGGCTACTAATTCACCGAACAGACTCATCGACATGCTCCCAGCTTACCAGCCCGGTGTCGCGACGGGTATCCCGCATGTCCCGCAGAGCCAGCCTCATGTTCGCCCGCCACAGCCGTAACTCAGGATCATAGCTCAAACCGGGCGCCAGCTCCGTCGCGGTCTTGCAGGTGTGAACGAACTCAATGCTCCCATAATCGCCACAGGATATCGTGCTGGACCGTCCCGACGACATCAGCGTCAACCGACTCATGGGGATCTGCGCGATCCTCCCGGCATCACTGAGTACCGATTCGAGGCTGAGGTAGTTGAAGTAGCTTGCCCGCAGACGAGCTGCCGTACGCCCCAGAAGCGGACCGCCCTGAAGCCTCGACTCCGCCAGCATGTAGATGCCGCGGCAGATGCGCGTCAATTCGCCGCTCTTTCCCAGACGGGCAACGATCGACTTGAAGGCCCCGTCGCCATGTTCGGGCAACAGCGCCCGCAGATCGGAAATCGCAAAGACGCGGTCAGCCGCCCCCGGCAAGAGGCGCAGGTTGCGAATGAGTTGTGCCATCGGCCGCATACGAAGCACTCTACGCAAAGTTCTTCTAAATGCAACTTTCTGTTTCATTGCCGCGGCTTACGTCAAACAGCAAATCGGGTGACCTAAGACCCCGCATCACTGTCTCCCTGTCATTTCAAGGCCCTCAAATCAAGATAATCGAGGTTCACGCCGGTTCTTCCTATATTCCGGACTTCTATCTTGTTTATGCCCGGCTTCAGCGTGACCTTCAGTCTGGCCGCCTTCTTCATTGCCCAGTTCGGTAATCTGGGAAACGGAAGATCCTCCTGCTCGACGCCGTTCACGAGCAAAGCGCATTTGGCTCCCGATCCGGAGGCGAAGCCCACCACGGCCTCGAATTCGCCGCCCTTCATGCCATCGACGTTAATCGTGACCGCCGCACCTGGCTTCTGCATGTTTCCTACATGACTCCCCCCCGCACTGGCACCCCCGGACACCTTGCCTTTCTCCAATTCGTAGCGCGTGCCGTTCGGAGGTCCGGGATCGTAGAGCACCATGCTCACATTGGGGCTCTGCGGAACAAGGGCAATCAGCCGCTTGGCCACTTCAGGATACTGTGCGATCACATTCGTCGATTCACCGATGTCTTCCGTCAGATTGAAGAGCTGCTTCTCTCTGGGGTTCTCTTTGGGCCTCGGCGTGCCCCGGGGGATCGACCAGTTCCCGTACCGCCGCCCCTCTCGGTACTTCCAGTTCCCTGACCGGACCGCGCTATTCCCGCCAAAGTAGAACCTCTCGTACGGTGTCTTTTCTTCCGGCCCGCCCATCATCAGCTTCTGAATGTCGTACCCATCCGGCTTGCATCTCATGTCGGCCGGCAGTTCAGCGCCTGTGATCGCAGCAAAAGTCGGCATCATATCCATCGCCGTCGCAATCTCGGCACAGACCGTGCCCGCGGGTATCTTTGCCGGCCAGCGCATAATGCACGGCACCCGTTGCCCGCCCTCGTAGGTCGAGCCTTTGCCGTCGCGCAGCGGTTTGGCCGATCCGCCATGATCGCCCATCAAGAGCCACGGACCGTTGTCGGATGAGAAGATCACCAATGTGTTTTCATCCACACCATTTGCCTTCAGTGCGTCCATCACGCGTCCGGTGTTGAAATCGATCTCCTCGATGACATCGCCGTAGAGTCCGTTGGCGCTCTTGCCATCAAACTCCGGCGACACAAAAAGCGGAACATGCGGCATTGGGTTCGCCAGATAGAGGAAAAACGGCTTCTTCGCTTTCACGCTCGCCTCGATAAACTTGATGCTCTCGTCGGCGAGCCGGCGCGTAATCGTGGTCTGGTCGAGGGGGAACTCAATGCATTCCTCGTCGCGCATCAGCGGAACCTTATGTCTCGTTCCTTTGGGGTGATTCCCCTCTGGCGTCTCGGCATAAAGATCCACCAGCTTTTGTTCCGAAAATCCTTCACGGAAGTCGCAGTCAGCGGCATACTTCATACCTCTGGATGGGTACATATCGTTGCTGTACGGGATCCCGTAGAAGGAGTCGAAGCCCTGGTTCGTCGGCAGGAATCTCGGCGCGTCGCCCAGGTGCCATTTGCCGGCGTGGAACGTCTTGTAGCCCACCGATTTGAGCAACTCCGCAATGGTGAAGTGCCGAGGGTCCAGTCCGGCCTGACGTTTTTTGTTCGGGAAAGAACACCCCCCGCACGCCAACATTCTGCGGGTAACGCCCGGTCATCAGCGCTGCACGAGAGGCGGAGCAGACCGAAGACGCGACGTAGAAATCGGTGAATCGACGTCCCTCTTCTGCCAGCTGGTCAATGCGCGGCGTCTTGTTCTTCTCCGACCCGAAACAGCCGAGATCGGCGTAGCCCATATCGTCATTGAAGATGATGACGATGTTGGGTCGGTCAGTTGCGGCGTATGCCATGGCGCACAACACCAAACCTGTGAGCAGTGCGATTCGTTTCTTCATGTTCACTCCTCCGACGCAGTGTTTGGGTTGACGATTACGGCGACGATTACGGTTGACGACTCGGATCGTCGACACTAACTACTCCACGAGTTCCCGGAGGATCTCCGAATCGCCGGACAACGCGTTCCAGAGCTGTTCCTGTTCGTCCGAGTCGTAGGTCCAGTAGATCCAGCCGGCAAAGCCGAGGTCCGGAAAACGCCGGGCCATCTTTGCCGCCCACACGGCGCCGGGCGCGAGCTCCGGGAAGGCCTTCTTGAACACACCGAACTCGCCGACGATCAGGGCCTTGCCTGGCATCTTCGTGAGGCCGGCGAGGAGCTCGTCGTGCTCGATAGATTCCAGATCATTATCTAGGTCGGCCGTGTTTTTGGTGTAGAAGTGGATATCGATGATGTCGGCCGATGAGCGCAGCAGTGCGGTGGGCCGGAATGGATACCGGTTCTTCCAGCCGGCCTTCGACTGGCGGAAATCGCCGGGACCTCTGCGGCCCACCGCATGGTACGTGAACACGTTCGCGTTGATGAGCGCATCGGGGACTTCCGAGCGAATAGCACCGGCCAGCTGGTCGACCCAGTAGATGGCCAAGTCGTCGGCCAGGCGTTCCTTGTCAGTGGCCAGATCGTAGGTCACGCCGTTGGCCGGGGTGACGAGCCCTTCCGACAGGGAGAACGGCGGTTCGCTGAGGGCGAAACAGACTTCGTTCATCAGGTCCCAGCAGAACACCGCCGACAGCGTGGCCTGATCGCGCCTGCGGAGTTCGCGGATCACATCGCGCAGGTAGCGCTTCTTGGCGTCGATGAACGCCTGGTTCAGGTAGTGGTTGCTGAAGCGTCCAACGCTCTCGACGCGCTTGTCCAGGCCTTCACGGTATGGACCGGCTTCCGGGAAGAACTCAAAGCATGGCACGACCAGGATTCCGTGCTGCTTCGCCAGGAGCAGGAACTCCGCCAGATTGTCGAGATAAGCGGGATCGGGTGCCTGCGCCTTTCGGCTCTCGAACATGCAGCCGCGCTGGCCGCGAAGCCCGTTGATGAAGACGCGGACCACGTTGAACCCGTTCTCCGACATGTGCTTGAATGCGATTGCGACCCGGTCCCGGTCGTAGGCGAACGGCGAGAACGTCGCGTGTCCGCCTTTGCCTTCCAGATCAAGCCGCACGTAATTGAACCCGCGCGGAACAAACCCCGCACCGTCCCCTGGAGGCAGCTCATCCCTGAGCGCTCTTGCCGGACCGGTTAGGGATAACCGGCCTCCAGGTGCCAGGCCTGTCTCTGGCGCACGGCCCTGACGCTTGACGCGGTTCCAGACGAACCTGTTGTTCTCGATCCGAACAGGCGATACGTGATCCATCTCGGGCTCCTTACGTGTCTCTTGTCCAACAGAGGACGTCTGTGTCCCGCAACCGGCGGCAATGGCGACCGCCGCGATGAGTATCGTGTGATGTCTCATGTCTTGGAATCCGCTTGGTAAGACGTTATCTTACTTCTATGAATACGACCCTCTCAACGCGCGGCCAACTGGTGCTACCGGCCGAGATCCGCCGGCAGGACGACTTGCGCCCGGGCCAGGAGTTCGAGGTCGAGCGCATCGACCACGGCGAGTACCGTCTGGTACTGCGCGAGCCACGCCCGAACGAGGGCCTGATCGACTGGTTGCTTGCCTGTCCCGACAAAGGCTTCTTCGTGCCTGTCGATTCTGAGGATACCGACAGCCTATGCGCTACCTTGTAGACGCCAACATCCTCAGCGAACCCACGAAGCGAGCACCTGATCCCGGCGTTATCGCATGGCTGCGACAGTATGAGTTCGAGCTGGCTGTCGATCCCATTATTCTGGGCGAACTGCAGTTCGGGATTCTCCTGCTGCCACGTGGCCGTCGCCGACAGCGGCTGGAGGCATGGTTCTCTGAGGGGATCCGGCGGATCGTGTGTCTGCCGTGGGACGCCGAGACCGGACTTCGCTGGGCGGAGCTTCTCGCCCAGCTGCGAGCCGACGGCAAGGCCATGCAGGTGAAGGACAGCATGATCGCGGCGACCGCGCTGACCCACACGTTGGCTATTGCGACGCGGAACATGTCGGACTTCACCAGCGCAGGTGTGCAGCTTGTCGATCCGTTCGACGGGCCCGCTTAACGGGTGCTTCGGCGGGAACACTCGCTCGGCCATTGCTTCCCTATCGACAGCCAGAGCGGCCTCGCCATGGGGGCATTTCCCCGATCCCTGCGCCTCGTGTGTCTGACAGTGAACCATGGATCCCCTCTCAGCCCAGTTCCGCGAGCGCCCAGTTGACGGTCTCCTGGGTGATCAACTGCACGCGCCCTGCGGCGTCGACGAGGTAGTGAGTGGGTACGATCGCGCGGCCAGTCTGAGCGTAGCAGTCGAGCGTGGCCGGTCCGGCCTTGGTCGGGATCTCGATCGCCCCGGAGTATTTCAGTGTCTGGTCCGGCCGCAGCGTCGAGTCGTCCAGCATATCGAACCGGAGCGGCTTGCTTTTGCACGTACCCGAAGCCAGCACCGGCAGCAGCGCCCACCGAGCGATGAGCGGTAGCGATGTCGCACGTTCCTGCGTCCAGGCCGCCGATTTCACGGTTATCGCCTTGCCGTCCCAAGCGCCGGTTTCGGTGAACCCGGCGTCCGGGGCCTGCTCCAGTCTCGAAGCCAGCGACCAACTCAGGGCGGCGCGGTCTTCCGCCCGGCACGTGAGCGTCGTCTTCACCACGTTGCCATGACGCGTCTCTGTCGCGGTCAGGACGTCGCCTTTGAAGGCGAGCTCAATGGAGCCGGCGACCTGGTTTCGAGACTTCGCCCCGGCACTCAAGAATTTGGCAAGGCTGTAGCTCGCCGTGAAGTCGCCGGCCATCGAGCCAGTCTGGATGGGCGCGAACTTGCCGACGTAGCCGGTGATCGGCTCAATGGCAGCAGGCTCAGTAAAGGGATTTGGGGATGTCCCCACCGGGTGCCTCTTCGCTCGCTTCGCCTTCCGCCTCTTCTTCGCGGGTCGCGGCCCGTCCGCGGCGAGTGCCGGGAGGAGGCCCCCGGAAACGAGAGAGGCGGCGACAGCGGAAATGTGCATGAATTCTCGTCTCTCCATGATCAGGCCTCCTCCTTCACCTTGCGGTACCAGTCGAGGTAGGTTCTGTAAGGGGCCGCTTTCGGCCCTTCCGGGACCCGCGTGCAGAGGTCGAGTTTGCCCACGAACTCGCGCAGCCAGGCCCGGTGTTGTTTAAGCACGGCTCTGCTCGCGTCGGCGGCCGCCAGATCGGCCATCTCCAGCGGATCCTGCTCCAGATCGAAAAGCCTGACCTGGCCGTTGCCGCTGTGGATGGACTTGTAGCGCTTGTCACGGATACCGACGGACCCGGCCCCGAGGAACGACTCGCCCACGACGTATTCGCGCCAGTCGGGTACGGACCGGCCCTCCACGAGCGGGCGCAGTGACCGGCCGATGCTCATCTTCGGGAGCATCGGGACTTGGGCGTAGTCGCAGATGGTGGCGGGGATGTCGACCCCGGACGTGAGTTTCTCCGTCTCGCGTCGGCCTTTGGGGATCTTGCCGGGATAGACCACAATGGCAGGGACACGCCACGCCTCGTCCTCCATGAACCCCTTGCTCACCTTCCCGTGGAAGCCCAACCCGTCCCCGTGATCGGCGGTGAAGATGACGACCGTATTGCGTGCGAACCGTGACGTCTTCAGCGCATCGTAGAGGCGCCCGATCTCGGCATCCACCATCTCGACCCAGCGGTAGTAGATATAGATGTAGTAGCGCCAGTCGAGCTCCTTCCACTTGCTGGTGCGCGGAGCTTTGGTGTTGACGAAGTTCTTCGGCAGCGGCGGGAGCTGGTCTTCGATCTCCGGTGCGAACCTGAACTTGCCCATGCCCCCGGCGGCGCCGGCGGTGTAACAGCAATCGTGCGGATTCATGAACCCGGCGTTGAGGAAGAATGGCTTGTCGGGCTTGTGGTTGGCCAGGAACCCCATGCAGGCGCGGGCGACAGCGGCGTCACTGAACTCTCCTCGGGCGTCGGTCGGCAGGAGGTTGCGGAAGCTCTTGCGCACGTCGCGCTTGGGAATGTGCCACTTGCCCGCGTAGACACACTCGTAATCGCCGTGCTTGCGCAGCCACTGCCCGAGGTCCGGCAGGTCCGGGAGGATCGGACAGCCGTTCGTCGGCACTCCGGTCTCACTTGACATGCGACCAGTGTACCAACTCGCGCGCGCCGGGCAGCATTGCGGCATGGTCGTGTAGTTCGTCATCAACGAGCAACCGTCAGCGGCGATGCGGTCGATGGCCGGTGTCTTCACATAGGGATTCCCATACGCCGAAACCGCCTGGAAGTGCATCTGATCGACGTGTATGAAGAGGACATTCGGTCGGTTGATCATGGTCTGGGTGTCTCCGACTGTCTTTCGGGCTTCTCAACTTGTACGCAGCTCACGCTTGGCTTGGATTCGCCTGGAAACGCAATGAGAACGTCACCCGAAGCCGAAACGACCTGTTCCAACACGGCTGTGTGTCGATCGAGTTTCGTGAGTTGTGCAACGTCAACTGCCCCGATATCCCTGCCGTTGATCGTCATCTTGAACGGGCGCTTGTTCGCCTCGATGGGGAAGAATGCCCTGACGCAGTATTCCCGCCCCCCCGAAGACACTTCCACGGCCGGCTTGAAAGCCACGCTGTCGGCAATGTAGTTCCCCGTCTTCTCAGCGCAGAACAGGAACACCTTCGCCCGTCCGGCAAGCGGAAATCGCCCGGCATGAACCCATCTGTTGGTCATCGCACGCTGGTTTACAGAGAACCAGTGCTGCTTGTTGCCGGACTCAAGCTTGTACACGGCCTTGGCCGCGTGGTCTTTGTTGGGGTCGTCGCCCACGTATACGTAAACATCGTAGTTGCCCTTCCTCAGGCGGCTGGTTGCCCAGGTTGCGGATTGGCCCTTGCCGGGAGTTGTCCAGTAATCCTGGTGCCACTCGCCTGAGAGCTTCACCTTTTCCGGGGCGTCTTCCCGGTGATGGTGGCCCCCCACGATCACGCTGTCCGGGCCGAAGGATACGTCGCTCACCTTCATCCTGAGCTGCGACACCTCGTTGCACCATGTGGAGTAGAGTCCCTTCCCGAAGCTGCCCAGCTCCCTTCCGGAAGCGGCGACATTTACCTGAAACCGGGTCTGCTTGTAGGCTTCAGAGGGGAAGATCACTTTGCCATCGATCCTGACGGGCATCGGGGCGCCGAGGTTGACGGTCAGTTCTTCCAGGGACTCGTCTTCAGGCTCCACGAACCGGGCATCGTAGAAATAGTCATACGAGGCGAGCTTTTCGACGCTGTGGAGATCCCGCCACGGCGTTTTGGGAATGTTCTCGGACATCATTCTCAGGATCGTGTTATCCTCTGCCGTTCCGGGCCACCAGTTTTCGTTTTGCCAGTCGGCGTTGGCCGCGTGTCCGTCAAAGGTCCAGACCAGGTATCCCGCCAGTCCGTATCCCGCGAGCAGGTCAACCTGTTGGACAATCAACTCGCCGGCTTCCTCCGGTATTTTCGTGCTGGCTTTCACTACCCCGAACTCGCCTGCGAACAAGGGCTTCCCGTTCCTGGTGCATACCTCAACAAGATCGTTGTATTCAATGCTGTGAAAGTACAGTTTGGCGCTGTAATCGAGAGCGGAAGCAGTGTTTGTGCCGTGTCCGATATAGGTGTGAAGGTCGATGTAGTCGGCCTTTGACGTTGCGATCGCAACGGGACGGGCGGGGATGCGCATATCCCTCAGCGCGTGCTGGCTTTTCTGCTCCCTGGCCCACCCCGGGCCTGACGTGCGACCGATATTGTGGAAACTGAAGACGGATGCGGAAACCATGGCATGCGGATCGACTGCCTTCACCGCATCGCTGCACAGATCAATCCAGTTGGTCATCGACACGTCCATGAGTTTCTGTATCTCTGAACTCGTGTCCAGATCGTAGGGCTCGCCGAGAAAAGCGAATTCCCCGCCGCTCTTGAACGGTTCGTGCTTCATGGTGAACTGGACTTCGTTGTCCAGGTCATAGGCGAGGACCGTTGAGAGCAGCTCGGGCGCACGATCCTTGATCTCCTGCGTGAGCTGTCCCAGGTAGGCAACCTTGTTCTTGATGGTACGGTCATTCAGATAGTGACCGTTCCAGCCCTGGGCGTTGTTGTCATTGGCGCCCAGAGAGCTGTAGTAAGCTGACGGCAACTGATAGCAGGTTGTGAGAATGACGTAGGTCTTGTACTCGGCGGCAAGTCTCAGGAAGTCAATCAGGTTGTCCATGACTTCCGGGTTCAAGCTCTTGCTGTCATCCACGGGAGCGAAGTTGAAATGGCTGAGGAAGACCCTCGTCGTGTTGAAGCCATGCCTGCTGGACGCCTCGAACATCCCCTCAGCTTCTTCGTACGAGTAATGCCCCACACCAAAGGGCGAATGCCATTTTGCGGTCGGTACTTCCGGATGCTGCTGCAGGCGGATGTAGTTGAAGCCGATGGGATGGAAGGCCCTTCCGGTTGCCGTATCGACGAACGCGCAGTTCTTCACGCCGATACGCGGCAAGACCCCTGCGGTGGCTGGGCCTCGATCACCGGACACGCCCCCCCCCACGGCCGACGCCGCGACGGCGCATCCCAGTGCTTTCAGTAGATCAAAAAGGTGCATCTGAGCAAGCTCCTTCCAGGTAAGTCTGTTCACGGTTGGTGCCCAAGCGTTGAGTATTGCCCGACCACCTTGCCCTTGCCGTCGCGCAGCACGATCTGCCGGATCTCCAGTTCGCCTTCGCCTCGGCCCAGGTCGAGGCGGAGGCCCCGGAGACTCGATCCGGTCGTGAACTCGATCGTGTGATCGTGGAATTCACCGTCGTTGGCGACCTTGAACGCCTGCGTGTTCGCGCGGGTGAAGCCCTTCTTCTTTGCTGTCGTCCAGCGCAGTAGACCGGCGGGATCCCTCACCGTGGAGCGCATGCTCAGGCTGAGAGTGAATGCGCCCTTGCCGGGTACGCTGCCATCCTTCTTGATAACCGGTGAGGACCCGTTGGAACGAATCGACAGCGTGTCGCCGGTATCCGTGATGATGGCGTTGTACAAGCCGAACCAGCCATGCCAACGCTTCTTCCAGTTCGGGTTCGGACGCGGCACCAGCGCGCCCGTCTCCCGCAGATACTCGTCCAGAACGGCTTTGAGTTCTGTCACCTTCTCGGGGTTCGCTGCGGCCAGGTCGGAGGCTTCCCCGATGTCGTCTTTCAGGTTGTAGAGCTCGATCTTGTCCGTTTGGTCCGGGTTGCCCGCCCAGTATTTCAGCAGCTTCCAGTCACCTCGACGCACCGCAGTGGCCGGTTCGCCGCCGCTCGGGAAGTGGCAAACGAAGGCGTCCCGGGGCCGGTCCACGGGCTGGGCGGCCAGGGCCGGAATGATGTCGGCGCCGTCCAGTGGCTGATCCGCAGCCGGTGTCACGCCCGCGGCGGCCAATACGGTAGGGAAGATGTCGGTGGCACAGACAACCTCGTCGCTGACGCTTCCCGGCTTGTCGCGGCCGGGCCAGGAAACGATGAACGGTACGCGGATGCCGCCCTCGGTCATGTCGCCTTTCTGGCCGCGCAGTGGGTGGTTGCTGGTGACGTGGTAAGGCTCCGGCGCCTTGCCGCCCCCCACCCATCGGCGCCCGGTCTCGAGCGCACCGTTGTCGGAGGTGAAGATGATCAGGGTGTTCCGGGTCAGGTTTCGGCTGTCGAGCGCGTCGAGCAGGCGCCCGACGTTCTCGTCCAGGCTCGCGACCATGGCGCCCATGACCGGCGATTTCTGCTGTCCGCGCGGATCCGTCTTCTTCTCATACTCGGCGATCAGGGCGTCGCGTCCCTCGATGGGGCCGTGGACCAGGAAGTACCAGAGATTCAGGAAGAACGGTCTCCCGGTCTTCGCTGCCGCATCGATCTCCTCGATCGCGCAGGTGGTGAGTGTGTCCGCCCGCGGTGTGCCGTCGGGGATCTCCTCCGGGAACGTCGGGGGGCGGGCCTTGTACGGGGCGAAGTGGCCGCCCGCGAACTTCGGGTCGTAGAATCCCGTGCAGACGGCACGATCGAATCCGTGGTCTTTGGCCGCGTAGCCGTCGAATCCCAGGTGCCATTTCCCAACGTGTATCGTCCGGTACCCAGCGTCGTTCAACAGTTCCGGCAGCGTGATGTAGGTTGTGTTGAGACGCGTGACAAATTGCGCCGAGGTCACCCGGTGATCCGGCGGCATGGCGTAGGTTCCTAGCTGCCTGGCCGTCAGCCGGGCGCCGGGCTTGTGACACGACGGCGCGGTGAGATGAAGACGTCCCGGATCCTGCCCGGTCATGATCGCTGCGCGGGTAGGCGAGCAGTACGGGCTTGCGGAGTACGCATTGGTGAAGCGCATTCCGCGCTCGGCCAGCCGGTCGATGTTCGGTGTCTCGTAGTACTGACTGCCATACACGCCCGTGTCTATCCAGCCCAGGTCGTCGGTGAGGATGACCACGATGTTGGGCTTCGCGGCCTCGGCGCGAAGCGCGCCCAAAAGCAACAGGAAGGAAACAAGGACTCCAGAGATCCTGCTCATCATGCCGTCACTACTCCGTGAGTTTCCCGTTGAACTCGATCGGGAAAGCCGTAGTCCCATCCCCTGGAGGCAGCTCATCCTTGAGCGCTCCCCCAGGAGCCACAATCTGTACTCGGGGCAGCTCATCCTTGAGCGCTCCCCGGACCGGTTTGGGAAAACCGGCCTCCAGGGGCTTCGATCTGCACTGGAGGCAGCTCATCCTTGAGCGCTCCCCCAGGAGCCACAATCTGTACTCGGGGCAGCTCATCCCTGAGTACTCCCCGGACCGGTTTGGGAAAACCGGCCTCCAGGGGCTTCGACCATGATTTTGGCGTTGCGTACCGCATTGGTACTACTTCCTCGGTGCTGTACCACTGCCCGCAAAACACCGCAAAGAACCGTCTTTGCAGGCGAGATAGATTCTGCCGTCGGCGACGGAGATACCGTCGAACACCGGCAGCGCGTCGAGGTCGAGCGACCGCGCAACGGCCCCGGTCGTCACATCCACGAACAGCAGCTTGATGCCGTGCTTTCCGTCCCAGGCTTCCTGCGCCGTCTTTGCCTGCTCGGGGGTGTAGCGGGACTTCTTCGGGAACTGTTCCACCGGCCCT
The DNA here is from genome assembly GCA_018676675.1 of Lentisphaerota bacterium. Classification (GTDB taxonomy): domain Bacteria; phylum Verrucomicrobiota; class Lentisphaeria; order Oligosphaerales; family JABHEG01; genus JABHEG01. Next base: position 34,552 of record JABHEG010000054.1, read on the forward strand.
TCCGGCAGCGGGTTGGCCGGCCCGGCAACGATCAGATAGCCCGGCGTCCTGACCATGGCCCGGACGTGGATCGGGAATTCCACGGACCAGTGCGTGCGAAAAGTGGTCTCCGGGGCGCGCAGCCAGCCCCTCGGGTCCTGGGGCTTGCTGAGCTTGAGCTTCGTTTTGCTGCCGTCGCCCGCCGCCGCGAACAGATGATACTCGAGCGGCGAGGTCCACATGAAATACTCGGGCTTACGGCCGTAGCCGTACACCCGATCGCCGTCGACGCAGAGGATCTGGCCGCACGGGAGATTGCGCCCCGCCGCCTGGACGCTGCCTATCTGGCTTGCCCGTCCATAGACCCACTGCGACGTGCGGTGATACCAACTCCCGTCCAGCATATCCCGCGGGAAGATCAGGTGCCGTCCGCCCGCTGTGACGGCTTCGCCCCGGGGCGAGCACATCCCCGGCCATTGCACGGGCTCCAGGGGCACGGCTCGGCCGGCCTCCAGCTTGAAACCGTGCAGGCCATTGTAGAGCATGCCGTTGTCCGCGACCAGCACGCCCCCGGGCATGCCCACGCCGGGCTCGCCGGGCACACGCTTGAGCGGCAGTTCCTGGAGACTCCGGCCTGTGGCCAGGTCGAGCCGGTGCAGGCAGAGCCCGCCATCCAGGTGCTCTGACCGGCCGCTCATGGTGTAGACCGAGTCGTCCTGCACGAGCACCGAGCCGTGCACCGGCCACGTGGATTCCACGACGTCGTTCACAACCATGTATTCCGGATTGCTCCGGGTCAGGTAGCGCCAGATCGGGTTGCCATCACGGAGATTGAGGCAGGTAACGCTGCCGTCGGCACAGCCGAGCACGACCCGGCCGCGGGCGATGGTCGGCGGGGAATCGATACGCGACGAGGCCGTGTGTTGCCACAACGGCTTGCCGGTGGTCGCGGTTCGGGCCGTCACCGTGCCGGCCCGATTCGCGGCAGCGACCACAACGCCGTCTACGCAGACCGCCTGCGTCGGCGTGCCGCCGGTATCAGCGCGCCAGAGCTCGCCGATGCCGTTGGGATCGACGCTCGACGGTGTGCTCCCGCTCCGGGCGGGGTCGTGGCGCAACATCGGCCAGTCACCGGCCACGGGGGCTGTGCCTGACAGCGGCGCTGCCTGCACGGTCTCGGTTCGGCCCGGATTGCCCTTGACCAAGTCCCGCAAGGGGGCCTGGGCGACGGCCAGCACTCCGCTGAGCAGATTCCCGGTGTAGCAGCGACAGGGGTGCGGGGGTACGTAGAACAGCTCGTTTGCCGGCATGATGCCGTAATTGCAGCCGCCACGAATCCAGTCGTGAATCAGGATCTTGCTGCCATCGGTCGGGATAAGCTCGATCCCATGCCGGCCGAGAACCAGCTGGTTCCGGGTGGCCTTGTTGCGGTGGCAGCGGTGATGGTGCGGGCGGTCGATGAAGGCACGGCTCGTGTCCAGCTCCTGCACGACCTTGCCGGTGTGGAGGTCGAACGCGCGCGTGAAATCCTGCTGACCGTGCGGGTGCTGGCCGTTGGGTGAGCCGCGCTTGGGCTGTTGCCCGACCCAGACCGTGTCGCCGATACACAGGACGTCGACGTAGCTGTTCCATCCAGCCGCGGCGGGCTGCGACCAGAGCTGGGCGCCGTCGATCAGGCGCAGCGCCCGGAGTTCGTACTTCCTGCCCGCGAGCACCGTGCAAAGCACCACATCCTGTTCCAGGACCACATTGCCACTGGTAACAGCTGCACGCTTGTCCTGTTCGCAGGCGTGCTGCCAGACCACTGAACCGTCCCCGGCGTCGAGGCAGACCAATGCCCGGCTGTTCTGCAGCACCACGCGGTTTTCACGCGCCGCCAACGTCAGGAAAGAAACGTCGCCCACCAGGGACTCGGCGAGTTGCCACAGCACCTTCCCGGTACCGACATCGCAGGCGACCAGCTTCTTGTCGGCGCGGGCGCCGCGTTCGGCACAGACGCCGATGACTGCGTCGCCGTGGATGATGAACTGCTCGAGGCGCGTCAAAGCCGGGAAGCTCCTGACGGTGTCCCCGGTTTCCGCGTCCAGTGCGTGCAACGGCCCGCGCGGAGGCATGGGCAGATACACACGTTCCCCGGCGACCGCCAACGTCTTGGGACCATAGCCTGCCCCACGAAGCGACGCCAATGGGTTCGAGATCTGCAGTGGTCGAGCCCAGACCAGGGCTCCGTTGAACGCGTCCCGAACCGTGAGTTCATAGCGCGCAGGCAGGAAGATCGAATGCTGCGCCCCGTAGTCGGCGATAGTGTAGACGCGGCGCCCACAGCTGACCATGTTCTGGACGCTGCAGGAGCCCTTGTGGTCGTGGTGACGCGCGTGTTGCGGCGGCGCCTGCCACTGCAGCGAGGCGATCGGTCCGCTGGTGGGGTCGCCGGAGACAGCGGAGTTCGCAGCGTCCCCGAGATAGTGCGTCCATGAGTCTTGCTCAAGTTCCGGCTTGCGCAGCAGCAGCGTGCCACCAGAGGTCGTCCGGCGCTGCAAACCTACGGCTTCAGTTGCGGCGTCCGGCAGCGCGGCATCCTCGTCAGCGACGTAGACCCAGCCCCCGGGGACGAGCACGCGCACTAGCTCCGGCAGCGAAGGCAGGGGGGCCTCGGTGCCGAACACCGCCAGGTTCACGACCCGGGCTTTGTATGGCAGATCTGCTGCAGTCCGGGTGACCGCGGACACGCTGGGCAGCTGCGCGCAGGCGCGGTTCGTGTCCCCGGCCTGCGCCGCGGTGGCGACAAGGATGTGGATCAGGGCTGACGGGGCGCGAGTCCGGATGTCCCTGGCCAACGCAATGGCCTGCGGGTCGTCAATCAGCACGACCCCGCCGCGGAACGGCGTCGAAGCCAGAAGATCGTCGACGTGGATAGGCGCGCACCAAGCGGCACAAGCTGCAAAAAGGGCCACGGAGCAAGCGATGAGTTGTTTCTGAGGGAAGATCACCGCCCGTTTTCCTTTCTAGGCACAACCAATTGCGGGGGAATCCAGCGGATCTGCGGGGTCTCCGGTAGTTGACCGGTCAGCCGTTCATGGAGCAGATTAGCCAGCTCGCGGCCCTCGGCGCGGTAGTCTTTGTCGATGGTGGCGGCAGGCGCATCGGCGTCGGAGACATGGAACGCACGCCAGGTGTTGTCGTATCCTGCGAGCAGGATGTCCTCCCCGGGGCGTCGCCCCAGTTGTCGGCAGGCAGCCGCGGCCGTAGTCAACTGGCGATCCTCTGTCAGCATGACGGCATCAGCGGCATCCGGCCCTGTCACGAACGGTTTGAGTAACCGGGCGTAGACGTCAACGGGGCCGCGGTCGGTCAGGTCCGGGGGAAGCTCGTCGAGGACTTGGAACGGGTTCGGCAGCGGGTCCAGTCCCAGTTCACTCGCCGCGAGCCTGTACCCGCTATCGCGCATCTGTATCCAATCGGTTGGGGCCGGCACATACCAGAACGGCAGCACGCGCCGACAGCCCTTGCTCGCCAGCCAGGACATGAGCTTGAACACGCCGTTGCACTGGTCGCTCGTGACCCGGTCGAAATCCCGCAGTTCCGGTTCATTGCCAACCACCAAAACCGGAACGCCGCGAGCCCGTAAGGGCTGGAGGTCGTCGACTATCGTTCGGTGCTTTTCGTCCACTGCCGGAGTCAACTCGCCGCACACCACGCCCGCTGGCGGGGTCGACTCGAGCGTTGCCAACGTCTCCTGCAGACGCTCCAACCCGCTTACAAACAGGGCGTCGTACCCATGTTCGCGCAGACCGGCCATCGCGTGCGTGTCAATGAGATTCGGAAGGTATTCTGCGTCGGTCTCCGGACGGAGAGCCGGACTGAACGTATAGAGAACGACCGTTTGCCCCCAAGGGCTCTCGAGTCGCGGCACTCTGTCCTCTCCCAGATAGAATCGCTTCCGGCCCACCAGCGAGACCACGCCCGCGGCCTCAAGCTGTGCCAAAACCGGGCGAAGCATCGTTCGTGAGACTTGAGCCAGCTCACACATCTCACGCTCGGAGGGCAGGCGGTCTCCAGGCGCGTAGCCTCCGCCATCGAATGCGTCCAGCAACCACTTCATCGCCTTGTTTGCCGGTGCGCCGCTTCTCGCCGACGGCCTCCCAACAGCCCGCTGCTCAACTGCCATATCGCCTCCAACCAATAATCGCGGATGGTATTTATGATGGTAATACCATAGTGGTCCTATTCTGGTTGTGCAAAGGGCGGAAAAGGGGCATGGCTGTGCCGGTGGAACTGGGGGATTGGCCCGCGAGGACACAGGTGCAGCAGAGGGGCGCTTCCGCGTGTTGCCGATCTCGGCAAGAGTGGCTTCAGCACCGGTGTTGCTGTGCTTGTGGGTTGAGTCCGACCAAGGCTTTTCTAGCTAAGCGAGCCCCGGGCGCGATCGATGATGCCCTCTTGAAGATCATCATCGAGTTCGACGAAACGGGCACTGAGCCCGAACAGTCGGACCATGAGGTTACGGTGCCGCTCGGGGTTGCTCTGGGCCTCGCGGAGCGTCTTCTCGGAAAGGAAGTTGAGGGCCACCTCCATCCCTCCCGCATCGAAGTAGGCCCGGAGGACAGCCACCATACGATCGAGTCCGTTGTCTCCGGCGAACAGGTCGGCGGTACAGTCCTGCACATTGCTGGTGCCGCCGGGATAGTCCAGGTAGTCGATGGCGGCGCATGAATTGAGCACTGCGGTGATGGCTCCGTGCGGGGAACTGGGCTCAGGCTGCAGAGAGTAGGCCATCGGACCGCGGCTGAGCTTGCCGGACGGCAGGGCCCCGACCTTGGGCCAGATTCCACGCTGCATGCCGGTCGATACGCCGAAGATCATGGGCCAGAAACGCCCGCCGTACGTCGTCCGGTGCGGTTCGAAGCAGGTCGCGTAGTGGGCCGCTTCCTCACGCGTGAGTGTCGCGATCGAGGGATCGTCCTGACCGAAGCGGGGGAATTGCTCGATAGCCTGCCGGCGCAGAGCTTCGTGCCCCTCCCAGTCGGCGAGCAGAATTTGCCGGAACTCGGCCAGGCTGTGCTGCCTGCGTTCGAAGACGATGGTCCTCAGAGCCTGGAGGGAGTTGACGGTTGTCGCGATTTCGGAGAGCGTGACCCCGACGGGGTCGTACTGCGGGAGACCGCCCGTGACATCGCGGGGATCATCGATGCAGCCGTATGTCAGCATGGTCAGGGCAGGCCGCGGGTCGTGGATCGGCTCCAGGCGTTCGTCCTCGCGAATGATCTCGACGCCGACATCGACCACGCGACGGACAAGCCCGTGGTAGGAGCGCCGGAAGTCTTCGAACGTGGCGAAATCATCGGGAACGTCCTCGAAGACGGTCTCACCGGTCAAGGGGCAGCGCCCGCCATGAATCGTCAACTCGACCAGTTTTGCCAGGTTCATCCCCATGCACATGGTGCGGAAGGCCGAACGACCGGGAAGCATGATTTCGACGCATCCGAGCGGGGCGTAGTCCCGGGCGTCTCCCAACGCAATCCCTTTGCGCAGGAGCGCAGTGATCATGATCTCGTCATTGAAGCAGCCGGCCCGCCCGAACCCGGCCCGCATGGCTTCGGCCACGGTCCGCAGGAACGCCGGCGGGGTGTTGGCGTGGATCCGAACGGAGATATTGGTGGTGAGCCTGGTTGCCATCATGGCGTGCAGGAACATGGTCGACAGGGCATTGGTGCCATCCGTTCCGTCAGGCTTCAGACCGCCAAGGGTTAGGTTGTTGCTGGTCTGAACGCACCACTTTTTCGCCACGAACGCGCATATCAGCTCGAAGGCCTCTTCTTCGGTCAGCCGCCCTTCGGCCAGATCGCGCTCGTAGAAAGGGAAGAGGATCTGGTCGATGCGTCCGAATGAGGAGGCGTCTCCGGCGTTGTCGAGGATGTCTGCTGCGTTGGTGGTGTAGATCATCTGCAGGGCTTCGTGCAGCGTGCGGGGCGTGTCCTCGGCCAGGTGTCGGCAGGAATCGGCCAGCATCAGGAGATTCTCGACGCACCGGGGGTCACTCAGCTGACCGGCCTTTAGCTGAAGCTCATCGGCACACAACCGGAAGTGGTTCTGCATGCCCGCCAGGCAGCGGTCCAGGGCGAGCAACAGATCGCGTTCCTCGGGGGTGTCGACCTGCTCCATTTTCCGGGCGATTCGTGCGCGCTGCGTCGGTATGCTGTTGGTGAGAAGGATGTCGTGTGCGGGGAGCGTATGTCCACCGATGCTGCCGTGCGGGTGGACGATGCCGTGCCTCTGCAGCTGCATGTTCGCTTGTTGGACGCGGTTCGCGTTCCGGTTCCGGATACCGACGAGGCGTCCCGATTTCTCCTGCCACCACTGCAGGATCCGGTCGGCCTCTTCAGGGATCGGCATGCCAGCACGATAGCCGCGCTTTTCGGGGTGCTTGGCCACCATACGCCAGGCGTCGTGAGAACCGACCCCGCCGTGTATCCGGAGGCGCCGGAAAGTAATGCCCACGATGCGGTCTTCAGGAAGCACGATGGGCCGGATCCGCTCGAAACTCCGCGCGATGACCTCCGCCTTCTGCCGGACCGGAGTCAGGTCCGGCTCGTCACGGTAGACCTCCGTGGCGACCACGCCGCGTTCCCACGGGGCATTCTCGTCCTCGAAATGCCGTACGCGCTCAATCAGGGAAGCCAGTCGAGGAGAGACAGGACGAGGCCCGTGAGCAGATGCGCTGTCATCGATAGCCTGCAGAACCCGTGCAGTGTGTTCCATCGTCCGAACCCGTTCTGTTGCTTAGGTGGTAATGTGTTTGTTAATCAATATGGCTGCTTGCGAATGCAGTTCACCGTGATTATCGTTTCTTCGGCATGCACTTTTGTTTCTATTTACGAGAATGGGAGAAGGCCGGTGGTTCCCTGGTTGATCGTGCAATGGCCCAATCCCGACCCCGGACCGTGGACCGGTGTGTGGCTCGAATCGGTGGGCCGCCGTCCGTGCATCGGCCTGGGCGTCCAGCCGGAGCCGAGATTCACGTGCGTCCATGTTGTCACGCGCGGCCATGTCCGTCTGCAGAACGCCGCCGGGGTGAATGTGGTGGCCCATCCGGGGGACCTGCTCTCCATGTGGCCGGGCGTGGGACACCGTTTCCGGGCCGAGCCGCCTTGTTGCGACGAGGACACTGAATTGTCCTGGATTCGGCTGCTCGGGCCGCTGGCCCCCGAGGTCCTGCGCCGCATGGGAGTCTCGCCGACTCACCCCGTTGCCCCGGCGCGTGATCCCAACGCGGCAGTCGCCACCATGGCGGAGCTCTACGAGCTGGGCAGGCGCTTCCCTCCCGATGCCGACGTTCGTGGTGTGGAATTGATCTACCGGCTTGCCCGCGAGTGTGGACCCGCAACGGGGACCCGCCCCGAGCAGACGCACCTGGCCGAGGCGGTGCGCCGGGAGATGGTCCATCATGTGGACTCGCGCATGAATGTTGCGGACTACGCAGCCATGTTCGGCGTGTCACGCGTTACACTCTACAAACGCTTCCGCGAGGCGTTTGGCCGTTCCCCTGTGCAGGTCCTCAACGAGATCCGCCTGGCCCATGCCGATCGGCTGTTACTCACGACGCCTCTCAGCGTCACCGAGATCGCCTCGGCTGCCGGCTACGCCTCCCCCCTTTACTTCAGCCGTGCCTTCAAGAAGGCCCGTGGCCTGCCCCCAAGCGCTTACCGAAGCCGAGGCACACAGTGCGCAGGAGTGGACGTGCCCCCGCTAGCGGAAGCAAGGCTTGACGCACCCAGAGCTTAAGAGAAATGCAGGTCAGCCCGCAATTCTCGGGGGACCTGAGGCCATCCTATGCGTAGTACCCGGCGTAGCGCTCCATGGCGTCCATGAGTGCTTTGACGTTCGCCAGCGGAACGCCCGGATAGAGACCGTAGATCATCATCAGCCCACCTTCTTTCGACCCCAGTTTCTCCACCTCTTCGCGGATCAGGTTGTCGATGTCCGTGGGAGAGCCGTTGACCGTGACCGATTGCCGATCGATGTCCAGATCGATGCAGATCTTGCCGGCGAAGCGTGCGGCAATCCAGTCGATTCCGTTGACCACGTCCTGCAGGTTGACGACCTCGACGCCACTCTCGACCATATCATCGACGAGCGCGCGGATGTCTCCGTCCGAATGCATGTGCACGATGCATCCGGCTTCACGGGCGGGACGCATCAGGCGTTCGTAGCTGGGTTTGAGGTAGGTCCGGAACTGTTCGGGCGACAGCATGGGGCCAACCTGCATCCCCAGATCCTCCGGGTAGGCCATCCAGGTAGCGCCTCGTCTGAGATCGTGTTGGATGAGGGCGCGGTTGTGATTCTCGACCATCTCGATCAAGACGTGCAGGCGTGGGTCGTCGTCCACCATGTCGAAGAGCAGATTCTGGTAGCCGCGCAGATCGCAAAGACGAAGGAAGGTGTGACCGTGCGGCAGACCGCCTCTGATCAGCGGCGCTGCTGGACTGTCCGCGGCGATCTGACTGGCCAGCACATCCCATTGGGGGGTGACGTCACCATCGTCCCCCGGGAGTGGTGGCGGCTCATACGCGTCGAGCGCGGCCCAGTCTGCCAGCGGGTGTTCCACGACCACCCCGACAATGCCGTCCTCGGTCGTCTTCCAGACGCACCCCCAGGGATCGGTGTAACGCTCGCCTTTGCGCGCATTGGGCAAGTACGACGACGGCGGCACCGGATCGGAGGGAGACGTGAGGCCAGGGAACAGCAGAGGGTGCTCGGCCATGAGCTCCTGCAACGCTCCCTGCGGGTAGCTGTGCCGGCAGGCGTCGTTGATGTGGAAAACCATGGGGATGGCGTCCGGCCGCTCGAACCTGACGGCCTTCAGTATGTTCGCATCTCGGCTCACTTGACCTGTCTCCCGTGTTCGCTCCAAACATGCTCGTGTGTAACTTCACGCCATTTGAGCACCGGTCAGTCGCCGTCCGGAGGCCGCCTCCCACACTGAATCGGACGCCCCCAAAGTGGGAGGCGGCCTCTGGACGGCGACCCGTCTGGCCCGCGAAGGCAGCTACGACCTCGGACATGAGCGATAGAACAACTGGCGAAGGCCAGGCTCCCGATCAACTTCCGGGGATTCACGGGGCGGGGAGTCTGACGACGGTCTCCCCGCCTTGCCGGGAAAGAGATGTCCCTGTCTGTATCGGCGGGGCGTCGCCCACGCGAACGGAGAGGGCGTACTCTCCGAGGAAGCCGCGGATTGTGGCCACGCCATCGGCGCCGGTCGCCGCGGTTTCGCTGGTAGTCCAGTCACGGGACATCAGATCAACGAATGCCTGGCCGGACGGCTTGATGCTCCAGTCCTTACCCCACAGGGCTGTGTTCCGAATCCAGATCTGTCTTTCCCAGAATCCCCACATGGTTCTCACTATCCTGTTTTCTCTAGGAGGGAACCGAACAGCACGGTCAGCCAGGCGTCGCACGGTTCCGGCGGCGCTGCACCCACACCGTCCACCCTCATCACCCCGAACGCGTCCGCGGACCCGTCAGGCGAGGAGTGTCGTACTATATTCCCCTCCGAGACGCTTGCCGAAATGGCACCCGTGAACGGCAGGCGGAGCCCCCGATCCATAGGTGACGAACCAGAGCGAGAAGGGAACGGCAATGACAAAGACCATGCTGGCGAGTCTGGGTTGCTTGATCTGCGTACTTACGACATCAGCACGAAGCGCGGGGGCTGGAGGCTGCCTCTGGACCGAAGATTTTGAGACGTTGCAGCAGGATGCCTCAGACCCCGGAAGAGGCTGGGTCAGCCAGGACGCCGGCGCCGCCCTCATGGGAGGCCACATCCGCCTGCGCAAGACCGGGGACGGCGCGGACGGACGAGTGACACGCAAGTTCGCGTTCGACTGTCGTGAGGAAGCCGCGTTCCGCTTCCTGCAGGTGCGAACGGGAGGGATCGAGCGAATCGAGCACTTTGTGGCCCTCTCCCTGAAACTCGGCCGGGAAGACACTGCGCACACAGTCGCCCTCTTCACCGGTATCACCACCATCGACCTGCACACGCTTGGCTTTGCCGGACGCCACGGCGAGCTTGAGATCTCACTGGTCATCCATGGTGATGAAGGCAAATCGCCCGGCGGCTGGGCCGATGTAGACTGGCTGCGTCTCGGCAAGACGGCAAACTCGGGGCTGCTCATGGAACTGGTCGAGTCCGAGAAGCCGAACCAGACGGCCCAGATCGGCGACCATATTCGTTTCAGCTATGTGTCCGAACCGGGACTGATCGAGGAACCGCCCGTCGTCAGGTGTTTTGTCTACAAGAACATGATCCCCTTCAACTTTACGGGGGACTGGGAGCTCACGTTGTGCGACGACGGGCAGGACGGTGATGGCATGGCGGGTGATGGCGTGTTCTCCCGCCTGATTACCATCGACAAGCAGGCTCTCGGCCTCACTAGACGCCGGCCGTCGTCCAGCACGGACGCCATTATCGCCTGGGTCCAGGCCGCTGAAGAAGACAGCTACGCATACAACAGTTTCGCGCTCAAGATAGACGCCGAGGAAGCGTTGCCCGACACGTGGGCCATCCGTGGCGGCCTGACACCCCGTGCCCAGGCCATGCGCCTGCGCTGGCACCGGCTGACGAGCAGCGGCGAAAACCTGGCGCTCGGCCGACCGGTGCGCTTCTCGATTCCCTCGGACTACAGCTTGACCAGAAAGGGGGACACAGACGAAACCGACCTGACCGACGGCAAGCTCGCCTCGATACGCCATGACAAGATCTGGTTTGCCAGTAACGCAGTCGCCTGGCGCATGCCGGCGACCGAAGGCATAAACATGGTCCTGGATCTCGGTCAGGTGCAGCCCATAGGCCGCATCGCGGCCCGCATCCTCGGCGGTGCCGAACAGGGCAGCCTGCTGTTCCCGCGTCGCATCCAGGCGGTTGTCAGCCTGGACGGCAAGACCTTTTATCGTGTCGGCGCTCTGGAGAAACTGATGCAGGGAGAGAAGGACCAGTCCGACTGGGAGAAGTGCTTCTACCTGCCGGAGAACGGCAGGGCCTATGTCTACCCGTTCGAGATGAAAGTGCGGACCAAAGGCCGGTTTGTCGGCCTTCGCATCGTCGGACAGAGCGGCTTCCTTGCCCTGGACGAGATCGCCGTGTTCAAAGGCGGTTTTGCCCCGGAGACAGTCTCACTGGCAAACGCTGACCGCGCCTCGGTTGTCATGGACGGTATCGCCTTCGGCCCCCTGAAGGACGAGCTGTTCATTTCCACCAACATTCTCACGCCCAACATATTCCTGACCACAGACTGCCGTCGAGGAGCCGACCGCAAGAAGCGCGTGAGCTACATCATCGACGTCCCGCGCGCGGTGACGCTGGCCAGCCCGGCGGATCCGGAGACCGTGACGATCGAGCCGTTCGAGGACGCCGGCGTGGCGATGAATCGCGTCCGCTTCGGCAAGAAGCCGCCGTGGCTGCGGAACTGGAAGGTCATGGGGCCACTGTATTTCCAGATCGACCCGAAAATCCCATTGCCCGTTAAGCCGACCGCCTGCTTCTACGGGCTTGTCGAGGGCGTTGCGCCAAATCGGCTGACCGTACCATTGGTCCCACTCGCCATCCCGAACGTGCCCAAGCTCGAACGCTTGCACGTGAGCCTCGCCTGGATGGGCACTGGTCACTCCCGCAAATGGCCGGATTTTTTCACCGCCTGGGAACACTTGGGCTTCAACGCCATTGCGACCTTCCCGAGGTACTGGAAGAATGAGGTCTCCGAGGAGAATGCCAAGCACCTGAGGGAGGCGCGCCGGCACGGCATGAAGGTCATCTACAACGAGTCACCGTTCCACGTCATGGTGCGCAACCACAAAGCCAAGACCGAGATCTACTCGCAGTTTGCCGACGGCACGCATTCAAAGCACACCTGTCCGTCCTATCGCGGCGCTGCCTATGATGACGAGATCAAACGTGTCGGGGACTGTTTCGAACTGACGCGTGCCGAGTACGTCTTTCACGACATAGAGCTTTGGTACGATGGTGCCAACGAGGCGCCGCGTTGCACGCGTTGCCAGGAAGGTCTTGCCGAGAGCGGCAAACCGCTGAACGAGTTCCTCACCGACCGTGGCACCGAGATGCTCGAAGACATGCGCCGCGAGATCGAGGCACGGGCTCGCAGACTCGGCCTGCCCATGCCGATCGTCGGCCACTACAACACCTATGCGTCACGCCCGTTCTATCACAAGGTCTACGATTTCGCCAAAGCGTATCCCCAGTGGATTGATATCAGCATGCCCAGCCTCTACTGTCAGGGCGATTCTCTTAGAGTGCATAACACGATTCGCGCCAGCTACGAGATCATGCGGCGACGCGAGATCATTCCCTGGTTAAGCACCGGCTGCTATGGAGATATCGAGCCGAAAGCAGCGGAATCCATGGTCCTCGAGACGTTCCTGAACGGCGGCTCCGGAATCACCTATTACTGCTTCCAGGACTTTGACACACCCGCGGAGTACTACTACCACGCCAAAGCGTTGGCGCTTTTGGCGCCGTTCGAAGATCTTCTGGTTGACGGAGGGCCGACCCACCTTGTGGGTAGCAACCCGCTGTTGACGTACAGTGCGTACGCGCATCCGAGCGGGGAGATGCTGTTGCTGATCGGCAACTACCAACGCACGCCGGACGGGACAGCCCAAATTACGTTGCCTTACACCAACGTTGCCGCCATTCGTGAACTCCGCCAGAATCAGGATATCAAGCCGGAAGCGACCTTGCAGATCGACGTGCCTCCCGGCGAGATAGCTCTCTACCACATTCGTGGGAACCTGTAGCGCCGAAGACTCTCCAGGGGGCCGCAGTGAAGCTCTCCCGGTTCATGGTGTTGCGAAACGGGACAGTGGCAGAGCTAGAGGTCCACATCTCCAGCACTATCGTCCACGCAGTGAACGGGCTATCGCTACCGGGACGGCCGAAAGAGCCTTGATCGCGACCTCTACGACCTCCGGTCCGACGAGGAGCACCCTATTTGGTGTCAGGGAGGTACTCGACCTCGGTGCCGGCGTACCCGTTTGGCAGGCACGGCTGCTTGCCGCTGGCCGTCTGCAGATTCCGGATGGTGATCTTGCGGACCGGCTGGTAGGGGAAGGGGCGCTTCTCGGGCAGCCCTTTCCGGGCCGGTTCCGGGTGGTTGAAGAACAGGAGTCCCCGGTAGTCGTCCGGGTGCTTGCTGTCATCGACGAACAGACCGTCGATGGTGATTTGACGGGGCATGTGGCAGGGATACCCGAAGTCGTGCATGCCATCGTTCCCGCCGCCGATCAAGCGGGGCCACAGGCGCGCGCCGTTGCCCGGGACCCAGCGACTGTTGCGGATCACCACGTCTCCTTCCCAGGTGCTGCCGTAGTCGCCGCGCAGCGCCACGAGAGAACTCCCGTAGATTGTGGAGTCCTCCACCGTGAGCACGCCGCGACCGATGGCGTTGAAACCCGCTGTCCCGAGCGTGGTTCGGCGGATGGTGTACTCGCCGGAGACGCCCTGATGCGAGTCCATCCGTGACAACACGCAATCCTCAAGCACGATGTTCTTGCAGAAATTCGTCCCGATCACCCCCCAGAGCGTCCGATCATTGATGTGGTTCATCCGGCAGTTCTCCATGCGGAAGTTGACCACGCTGTTGGCGGAGTAGTCATAGGTTCCCATGCTGACCGGCCGACCGGCGCTGCCGATCGTCCGGTAGGTCCTGTGCCCCGTGGCGAAGCAGTTCCGGAACGTGATGTCCGCGCAACTCGAAGCGCTGAGGAAACCACCGTAGGGAGCACCCACGGAGGTCTCACCGACCACGTAATGCGTCAGCCCGTCGATCACGGTGTTTGACCGCCGGACGACGATGTTCCGGCCCCAGTAGCTGTAACCTTTGTCGCACAGCATTCGGTTGGCGAGGGTGGTGAAAACGCCTCCTTTCACCACCAGTGTGTCCTGCTCGATCGGACGGGCGGTAATGCGGGTGTAGGAGTCGAAGTCCCAGTCGATCGGTCCCTCGATTGCCCCGTCCCGCCGGAGAATGAAGCAGTCCCGCAAGCGCGAGCCCTTGTTCTGGTTTGATCCTCTGCGGATGAAGACCCTCCGGGCATCGCTTTCCACCTGCACATAGCAGTCCTGCTCAGGACGCGCGGCCACCTGCATCTGGTCGCGCTTGACCGGCTCCAATTCCAGTTTCACAGCCGACAGCAGCGAGTCGACCACGAACAGAGTCTGCCGGCGGCTCTCCACCTTCGTCGCCACGCCTGAGTCGTCCACCGTGAACCTCGCCGTACCCCAGTCCGTGTTGGTCGCCACCGTGGCCGTCAGTGCCTTCATGCCCAGGTGGTAGATGCCTTTCGCGTTGGCTTGCACCGGCAACCTGTGAAGGTTCGCGAACGTGTGCGCTTTGCAGATGGACTCCATGTCGTCTGCCACCCCATCACCGACCGCCCCGAAATCTTCGTAGGTGACCGTTCCTCGAGAGAGGATTTTCCGCGTGTTCTCGTCCTGCATCTTCGCCGCCTCCTCGTCGGAAAGCTCGGCAATCTGGAAGCCGTCGTAATCCGCCCGTACCTTGCTGGCGTTGTAGGAGTGAATCCAGACGGATAGCGTCGCTGCTGCTGCGGGCGCCATACCGTACAGCTTGAATTCGTGCCAGCCTTTCCGGTCTTGCGGCAGCGACGAGATGATCTGGTTGGGCCGCCGGTCGTTCAGCGTCCGGCTGGTGGCATCATGAAAGTGCAAGTAGACACCAATCCCCGAACCGGACAGGTTCCGTCCCCAGAACCGTAGCTCGTAGGTCTTCCCGCTCGTGACCGGAATCGGCGTGGATCGGCAGTCGCTGCCGACCCTGTCGCTTTCATCCGCGACCCGCAGTCCCATTTTCCCCTCCCGCGCGGCTTCGGGGACGATGGTGGCCATTCCCCCGTCTTCTCCTCCAATCGTCCAGCCGGCGGGATCCTCGAAATCTCCCGACGGGAATACCTGTTCGGTCGCCGCATGCGTGGGGCCCATCAGCACGAACAACGAGAGACATCCGGCAATCCAACGCTTCACAACGACAAGCTCCTTCTACTGGCTGTCACCGCTCGCTCACCCGGCTCTTGCGGACGCGTACCTGTGTCTGTCGAACGGAATGCCGCGTAGTATGCCCTTCCTGCGGCCCTGCCGCCAGTTCCCCACCGGTGATGAGGGCGACGCGGGTTCTCTGGATTGCGCAAACGGCGCTCCTTCCGTGCCCGGGAAAAGGCCAGCACACCGCAGTACATTCCCCTCTCACTACTGCCGATCCGACAGGAGAGCGGGAATGCGTCCGTTTCGAGATCTCACACTTCGGGCCGCCTCTATCACCTGGTTGGTACTTCTCACGTCAAGCGCCACGTGCGCGGCGGAACCTGACCCCCCAACGCTGGGCATCCCGTTGTGCACGCGGTCCCCGATCGTGGACGGCTTGCTCGCGGACCCCTGCTGGGAGGGGGCAACCACGATCCGGAATCTGCACGTTGTCGGTACGGACACGCGGACCGGGGACCACAAGGTGTTGGTCACGGCGGACAGGAAGTGGCTCTACGTCGCGTTCAACGTGGCACTACCAGCCGACCGGAACCCGATCACGTTCACGACCCATGATTCAAAGGTGCACCGGGAAGACCATGTACTGGTGGCCTACGGTCCCGGTGCTGAGCCACAGACATTTTACGCCTTCTGGTTGAACCGGGAGGGAGTCCGGGCCGAATCGCGCTTCTCGGCGGAGAAGGGCTGGGAGATATTCTGGGACATCCCATGGCGCGGTGCAGCAGTGCAGACGGGAACGGGTTACACGGCAGAGATTGCGTTGCCCTGGTGCTTGTTGGGCGCAACCGGGGATCCGGCCAAGGCCACGCTGAATGTCATTGTCAACTCGGTGGTGCCTGTCCGGGATCAACATCACGTCAAGGCGTCCGACCGGCATGAGATCGCGAGTTGGGCCCCGGTTGCGCGGAGCTTCCGCGAGCCGGAGCGCTTCGGCAGCATCATGGGCCTGGCAGAGATGTCGGTGGACGCGCCATTCCTTCCGCACCTGAGCGGCGCCACGGTCACCGGCTACCGGATCACGGATGGCGGCTATTCCTATGCACTCGCCGTCGACCTGCGCAATTTCACCAGCGTCCCGGGCGCAGTGGAGATCCAGGTCATCGATCAACCTGAGAAAGGCCCGATTCATCAGGTCTGCCAGCACGTGACATTGACGGCTGCGGAGCGCAAGACGGCCGAAATCCTCGTCCCTGTGACGCGTCCCGGGGCCCGCACGGTGTCGGTCAGAGTGCTGGAGTCGTCATCCGGCGCAGTCCTGCAGGAGGATCTGGTTGACACGAGCACGGCACTGGACGTCTTCTCTGCCTACCTGGACCGGAACTACTACACGGCCGAGCGCGACGCAGTTGCTGTGTGTCACGTAAGGTTGCCGCCGGGGCGGGGGCACGGCTTGGTGCTCCGTGCGTTCGGACGCGGGAAGGGCTGCTTGATCGAACAGCGAACGACCGGTGGCACGACGCGGCTGCGTATCCCGTTGACACACTTTCCGCCCGGGACCCACACATTGCGCCTCGATCTGGGCGCCCCGGACGGCCCTGCCATGGCCAGCGAGATGCTGGAGCTCGTCCGACACACCCCGAAGCCAGGTGCAGAATGGAAAATCGACAGAATCAACCGCGTGCTCCTGGAGAACGAAGTGCCCTTCTTTCCGTTTGGCATCATTGCCAACGTACCGTCTGAGGAGGCGTGCTTCGAAACACTCGCGGCAGCTGGCTTCAACTGTGTGTCGCAATGGCACAAGCACACGACGCTCGAGGAGTTCGTTCGGGGCTTGGAACTGGCGCAGAAGCATGGACTCAAGGTCATGCCGAGCCCCGACATCTGCTACACGCGCTGGAATGAGGCAGTGCGCATCGAGGATCCGGGCAAGATCCTGTCACCGGAGAACCTGGTCCTGCTCAACGCCAGGATGAAGAGCGGCGGCGCGACGCTGGCGACTGGGATCAAAGGTGTGCTCCTTCAACCACCGTTCCGAGACCTGTCTAAAGCGCGCAAGACGGAGCTGTACCTGGAGTATTTCCACAACAACCGCGACCGCCTGACTGAGGCCATCACCGCCGCGACCGGGTATTCGCACCTCATGGGGCATTTCATTCTGGACGAGCCCCTGCTGCAGCTCGGCGCGGACGTCGTCGGGCAGGCCTTCTACCGGATGATCAATGAACTCGACGGCTACCATCCGGTGTTCGTGAATTACTCTTCAAGTATCCCGGACACGATCGAGGCCTTGAACTGGAGCGACGCGCTTGGGACAGATCCCTACTGGATCCCCGCGGCAAGAGGCAAGGGCGGGCGGAACACGATCAACTTTGTGCCCCGAACGGTTGCCATCACGAAGGAGCGCGCAGACCGAGTGCGAAGCGTCACGTGGAGTGTGTTGATGGCGGAATATTGGAGCGGCTGCAACCGGCGCATCCTCCAGCCACAGGAGCAGAAATGCCAGACATACCTGGCCCTCATCCATGGCGCAAAGGGCATCCTGTACTATTCGTACCCGCTCTACTCGAGGTCCATCTTCGACACTCTGAGTGAGTTGTCGCAACAGGTGGGTGTCCTTGGCCCGGCATGCCTGCAACCGACGGTCAAGCAGGAGGTCCAGTACACCCCCGGCACGCTGGATCCGCTCAAGAATGTGTTCACGGATGTCCAAGTTGCGTTCAAGCGAAGTCCGGCCGGGGGATATATCCTGCTGGCAGCGAATGCAGCCCGGTACCCGGTCGACACGACATTCAGTCTGCCCGACTTCAAGGGACCAGCCTCGATCGAGCGGCTTTTTGCCAAGGCGTCCTGCGCGGTGTCTGACCGGTCGTTCGTCGATCGCATTGAGGCGTTTGGCGTACGCGCCTATGGCATCCCGGACGGGGCTGTGCCCGAACCCGTGCGCCTCACCGTCACGATGGCCCCGCGCAAGGACCTGGCCGTGGGCGAGGTGCCGGGGTTCACCCGCGAAGGTCGTGTCAAGCTCAGGAATATTCTGCCGAACCCGAGCTATGAAGAGGTCTCGGTAGAAGGGTGGCCCGATTACCACAAGAAAGTGTGGGGGCTGACTCATTCCCCGGCCGGTTTCATCGGTGGTCCGGAGGCGAACTGGGGCATCAGCAAGGACCGCCCGTGGCACGGCGCCAATTGCCTGTTCCTCAAGACCGCGGGGGGACCCGATCAAGTGATCGCCTACACCGATGTTGCGATCAAGGTAACGGAGCCGCAGGAATACACCTTCTCCGCGTTCCTGAGGGCGGACCGGGACGACGTGACGGTCGACTTGAACATGGGCCCATACAGCCACCGCAAAGACAAGAGTGTCAAAGTCGGGCAGACCTGGGGACGGCACATGTTGAGTGTGGCACTGCCGAAAGGCTACTTCTACACGATGGCCCTCGTAATCCTGCGTCGGAACGAAGCGCCGGCGCGCGTGTGGATAGACGCCGCGCAGCTCGAGGCCGGTTCGGACCCCACAGAATTTCAGCCCTGATCCCGCACAACAACGAATGCGTAGGGACGGTGAACCATGGGATCGATGCAGATATTGACGCTTGTCGATGCCACCTCGGAATTCCCCCGGCATGACTCGGCCTCCATCGTTGAGCTGAATGACGGCAGTCTGATGCTGGTCTGGATGGAGCATTTCAGGGCGTCCACAACCGGTAAGACGCACGCTCCCGGGGCCGACCACGCCCCATCCAACATCGCGTGCATGACCTCAACTGACGGTGGCTATACCTGGGCGGATCGGCGCATTCTCGTCGAGAACGATCCCAGCGACGTGAACATCCATTTCCCCTGTCTGTTGCGGCTGCAGAATGGCGACATCCTGTTCTACTATCAGCGACGCCATCAGATCGCCCCCGGCCAGCCGCAGGTGTCCACAGCGTACGTCTGCCGGAGCGGTGACGAAGGCGCCACGTTTTCCGCGCCGATTGAGCACACTGTCATCCGGGGAAACGACATGTCGGGCAACCGACCGGTACAGCTGTCCTCAGGTCGTATCATTCTGCCGATCGGGCGCGTGCTCGGAGACTGGTGTGCCACAACGGAGAGCGGCCAGCTCAGAGACCACAGCATCGCGAGTTGCTGCTACAGTGATGACGATGGCCGTACCTGGACTGAAGCCGAGACCTGGCTTGATCTGCCGTTGCGCGGCTGTATGGAGCCGAGCGTGGCGGAATTGCGTGATCGTCGCCTGCTCATGACTCTGCGAACCGACCTCGGTTCGGTGTTCAGATCCAGGTCATGTGATCAAGGCCTCACGTGGTCCAGGCCTCAGACGACCGGATTACGCGCGCCTGAGTCGATGCCCAAACTCAAACGTATTCCGCAAACCGGTGATCTCATGATCGTCTGGAACAACAGCGAATACGACCCGAAGTGGCCCACGCACTACGGGAAACGGACGCCGCTCAGCGTCGCCATTTCCGACGACGAAGGCGAGAGCTGGCGGAACGTCAGGCCTCTGGAGACTGATCCCGACTACGAGTTTACCAACCCCTCGTGCAACGTCACGAGTCGCGGTACGGTTATCATCACTTATTTGGCGTCGAAGATGGAGAGCGGCCGTTTCGGTCGGACGCACATGCCATTGAAAGCCGCCATTGCCGACCTCGACTGGCTCTATGAGTAAAGGCGCGCGTGTTGCCTTCGATTGAGAGATGACCACTATGAAGCAAACACCACTGAGCAATGTATGCAGGCTCATTGTGGTCGGCCTGAGCCTGTCCGCGTCGGTCGCCCTTGTGCAGGGGGCGGAAATCGACAAGGCGGCTCTGGTTTACTACACGTTCGATGAGGGGCAGGGCAATGTCATCGACCACAGTGGACGCCGCCTCAACGGCACGCCCTACGGCGCGAAATATGCGGCGGTCGGCGACGGCTATGCGCTTGCCTGCAACGGCGGGAAAGGCTACGCGAAGTGCGCCAGCCATCGCGGGATTGTCTTTGCCGACGGCGATTTCACCATTGACTTCCTGCTCAAGCTCGACGCCTTCACCACCGGCATCA
The DNA here is from genome assembly GCA_018676675.1 of Lentisphaerota bacterium. Classification (GTDB taxonomy): domain Bacteria; phylum Verrucomicrobiota; class Lentisphaeria; order Oligosphaerales; family JABHEG01; genus JABHEG01. The sequence continues at coordinate 54,599 of JABHEG010000054.1, forward strand.
TCATGGGTAAGAAAGGACTGACTCCTGAATCTTCGGGTTGGCACATCGCCTTCGACGGGACCGACCGGCAGATTCAGTTCCGAGCATCGAACGGGCAGCGTGAAGCTGGAATCGACGCGCCGCTGGCAGACCTCAACTGGCATCACGTTGCCGTGGTTCGGGCTGGTGACCGGATTGCCCTCTATCTGGATGGCCGTGTTGCTGCGGGCGGCGCGGCCGGGGATCTACCGACTCCTTTTGATAACAACCAGGTCTTCCTATTCCTCGGGCGCCTGGTTGGCAGTTTTACGTCTTTTGCCGGCAAGCTGGACGAGGTCATGATTCTCAACCGGGCGCTGACCGCCGAACAGGCAGTTGTTCGGTACGAGCGGCACAAGAGGATGATGCCTGCACCCTCCTCTGAGGATGAGGCCAGGGCGCAGGAGATGGCAGCGCAGGCGCAAGTAAAAGCGCGGCGGCAGGCTGCGCTTGAGACGGGTGATTCGCTTCTGCTGCACTATGCGTTCGACACCGATCCGGGCAACAGGGCAGTCGACCTCAGCGCGTATGGGCACCATGGCGAGATCATCGGCAACGTTGAGTATCTCCCTGAACGTGACGGGCGGCACGGTGTCGTGCGCTTCGATGGGGAGAACTCGTGGATCAATATCAAGAACCAGGGCGCACTCACGGTCCGGGGTGACATGACCATCGAGATGTGGGCGCGTCAATACGCGCCTATACAGGGCCGGCACGCCTTGATCCTGGGGGAGAACCCGAGCTGGAGCTGGGCGCTCTACTGGCAGTGGGGTACAACCCTGAACGTCTGGTACCGGGGCCACACGCAGGCCTACAACATCGAGACGCACGGAATTCCACTCAAGCGAGCACTGCTTGACAGTCAGTGGGCGCACATCGCGATCGTCTACGAGTTCCCGCGTATGCGCACCTATCGCAACGCCGAGTTGATCGATGACGCGTACATGCCGTTTCCTATCACCCACAACAAGCTGCGGGATTTCGCGATCGGGGGGAGGAAGGGCGGTGCCTGTACGCCACTTGAACTCGACGAATGCCGTTTCTACCATCGCGCCCTCACTGCCGAGGAAGTGGCCACGCGAGCAGCGGGGGGCGAGATCTCCTCGGCACAAGCCGTGCCCAGCGCCGAGCTGTTCATCGAGCCACACTGGTACGAGAGCCGCATCGCCTTGCGCCTTCATGTCAAAGGCGCAGCATTGGACGACCGGCACAGCGTACTTTTTGTCGTCAACGGCAACGATCGCCTGCAAGCGAAGCTCGAGCCTTTTGGCGAGAACCCCACTCGCTCCGTGGCCGAGGTCCGTTTGCCACTGGGGCCATACGTTGGCCGGGCACTGACGGTTCGGGCGACGACGAGCGACGGTGGCAAACTGACGATCACCCGGGAAGAGACTGTGCGTGTTGACAAGCCGCACTGGGTAAACTCAACAGTGGGGATCCCGAAGCGCGTCCCCGAGCCTTGGACGCCGGTGGCGACTCGGGGCACTGATCGGGGAGTTGAGGTGCAGGTCTGGGGCAGGACATACCGTCTTGGAGAGAATGCACTCCCCGCCTCCATTGACCATCAAGGCGACCAGATGCTGACCGGCCCTATTGTTCTCCGGGGTGAAGCGGACAGCCGGCCGATTGTGTGGCAGGATGCCCTGCCGCACGTGGCAAAGTCAAACGAGTTTGGGGTCACGACCCAGGTCGCAGCCAGGAGTGGGGGACTCAGGCTCGCGGTCGAGACCACGGTCGAGTTCGACGGCTACATCATCAACGACATCACCATCACCAGCGATACCGACGTCACGATCGACCGACTGGAGCTGCTTGTCCCCATCGCCAATCGGTTCGCGGAGCTCTGCTACGGCAATCGGGTGTACAAAGAGACGCCGGGCGTTGCCATCTCTCAGTGGCACAGCGGCAGCACTAAAGGTGTCCTTAAGTTCAAGGTCGGCCCCGAAGTGTGGCTCGGCAATCGCTATAAGGGCTTCACTGTCCAAATGGAGACCGCCGAACACTGGCACCCAAGCGATCCTCTCAACGCGATTACGATCACGCCGGGTAGCGAGACGACCCGATTTTTGGCGCGTTTGATCGAGCAGCGCACTGTTCTGAGGAAAGGAGAGGCCCTGTACTACAACTTCAACTTCATCGCGACCCCGGCCCGTTCCATGCTTCGTGACGGTTGGGATCTGCGCATTATCCGTAGCGAGCCATGGGGCAAGGACCTCGAGTACCACAGCCGCACGATCGATGGTAAGCCTGAGCTGGAATGGCTGGCCAAGTCCGGCGTCCGCTACCTGTTCACCAACGTGAACCACATTTGGCCCTTCCCCATGCCGCGCGGCAACCCCCGCTTTGCCGATGCGCTGCAGCGGATGATGGACGATATCCATCGCGCGGGACTCAAGAACATTCCCTATCTTCTGCACCAACGCTATCCGGTGAACGTGTCCGATTTTGACGGGCACGGTCTGAGCATGATGACGCGTCCGGGCCGGGCGTACGTGATTGGGGCCTTTGGCAAACCGGATGAGCATGGCGTCTACGCGCGGCCCGGCCCGATCACGGTGGAGCATGGTGCCGATTCCCAAGGCGCGACGATGGTCTGCCCGCGCAGCCGCGCGATGGTCGACTCCTACCTGCACGCCCTTGGTCGGCGCTATGACACGTTCGGCGACGATGGGATCTATCTCGACGGAACAGCGTCGATCGTCCCATGCATCAATCGCGAACACGGTTGCGGCTACTACGACGACGCAGGTGTTCTCCAACCGACCTTCCCCGCACGCTACTCACGGGAATGGATGAAACGCATCCACGTCGCCACCAAGCAGCACGGCGCGGACCATATCGTCGATCTCCATTGCTCGTTCGGCTACAACACCGGCGCCGTGCATTTCGCGGACAATCTCTGGACCGGTGAACAGTGGCACCACCTGCGCAAGACCAGCACTGACCACCTCCTGAGCGTCTTCCCGCTCGACAAGTTCCTGACTGAGTTCACCGGTTGGCAAGTCGGCGTGGCCAGTGATCTTCTGTTCTATCGGCTGGGCAAACCGATGCGCGTCGCATCCTTCGCCTTCCTGCACGACATACCCGGCCGGCCCAGTAATCCCCATGCCCAGCAGGCAACATCACCCGACCAGGACGACCCGACGAGTGCGTTCCACAAGCAGGACTACTTCACGGTGATGTCCCGAATCTGGACGATGCGCGACGCCTTCGAGATCAGGCAGGCCGAACGGCATTTCTACTTTGAGAACCAGGCGTACGTAGCGGTTGAGGGCAAGGATTGCTTCGTGACGTTCTTTCACCACCCCGAGAACGGCATCCTGGCTTTTGTCACGAATTTGGACAAGGTGGCGCATGCGGTATCGGTCAGCTTCGAACTCGAGAAACTGAGCCTGGCTGACACGAAGCTGACCGCCTTCGACGCGCTTACCCAAGAGCCTGTCACCATGGACAACGACGGCAAGGTATCCGTGTCTCTCGGCAAGGAAGAATGGGCATACATCTGGCTCAAACCGGACAGGGGCGAAAGGTAACACCTGTGACATAGAACTCGCAGAAGGCCGTGAGCTGAGCCACACCAACGGGAGGAATCAACGCTGTTTACTATATGCAATCAATGAGGGCGACAAACAGTAGGCCGGCATGACGTTCTCTGCTGGCACGTAGAAAATTGACCAGGAGTAGGTTATACACCAACGTTCCTTCCACCATCGAGACCCAGTCATCACGGGGCACCCCGCGATGACCAGCAGTGCGACAGTGCCAAAGACCGGTGTTCCCAAGGGGGAATCCGGGGCCTATGGCGTATCCGCATCGACACCGGGGCAGAATTCATCGGAGGCAAGCTCAGGAAAAGTCACCATTCCTGGAACTTTCGCCCAAACGACATGTCGGTGATAGGATGGGCAGATTACCCAACATGCTCCTTTTGGTTCTGATGGCCTGTCACTTGGCCTTAGGAGGAGGTGTGTGCGCCTGCTCTGAGACAGGTCATCACCACGATCAGGACACGACTGCTGGACAGCACCTCGTCTCTCACGTCCCGTCTGAGCAACCCAGTGGAGCAGTGGCGGCTTCGCTTGTGCATTCGCATGATGGCGACTGCGCGTGTGATCACGCAGCACCCGGTACGGTAAAGCCGTCGGCAGTGGCCGAACGCGGCGGATGCCAGGTTACCGCTGTTGACACGCAGAGGTTTGGCTTCTACACACCGTGGCCCGTTCAAGGCGACGACGAGGCCCCGCTGATCGCGGGTGATGCTGACTGCCAACACCACTGGCTGGTTTCTCTTCGGTCCATCGTTCTCCTCCTCTGAGGTACTCCCTCCCCCCCCTCTACCGTTGTCCAAAGACCTCCTCCTTCGGGAGGGAGTCTGCATGGGCCGTAGCCGAACCACTCTCATTGCCTACATGGGCATTGTGGCGTGATTGTCCCTGAGTGACAGACCGGCCCTCGGAAGCCCCCGAATCATGGCTTCCGGACGCCGTCCACAATGAGCCCCCCACGTAACTCGTCAAGCCCACGGCATAGTGGGATGCGAGACGGGAAAACCTGGACACCTTGACGTTCTTGAGCCGGTAGCAAGGCACGCTTGAGCCGAGGATGTACTACCTCAACGCACTGTGCTTCTTGCCGCTGGAGCCAACTGAAACATGGCACCGGCGTGGCGAAGAGCTTAGATGACACCAGAACCGAAGGAGACAAAGCAGATGCCAGGAACAGATACTCATCGGCCAGGAGGAACCGGACGACGGTTCAAAATCGCTGCGACAACGATAACGGCTGGGACTGTGTGGCTCACGCTCGCGGGGCAGGCCCAGGCGGGCGGTGCCCAGACACGGCGAGTCACAGTGACACAGGAACAGGTTACACGCCTGAACATCAAGACCAGTCGCGCCAGTCGCGGCGTAATCCGTAAGGAGGTCCGTGTCCCTGGGGAGATCGCGATCAATTTCGAGCGTGTGGTGCGTGTCGTACCCCCTGCAGCGGGTATCGTCCGTGATGTCAAAAAGACACTCGGCGAGCGCGTCAGAGTCGGCGAGACCCTCGCCTGGCTGGAGAGCGAAGAACTGACTGAAGCCAAACTGGACCTTTATGCGAAGGAAATCGAACTGCGATGCACAGAAGTCAGGTTGCCTCAGGCTAAGGCCATCTTCGAGAACACCGCGAAACTCATTGCGCTGCTTGGGAAGCAGGCTGGCGGAGAAGAACTTCGCAAGCTGGATGGCCTTGAAATGGGGACATACCGAGGGCAATTGCTCACGGCCCATGCCGCGTACCTTGCCGCTCAGACCATCCACAAGCGGGAGGCCAATCCGCCTACCAAGGGAACCAGCAATGGCAGTGTGCTTCTCGATGCCGAGATGGCTTTGAAACAAGCACGGACAGCGCTCTACGCGATCATGGATACGGCGCGCTACGAGACGTTGACGGCCTACACCGCGGCGACACAGGAGCGGCAGTTGGCCGTCTTCAACGCCGTTGCAGCCGAGAGACGACTGCGCGGTAGCGTCAAAAGTTCTATGAAAACAATGAAGAGAGACTGAGCCGGTATGGAGAATGGTGTGGTTTACCATGACGCTTGCTACCGGGCAAGTTCAGATCCGGCATAAAGCCGCTCGTTCCTCGCTATTTATTCCGTTC
>JABHEG010000374.1 GCA_018676675.1 Lentisphaerota bacterium
CCGCTGATGGAGATCCGGTCATCCGTGACCGGCTGCCTCCCGGTTTGGGAAAACCGGCCTCCAAGAGAATGCCCACCGGGCGGCCGGTGATGGAGATCCGGTCATCCGTGACCGGCTGCCTCCCGGTTTGGGAAGACCGGCCTCCAAGAGAATGCCCACCGGGCGCGCAACCCGGAATCACCGCTTTGGCGGCGGCGCTGCCCCCCCTTGCCTCGCAATCTCCTCGCGGAAAATCGTGAGGTAGTCGGGTTTTAGCGTGTAGATCAGCGTCTCGTAGAACTCGATCTCGTGAAGCACGGGATTGGCAAGCCAACGCCGCAGGTTTGCCCGGAACTCCTCGGGCGGAGGCATCTTCCAGTTGTCCACAAACCGGATTATCCGCACTCGATCAGCGCCCTCAAAAGGCGGGGTGATCGGCTCCTTTCCGGAGAATCCCAGCATTCGAACTCCGGCAACGGCACCGTCACGAGCCCACGCACCAGCCTGAAACGGCATCCCCCCGTAGGCTCGGATGTAGGGCGCCTTCGCTTCCTGCCGCGGGAAGTCCATGTAGAGCGGCCGCGGCTTGAGCAATTTCCCCGCTTCGACCAAATAGGCATTGACCGCAGCCGCGCGCAGGTTCAACCATGCATCGCGGTCGAACTCCTGCGTTCGGATGTCCACACCGTTGCGCTTCTTGAACGCCTCGCACGTGACAGGATTGTAGCCGTAATGCTGCGGCCCGCACCCGAGTGTGTGCGTGCGGATGGAATAAGCAAAGCCGTCAAAAGGGTAGGCCGCCAACTCACGCAGCTTCGCCAGCTTGTGGGCGCGGACCTCAGGATGGGCGATCTCAGCGATCCCGTAGTAGCGGGGGAGTTGCGGAACGAATTTACCGATGCCTAACGCGCGATTTCCAAAGTCCCAGGCGAATCGCGTGGCAACAAAGTCAAAACCGCCTTTCTCGGCGCCTTCGGGCTGCTTGCGGTAGTCGGAAGGCGCCGCATGCCAAGCCCCCCCGTAACGCAGTTGCACAAACGCATCCGGCTCGCTGCTGATGGTGAAGGTGTTCTCCCTTGGCCACGGCTTGTGGAAAGCCAGTTTGATGTAGGATTCCGCAATCTGGAGATTGTCCAGCAGGAGCACGGCCGGCTTGGCGGTGACGACGTGGAAGTTCCTCGGTCCTTCATACTTGCGATAGCGACGGTTGTCGTTGCTCACGAAGATGTCGAACATCTCCGCCGTGACCCGGTTCTGTCGTGAGGTCGTGTCGCTTGTGAGCCGGATTGCCGTAATCGGCGCATCGCGGTCAGAGGCCGCCACAGCGGCCTTCTGCTGGGCAGCAATGCGAGGGTCAAGCTCCCACTGAAATTGCGGATTCCGCACGAGGAAGGGATCCTTGAGCGGGTACTCGCCGAAGCGTTCCTGACGATCGTCGTCTGCATCCCCGTACCAGACCATCGTCGCCTCGTCATCGAACAGCGTGTCCCACGCCCAGACTTCCATGCCGTACTTGTGTCCGAGCTCGATCGTCTTCGCCGCCGGATCGTACCGTTGCAGGGTGTTGACGAGGTAGGTGGAGCCCGGATCCCGACCATCCCCGGCGTAGCGCTTCCCAACCGTCGTGGGATAGAGAGTGACGCCACAGACGTCAACCCGCAGGTAGATCTTGGCGAACCCCGCCTCAGCTACCGCGCGAATGACGTCGTCATACTGCTGTTCCGTGAAGTACCCCGTCTCAGCGTCGGTCTTGAAGAAGCAGTAGTCAAGGAAGTCAATGGTAGTTGAGACGATAGGACCGGGGCGTTCAGCCGCGTGCAAGGGGGACAACACCGAAAGTCCAGCGGCGAGAACAGCCCCACCGAAGAAGGAACGAGTGCCGAAGGCGAAGGTTGACGTCAGCATTACATTCTCCGATAACTCAGCCAGTACCACCAGGTCCTTGACCCCGCCGACCTCGTGTCGGTGGAACCGGGGAACGATGAAGGAGCAGAGACCTCCCTCCTCTGATCATCTCTCACAGCTCCATGTGCCGGGAGCTGACCACGCAATCACGATCGTCAATCAGATTCATGTAGCACACGGTCGTCTCGGCTGGAAGTTGGGATTCCGCCCAGCCTTCCTCGACGTTCAATTCCGCGGGAGCTGTATTCCACTTGCGATCCTGCCAGAAACCGTGGGCTCGGGTGTAGATCAGCTCCGCGCGGACGACCGGCCCTTCGGCCTCAAACTCGACGCGGAGTGTGTTGCCGTTGAGGTCCTGCCGGATGATCCGGGCCAGCGGCACACCATCCTTGAGGAAGCTGTCGGCGAAAACATGGATCTCTTCCGGGTTCTCACCGAGGCCACCGTGCCCGTGCGGCATCTCAATCCGGATGCAGAGGGTAAGGTATCCAGCGACGAGTTGATACGAGCTCTGCAATGCGTCTAAGGGGTAGGCTCCATCGTTGGTGCCGGTGACCCACAACACAGGCATCTTGGCCCGTGGCAGGTACACAGAGGGATCCCAAAGGCCGAGCCAGCGCTGCATCCGCTCAGGGCCCAGTGGCTCCAACCCGACGCGGAAGGCGGGGCAGTCCTGGTAGAAGCCGCAACCGTAGACCGGCACGGCGAAGCGGAAACGGTCGTCTACGCCTGAGACGATGGAGGTGAGGTAGCCACCCCATGAGATGCCTGTTATGCCAATCCGGCTCTGATCCACCTCCGGCCTGGCGGCCAGCAGCGAATACGCCAGGGCAATATCGGCCACCGCGTGATAGGTCCACTGGTCCTCGACAGGATCATCGATCTGCTCGTAGGATGCGCCCCAGCCCGGTGGGCCACCGGCAGCGTGTCGCGTTCGCGGCTGGCCTGGGGGAGTGGGCGGAGGCTCAGGAATACACCCGCACAGATCCATCGCGATCGCCGCGTAGCCGCGGCTGTTCCAGAGCCGAACCCAGTAGTCGAAAGCCGTGCCGCCACCACCGTGGACAAGCACGATTCCGGGACAAGTCTCGCCGGGAGCAAGGCCCGGGGGCAGCCCGAGCCAAGCGAAAACTCGGGTTGGCCCGCCCTTCCAGGGCAAACCGTCATAGAACAGCGCCTGCATGCCGTCCGCATGGTGCCCCGGGGCCGGATGAATCCGCGGCGAATCAAGAAGCGCCTGAACGTCCCACAGAGTGTTCATTGGTCGTGAATCCATATCGCCTCTTCAGGAGACGGCTGTGTGTGAACCAGGTCACCAGAGCAGCAAGAACTCGTATGCCTCGCACTCCTGCCCAACTGCGGAGGCCTGACAGACTTGGTGACTGATCCAGAATCTAACCCACCATGGCGACTAACCAATCGGAATGGTACAGTGAGTTAAAGGAGGGGGATTCCCACAGCATTTGGGCTGAAAGTCGAGCAACTCAAGAGGAAGCTGTCGAGATATGGCGCGTAGATCATTGGGCTGGTCGATGCACCCAGCCCTGCCCACACACAGGAGAAGACATACCGACTCACCGGAGGCCGCCCCAACTTGCTTCTCCTGACCGCAGAGTCACGCCATTTCGCGTTGCGGTCTCCGTCAGAAGAGCGCCTCGATGCCCAGGAGACAGATGATGGCTACTGAACAGATTGATCGTCGGCGTTTCATCAAGACCGGCAGTGCAGCGACGGTTCTGTGGGCGGGTTGCTGCCTCCTGAGCAGGGGCGCTGAGGAGCGACCGAAGAACACGGGGAAGACCAGCCCGGCACCAGCACGAGACCCGATCGCCTACTGTGGTCTCGACTGCCGCATCTGCAAAGGCTGTCAAAACTTCTGTAGAGGCGAAAACGTCTCAAAATCCTGCGCAAAATGCAAGATGCGAGCCTGCGCCATGAAGCGCAAGGAGGCCTCCTGCGGTTCCTGTGACGAGTATGCGTCGTGCAAGCTGGTGAACGGCCACCTCGACAGGAACAAGTCGAAAAAGTGGGCGCAGGACGCGCGGAAGCGCCTCGAGACAATCAAGGCAAAGAAGCAAAGAGACGGAAGCGGCGCAGTGATCGGTGTTCGGAACCCGCAGCCTTGACCGATGGCGAAACAGGATGCACAGAGCCCGTATGCCATGGCATGGACCCACGTTGCACGGAGAGTGGAATGAGAAAATCAGCAAAGGTAGCGATAGCTGGCGCGATTCTGTTCCTCGGCAGCTTGTTGCTTGGCATAGGCGGCACGATCGTAGGTATGGTTCGCTCCTTCAACACTGTCGCCGAGTCTGGCAGTGCTTCGGCGGAAGAGCTATCCCAAGGGATTAGCTGCTCGCTCATCAGCACAATGGTCGGCATTCCCTTTGCCCTCGTCGGTTTTTGCCTCCTGATTGGAGGAGCGATTGCCTATTTCACCCACGGCAGGAGCGAAGCCGCCGAGGAATAGTCGGCATAACCAAGCCCTGCACCAAAGCGGGAGTTCCGTTGCGCTCCATTCCCACCGGAGATGGCCGAACCCATGGAACGCATCTTGGAAAACGCGAGACGAGCGGGGCTGACCTGCCTGCTTGCCGGAGTGGCACTCATGGATTCCAGAGCCCTGTCTGGCACGCAGACGCCCCGGACGACCATCACGGCCTCCTTCCTCGATCCCGGTGCGTTCATCCACGGCCTGTATCCGGCCCGACGCCGTGCTACCGAGGGCGACGTGAGGGCGGAAGCCGATGCGGGCGGCGGCTGACGTCGTTGGACATAAGGGGCGATCCAGCGGTACGGTAGAGGAAGCCAGCAGGCGATGGGCAAGTCTGCCTATGCCTGGGGTCGGCGTCTGGAGTAGCAGAGGAGAGCGACCGATTCATGGGAACTCTGGAGTTTGTGGTGATGATCTTCGGAATAACCGGTCTCGGCCTGGCAGCGGGCGCCTATTCCAGAGTGGACAAGCTGGAGAAGAAGCACAGAGAGAAGGGCATCCTGGAAGACGGCTGGAGCAGCGAGTGAAGGCGTGCCCGAAGCACACGCGTTTGGTCTCCTCCCCGGGGCGTGCTGCGCGGCTCGGTCCTGTCGCGATCCTCGTCGTCCTGATCGGCCTCCCGTCCCGGGCTGCACCGGGGACGGAATTCGTAGACGGCGACATCGTCGTGAGAACGCGTTCGTCCCTTTCCATTATCCGCCAGGGGAAGCAAGTCACGGCATTCGGAACGTCCTGCCCGATCACTGCCGATGACCGGGGGTGCCTGTGGGCAGGCAGTGCCGAGAACGGGGCGATCAAGCTCCGCCGTTACACATCGACGAGCAACTGGACTGAGCATGTCTCCCCCTTCCTCGCCGACGAAGCGAACGTCCACCGCACTCTCCATTGGGACGACTCCCCGTATGTCGTCGTCTCAATCCCCCGCGAGGAGGATGTAACAGGTCCGTGGATAGAGGGAGGAGAAGAGAGCGGACGCCTCCGTGGACGTTGGGTGCATGCAATCTCCTTCGACCCAACAACAGAGAGCTTTCGGCGGCCGATCCCGCTGACCGATTTCTTCGGGAAACCGGAGTTGATTATGCAGAAGAGAACGCTGGTCGGCGGCCAGCCATTGCCAAAAGGGGTACGCGAGACAGCGTTGCTTCTCGGGCTGTGGGATGCCACGATTACACCATCAGGGACGCTCTGGCTCAGCACGCAGGGGAAGATCACCGCCTACCGTATCGGCGGCCTGCCGGCCGGGCTGACCAAACTCCTCAACCCCGCGAAGATCGAAGGCCTGGGTCAGCGCACGCACAAGATCGATTGGTGGATCAGCCGACACGGAAATGGTACCGGACTCACAGCCCTCTCTGACACGGAAATCGCCGTGGTGAACGGGAATGCCCCGGGGGGAATCACCTTGGTCAACACCATCGACCCGCCCAACTCCGTGCCGCTTGCTCCGAGCATCTTCCCGGGAGCGCCACCCAAATGGGGGCTGTCACCCGTGGTCAATATCGGCGAAGCCCTGCTCGTAGCACACCGACACCCTGCGGTGGCAACGATCTACCGAGTGAGCAGGACCACGGGTGACGTGAGTGTGTTCGCATCCGATATCGCAGCTTCCGGGATGGCCCGGATTCAGAAGTAGAGGTACTTGGCATGTGCGTTCTCCGCAGATCACTGGCCCTGTTGACAGCAATGTTCTGCATGTCTGTTCCGGGGCTGGCTCAGAGCCCTGAAGGACCCGAAGTCACCGGTGCAAATGTGCCCGAGGACCTCGTCAAGACGGTGCTGTACGTCAGTGTCGAGCACTCAAAGGCTTCGGACACGAACCCCGGCACAGAGGAATTGCCCCTCAAATCGATCAGTCAGGCTGCCACACGTGCGTTGGCAAACCGAGCGCAGGGCAGCGGCACAAAGATCCTGATTGCTCCCGGCATCTACCGCGATGCCGTGCGCTTGCCGCGCCACAACAAGGACCATTCCGATGCACCGATAGTCTTCGAAGCGACCGAGAATGGGAAGGCGATCCTCTCCGGCTCAGATATCTTCAACGACTGGCACGCGGTGGACGGCAAGGAAAACCTCTACTGGCACCACTGGCCGCACAAATGGGGCCCACGTGAGCAGATAAAGGACCCGGTGTGGATCCGGTGCGGCATCTTCTACCGGCCCATCCTGCTGCAAAAGGAAACGCTCTACTGCAATGGACAGCTGCAGAAACTCGTCCTCTCGCCCCTGGATCTGCGTGAAGGAACACACTACGTATCGGAAGACGAGGAGAAACTCATCGCGTGGCTCCCCAAAGGGCTGGATGCCCGAGCAGCTCTGATGGAAGTGCCTGTCCGCGATCGGCTGTTCGTAGGCCGGACGCAAAGGAACATCGTCATCCGCGGTCTGGTCATCCGGCACGACAACAGCTATTTCGGCATGCAGAGCGCGTGCGCGTTCGGTTCCGCAAGCAGGAACATCCTGATCGAGGATGTTCGGTTCGAGTGGAACAACTGTGGCGGCTATGGGTTCAACACCTGCCGCGACCTAACCGTCCGCCGAGTGGTCGCAAACCACAATGGCGGCACCGGGCTGAGCGGGTGCAGACTCCACAACATTCTGTTCGAGGATACGGAGAACTCCTACAACAACTGGCGCGGAGATTGGGGGGAATACTATTCCTGGTCCGTCGGGGCCACGAAGTTCCTGGTAATCCACGGCGCCGTGTTCCGCCGCAATCGCTCCATCGGCAACCACGGGCTTGGGTTCTGGTTCGACACCGATTGCACAGACGTTCTGGTCGACGGTGCCTGGTGGGTGAAAAATGAGCGGGCTGGCATCTTCATCGAAGCAAACCAGGGCCCCATCACCATCCGCAACAGCGTCCTGGCCTTCAACCAGCACGGGGTCACCTCGACCAACTCCAGCCGAGTGACCCTCGAAAACAACCTGATCTACGGCAATCTTGCCTCGCAGATCGGGCCCATGGGACAGCGTGACCGCCCAATCAAGACGTGGCAGTGGAACGGGAAACGACAGGATATTGTGACCCAGATCAAGGACTGGACGCTGCGGGACAACATCATCGTCTCAACCACCAGCCGGCAGTCAGGGCTCAATCTGACCTATCAGGATCCCGACCTGTTCCTCAAGACGCTGACCTCCGACGGGAATGTCTGGTACGGCGAGTCTTCACCCCGCATCGTGTCGCTGGCCGGCGTGCAGATGACGCTGGCAGAATGGCAGACGACAACTGGGCAGGACAGCAACTCACGCTTTGAAAACCCCGGGCTGGTCGATCCCGGCAACCTGAACCTGTGGCAAGTGCGAGCCGCCAGACGGGAACGCCCCAGCCGGACGTCACCGGAGTCGAAATTCGACGCAGAAAAGGCCAGAGATCTGCTCGACGCCAAACAGAAGCAGCTCATCGACGCGAACTGGAATACCCCCTTCCCGAATCTGGGAACTGTTCGCCCGGACCAGTGGTTGATGCTGAATCTGAAACCACACGTGAACCGGCCCATGCGCGGAACAGACGGATGGATGGGAGTGGGCAACCTGACGCTGGACTGGCTCGAGGGTGGACGCTCCACCATTCATGGCGTGCCCTTCCAAATCCTCGACCCGACCAAGGGCAAACTCGCCTGCATCGCCCTGCGTTCGTTCAAAGTTCAGAGAACAGGTCAAACAGAGCTTGCGGCCAAGGTGACCATCCCTGTCGGAAAGAAACTCCGTGCGCTGCATATCCTGCACGGCTGCGGCTGGGCCAAACACGCCACGATCGGCCAGTACCGCATCGTGTACGAGGACGGCACAGCCAGAGCACTGGACATCATCCCCTATGGCTCCGGAAGTGAACACCTCGACGTGATGGAACGTCTGCGTAAAGAGTCCACCATCCAGGATTGGTGGCCCGCTCTGGCGCACATCGAGAACGATCGGCTGCGACCTGTCATTGTCGCCAATCCAGAGAACCTGGCGGACAAACGGTACATCTATCACGTTCGGTGGGTGAACCCGAGTCCCAGCAAGTTGGTGACGAGACTCGAGCTTGAGTCGGATCCGAAGGCCAGCGCATCGATCTTTGTAGTGGCCGCAACAGCCATCCTTGCTGAGTGATCAGACCACAGCGGACGGCGTCGAATGACGCCAAAGACACTCACACACACGTTGGCTGAACCTGACCTCAATGTGGGAGGCGGTGCCATCCGGCGACCTCTTCCTGGATGCACTCTCCGCCGCCTATCTTGACGCCATTCCGGACCAGGATCGCTGTACATTTCCCCTGCTCTTGCGAACTACCGCAACGGCATCCACCCCGCAGATTGCGGCTGCAGCTCAATCCGTTCTCCCGCAGCAGCAACACGACGCATCGCCTCGGTAACGTTGAAGTACATCAACTGATCCCCAACGACGAACGCGAGTATCCCTTCCATATCGCACACCCAGCCGGCTTGGGCAAGCTCGGCGGCCAGCGCCTCGGTTGCGGCCGCGTCCTGGTTGGGACACGACACCAACGCGAACACGCTAACCCGTTGACCGGCCGAAAACGTCGCCGGCAGCTCACAATCCATGGCTGGGACAAACTGCAATCGACAGGTGTGGTACATCGTGTCCTCACCACGCCAAATGCACGGTTTCCCTTCCCGCCTGGTCAGGCTCATCCCGCTCGTCCCCAGTGCCGCAAACCCCATCCGGCCATCGATATTGATCCAGTCGCCCTTCGACGTCGCCGCAGAGGCGGCGTTCAGGACACCCTCAGCACCTGTATACTCCCGCGGTTGCGCCTGATAGGGCCAACGCACATCATCGAAAAACGCGATTGTCCCGCTGTTGGCCGCCGAAATGGTCACGTCCGTCAGAGCACGACGTTCTTCCAGGTACACGGCGATGCCGTTCGGAAGCGCCACGAACGCACAGCTCTGGTGCACCTTCCGTGAGCACCAACTGAGTTCCATTCTGGCCGCAAAGCCCGCCGCTGAGGTGACGATGTGATGCGAATGAACGTCCATCTCGGAGGCGTCGGAGCCCTGTTCACGGACGTCGCCGACATACCCACCGGGCAAGGGGTAACACAGTACGTCACGGTCAAGTGGCATGGCCAACCCCATGATGCTTCCCGGACGCCAGCTGAAACTGGCAAGCGATTCAGCCCTGCGCTGCACGATGAACTGCCCCATCGTGCATTCGTGCGTCTCGGCCAAGCTTGCGTCCAGCTCTGCATCGGGCAATGCGGCTCCCCCGGTCCCGAAGAGCCTGAACATGAGGTAATTCTGCGTCAGTCCCCACATGCAGCCAAGGTCACGGGAGAAGCCCACCCAGCCACTCATGGGGACCGTCGGCCAGGCCTCCGCCATGGTCTCGAGACGTGCGAGCGAACGTAGGAAGCAGGCCTTCCGCTGTGGGTTGGGCAACAGAGAGACGATATTGCAGGCCTGGAAAAGCGAATCAACCCGACGGGGCGTGTAGTCCGTGCCCTGAGGATAAAAGTGTGTCCCATCGGGCAACGACAGAAACATGAGTCGATCGAAGACCTGTTCCGCATTGAAGGTCACCGCCTCCGGCAGCGATTCACCGGCCAGCCCAAATGCGACTGCGCTGCGCACCATCTCGGAGATAGCGGCGATGTAATCCGGATGCACGATGCCGTGGTTCTCCACGGTGTAATCGGGGAACGCATTTGGTCCGGTCAGCCACTGGTTGAGCGGCTTGCCGTCGACCTCGGTTTCACGGGCCACATCTCCCGCTGTCGCGTAAGCGCTGATCATGTACTCGTTGGCCTTCTCCAGCCAGCGTTCTCGATGTGGGTGGTGCTTCAGCATGCAGCCTGCCACAGCAATGCCGCCACCGGTCCAGGCATTTGATTCAGCTTGTGTATCGTCGAATAGCTGCGCGGGTGCGGGGGCCGCCAGGAAGCGATCCGCTTCGTGCGCCATGATCCGGGCAACGAGCAACCGCGTCTGGCCATCGAGTCGGTCCCACAGCAACCAGGCCCCCATGCCCAGCAAATGGATATACCGTGGGGACCGAAACGTGGACCACTCCTTCTCCCCTCCCCCGAGTATGTGCTCTCCAGCCAGCGCGCACACGATGGCAACGGCCGTGCGTTCGAGCTCGTCGCGCGAGTGTCGGCCCACGGTCAGCTCCGACCCCCCAAAACGGAGCAGCACGGCGAGGGCATAGACGTTCCCGCCAAGGAAATGCCCGAAGTACGGGCAGTCCGTGACGATCGTCTCATCGTCCTCAATACCCCCCTCTCGCCTGTCCTCGGCCATGCGTTCCAGATTGCGTTCGACCTGGATGCTGAGGAGCTTGAGTAACCGTGGCCCCACGCTGTCCGATAGATCTGCAGAGAGAATGGTCGGCTGTTCCACGACGTATTGCCTGGGTATATCCACGGAATGTCCTCCATCCGCAAACGACCTCCCAACCCCAAAGAGGGAGATCGCGGAGATGAGCATCAATCCCACGCTCACCTCATCGCCTCTGCACCTCACCGTTGGCCGCCTTCCGTCAAGGGCCGACTCTGTGCACGGATGAGGTCGCCGAAGTCTGCCAGCAGCCCGTACTTCTTCCGCCAGGTGGTGTACATGATGCCCGTGCAATTGGGCGTTTCATTGGCGGTCTTCAGCCAGTCCCTGCAGGTGTCAAGCGTATCCGTATCGTAGTACGCAGCTGCCTGTGTCTTGAAGCCGTTCTCCGCGAAAAAGCGCATGCTCTTGTCACGTGTGCTGTGGCGCCAGCAGGAAACGACAATGTCTTTGGGAAGCGCCTTCCAGGCATCGGTAAAATCCCCGTCCACGAGGTAGTAGTCCCCATGGGCATTGTGATTGGGATCAAACATATCTGACCAGATGTAGATATCGGCATCCGGATCCACACCCCGGATGATCGCCCTTTGTTGGCTGACACATTCCCCCAGAATCTGAGCCATTGTGAGGCCGCGCGCTTTGCAGGCCGCACAGGATCCTCCGGCACGAATCTCATCCATGCTCAGAAACCACTTGCCCGAGCCCAGGTGCGTCGCCAATGCTGCGGCCGACTCCCGGAAGTAGTCGTAGAGAGCCGGCTCGGACATACACGTGCTCACCTGGCTGCGCATGACGAACAGCGGATGATACCAGCTGACTCGAAGACGTTGCCCGTCCTGGATTCGACTCCCTGGAGCAAGCGTGATCGGCACGTCGTCTTCCCTCGGGCGACGACTGTTGAACCGGTCGTCCTTGATGGGCAAGAAGTCCCGTCCCTCCTCGTAGGTGATGGTACCGTCGTCATTCCGAACGCTGATCGGAGTGCCCGGCCGACGCAGGACATTCACAGGGCCGCACTCCTTGACCGAGAAGTCGTCCAGCCAAAGCGTCCCGGAACGCCCCTTCCACAGGCCGACGTAGATGCGCACCTCGCTGTGCGAGCCTGAGTTGAAATGCACGGTCAGCTTCTGCCATTCCATCGTGGAACGGATGGGCGTGGTGACCGGCACAAGCGCGCCTTTGGGGCCATAGATCTGGATCTTGAAGGCGGACACGGACTCCAGCTCTGCCGTGCGAACCCAACACGTGAACCGGTAATGGCGGTGCGGACGAACCGCAACCTTCTGCATGACCCGGGCATGCCCGTGCTCATTGGCCCCAACCGCTTCCATGCGCAACGACGCCAGCCCACCGTGTCGAACGACCGTATCGGCAAAGCTCACCGTGCCGGGCTTGTCGTGGAACGTGTACCCCTGCATCTTGTCCCCTTTGAACACCTCAAAGCCTCCATTCTCCAAAGCCAGACTCGCATCCGGCACAAGGGTTGCTGCGTTCCCGGCCACAGCGAAGGGCACGTCGGTACAGGGCAAACCGGCCGCCAAGTGAGGATGTCGCCACTGTTGCGTTCCATAGCCAATGGACCAGAGAATGGGAATGATCGTCACCTTCCGTTCGGCACAGAACGTCTTCAGTTTCGCCAGTAGAGCCAGACGGTCCGCCGGCCAACGCCCAACGCTTTCCAGTGCCCCGGACCAGAGCATCCCGTTCAGCCCGTGCTCCGCTGCGGTGGCGACAGTCTCCTGCACCGTCTGCAGGTCCTCTTCCGTTCTGATCTGCTGCCCAACGTAGAACCAGCGATCCGCGTATTGCCCCAGGCGGCCGGCATCCTGCGCGGACACCGCAAGCTGGCTAAGCAGAACGACAGTGAAGAAAGCAGAAACGACTCTCATGCCTTGTACTCCTTAGTCTTCATCCAGGTCGACCATGCCCGTGTTGACTCTGCCCCACCATACCCCCACTGTCTGTCGATATCGTTCCCTCCTCCCGGTCAATCCGACACCCCACATCCTCGGAGTGTATGTTTGAGGCCAAGGCGGTTCGTTGTTCCCGCTGAGCAGGCCCAGAGATCGCGAATCGGCACGCGAGAAGCTATCGTCTCCGTGGACGGGCCCCGATGGTTGGGGCGTGGAGATCGCTCACGACCAGGGCCACGACAGCAACAGCGAACGAAGCGGGGTCGACTCCCTAACACGATGCAAATGATCGCTGGATGAGAACGATGGATGACTACCTGGATTTCTCGGGCAAAGTGGCGGTTGTCACCGGTGGACGACGCGGCTTAGGGCGTGCCATGGCGGTCGCCTTGGCACGGCACGGCGCCAAAGTGGCGATCGTGTCCAAGAGCACTGAGGCGAACGACGCCTTGGGAGAAATCAGGGCCTTGGGAGGCGAGGCCGCCTACATTCAGTCCGACCTGGCACGTCGGGATGAACGAGCCGGGCTGATGGAGAAGATCCGCAGCCGTTTCGGCCGCCTCGATATTCTCATAAACAATGCCGGCTATCTACACTGCGCTCCGGCGTTGGAGTACCCGCTGGAGCAATGGGATCAGGACATGTCCGTGCTGCTCGACGCTGCATTCGAGCTGTCACAGCAGGCTGGCAGAATCATGGTTGAGCAGGGCGGAGGGAAGATCATCCAGATCGGTTCAACTGCGGCGTTCAAGGAGGGAGCATCCCTGATCGCTTACGCCACGGCAAAAAGTGCGCTGGTCGGGCTGACGCGTTCCCTGGCCGGAGCCCTGGCCAAGCACGGCATCAACGTCAATGCCATCGCCCCGGGGATCTTCAACACCGACATCAACGAGGCACTGTTCAGCAATCCGGAGGCCCTGGCCGCACGCTGCAAGCCGATTCCGTCCGGGCGACTGGGCGAGGTGGAAGACATCATCGGGCCGATGCTGTTCCTGGCCGGTAGTATGAGCGAACACGTCCATGGCCAGACACTCATCGTCGATGGCGGATTCACCGGGAGTTGATCACCGATGGCAGACGGGAGCACTCCACAAGTGGTACAGGGCGTCGCACGCCGCAATTCTAAACCGAACGAGTGTTGACCATGAGCATCGACAGGCTATGCGCAGAATTGCGTGACTACTACGATGCGCACTCCTTCAGTGCCCTGGGTGGAGCAGCTTACAGACCCCCTGTGTTCGATACGCTGGATGACTATGCCGCCACGCACCCCGAGCTCTCCGCCGTGCAGCTCAAGGCCGCTCAGTACGAGATCATCGCGGACACGTTCGAGCCCGTGCTCTTCAGGAACTCGCCGTTCTACTCCGAAATGGGAATGAAAGTCGCCGAATACGACGGCGTCCCCGGGCTCGGCGCCGGCGGCTGGCTGTTCAAACGGAACGCGCACCTATTCCGCGATGCCAGCCCTGCTGACTACGATCAATACCTCGCAGCGAACAGGCACGGTATCCACCTGGCCTATGGTCCCTACGCCGACTACGACCATCATTGCTTCCCCTACTCCAACGTGCTCGAAAACGGGCTCGAACGAATCTACGCGCAGGCCGAGACCGCGCTCCCCCAATGCAGCAACCGGGAAGAGACCCAATTCGTCGAGTGCGCTATGCGCGGTCTGCTCGCCGTCAGGAGAATCGCCACCGTTTTCGGGGATGCAGCGGCCACGGCCCGGGACGAGACGGGCGATCCGGGGCAGAAGCGCTTCCTCGGCATGATCGCGGAGACCGCAGGAAGAGTCCCGTGGGACAAG
This sequence comes from Lentisphaerota bacterium, assembly GCA_018676675.1. Classification (GTDB taxonomy): domain Bacteria; phylum Verrucomicrobiota; class Lentisphaeria; order Oligosphaerales; family JABHEG01; genus JABHEG01. The sequence goes on from JABHEG010000374.1 coordinate 14,386, forward strand.
CCCAGGACCTTCTACGAAGGGCTGTGCACCGTCTGGTTCCTCCACGAGGTCTGCGCCTCAATCGAGGGCATCGGCATGAGTGTGATGGGGCACCTTGACCGCATGTTGGGCCATCTCTATCAGAGGGATCTGGAAGCTGGTCGCCTCACCCCGGGCGAGGCCTATGATCTGATCTGCCGTTTCATGCTCCATACGGAGGGCAAACTTGATCTCAACAAGCCCGTGGACGAAGCCTACAACCGCCACGAACAAGGTGATGTCATCATCTTGGGCGGCTGTGATGAACATGGCAACGAGGTCTGCAACCCGATCACCTTCATGGTCCTGAACGCACACCACGAACTCAAACTGATCTACCCCAAGGTCCACTGTCGGGTCACGCAGAACTCGCGGAAGGACTACCTGGATGCGATCAACCGCGACTTCGTCAGCGGCCGGAATGTCATTGCCTTCCTCAATGACGACGGGCTGATTCCCGCCCAGCTCAAGGCTGGGAAGAACCTGCAGGACGCCAGGAGATACGTTGCCGGCGGATGCTGGGAGATCATCCTGGAAGGCTACGAACACTCAGCAGGTGCAAACTGTTACTTCAATCTCCTGCGGATCATGGACATGACGATCCATGGAGGACCGGAAGCTGCGGACACCGGCGTTGCCTGCAATGGGATTGACGCGGCTCAGGGGTTCGACGACGTCTACCGAATCGTGCTGGACAATGTCACCCGTGCCATCCGACACATGTGTGCGACCATGGCCAGGAACGGCTCGATCTGGCCAATGGTGAGTCCAGCCCCGTTCTTCTCCGCCTGCCTGGCCGATTGCCTGGAGAAGCGCAGGGACTACACGGCGGGAGGCGGACGCTACAACCCGCACGGGCTGCCCCTGGGCGCATTCGCGAACTTCGTCGACTCCCTACTCGCGATGCAGACCCTCTGTTTCGAGAGTCAGCACTGTTCCCTCGCAGAGCTGTTGCGCGCCATCCGGGCGGACTGGGTAGGGTATGAGGCCCTGCGAGCCCGAGCCCTGACCACACCCCACTTTGGGGACAACACACCTGAGTCGAACACGCTTGCCCGCCGCATCCTGAACGATATCGAGGCAGGTACTCGCGGCCTCACAAACGAGCGTGGGGGCCCGTTCCAGCTCGGTCTCTATATCTACCGAGAGGTCATCGGCTGGGGAAAACTGACCCGAGCCACTCCGGATGGACGCCGAGCCGGGGATGTTCTCACGCAGGGCGTCACCCCTTCGCGTCTGCATCGTGACCAGGCGATCACGTCCACGATCAACAGCGCGAGCGCCCTGGACCTGACTGCATGTCCGGCCAACTCGGTCCTGACGGTCTCTCTACCGCTCGGAACGGTCAACCTGGAAACACTGGCCCAGCTCGAGCGAGCATTCGCCACGTCAGGTATCGGGATGCTGCAGATGAACTGCATCGACCGTGAACAGCTACTGGACGCCCAGGCCCGCCCTGAACGCCATCAGGACTTGGTCGTTCGCCTCTACGGCTACTCCGCGCGATTCGTCCAACTGACTGCGGAGATGCAGGATGAGTTCATAGCCCGGACGCTGTATGAGGCCGGAACTCCTTCGGTTCAGGCATGAACTGACACATGAGTGCGGTCCCTCCCAGGCCGGCCAGACCGATGGCCACGGCCGCCGGCCCCAACGCGAAGAACTGGGCGATTCCGCCAACCGCGAGCGGTCCCAGCATCCCCCCCGTGTCAGTGATTACTCGCCACAACCCCAGGAAAGGGCCGGCATCGGCCCCCTTGGGGGCCAGATCTGTGCCTACGGTCATATTGATGCCGGCACCCAATGCGTTGCCAGCGCCGATCAGCGCTGAAACAGCGATCAAGCCGGGGACGTTCCCTCCCAGCACGGCAAGCGCAATCAAGCCGCACGAGAATACCCCCAGACATCCCCCGAGAGACCATTTGCGCCCTTTCTTGTCCGAGATAATCCCACCAAGCGGGAACAGGAGGGTGTCCACACTCGCACCTGCACTGACAATCATGCCGATGGTGGCAGGCGACAACCCCAGACCGTGCCCCCACAACGGCAGGATGACCCGACGCGATGTTCGCAGCACAGAAAGCACCAGCAGTGACCCGCCGGCGGGAAGCAGCACACGACCGTTCTCACGCACGACCCGCTTGACCCCGACCAGAATGTGCTCATCACCGCGCGTGCCCCCAAGTTGCCGCCGCGGCCCCAGCCAGGCGAAGAGCCCCCCCGCGCAAACGAGCAGCGCAACGTAGCAACCGAACACGGCCGCGTACCCAGCAGCTTGGACCAGCAGCCCCCCGAGGAAGGGGGCGATCGCCCCCGCCAGCCGAACAATTCCCCCAACTAACGACATGGCGCGCCCCCGTATCCTGTCCGGCATGGCATGGCGCATGATGGTCAGTTGCGAGATCTGGATTAAGGCCCCGCAGAACCCGGCCATGAAGAGCAGCCCGGCAAGCAGGATGACGCCCTTCGTGAAGGCGGCGAACGCGAACGCAACAGCCACCCCCAGGATGCCGAGAAGCATGCTGCGTCGGGTACCGAGCCGGGACACCATCAGCCCGGCCGGTAGGTCCGCGGCGAGCATCCCGGCAGCCTGGGCTCCCACGACGAAACCAATGCCCGCCGTCGGAACACCGAGTTCAGCCATGTAGAGCGGGATGTACGTCCCGCAGAGAGCGCCGCCGAACATGCGCAGAAAGGCCGGCAGATAGATCCCGAACGCCAGTCGTTTGTACTCGATTGGGGCAGGCTGCGGGTCCATGGGGCCATCACTCCGTTGCGGGAGAGGCACCACGACCGAGACCGAACAAGCCCGTGGTGCCGAAAGAAGCCCGTACCATAGCTCGGCCCGTCCGTCTCTCAATGCGGTTGCTGATCCGGATTGCCAAGCCCGAAGTGAGAGGCGCCACCACCCGGCAGACCTTCAGCAGGGGAACGCAGTCGCCAGCAGGTGCTGCCTCCCACATTCTGGAGGCCTGTCCCACCTTACCCATGGTAACCACAATGGGAGGAAGCCTGTCCCAAGGTGGGAGGCAGCACCTGCTGGCGACGCGATGCCCCCCCCCCCGGCCGGTGCGACCTACTGCCGTCCGTGCGCTGCCCGCTGTCGGACCGGGGGAGCCGCCGCTGTCACCGAGACTTGACCTCCAGCCCCATCGTGCGACATTCCCCATGCAACACGGAAACACAGGCATTGGGCGAGTGCGCTCGGACAGCTGGTGCACAGGCCCCACTTGGAAGGAGATCGATCATGATTCGACTCGGCGGACAGGCAGTACCATGTGGTTCCGATGACCCGGCAGCATTCGCCCGTGCACATCGCGAATTCGGCTACAGCGCGGCTTACTGCCCTCCATGCCAACTCCGCGACAAGGACCGGATCAGAGCCATCCGTAGCGCATTTGCGGCCGAAGACGTGACGATTGCGGAAGTAGGTGCGTGGGGGAACATGATCCCCACGGACGAAGACGCGCGCGCCAGGAAGCTCGAGAACGTGTGCGAGCGCCTTACGCTGGCCGACGAAGTCGGCGCACTGTGCTGTGTGAACTACCTGGGCACGCCCGTGCCCGACGGGAAGATCGATCCACACCCCTCACTGCTGACACGAGAGGGGTTCGACTGGGCAGTGGACGTCGTCCGGCAAATCCTCGATGCGGTCCAACCAACGCGCGCGAAGTTTGCGCTTGAGATGATGCAGTGGATGCCGCCCGACAGTCCTGAATGCTACGCCGAGCTCATCAAGGCTGTTGACCGCCCCGGCTTTGCCGTACACCTCGACCCGGTGAACATCATCATCACACCGCGAATGTACTTCAACACCGGTGATGTGATTCGACGGTGTTTCGACCTGCTCGGAGAGTACGTGGTCAGCTGTCACGCCAAGGACATCGCCCTGGATTCCTCCCTGGCCCTGCATCTCAACGAGGTCCCGATGGGAACAGGCAACATGGATTACCACACGTACCTGACCGAACTCGACAAGCTGCCTCAAACACCCCCGCTCATGCTCGAACACCTCAAGCCGGAGCAGTACCCCGCGGCCCGCGACCACCTGTTGAAGGTGGGAAGAGAGCTGGGGCTCACCTTTGCTTAAGGCAGTCCCTGCACGGAAACCCCGAGCCGTGCCTTCAGCCTGGAGGGCGGTCGCCCTCGACCGCTGAGATCCACCAATCAGGCCTTTGAGTGCAGGCTCTAAGGCAGCGCCTCCGCAAGGCGTTCCGACATCATCTTGAAGCCGGCGTCGTTCGGGTGCACGGCAACACGATCAAAAAATGCGGGATCATGGTCGATCAAGCCGTCCCCGTCAATCACATGGGTGTGCGGATCCCGCAAGGCCGCAACCGCCTCCCGAATCACCTTCCGGTACTCCCCCAACTCAATGTTCGCCTTGGGGGGGTGCCAGGAAGGCGGGACCCAAAGCGGAGTGATCATGTAGAGCGGCGTATCTGGTTTCCCCACCCGGAAGGCCGCAATGAATCCGGTGATGTTTGCCCGGAAGGCCGCCAGTGGTCGCCCCCCCTGCCAATCGTTCACGCCGATCAGGACAGTCACCAGGTCAGCCTCAATACCGGCCAGGATCTCCCCATCCACAGGCCTCGAAGACCGCCCACCGAGCCCCATATTGATCAACTGCCAATTCTTGAGTGCGGCCGTTCGGTAGGCATACGTGCCGCCAATCGATGTGGCAGTGAAACCGTGAGTGACTGAATCGCCGTACATCACGCACCGGACGTCCGGCCGTGGTTGGGGACTGGCGAAAAGGGCGCCGTCGGTCACGGCAATCCGGAGGACATCGACAGAGTCCCCATAGGGAAGCACGATCTCATAGGTATGCATCTCGCCATCCTGCGGAGTTCGCAGGTCCACGTCCACTGTCTCTGGCGAACGAACCGTCTTGGCCGTGGATGAGGTGAAGGTCCAACCTGAATTGGTCTGCCCGTCAACCAAATAGATTCCCCTGCCCTTGCGAGCAGACGTTGAGATGTGTTTCTCGCTGTAGTGGAGGCTCACCGTGACGACGGAGGCATCAGTACGGAAGCGGAGTCGGGCTCCGGGGTTGTCCCAGCCGTAGCCTTTGCGGGGGATACCGATGATGCGATCGAATCTGACCATTCGCTGAGTTGGGTCATCGGGGCTCGGAACCCACGTCAGCCGCACGTAGTCCGAGTAACTCAGTCGGGGGTCGTCAGCCGGAATCTGGTCAAGGGCCGAGGCGCACACACTCATAACCAGGACCAGAGAAAGGGCAGCACGCTCTACGGGCAGGAACAGGAGCTCTCTCAGCAGTGTCATCACGTCAGCATTCCTCTCAGGGTCGCCGAAGGCATTGGGCCAGGAGCCCCCTACAAGAGCGCAGCAGACGACTTCTTCCAGCGGTTTCGTGGCCACCGACCAATCTCGTGAGATGATAGTCATCGTCCTTGCCCTTTGGCAGCATCGCTCCTCCCGCACTATCGTTGAGGGCTGTGTAACGGACCGCGGCCATCGGCACACTGAGGAACACACATGAACCATCGATCCCGGCTCTTGTCAACTTGGCTCTGTCTTGGCATCCTGATAGGCGGATGGGTAGCCGCTGCCACCTCCGTTCCTGCCCCGGCACCGGGCGTCGAAGTCCTCGGGATTGATCATTTCGCGGACTCCGCAGCGGCAGCCGAAGCGTGGAAAGCCCAAGGGGCATACGACGATCAGGGGGCGCTCGACGCGAAACGATCTACCTGTCCGGCAACGGTGGTCCCCATGGGAGACCGGAATGTACTTGAACTCACCTGCAATTTCTCCGGAACGACAATCCCGCGTACTGTGTGGGACCGACACGTGGAACAGGACTTCTCCCTGGTCACGGCGATCGTCTTCGACGTCTTCGCGGAAGACGTCAAAGGCATCGCTTACATGCACCTCTACATCGGAGTGGGCGACGGATGGTACGGGGCGGAATGGTACCCGGCGCGGGAGGGTGAATGGTGCCGGGTACGCATCCCAAAGGGAGCCTTCAAAGTGGACCGATACGGAGGGGGCTGGGGACAGGTCAACACAATCCGTATCAGCCCCTGGGCGGCCGCCAGCCGCGATGATGCGGTACTGCGCATCGCCAACTTTGCGGTTGAGGAGGGCAAAGGCGACCTACTGATCGTCAAGAACGAGTTCACCACCGTGACAGCCCAGAACAAGAGTAACGCAGGACAGGCAGGGACGTTTACATCAACGCTCGCAGGCCTGCTCGAAGCCGGCGGCCTCACCGTACCGGTCGTCTCCTCCCGCGATTTGGGGGAGGACCTCCTGAGAAACGCAGCCGTCGTGTTCCTGCCCTTCGGGTCCGGCATGGAACGGGAGACCGAAGACAAGCTCCTGGCCTACCTTGACCGGGGTGGGTTCATCCTGGCCTGCTTCTCTCTGCCCGAACGCCTCTCAAAGGCACTGGGCGTAAAGAGGAAAGGCTTCCGCCCAAGAGCATACGATGGCGAGTTCTCGTCCATACGGCGTGCGGAAGGAGCTCCGGACGGTTTCCCGGAGACCATCCGGCAAAACTCGTTCGCGGTCGCCGATTGCGAGGCATCGCCCACCGGAAGAGTCATGGCCTGGTGGCAGGACACGGAAGGCAAGCGTACCGCGCCGGCCTTTATCTCATCACCCCGTGGCAGCTGGTTCTCCCACGTACTCATGCGGGGAGATGCCGACGCCAAAACAGACGGCCTGGTGGCACTTGTCGCTGAACACTACCCCGAGATTCGGGAAGTCCGCTGGCAGTCCCGCCTTGCCCGGGCAGGCATGCAGGTCAATTCACTGGGATGGGACCCGGCGATTGAGGGAGTCTCGGCCATGCCGGGAGCCGCACGCAGTGAGCGGAACAAGGCCGAGGCGCAGACGATGCGAGCTGCGGCCATTGCGTTGGCCGCCCAGGGGAACTTTGCCGAGGCGACCCCTTTGCTCGCAGACGCGGAGAGAGCCTTGGTTGAGGCCACCTGCAGGGCATGGAAACCTGTCGCCAAGGAGTTCCGCGCGACATGGTGCCATCCCCCCCAGGGAATCGACGGTCTCACCTGGGAGGAAACGGCGAAACGCCTTGCGGCGGCCGGGATCGATCATCTGTTTCTCAACGCACTTAACGGCGCAGCGGCGGCCTACCCATCAGCCGTCATGCCCTACTGGCGCGAGAACAAGCCGGAACGCGACTACCTGGGTGAGGCGATCAACGGGTGCGCGAAGGTGGGGATCAGCGTGCATGTGTGGATCTGCAACTACAAGCTCCGCCTGGCGCCGCCTTCGGCCGTCGACAAGCTGCGGACCGCAGGCCGGATCGCGATCAAACGCGACGGCAGCGAAGGGAACGCGCTCTGCCCCTCGCATCCCTCAAATACGCAACTCCAGGCGGCTGCCATGCTTGAAGCCGCACTGCGTCCGGGCGTGGCAGGTGTGCACTTCGACTACATCCGTTACGGCAACTCGAACACATGCTTCTGCACCGGCTGTCGCACAGCGTTCGAGAAACTTGTCGGTGAACCGCTTCCCGAGTGGCCCGCGGAAGCATCCCCCCGCGGACGTTGGCATTCACGGTGGCTTCAGTTCCGACGCGACAACATCTCACGCCTCGTCAAACGAGTCCACCAGACAGTCCGAACCCAGGCCCCGGCTTGCCTGATCTCCGCCGCGGTGTTCAAGAACTACCCCGCCTGCCGGGACGACGTTGGCCAGGATTGGCCCCTGTGGGCTCGGGAAGGGTGGGTCGATGTCGTTTGCCCCATGGACTACACGGCAAGTGACGCCCAGTTCGGCAACCTCATAAGAAACCAACTCGACGTGCTTGCCGGAAGCGTCCCGTGTTACCCGGGCATCGGCCTGCTCAAAGGCATGGGCCCCACTGGAGCAGCCCGACAGATCGACATATCCCGCAAGCTCGGGACCGGTGGCTTTGTGATCTGGTCGGTCTACCCCGAGTACATCGACACCTACCGTTACCTGGGCATGGGCATCCTGCCCGGAAGAAAGTAACCGCCAGCGTCGGGCCACGTCGCACGACAGAGGCAGAAAGATCGGTCAAATCAGACAGGTCTCGTGAATAGGAAAACACCGTGACCAACAATCTGCGCCGGCATGTCGCTGTGTGTGTGTGCCTGAGCTCATTCCTCCACGCCGCCCCGATCCACACCGACGGGCGATGGGTCTTCGAGAACGATGTCCTGCGGGTGATGGTCCACGACGACCAGATGATCTGGGACGTGTTGGACAAACGCTGCGATCGCCTCTGGCGCCAGTCACGACAGAAACCCCGCGAGCAATGGATCGTCCCTGTCGGAAAAGCAGCGACCGCGCCACAGCTGGACGGAGATTTGGGCGAATGGATGGGCGCTGGCATCCCGGTCAGCAGCACGTCCGTCCGGGCGCAAGAGACGACGGCAGACTCGGACTGCAGCGCACGCTTCCACTTCGCCTGGAACGCAGCCGGGATCTGGCTGGCGGCCGACGTCACGGACGAGACGCGTTCCGGCCTCGTCCCCGGGGCAGCCATGTGGCATGTCGATTCGGTGGAACTCTGGCTCGGCAAGGAACACTGGGGGCTCATCCCGGATGGGGACAATCTCAAGATCGAGTGCTGGTCGAACCCCAGAATGGCTGAGGGATGCCGGGGCGCAACGCGCCCGAGCGCGACCGGTTGGGGGCTCGAAGCCTTCGTTCCATGGAACCGGATCACTGCCCTTGAGAAGACACCCCGTACCGCTGACACGCTCATGCTGGCCTTTGGTGTCAACGATTCAGACGGCGCCCCAAAACGCGAATGCCAACTTTTCTATCCCCCGGCCTACATTCACAAGCAGTACCGGACCCATGCCATGGCGGAACTGGCCGCCCCCGGCGACGCTCCGCCACCCCGCCCCGAAACAGCCCGTCCCCTCGGTCCCATCATCAGCCAAATCCAGCCGCTTCCCGCACCCACTGAGGGCGTCCAGATCGAACTCAGCTGCCCGGAAAAGGGCGGCGCCATGCTCCCACTGACGGCCCGCGTGTGGCTGTTGCCGGGCGTGGCGGATGTCGGTTTCGAACTGTCGGGGAACCCAGCGACCGCGTTCACGGAAGTGTCCCTTCCCGCGCCGTTTGTGCTCGACGAACCGGCAGGCAAGCTGGTGATTCCCCAGGCTTCGGGACTCTTGTTCGGCGTGGAGGAAACCAGCTGGAACGGGAAGCACCTCGGCGGCGTCATGTCCATGCCGTGGTTCGGCCAGACTGATCTGGCAACCGGGCAAGGCTATATCGCCATTTTCCAGACACCCGACGATGCCAAGTACCGGGGCGCCAGAGTCCCCGGCGAGAAACGGGACGTGCTCTCGGTGCGGGCTGTTTTCCAGCCGCAGAAGGGCAAGTTCGGATATGCCCGACGGATGCTGTTTCACTTCTCGGAGAAAGGCGCCTACACCCCACTTGCCAAACGCTACCGTGCCCATGTGATCAAGACGGGACTGCTGAAGACGCTCTCGGAGAAGCGGAGGGACCGCCCGAACATCGACCGGATGGTGGGGGCCGTGAACATCTACTGCTCGACGTTCAGCAACATCCGGGAACTGCATCGCCGGGGCGTTGAGCGAATAGTCGTGTCCGGATTCTCAAGCGATCACGTCCGGCAGCTGAACGAGTGGGGCTACCTGCCGGGACGCTATGACATTTACACGGACCTCTACCAGCCCGGCACTCACCCAAGCAAGATGGAACGTTGCGAAGGCTTCAGTTGGCCCGAAGACGTCATCAAAAACAGGGAAGGTGAACCCGTGATCGGGTGGTGTCCCATCACGGACCCGAAAACCGGTGAGAAGGTCCCGAGCTATGTCATCTGCTGGACCTGCGGACTCCGCACACTCAAGGAGAAAATGCCGAAGCGCCTCGCGAGATCACCCTATACGTCGTACTTCCTCGACTGCGTGACCTCGACCGGACTGCGTGAATGCTACGATCCCAACCATCCACTTACCCGGACCACAGACCGGGAAACGCGGGTTGCGCAGTTCGCATACCTTTCGGGCGAGCTCGGCCTGATCGTGGGGTCGGAGACGGGGCGTGACTGGGCCGTCGGCGTGGCAGACTACCTGGAAGGGATCATGAGTACGGCTGCGTTCTTCGCAAACCCAAAGTCCATCCACGAAATCCCATTCGTGTCCTGCGAATCCACACCGAGATACGAAGAATACGGTACCAACCCAAGACGCCGTGTACCGTTGTTCCAGCTCGTCTACAATGACTGCATGGAAACGACCTGGCGCTGGGGCGACAACACCCACCGCATGCCCAAACTATGGGCTCAAAAAGACCTGTTGCACATGATTCATGCCTCCATGCCAACCTGGATACTGTGGGGCCCGCAACAGGGCCTGTTCTGGGGCAATCTGGATCGTTTTGTGGAATGCTACACCAACGTCTGCCGATGGCGCCGAGCCGTGGGCTATTCGGAAATGCTGAGCCACGAGCGCCTGACCCAGGACGGTCTGCTTCAACGGAGTACGTTCGCCAATGGCGCAGCAGTCACAGTCAACTTCGCCCACGAGCGTTACGCGGCTGGCGGGACGGAATTGCCGCCGCGATCCTACCTCATCACAGGCAACGCACCGGAGCTCGCCGGTCTGCCGGTCGGCAAGCCGGTTCAGGTCGATGATTCCTGGGAGCCAATGGAATTCGTGACCACGGGCAATACGGGCTTCGAGCGGGAGCCCACGCTTTGGCGGGGGGCCGGAGGCACGAGACTCACCGTTCAGAAGGAAATCGTGCACACCGGCAAACGCGCGGCGCGAATCTCCGGCACAGCAAGCGCAGGCTGGTCATATGCCGCAGCCCCGAAGGTACCGATCAAAGCGGGGAAGCGATACCGTCTCCAAGGCTGGCTGCGCGTCGAAGCACTGGACGCCACCGATCCGGCCCCGGCGTTCAAGTGTGCCCTCTACAGCAATGGGAAGTACCGAACCAACATCTACAGTTCTCTGTACGATCTATCGAAGATAGGAACGTGGCAGAAACTGGAAAGAGCCTTCACCGCGCCTGCGAGCACTGACCAAGCGGGCATGGCCCTGGAGAAACGGACGAAGGAATCAAGAACCGCGACCCTCTTCATCGACGACATGGAGCTCGTGTCCGCGGAGCCCGAAGCAGAGGAGGAAGACCCGGTGAGGGATGCCGACAGCTGGAAAGACCGTATCGCCGTGGATCACGTGGCTCCCATGCCCGGCGATGCCTACCCCGACGGAACCGTACGCATCCGGTACACAAGCGTAAAGGACGGGAACAAAGACTGGGCCCTCTATCTCCCCGGAGATAGCTCGAAAAACACGATCGTCTACATGCACGGATCTTTCTCGGAAGCTGACCAAATCTTCACGCGGAAGGACATCCGTGACTTCTGGCTGACGCGGGTACGAAAGGGGAAACACCCGCTGCTCTCGGTCAACCTGCGGGGCACATCCTACATGAGCCCGGGCGCAACGGAGGACACGGCGGGGCTGCTGGCCTACGCCCGAGCCAAGCTCGGTTGCCGCAAGATCGTGCTCCTAGGCGGCTCCGGCGGGGCGTCCAGCGCGATGGCCTATGCCTGTGTTCACCCGGAAACCGTCGACGGGGTCATCGCCATGGGCATGTGTGACTTGCTGGCGCGACTCGACTTCGCCAGGAAAAGCCCGATTCCGGTCCTCCAGAAGCTGGCAAAGACGGTCTTCGCCGCGTACGGTGGCCCTCCCGAGAAGAACTCGGCTCCGTACCAGGCGCGCTCCGTGCTCGCCCGCCCTGACCGCCTGACCATGCCTGTGGTGCTGACCATGGGTGAATCAGATGCGCTTATCCCGGTCCAGGAGACCCGCAAGATTGCAGTCGCCATGAGGGACAAGCCCGGTTTCGTGTACCACGAAGTCCCCAAGGGCAACCATGATTCAGCTCTCTGGGTAGGTGTGGACCTGCAGACGTTGACGATCGACCCCCGGTAAGATGGGGAGCAACATCCTGTTGCATTCACGACCGAGGAAGGTGAGAAATGAGATTCAAAGACAGAGTGGCTATCGTTACCGGAGCGGCCTCGGGCATGGGCCTGCTCGCTTCGCAGCAGTACGCCGCCGAGGGCGCAAAGGTTGTGCTCACGGACGTTAACGAGGAAGCCGTCGTAGCCGCAGCCAAAGGCATTCGCGACACAGGCGCAGACGCCATCGGTATCCGGGTGGATGTGCGCTGCTATGAACAGATAGAAAACGCCGTTGCGACTGCCGTGGAAACCTACGGCAGTGTGGACATTCTGCTGAACTCCGCCGGTGGGTGCTCCACGCGTGTGCACGGACGCTCCGAACCGTTTCATCAGTTGCCGATCGAGGTCATTGAATGGGGCGTCGATGTGAACTTCAAAGGACCCGTTCTCTTTTGTCGTGCGGTCCTCGGGCAGATGATCGAGCAAAAGTCCGGCGTGATCATCAACATGGGATCAGTCGAGGGCATCACCGGCTCCGGCTCGCTGGACTACGGGGCCTCGAAAACCGGGATGCTCGGGCTGACCAAATCTGTCGCGATCTATGGGGCACCCCACGGCATCCGCTCCTGCTGCGTATCCCCTGGTCCGGTCATGACCCGTCCGGCAATGGCCAACATGTGGACCCGGCTCGGACGCGCGGCGGAGCCGGAAGAAGTCACGAAACTGATTCTGTATCTGAGCTCAGACGATGCGGCCTTCATCACCGGCTCAAACCACACCATCGACGGTGGCCGCAGCGTGGGAGCACGGTGACGTTCCTGCAGGCGTTCGTAGTAAGGCTCGCAGCACAGCGGAGTGCCGTTCTTGCAGGCGTTCGTAGTAAGGCTCGCAGCGCAGCGGAGTGCCGTTCTTGCAGGCGTTCGTAGTAAGGCTCGTAGCGCAGCGGATTGCCGTTCTTGAAGGCAACGCGACTCCGCAAGGCCTACGTCACTCGCTACAAACGGAAGACCAGGCGTTCCCAGTACGGCCGTTCTTCTCAGCTCAAAAGGAGCGCACACTGTCATGGATCTCGAAAACAAAACAGCGATCGTCACGGGAATGGCCACGGGCATCGGCAAGGGCATCGCCCTCCGACTTGCCGCTGACGGGGCTGCTGTAGCGGGACTCGACATTCAGATCGAGAAGGCACAACAGACGGCGTCCGAGATCGTGACGGCGGGTGGGCAGGCCGTCGCGCTCAAAGCCGATGTGACCGACTACGCAGCGGTCAAGGCTGCCACCGACGCTGTCGTCAAGCAGTTCGGGCACGTGGACATTCTGGTCAACAACGCCGGGGCCTACCCCCAAACGGAGTTCAAGGACCTGGAGCCAGAAGCCTGGAAGTGGATCCTCGATCTCAATATCAACGGGACGTTCAACTGCACCCATGCCGTCATCAACCACATGGTCGAGCGAACGTACGGCAGGATCATCAACATTGCATCGATCGCTGCCGAAGTCGGGATCAGACGCATGGCCACCTACAGTGCGTCCAAGGGTGCCATCGTCTCGTTCACAAAGGCGCTGGCCATGGAAGTGGGGCCGCACAACATCACCGTGAACAGCGTATCTCCCGGCGCGATCCTCGTGAACAACGCACAGTCGAACTACGAGAACAAGGGGATCTATCTGCCGCGACCGGGAGGGTATCCCGCTGACGTCGCAGCCGCGGTCTCGTATCTCGTTTCGGAAGATGCGGCATACGTGACGGGGGCGGACCTCTTGGTTGACGGCGGCCGCATTCTAGGTCCAAGGGGATCTTGAGAGCATGGTGTCATACTGAAAGACGAAGGCCGCACGATGCCTCACAGCCCCGGCTGGAATACAGCTATCTCTACGTTCATCCTGTCACTCAGTGTTCTCAGAGGAGCCCCGATGGAAGCGACCGACTACGGCCAGGAACTGACCTGCCTCACCGTGATCAAGAAGCCGTCCATCATGGACACCGTCGTCTCCGGAAATCACCTCTTCTTCATCGGCCGGGGGCGGCTCTGGGTCGCTGACATCAGTGAGCCCGAGGCGCCCCGAATCGTCGGCGAATGCCGCTTCCGGGGAACGGGCCGGCAAATCACCGTCCGCGACGGCATCGCCTACATCACCACCCGGGCTGATGGCGTGTACATCATTGATGTCCATGATCCGGCCAAGCCGGAGATGCTCTGTCACTACGATTGCATCGAGCTGGCCACCGGCGTCGAGGTCCAAGGCGACCTGCTGTTCGTTGCTCAGCGCCAGTACGGCGTCGAGATCGTCAACGTTTCCGATCCGCGGAATCCGGTCTATGTCAGCAAGATCAAGACCGGCGAAGCCCAATCCGTGGATGCTCGCGGCGACACGATCTACGTCGGTGACTGGGGGAGGCGCCAGCTGACCACTATCGACATCAGTGATCCCTACCATCCACAGATCGTGAATCAGTACGACCTGGACGGCTATGGCGACGGGGTCTGTGTGGCCGGTGAGTACCTTTACGCATCGACCGGCCACCATTCCAGAGAGCGTGGATCACGCAAACGCTATCCCTACATCGTGGAAGGAGACGCCGGCTACGGTGCCGGCCACGGCCTCGAGGTCTTCTCCCTCAAAGACCCCCGCAAACCCGAATTTCTGGGTCGCACCAAGTTCCCGAAGTACTACTCCCGGGATGGCTATGACATGTGGACTCCGGTGGCAGCCGGAGGCTCGATGGTATGCTGTGCGGACACGTTCAACGGCGTGTTCCTGGTCGATGTCAGCAACCCGCGTGAACCTCGCACGGTGGCCCGTCACCACGACCTCGTGAGCGGTGTTGCTGTGGTCGATGACGTCATCTACGCCGCGTGCCCCAAAGCAGGTCTGAAAGTGTTGTCCGCACCGTCATTGGTGCGGCACTGTACGCCTGATCGCGGGACGCCGACTGTGCTTCCTCCCGCCCCCACACCCGTCTCGGACAAGAGCAGAATCTACCATCCGGGCGGACAGGTCTGGTCGGTTGACTTCTGCCGGGACCACGCCGTGATCGCAGCCGGATCTGCGGGCGTACGCGTCCTGG
Organism: Lentisphaerota bacterium; assembly: GCA_018676675.1. GTDB lineage: Bacteria > Verrucomicrobiota > Lentisphaeria > Oligosphaerales > JABHEG01 > JABHEG01. The sequence continues at coordinate 29,394 of JABHEG010000374.1, forward strand.
AGCTCTGGCCTCAAGTGCGCGAAATCGCGAAGCTTGAGACAACGGGCTTTGCAGTTCACGCCAGCATAGCTGGTGACCGCGTCTACGTCAGCGAAAACACGGCTGGGCTGTCCATTTGGCAGCACGCCGGCGACGGGGAACTGCAACCGCTGGGACGATTCCAGGCCCCCAGGAATGCGTCGGTCAGGCAAACAATGGTCTACGCCAACGGCACGCGAGCCGTAATCCAGACTGGCAATACGTTCCGCGTTCTTGATGTGACCGATCCGGCAAACATCAAACAGATTGCCTCCCACAAAGTCAAGATCATCTATGGAGACCAGATGTCCCACTGGGATCTTGGCAACCGTTATGCGGCCGTCTGGGGCCATGTCGTCGGGGTCCGCTGGCTGGATTTTGAGGCATCGGGAAAGGCCATCAACACCGGCGTCAATCTGACCGACCGCTACAGCTTCTTCGCCGGCATCGCCGCCGTGGGAGACCAGTTTCTGTGCACAAGCCACGGCGCCTACCGGCTCGTAAACCCAATGGAAACCGACTTGGATGCCAAACCCGCTTACCGGTTCGGCGGACGGTTCCTCGGCAAACCAACCGTCTTCGGGAACGCTCTCATCCTGACGTCGCGCGTGGAGTCGGCCCTGGCTATCGTTGACATCACGGATCTCCAGCACCCACGCTTGCTCCGCGAGATGCCCACCGCCGGCAACCCGAGCACGGTAAGCGTCCGCAACGGTGCTCTGATCATCCCGGACGGCAACAACGGCTTGGTCATCTACGACGATTTCGTCAGCGCGTTGGAGCTTGATGTCGACCAGAACACATTCCTGGGCAACTGACCGGTAGCCGCCCCTTGGGCGTTGTTTCTGCCTTCCTGGAGGCCGGTTCTCTGAACCGGGAAGAGCCGGTCGGGACGACCGGAGCTCCAGAGTTCCCCCCCTGGAAACGCCGAGCTCCAGCTCAGCACTGTCTGCTGCCTTACTGGAGGCCGGTTCTCTGAACCGGGAAGAGCCGGTCGAGACGACCGGAGCTCCAGATTCCTCGCCCCTGGAAACGCCGAGCTCCAGCTCAGCACGGTCTGCTGCCTTACTGGAGGCCGGTTCTTTGAACTGAACCGGGAAGAGCCGGTCGAGACGACCGGAGCTCCAGATTCCTCGCCCCTGGAAACGCCGAGCTCCAGCTCGGCACTGTCTGCTGCCTTCCTGGAGGCCGGTTCTCTAAACCGGGAAGAGCCGGTCGAGACGACCGGAGCTCCAGATTCCTCGCCCCCGGAAACGCCGAGCTCCAGCTCAGCACTGTCTGCTGCCTTCCTGGAGGCCGGTTCTTTGAACCGGGAAGAGCCGGTCGAAACGACCGGAGCTCCAGATTCCTCGCCCCTGGAAACGCCGAGCTCCAGCTCGGCACTGTCTGCTGCCTTCCTGGAGGCCGGTTCTCTGAACCGGGAAGAGCCGGTCGAGACGACCGGAGCTCCAGATTCCTCCCCCCTGGAAACACCGAGCTCCAGCTCAGCACTGTCTTCCGCCGGAAATGCCAACCAAAAACCACTCCCAAACCCACTGGGCATTTCCCAGTCCACCCCTATGTTGTGCGCGATTCCGGAACGCCCCCTGACAGCGGAGTTGAATCATGACCGTCGTTGAGATGCGCGAACTACGCCAGGAGCTTTTGGCAAAGCAACGCCGGATCATCTTCAACAACGATGGCTGCGACGTGCTGTACGAGATGCCTACGGCTTCGAAGGAGACCTTCCTCGCCGCTCGGTCCACCGCTCTCCCCGACACCCAGGTTGACACCGTCTTCTACACGCCCACCTGCAGCGGTTTCGGCCAATTCACCTACGCCACAGACATCGGCGACCGCCTCACCTGTACTGAGAAACCCGAGGAAGAAGGGCTCATCGGCGATTTCTCCAAGAACCGCCTGGGAGCGCTACTCGAACAAGGGCTCGACCCGGTAGCAATGGAAACGGAGTTCTGCCATGAGCACGGCATCGAGTGCTTCTGCTCATTCCGGATGAACGACATCCACGACGGCTGGGCCGCCTGGTACTCCCATCACCTCTTCAATCCCCTCAAGCGCAAGCACCGCAACTGGCTCGTGGGCGATGGCATCGCGGGCGTACCGGGAAACAGCAACCCGCACGGGTCGTGGACGGCGATGGACTTCAATCACCCTGAGGTCCGCGATCTGGCGGTCGCGTTCGTGGACGAAGTCTGCACCAAGTTCGACCTCGACGGCGTGGAACTCGACTTCTGCCGTCACTATGTCTACTTCAAGTCCCAGGCATGGGGCGAAGATGCCTCCCCGGAAGAGACAGCCATGATGACCGACATGCTGCGAAAAATACGCAGCGTGGTCGAAGAACACAGTGTCCGCCGCGGACGCCCAATCCTCCTCGCGGTACGAGTCGCCGACACCGACGGGTACCGCCGAGCCATGGGACTGGACCTCGAGAGTTGGCTGCAGAACGACTACGTGGACATAGTCGCGGTCAGCGACTATTGGCGACTCTCGCCCTGGCAGACAAACGTCGACCTCGTCCATCGCTACGGCAAGAAGGTGTTCGCCTGTCTCAGCGAATCCCGCGAGCGCGACAAGGATGCGTGCAGCCTGCGTAACTCAATCGAGAGCTACCGGGCCCGAGTCATGCAGGCTCTCCAGGCCGGGGTAGACGGCATCTACCTGTTCAACGCTCAGGATGTGAGTAACGAGACACTCTACAACGAGCTCGGCGACCCGGACGTGCTGCGAGCCTTGCCCAAAGTCTACGTATCCACCGCACGCGGCGTTGGCAATGCAGATTTCTGGATGCGCGATGGCGTCAAACGTTTCCTCGAGCGCGAATTCGTCTGCCCCTCACGGCCACGGTCACTTCCTCCTGGTGAGCCCGTGGAGCTCCCTCTACTGATAGGCGACGAAGCAGTGGGCGATGACGCCCCGTCGTTTGTGCTGGAACTGGCACTCAGCGAGGAGACAGACACGACCTTGAGCGTCTGCTGCAATGGCCGAAGCCTGGCCCTGCGTCCCGGAGATGCCGCGGGGAAGTGGCTCGCCGACATCGACCGCAACACGATCCTGAACGGCGCAAACACCTTCAACATCACGTCGCAAGCAGACGCGGTGCTCCTGGACCTGACGCTCTGGGTCTTCCCGCCGGGAGCCGAACGGTGCCTCGAAGCCGACGCCTCCCTGCAAGGCACAATCAAACAACGTAACGAACGCGCATCGGGTAAGAGGTAACCATGTTCCGTCCGCTGAACCCTGACAAGGTCTACGTGACCGAAGATGTCTTTGACGACGCCCGCGCCGCTGCCCGTGTGGAGCGAATGGTCTCGGCCATGGCCGAGGTCGTGCCCGAACGCATCTCCTACGCCGAGCTGAGCGAGATCGCCCCGGCTCGCTGGGGGACCGTCCCAAAATGGGGAGCCAACCCCAATCCCAGAGACCCCGATCTCGTGCTGACAATGGGCAAGTTCTGGGATGAGAAGCGCAAGGCGGACTTCAGGAAGCAGTACCCCGGTCTGCGAGTCCGTGATCTGTACGGCTTCATGACGACCACCTGGCGACGTGACGGCGAAGTCGACTGGCGGGAGGCACGGCGCGGGTGCGTCTGTCAATCAGCCCGACAACTGCACACCATCAACGGCTGTCCCTTCCGCTGCGCCTATTGTTGGTTCGGTGGCGTCAACCGCATCATGGTCAACATCGAGGAATATGTCGAACACCTGGACGACATCTGCGCGCTGGATCCGGCCCAACGGCTCTACAAATGGGACAACCAGACTGACATCACCGCTTTCGAACCCGAATACGATGCATCGCGGCCCTTCATCGAGTTCTTCGCCGACAAGCCCGGCAAGTACCTCGAGATCTACGTCGGCAAGAGCAGCAACACGGCCAACCTTCTGGATCTGGACCACAAGGGCAAGACCATTCTGCAATGGAGTGTCGGCGCACGCACGCAAAGCGAGGCATTTGAGCCGGAAACAGCCGCCTGGGACGAGCGCATCGAGGCCGCCCATGCCTGTCAGGAAGCAGGGTACACGGTCCGCTACCGTTTCTCACCCATCATTCCGGTGAAAAGATGGAAAGAAGAGAACGCCGAACTGATCGCGCGCATCTTCGAGCGCACAACCCCGGATGTGATCTCGCTCTGCCCATTGGGCTGGATGGATGTCAACGAAGCCCGGAGGGTGTTGGACTTCGATCGTCTCGACCCGGACTTCGTCGCCGCAATGGAGGGAGCAGCGCCCTTCCTGGCTGCCCGGGGGTTCACCGGAGGAGGTGGACGCCCCATCCCCCATGATGCGCGCGCCTATATGCTGAAAACATTGATCGACCAGATCCGCGGACACAGCACGACCATCCCGATTGCTTTGTGCCTGGAGACGATCGAGATGTGGGCCCTGTTCCAGCGAGAGCTCGGCATGCCTATGGACCCGGAAAAGCCCAGCGACTACTTCTGCAACTGCGGCTCAATGTGCACCCCGGAACACCCTCTACAGAGCGGCGTCACCCCGGGGAAGTCCTGGTTCGCGCCCCAGGAGTGAGACCACCGCCCCACCTGGAGCTCCGGCCGTCCTGGGCGAAGACACCGGTTAGGGATAACCGGCCTCCAGAAACATCCATGTCACGAGCAGACATGGGTCGGCCTCTTCGGACGCGGAATGCCCTACTCCAAACGCGCATTTCCCCAGGCGGCATGATCGCAGCTGACATCGTCCCCGCCGTCCGTGACCAGTCGCAGTTTCGTCGCGCCATCCAGCTCAACCGCCACCTCCATCTGCTCCTCCCTTGGACGTCCTCGCAGGACGGGACTCTCGAACGCAGTCTGCCATTCGTCACCACGCAGCAAGTCCACCTTGAAAGAGACTGATCCGCGGTGGTCAGCCCCATCGTCAACACCAATCGTTGCCAGGAAGGCCTTGGCGTTGTCGAGTGGTGCCTCCAGAGCATACGTGGCCTGCGCCTGGCTACCGCCGGTTCCGAGCGCCTTTGGGTGCAGCAGAACGCCCTTCTCGAACACCGTGCCGCTCATCGTGATGAAGTCATTCTTCCGGTAGTTGGTGTCCTTCTTCAGCCCGCCGTGCACAGAGGCGCTTTCGGGGGCAAGATCGCTCAGGAAGACACCCTTTCCGGCACCGAACTCGACCAGCGCGAACGTGGCTTCTGCAACAGGCGATGGCGGAGCGGCCGGGTCATTGCCGTCAAGCGCCATGGCTTTGATGGTCGTCGAACGCGTCAGGATGACGGGACCGTTGTAACGCGGTGACTGTGCGACCGGCTCCGAACCATCGATCGTGTAACGGATCTCAACGTCTTCACGCTCAGTTCGCAACTCCACGGCAAGCTTCTCAGCGAAGGCGCGTCCGTCGGGGACGATGCGCGGCGCCTTCACCGGCATCCGGCGGCGGTAGTCGTCAAGACGCAGTCCGATGTTGCCGAACGGGATCGGGCTGAAGCCCTGGAGTTCCTCGGAGATCGGAGCATTCGCGGGCAACGAAAAATTCAGGACGTCAGGCGCCTCAAAGCCCGGATCCTCACGGGTCACGACGTTGTTCTCGAGAGTCAGGATCTTCTCGGCCCCCTTGAAAACATGGAGCCAGTTCCCGCGAACACACAGGTTGCTGACAACGCGGTTCCCACGGGGCTCATGCGGGTTCTCTTCGAGGATACGCGCCAGTGCTGGAAATCGCTCACTGTAGGGCGGCTGGTCGTGACGAACCTCCTCAAGTTTCCCGAACATGCGGTGGTCCCCCCCACGCACCTGGTACTTGTGTGCCCAGCCCTGACTGCGGTTGTCCAGATGGACCGACTTGCGGCAGTCCACAAAAATGTTGTTTTCAACCACGTTGTCACGCCCACCACCGATGAAGGCGGCGTAGTCGCATTGGTAAAAGACATTGCCCGCGATGGTTGTGCTGCTGTGGCTGTCATCCAGGTAGACGCCCATGCTGCCGACCTGTCCCGGAGCGATGGTGTGATGGATGAAATTGTGGCGGACAACATTGCCGCGAAAGGTCCAGTTCCGGCCGGTGTAGATCGCCCCGACATCGCCGGTTTCCCAGCACAGACGGGACAACTCATTGAGCTCGATAACATGGTCATTGCCACCGTAATTGATCCCACAGTGAGGCGCGTCATGGACCGTGTTGTGCGCAGCGTGTTGTCCGACCCCCGCGAGTCCGATGGCAGGACAGTTGGTACGCTTCCGCCGCGAGTAGTGATGGATGTCGTTGTTGATCGCAAAATGCCCGGCGGGGGTCAGAGTCCGGCGGTCGCCGCCGGACAGGCTGATGCCGCTCGTCCCGACATTGTAGATGTCGCAGCTCTGCACCCCGTTCTCACGCCCGTCGACAAGCCGGTCACCGGTCTCCACCCGCAGATGCCCATCGCTCTTCACATCGGCCGGGCGGATACTCACGGCGCTCGTCCCCATATTGCGAATCGTGCAACCTGCGAGCAGGTTCCGAACGCCGCCAAGCATCTCCACAGCGTTCCCACGACCGTACTCGAACGTCAGCCCTTGAACGACCACATGTTGCGTCTTCCGCATCCGCAACAGTGGGCCGCCGACCATGGAAACGACGATCTCGGCGTCATCGAGAGACGCAGGAGGATAGAGAAAGAGCTTGCCCGATGCACGCTCCAACACCCATTCCCCGGGTTGCTCGATCTCCTCGATCAGGTTGAGGGCAGCGTATCTGCGCTTGGACTTGAGCCCATATGTGTGGGGTGTGGTGAAGGTGATCCGACGCGCCTCGGTGTCCAGCTTGGCAACCTTCAGGACATCGTCGTACCAGTCGAACGCCCAGTAGCCGTGCAGCCAGACGTCCGTAGCATTCTGCCACCGTTTGGGGCGATCACCGTTGTATTCGAGTGTCCCGGGGCGTTCCGGCTTCTCCTGCCAACGAGGGCGTGACCCGGCATCAATGACCTTGCCGTACGTCGCCCACTCCCGACCGTTCGGCCAACGGGAAATCGGCAAAGCTTTGCCATTGACGAACAGCTCGAGCATTGGGCCGCCGTTGAACGTCGCTCGACTCAACTCACCGAACTCGGTAATACCCAACTCGCGGAGATCGCAGACGCGGATACGGTCCCGAACAGTCACGTCCAGACGCTGCACGACGGCCTCATCCACGACGGGACGGAACGCGTTCCCGGGGATTCGTCGCCCGCCGCTCAGCCGGGGACGCTCGCCGTCAACAGCGCGATACACAACCGGGGCGTCGGCACTACCCGAATCCCGTTCATCCAACTCAAACGTTGCCTCTCGCTCGTAGAATCCCCCCCGCAGCCAAACGGTGATGCCCTCCTTCTGTGCGGCCGGTCTCGCCGTCCTCAAAGCCCGGACCGCGTCACGCGCCCGTTCCAGGGTCGCAAAAGGGCGTGCCTCATCGCCAGGGCCGGCGTCGTTGCCATTCGGTCCCACCCAAAAGGCCGCCCCGTGCCCCGACTGCGGGAGACCTGCACAGGCCATCACGACAATTCCCATGCCACACCATGTTCGCATATATACCTCGTCCTTGTTTCCATGGTTCACAGAACACGCATACAACGCATCCGATTCCCGTGTGGAGTCCACGCTTCGTGACCGTTAAGCTGGGGGCTTGCTTGCGTGTCCGGCAGTAGCGCCGCGCTCCGGGCGCTACTCCGAACACCGCCGTGTCTTCCGTAGCTCCGCGCTCCGGGCGGAGTTGTTCTATGGAGCCGCCGCTCCGGGCGGCGTTCCTGGCGATCGCGGCACCGGAACAGCCGCCGGCCAGAGACCGGCGCTACGGTCGAACGCCGAGACCCCGACCAGACTTGGCGGTCATCACACCTCAGGGCTAACGCTACAAGCAAGCCGGACGGCATCGGGCACCGCACCACTCACCGGAACACCATGTCCTTGCGCAGGGAGAGCACGGGCGGCAACGGGCCGGGCACTTCGATAGTGTAATCTTCGAAAATACCCCCGTCCGCGTTGGTCGCCTCGATAGTCCAGATACCTTCCTCCGCCTGTGCAGCAGGCACGTCCACGGTCGCCTCCATGACTGTCGCGTCGCTCTGTGCCTCGCCGACACGCGCGCCGTCGGGCGCGACCAGGCGAATGCGGACACGCTCGCGGGAAGATGAGCCCCTCCCTTTCACACTGAAACCACCCGCACCAGCCGGCACAGAGACGTAGAGGGTCTCAGGGCCATCCATGATGTGAAGCGGCTTCGCGGCATAAAGCCCGACCGCAACATTGGCCTCAATCGGGTGCCAACACGCTGAACCGGCCGAGACCACTACCACCGCAATTCCGTCAGCCGGCGCGCGAAACCCGACGAGGACGCCTTGTTCCGGCTCACCTGTTGCGTCACCAAGCACGTCTCCCTCCAGGCTCAGGGCCCTCCAACGGATGGGGCCTCTGGCCGTGTTGACCGGCGTCAACTGCAGCTGAATCTGCACCTCCTGCGACGGCGTCGCCCCCACGACCAACAGATTCTGACCACGGAGTCTTACCTCGGGAAGACGAACCGTTGCAGCCGGGATTCCAGGTGCTTTGACCACGGCCAATCGCTTCTTCAAGGCTGGTGTGCTCAGGGCCCGCAGAATGACTGGCTCCGGACCAATGACCAAGTCTGACTTGAACGCGGGACCTCCCTGCTGTGCACGGCCAATCTCGATATTGCCACGCTCAATCGCCTCCCAGTAGTCTCCCGGAGATCCAGCCGCCAAATAGTAGTCCCCCTTCTGCTTCTCCTCCGGGATATTGAGCGTGTAGCTCGTGAACAACCAGTACCCGTCGCACTTGCGCGTGCTGTGGTAGAGATTCGCAGCCAGATTCTTCGCCGAATAGCGCCGCAGGAGGAGGCCCGCTGCGTAGCGCGCGTTGATCCCCTGCCCGCTGTAGTGATCTCGCCAGTCATCCGGAACGCGGGTGGGGCCGCCCCCGGAATAGGTGTCGGTCGCCCACAGAATGATCGGGACCTCAGGAGTGGAGAACGCGCGTGCAACACCAATCAGGGACCAATTGTGCGGTGTGGGGTAGAACCCAAGCAGGAAGCCCGGAGCGATCGCATGCACCCGTTCACGAAGTTCTCGCGCCAGTTCCTCGATACGCGCCTGAAGGAAGGGCTGGTAAGCGTCCGCAGCCCCCCGGTCGCGCAGCCAAGGGAGGCGCTCAGCCGGTGGAAGGTCGGGAGTGGCGATCTTGCGGTGTCCGCAGAACGCCGCAAGGCAGGCGTCACAGTAGCAGGCCCGATTGTAGTACCGCTGTCCCGTGCGCGTGCTGTAGAGTTCGAAATCGATCCAGAGCCCGTCCAGGGCCAGATCATCCTGCGCTGCCAATCCGGCCCGTTCAAGCAAAGCCGGGGTGAGGACCTCCCGCCAGAGGCGCGTATCGAGAGGACAGGCGTACGCCTCAGTCTCGCCCCGTTCCAAGACTGCCGGCCGGAGCCCATGGGCCTCCGCCTTCACATTGAAGTTGAAGGCAGGGAAGGCGTGAAGACCGTGCCTTTTGGCCGCCCGAAGCCAGGGCATGGCTCGCTCTACCGGGCATTTGAGGATGACCGTATTGACCCCGATGCGTTTGAGGCGCTGGGCCCGTTCATCCACATCACCCCGACCGTAATGGTAGGCGGCCCTGATCTTCTCTCGATCGATCCAGCTTGTGTCGGCGGCACAGCCGATCATAGGTCCAAGTAAGACGACGCACAGCACGAACCAAACAACACGCATCCGAGGCTCCCTTCTCATAGTCCTTCAACCACTTCCAGGACAACACCGTCAAGGCGCAAAGGTCACACTCAACAGAAGCCCACAGAGACACTCACACAGGGAACGGGGAATCACTCGCCTCACAGCAGCACTCCTGTACAAAAACACGGATGACGGGGGGAGAACATATCTCTTGAGGGCATCAAGGGCCACCTCGGCAGTGCCTTCCCTGGGTCCGCAGAGCCTGCTCGACAGAAGGGTGCCATCCCCCGATTGCCTTCAAAGTGGGAGGGGGTGCCATCCCCCGATTGCCTTCAAAGTGGGAGGGGGTGCCATCCCCCGATTGCCGACCAGTCGGAGCACGGCGGCTCCTCCCACATTGGGGAAAGAGTCGGAGCACAGCGACTCCTCCCACATTGGGGAAAGAGTCGGAGCACAGCGACTCCTCCCACATTGGGGAAAGAGTCGGAGCACAGCGACTCCTCCCACACTGAAGCCATGGAGAGCCGTCAGGACCTACCCCTCAACCGAGATCCGGAAGCGCCAGGCGGGATGCGGCATGGTTGCGAGATCCGGCTGATCCTCATGGTAGGATTTCATCATCAGCATGACGATTTCGTCGGTTTCGCGGTCGTTGTAGGCGTAGAAATTGCTGAAGCGTACATACTCGGTCTCGCCCGGCTCACGGTCAATGATCGTGGTCACCGAGCCGCGCTCCACGGTGAGTGTGTCCTCGTTGATGCGTGCAATCTGCAGAGGATAACGGGGGTCGGCCCGCCCCGGCCACGTGCGCCGGATCTCTTCCGACGCCGCTCCGGCCGGCAGGATGTTGGCGATCCAGTAGAGCTGTCCATCCTGCGCAGAACGGATCAACTGGGACCAGGCACGCGGTGTAGTGAACGCCTCACCGTCATCGTAGGTGAGGGGCCGGGGGACGGTCCAGGTGTCGCCATCGTCCGAACTCAGGCTGTAGGGTCTCTCCCAGACGTCAAACAGATAGGGCGATACCTGCCCCTGGACACGCATGATATTGAGCCACCGCCCGTCCTTCAGCGGAACGACGGTCTGCTCGCACCCGCCGCCGTGCACGGTTCCCCCGGTGGACCAACGGATGTCATTCTGGTCATCCACCCATTCACCGAGAAATCGACCGGCCTGGATAGTCCCCAACGTGTCCTGGTTGTCCGGACTCCGGCGTTGAACGGGGATCACGACACGCCCGTCGTCGCGCTTGAGGAAAGGAGGGATCTCGCCAAGCACAGCAGCCCCCTCCCCGACCGTCACTCCCTGGGCCCAATGCACGGCGTCGTAGTCCGGTCCATCCTCAATGACCTGGCGCCGATCCGTCCAGGTCAAACCGTGGTCACGCGAGACCCGATAGAACACGTGGTAAGAGTGTTCCATGAAGGAAGCAACGAAGTCGTGGTAACCGTTGTTGAGCGAGGGTTGTGTCCGGTGCAACCGGTATGATTCGAAGCGCACCAGTACGTCATGGTCCGGGTCCAGGAAGAACGGGCCCAACTGCCACTCCGCCCACGCACCATCCGCCACCTTCTCCTCGCCGGGGAGCGAATCAGCGAGACGCCACGTCCGGCCATTGTCTTCGCTGCGCCACAGCTCAGGACCACCTGGCCCCCGGCGGGCCTCAATCATGCCAACGCCACTGGTCGAAGCGTAAGTGGGGTGCGTGCACGAAACGCAGCCAAACGCGTTTCCGGCATCACACTGGACTTCGGGATGCAGCTCACGAGTGACCGTGATCATTATCGCTTACTCCTGCACCGGCATCAGGGCCAGCCAATTGAGGTTGAGACTTCGTCCATCCACATTCTCGATTCGGACCTTCACTTCGCCAGCCGCAAGTTGAAGTAAAGACGGCTTCACCTCCAAGTCAGCGATGGCAAAGACACGCCAGTCGTCCTCCCCCCCGCTGTATCCCCCCGTTCCAGCCAACTCCTGCGCCTCACCCACGGGCGGGACCTTCCCGTTGACGGTGATCCGGCGCAACACGGCGGCCTCCGCAGTGCAAGCTCGCAGGAGCAACCGGTACGCCCCTGCGGCCGGCACAGAAAAGGTGTATTCCAGCCAGTGACCGGCGCGATCCCAATGCAGGAACGCTCGTCCACTGGAGCCAATCTTGCGTGATGTCGCCTCGACCGCTCCGCCTCCCTGTGCGCTGAACGCCGTCGCGTTGACTGTCACGGCAGTGTCCGGCACGGCAGTCTCTTTGGGCAGCATGGCGGCGAACCCGGTGGGTTTGACGAGTTCCGGCGGCGTAGGGATGTCGACTTTGGCGTCCTGGAATGCCTTGGGCGGAGCTGGGGTTTGAGGTGGGCTGACGTCGGTCAGCTCAATGATGCCCTCACGCGGCGACACCGGTTCCTTGCCGTTAACTCGACAAGGACTGGAAGAAGTGAGTGTCAGGGCTTCCGCCGCAGTCGCGGCAACAGCGTCTCCGTTCCGCGAAACAGCATCGATCGCCTCACCTGCCTCGAACAGGGGCGTGTCGGCATACACCAGTGCTGCGGACCCCGCAGCCATCCAGGATGGGGCCTCCTCTCCCAGTCGCACACGGGCCATTCGCCCGTCCAATTGTGCGGCTCCGGCTGTCAGAACGCCTGCGTCCGCGTGACGGAAGAGCCAGAGATCACGAGTGCCCTTGTCCCCTTGGCCGACCGACACCTCGAAGGCGGTAGCCTCGTTGACGGTCGCGTCACGACCATCCAACTGGGCCGGCACAGACGTGAGTCTGACGGCAGCGGGAACGACGCCCTTCGGCGTAGGGTACAGCACGGTCACGAATACCGCCGGCATCTCGGTCTCAAGGGTAAATTGGGCCACATCCACAGGCTGCTTTTCGTACCACTTGTAGCTGACCCAACCGTCATCGACCACAGCGGCAAGTCCGGGCTGCGGCAAAGCGGCAAGAGTGAGCGACGGAAGCTCTCCCGCATCCGGTTTACCGGTGAAAACAATGCTGTCGCCGACGACCTCGCCGGTCAACGTCTCATGCCCATGCCAACGCTGATCCAGACGGTGTTTTCCGGGGCCGGTCAAGCGGTCGACAACCACCCAGTAACCCGGCTCGTCCTCAGCCGGCTGTTTGAAGACAAGTGTCCGCTCATGCAACAGCGGTTCGGAGTTGTCCGTCAAGCCGCGCACGAGGTCAAAGTGCTCAGACGTAATCCACCGACATGACAGCGGGTCGCGCCGCTTCTGGGGAAGCTCATCCACCATGACCGTGTTGTGACCAACCGTCCGGTAGAAGTATTCCCGCATGGGCCAGGCGTAGCTGTGTCGTCCACTGTCGATCAGCAGCGGCGCCCCATAGGCGTACAGACAGATTTGCCCCATGTCTTCGTGGCAATGCCCGACGAACCCGCCCCAGTCCATGATGCTCCACAGCGCGTTCGTGTCCGCCCAGGCTGAACGAGACACGTAGAACCCACCCGACTCGAACGCATAGGAACGATGCACGGGAGGAGCCCCGGAATCCGCCTCGCTGGCGACGTACAGCATGTCTTCCCGGCCGAACATGTCCCAGGCTCGGCGCAGCAGGGAGACCACGCTCATATTCCCCGCATCGCCAATTTGAGCCATTCGACGGTCGGGCCGACTGCCGTAGAGATAGAGTTCGTACATGGCTTCCAGCTTCTGCAGGAAATGGTCACGTCCCTCAAAGTCGACATCGTTCAGTAGCGCCAGCTTGAGTGGTTCCAGGAAGCAGGAGAGGGTCATGCTGTGGTAGCCGGGAGTGCGCTCGACGTGGATACCGTCAGGGAGAACCTGAAGATCAATCTCCCGTCGCAGCCTGCGGAACCCTTCCGCTCGCCAGTCCTCTGCTTCCTCGAACTCGGGGAACATGATCCCGAGTTCAACAAGTCCTCGGGCTTCCGCCACCACCCAGTTGCCCGTTCGGGCGTGGTGGGTCATGAGAAACCTGCCATGCTCACGCAGCAGCGTCAGCATAGCGAACTGCGCGTCCGGCGTCCAGGCTTCCGAGGAGCGGATACGGAGCCAGGCATTGGTCCAGCTGTTATAGATGCGGATGGTCGCATTGAGAGTGCTCCAAGCCCAGCGGTAGCGGTGTCGATCCCACCGTTCCATCGGGTTGTCCTGCCCCCAATCGAGGAGTTGCAGGGCAAGCTCCCGGGCGTAGACATCGTTACCCGTGGCCCAGTAGGCTCCGGCAAGAGTCGACCAGTGAAAATGGCGGTGGATCTTGGTCGGCCACTCGACATCAATGATCGGGAACACATGCCAGTTGAACTCCGGGGTCAGATCGAACGTGGGAGTCTCATAGGAATGGATCGGCATCTTGTGCGTCAGCATCTTCTCGGCCCGCGCGTCTGTCTTCCGGGCGGGGTTGATGGCGGGAGGGGACTCCCATTTGCGGTAGTAGCTCGGAGCTTTCCGGGTCCTGTAATAGGCCAGCAACTCGCCCCGAGCTCGCGGGTAGTCCCCTGCGGACACCGCATCTTTGACGGCGCCCATCGCCGGCAGATCCAGATTCAGGCCGTCGAAGAGGCCCTGGTCGTTCAGGAAGACCTTCCGCCACCACGGGGCTCGGAGGCGCAGCTCATCCAGACTGGCCAGCAGCCCATCGATCGTGGTGCCCTCCGGGAGCTCCCCGCCCGTCCCAAGTGCGTCCACGGCGACCAACAGATCCCCCAGGAGGCTGAAGCGATCCCACATCCCGTTCCGTTCGGCCAACGGCTGCAGTTGGGCATGGAGCTCCCGGTAAGGAGCCAAGTCGCCAAGCTTGGCACGGACGCGCTCTTGCCAACTGCCCGCAAAGAACTCCCCCATCACAGGACCATCCTCCGTTGTGAACGCAGTCAGCTGAGACGTCTCACCATTCTCCAGCAGCACGTACCACTGGTACCCATTCCCCCGGGGCAACGGCTCCTCAAGTCGACATCGGTTTCCCACGACCGGGAACTCAGCGTGGAAGCCATCCCCAACAGTGGAGTTGATGACCAGCGTCCCGGTGGCGGCGGCGGGGGCTTCCCATCGGAATTCAGGCCGTGGATCGCCGGTCGCCGCGTTGAGTTCAGGGGCAAGAGCCGGGACCGGATACGTCCGTCGAAGGGACACATCGTCCCACCAAGCCGTCCCATCCCCGTGATGAAACAACACGATATTGAACCGGTTCGTCTTTTCCGGCAGGGCAACCAGCCAGGTGTGAAAGCGCCAATCGAACGGCCCGGGGGCACACTTCCGGTAGTCGCTCTTGAGCACTACCCCATCCGCACCCACGCTGGTGAAACGGACGGATGTCCCCAGAGATGATGTCGTCTCGCCATCGACCTTCACCCACGCCGACATGAGGTAGAGCGCCCGGGGATCTGTATCAGCAGGCCCCACCGACCTGCTGAACCCGCCTCGATTGCTGCCGGGAGCCCCTGTGATCCGGGCAGAAAATAGGCCGCTCCTCACGTGCTCGCGATCGAGGCCCAGTGTGGTCTTCGTGCCAAACGTTCCCCCGCTCCACGCACTGGGCATCGCGTTGCCATGGGTTGCCGCCTCAAAGCTGCGATTGAGCAACAACTCACTCGGTGCGTTCTCCATCCCCGGAATCGGGGCCGGATCGAAAGCAATGGGGCTCAAATGGACAACCGTCGTCGGGTCCAGCTTGTGAGCCCATTTCGAGTTCAGAAATACACGTTTGATCTGATCCCACCCCAACGGGGCGCGGGCCCCGCCAAGCTCATGGCGAGATACACGATACTGGCGCCAGCCGGTGAAGTCCGTTCGGACGGTCACCGCGTAGTAGTCTCCCTTGGGCGTTTCAGGATTGTCAGAATCGAAAATCAACGTCAGCACCGAGTCGGTCGGGTCCTGCACATGGACGCTGAACGAAATCGTCTCGTAAGGCGTGAGGTCGGTCGGGGCCCCCAGGAGCGGGACGGTCGAAGTCCCCTCGAGATCCGGCCACGCCAAAGCCGGCTTCCCGTCGATTTCGAGTTCGGGGTTCGGGACCAGCCCCTCCCATTGGTCAAGTACCAGTACCTCCTGAGCCCAGAGGGCTGCACTGCAGGCAAGACTAACGGCGAACAGACGCACGGCGACCCGACGGTGATGCATAGCGCTTGAATCCTCATCTCAGACAGGCTTGCGAACCCCGCAGCGAAACCCGTTTCGCGGCGGCTCAGGCTAGGATAACGCCCATTGCGACCCAGTGCGAGACAGATTGCCGCGAGAACGCGAGGCCAAGGCTGGTCCAGTGCTCGGCACTGCCTTCCCCTTTCCTGGAGGCCGGTTTTCCAAACCGGGAAAAGCCGGTCGAGACGACCGGAGCTCCAGAGCGATCCCCCAGGGAACGCCGGACTCGCTGAACACCAGGTTGCCCACCCACGAGCCACAACACATAGTACAGCCGAATGACGGAGCCCTGCGCCCACACACGCCCATGGAGGATACCGATGAGACGCTGTGCCTTGAGTGGCTTCTGTTTCGTGTCCCTGATGTGTTCCGCCTGGATCCTCCGTGCCGACGAAGCGGCACGAACGGGCGCCAAGAAGCTCATCGCCACCGGCTGGGACAAGGTCGACCAAACCCGTCTGAAGCAGCACATCGGCGAGATGGAAACATGCCCCTTTAGCGGGGTGATGATGAGCGTTGTGGGCCAAACAGATGACGGAAAGGCATGTCATCTGCGCAGCGCGCACACCGCAAAGCCCTGGAAACGCGCCTGGTTTGCAGCCGCCCTCGAAGACCTGCAGTCCGTCGAGTTTCGGCGCCTCACCGACAATTTCGTTTCCATCGGAGCGAACCCCGGCAATGTCGATTGGTTTGACGACGAAGGCTGGGCCAACATCACTGAGCACTGGGCGATCGCGGCATGGCTGGCCCGCGAAGCCGGCTTCAGAGGTTTTCTGTTCGACCCCGAGCCCTATCGAAAACCGTACGCGCAGTTCCGCTACGGCGCCCAGGACGGAAGGAACGAACACTCGTTCGACGAGTATGTGGTCAAGGCGCGGGAGCGCGGGAGCCAGGTCATGGCCGCCGTGGTCAGAGAGTTCCCGGAGATCACCGTCTACTGCTACTTCATGAACTCGGTGAACGCCCACGCCGCAACAGCGGCCCAGCCAAAACACGTTCTGGAGTCGGGCGGCTATGGGCTCTTCCCATCCTTCATTGACGGTTGGCTGGACGCCGCCTCCCCTTCCGCCACCTTCGTGGACGGCTGTGAAAGCGCCTACCGTTACAACAGCGAACTGCAATTCCTGCGCTCTGCCCTCACGATCAAGGGCGCGTGCCAACGCCTGGTCGCGCCGGAGAACCGAGCAAAATACCGGGCGCAGGTACAGGTGAGCTACGGGATTTACCTCGATGCCCACTGGAATCCTCCGGACACCAAGTGGGCGACCTGGATGATTGACTGCGGAGACCGCAAACCGGTCGAGCAGCTGATGGTGAATGTACGCAACGCGATCCAGTGCTGTGATCAGTACGTCTGGCTCTACGGCGAGAAGTTCCGCTGGTGGCCAACGCCGAACCAACGCGTATTCAAGCAGTACTGGCCGGAGGCACTGCCCGGATGTGATGTCGCCCTGCAACTGGCGTGCAATCCTACCGGATACGCCCGGCGCATGCTGGCTGAGGCAGAGGGAAGCGAGAGCTTGCCGAACCTCGCCCGAAATGGAGACTTCCAGTCAGCCGCTGCCCCGAACAACTCAGGCCAACAGGCAGATTGGCGTGAAGGCGGTGCCCCAGCCGGCTGGAGCTGCTGGCAGCTCAAAGCAGACGAGGGGACGTTCACCTGGGACAAGGATCTGGGCGCCGCCAAGGCCTCAGCCATCTCCGAAAGCGGTTGTTTCATCCAGACGTACGACGTTGCCGAAGGGGAGTGCTACGCGATCCGGGCCCGAGTAAAGACGTCTGGACGAACCCGTACGTGGCTGCGGGTCCGGTGGCAGACGGCAGAAGGGCGCTGGACCCAGCAGAGCCTTGATGTGGTGGTCGGTCCAGAGACGCCGGGCACCGACTCCTGGGCGCAGTTGCTGGCCGCCCCCACCGTTCCCGAAGGAGCAGGCAAACTCGTGGTCCTCCTGGGGATGGGCAGTCAGGAAAGCCCCGAAGATGCCGTTTGGTTCGACGATGTGCAGGTGCATCTCCTGACGCCTGCCGATTTGCTCAAACGCGATCCTGTCCGCTGTGATCTGGAACAGTGAGACCGCTGCCCGAACAGAGCCGCGCACAACGTAAGCGGTCCGCCAATCAACACCGATAAGAAGCCCGGCTCGGACGGACGGAGAGGCCCACACATGCCACCAACGCAAATCTTCATTCTGGCAGGCCAGTCCAACATGGTTGGTTCGGGAGTGACGGCTGAGATCCCGGAACGTTGGCGGACAGCGCCGAACGGCCTCCGTCTGTTCATCGACGGTCAGCCGAGTCCCTGGCTCGCGGGCGAGCGCTTCGGCCCTGAGATCGGGTTCGGAGTTGCCCTTGCGGAAGCGCTGCCGGACACACCAGTCGCGCTCTGCAAGGTGGCCCGCAGCGGCGCAAACCTGTACTATGACTGGAACCCGGACGGTGTGTCGCAGGGCGATGAAGATGTGTATCGCGGCCCGGTGTATCCAGCCCTTCTCGATGCCCTGTCCGCCGTGTCCAGGGACCTTTCGGTTCAGGAGCCGGCGCCAGCCATCGCGGGAATGCTCTGGATGCAGGGGGAACGCGACTCGGTCATCGAGATCATGGCCAACGCCTACGAGGCGAACCTAAGAGCCTTCATTGCCCGAGTCCGTTCAGACCTGGACAGCCCACACATGCCCTTCCTCATGGGGCAGATTAACCCATGCATCCTCAACCTGCCTGATCTGCGTTACCAGCACCCCTGGCGAGAGACCGTCCAGGCCGCACAGGCTGCGGTTGCCCAATCCGAAAAGAGTGTGGCTCTGGTGCGCACCGACGACCTCCCGCAGTCCGACAACCTGCATTTCACCACGGCGGGTCTGCTTGAGCTGGGCCGGCGGTACGCGGCCGCCCATCTCGCGATGGCCAGATAGAAACACTCGGGCCCAAAACCGTGACGGAGTACAGGGAATGCCTGACAAACGGCCGAACATCATCCTGTTCATGACCGACCAGCAGCGTTTTGACACGATCGGGGGACTCGGGGCCGACTGGGCCCTGACCCCCACTCTGGATCGCCTGACGGCCGAGGGCACCAGCTTCAACCAGTGCTACTGCACGGCACCATCGTGCGTTCCCTCTCGGGCCAGTTTTTTCAACCTGCGTTTCCCGCGAGAAACGGGTGTCTATCACAACGGCTGCCAGTGGGATACCTCGTGGGTGGAGGACCTCAGACAAGCGGGGTACCACACGGTTAACGTGGGCAAGATGCATACCGTCCCGTTGGACGCGCCGTGCGGCTTTGACCAACGCTTCGTCGTCGAGAACAAAGACCGGCCCCTACCCAAGGCTGCACCACATGGCTTCTTCCACGACGAATGGGACAAGTTCCTGAGCAACTCCGGCCAGCGCAAACCCTCGCGCGACACCTACCGCGATGAACATCCGGACTATGAAACCGCCCTTGGAGCCTATGAATGGCCGCTTGAGGAGCTCTACCACCCGGACGTGTTCGTTGGCAATATGGCCAAGTGGTTCCTCCACGAGCGCAAGGCAGACAGTCCCCTCTTCCTGCAAGTCGGCTTCCCCGGCCCCCACCCGCCCTATGATCCACCCAAGCGTGTCCTCGACATGGTCGCCGATGCAGACGTACCTGTCCCGAAGGTCACCGATGATGAGATCGCCAGCCAACCGCAGCCGCACGCCCCCTTCCGCCGCCAGATGATCGAGGGCAACCACGACGCCGTCCGCTGGCACGAACACCCCGCCCCGGAACACCTCCGACGGCTGCGCAGGCACTACGCGGCCAATGTCACCCTCATTGACGAGCAGATTGGCGACATCCTGAACCTGCTCCGCAAGCAGGGGCTCCTGGAGGACGCGATTGTCATCTTCACCTCTGATCACGGAGACTGCCTCGGGGACCACGGACACATGCAGAAGTGGACCATGTACGACTGCATCACGCGCGTCCCGGCAATCGTCTGGGCTCCCGGACGACTGCCGGAGGGGCGACGAATTGACGCGATGCTCCAGCAGATGGACCTGGCCCCGATGCTCTTTGAGTTGGCCGGCCTCAAACCACTTTCCTCAAACTCCGCAATATCGGCTCTGGACGTCGTCAACGGAGAGCATCCCGGGCGTGAAACCGTGTTCGCTGAACACACGGCCGACAACTTGCTCAGAGGCGTGAATCATGTCACCATGGTACGGACGAAAGAGTGGAAACTGGTACACTATCTGGACCAGGACTGGGGAGAGCTCTACGATCTGAAGAGCGACCCGGAAGAAGTCGTGAATCTGTGGAACTCTGATGGGCACAAAGCTGTGAAGGCGGACCTCACCCGCAGACTCGGACGCTGGGACTCCGGCCTGAAGAAGGGCTCCGAATAGGCATTCGCCGCCGGCTTCCCTGAAGGAGGAATGGCGCTAGTGGTGGCAATCGGGGCATGGCCGCCCCTCCCGCGTTGGCTGCACCTGACCTCAATGTGGGAGGCGGTGCCACCCGGCGACCTCCTTCTGGATGCATTTCCCGCCGCTTGCCTTAATGTCATACGCCGACAGAACACGAACGGATCACATGGATGGTGGAGAGACACGATGCACGCCAATCACCGAAGGCTCCTACCGGCCCTCACAGGATTCCTGGCACTGGCCACGGCGTGGGCTGCCCCCGTGCCCCCGGTCGTGCGTGTGCCGACCTGCGAACTCCCACCACGCGTGGATGGGATGCTCGATGATGCCTGCTGGAGCATGGCATATGTCAGCCCGACATTCCACGACTTTGCTCTGAAGGATACGGCCTATCGTCCAAACGCCGACACAACACTGCGTCTGGTCGCCGACAGCAGCTGGCTCTATGTCGGCTTGGAGTGTCGACATCCGAAGCCGAGCGACATGAAGGCGACAATCACGGAAAACTACGGGGGCCGGGTCTTTGGTGACGAATGCGTCAAGTTCTTCATCAGCCCCGGGCTTGAGGGGACGCAGCATGTTCGCTACGTGCTCAACTGCCGCAACGTCTTCACGCTCCGCCGTTCCTTCAACGAAGCGTCGTCCGTCCCCAACGTGGCCTGGCCCTCCGCAACACGTGTGACCGATGACGGCTGGGTTGCGGAGATCGCGGTTCCTCTCTTCCACCTGGCCGGCTACGGAGAGTTGAGTAAATTCCGGCTCCACGTCTTCCGCAAGAAGGTCCTGAAAGAATATGACGAACACCATGTGGAAGTAGGTTTCCACGAGTTCATCAGCACGTGGGCGCCCACAGATGAGTGGCTGAACGTGAGCGAGATGGGGAGGCTGGAGGGACTCGGAAATCCTCGTGTCACAGCACCGTTCGTCGCCAACATCGGCGATGTGTCTCTCGGTGCCCTCTACGAGCAAGCGGGTGGCGTCTGCTACGATGTGAACATGACCCTCATGGCCATGACAGACAAACCCGGAACAGCCGCGATCGACGTGCTCGAGACACCGTTGGACGGGGAACCGCGACGCGTTCGCCAGACGTTTGCGCTGGAGCCGAAGCAGGTCACTCAAGCCACCGTAACCGTGCCCGTTGAGGCGTTGGGCCAGCGGACGGTCAACGTCGTGGTGCGTGATGTGGCGACCGAATGTCCCTTCCAAACCGTGCAGCTCAAGGATACCTCCGCCTTCCGTATGCTAACCGCGCTGACTGGACGCAACTACTACACCAACGAGCCGGCAGCAGAGGTCACGGTCACCGTCGGAATGCCGGTCGAGGCCCTTGCGAAGCTGCGCCTCGTCATACGTGCTGCCGATGGCACGGAACTCGCCCGTCGCGATGCACCTGCGCCGCGGGGTGAGCTATCCCTGCCCCTCGGAGCTATGAAGCGAGGACAACACACGCTTGTACTAACCCTCGAAGGACTCGACGGGCGCAAGATATCTCAGGTTGATTTCGAGCTGGTGAAACTCTCCCCCAAGCCGGGCTGTGAATGGAAAGTCGACCGTCAAACGGGAGCATTGCTGGAGAACGGCAACCCATTCTTCCCAATTGGGTTCCTGGCCGGATACGACGACAGTCAGTACCGCGAGATTGCCGAGGCCGGTTTCAACACGGTCGTCTGGTGGATGGGGCCGGACAGCGTCCCAATGGCTGAGGTAATCGCGCTCGCTGCGAAATACGACCTGAGGATCATCGTACGCCCGCAGAAGATACCGAGCCGTGCGGCCGAAATGGAAACGCTCAAACGCCATTTCCAGGATGAACAGGAGTACAAGCAGGCTCTGTATGGGTGCCGAGCGATGCTGAGGCTCAAGGCGTTCTTGCTTGGGAGACTGGCCGGACGGCTGACGCGCGCCCAACGCAACGAGATCTCCCGTGAGTTCTTTGATCTGCACCTGCCCGCCATCTGCGACAACGTGCGCTCGATTCAAGACATGCCGAACCTGATCGGTTACGACACGCTCGATGAGCCGGTGTTCGACACGGCAGACCAGGATGTTGACTTACGACGCATGTACCTGAAGATCAAGGAAACAGACCCGTACCGACCAATGTATGCACTGTACTCATCGCGTATTCCCGCTGGGCCTAAGGCCACCTCGTTCGGGGATTGCCTGGGAACTGACCCCTACTGGACTCCGGGTCGCTCGCTGCCACGTGGCTCGGTCAACTGGATGTCGCAGACGACAGCACGCACCGTCGCCCGTGCCCGTGAGGTAGGCCAGCACCCGTGGACGGTGCCCCAGGCCTCGCTGTGGAGCGATGTGATCAAACGCATGCTCACTGGCGACGAGCAAATCTGCCAGAGCTATCTGGCCCTGATCCACGGCACCAAATCACTGCTCTGGTTCACCCACGGGTGGGTCGCGACACAGAAGCAATGGGAGGCGTTGAAGACAGTGGCAACCCACGTCAACCGGCTCACCCCCGCTCTGACGGCCCCCGAGCCGCCACAGCAAATCAGCTACAAACCCGGCAAATGGAATCCCCTGGAAGGCGACCTGCCGGATGTACAGGCGCGTCTGATACGCTTCCCCAATGGCCCATGGGTGCTGCTGGCCGCCAATGTACGGCGCTCCGGAGTTGGCTTGTCTGTTCACGTCAAAGGCCTGCGCGATAAGCAGGCTCGCGGTCTGTTCACGGGACCACTGGGGCCGATCGCCGGAGGCGCCTTTGGCGACACCCTCGATGCACGCGGGGTAAGAGCGTATGTCTTTGACCACATCAAGACCGACGGCCCAGTCCAGATCGCCATGAACATCGCCGCTCTCGGCGAAGAGGGACCGATCGAGGATGGCTATCGCCACGAAGGCCGAGCCGGCATGAAGAACATCACTCCCAACCCAAGCTTCGAGCAAGCCGCGGTCGCAGGTTTCCCCGATTACTGCTGGCCCTACCATTCCAGGGACGGACGCACAGGGTGGCGGCACCGGGTGGGAACGCCGGATGCGTGCCTGATCCTGGGAACCGACACCCCTTACCACGGGGAACGCTTCCTGCGTCTGCATCCACGCGAGCCGGATGTGTCCGTAGGCATCTTCCTCCGTAGCGTCGCCCCCCAACACAGTGCGCCACAACCCTACGTGTTCTCCTTCTACGCACGAACCCACGCAACCGAGCCGGTAACCATCCATACCAAGACATACGGGCGGAACCGGCCCGATGTCGTCGTCAAGGGTTCGGAGTGGACGCGCTTCTCCGTGCCGCTCGACGTGCCCGCCCACGCCGACAGCCACTCGTGGCTGCTCATCCGCGCCACTGGCCAAGTCGACCTGGATGCGCTGCAGTTCGAGAAAGGCAGGGAGCCCACGGAGTTCCAGCCGTGACGCGCGCCACCGTTGCCATCACAGCCGTCCTCTTTCTGGCTCTGCTGTCCGAAGCCGGGGCAGGCGTAGACTACCTCCCGGACCGCAACCTGCTCTGGGTCACAGACTACCCCGCGGATTTCCCTTGCACACCAAAGCTCCTGGCTCGTATCGATGACGCGTTCGGCTGGGACAAGGTCACCTACGATGACGCAACGCAGACGTGCACGGTAGCCTGCAATCTGTGGATAGGCCGCAATGACGGCAGTCAGACGTGGTTCCAGGTAGGTAGCGCGCAACGACCGACCGAAACACTCGTCGTTCGGGGAAACGTCCGTGTGCATTCGACCTGGCTCATTGACGAAAACACAGGCACGTCCCATTCCACGCGCAACCTTGTGAATCGCCTGACCCTGGGTGTGCGAGAGAACCCCGCTATTCAGTCGCGGTTGCTCATTGACAACGACGGACGACTCGGCCATGCCTTAATGGTCGGCGGACCGTCTGGCTACGGGGCGAAGAACGGTGGGGGGGAGATCTGTGTCTACCACGGCATGATTGCTCCGTTCGGGAATGTGCCGATCGGCGCTTCCAAGGGCAGGACCAAGTCCATGGTGATGGGAGGACAGCGGCGCGTCGAGCTGGTCAACGCGGCCGTGCGTGACGTGATGGGTGAAGCATTCGGGCGACACCTCTCAGAGGGGCATTTCGAGGGCGTCCGATTCGAGCGCTGCGGCAAAGCCCTGCACGGGACGTATCAGAAAGTCGTTCGCGGCTGCACGTTCAGAGACTGTGGGGTGGCGATCGATGGCAGCACGCGATTCGATCTGGTGCTCCACAACTGTGTCTTTACGGGGAACCGGCGGAACTGGCAACTGCCCTACAAGCACATGGTCCTGATCGACTGCGTGGTCGACGATTGGGACAAGGGAGCCTACTCCGCCGAACGAGCCACGTTTGCGGTCTCAAAGCGTCACGTGATCGTGCGTGTCCAGGATGCTGACGGCCGGCCGGTCAAGGGCGCCATGGTCCGAACGGCACCCAGCACGGTCCCTGCCGCCCCGACTCATGACCTGAACCACGCCGTCACCGGGGCGGACGGATGCACACCGGGACGCGGCAAGCCCGGGGCTCTGCTGCTCAGTCAACTGTTGATCAGGCCAGGCGAGGAGAAGGGGGCACCGCACCGGCAGACGACGTACAGTTACATGGTCGAAGCGCGCTCCCGAAGCCGCGGGGGGCGTATCGACCGCCTTGCACCGCAAACAAGCTGGGAACTGATCACCATCACGCTTGCTGAGAGCGTGCAATCGGAGGAAGAAGGCCGATGAAGACCTCAATCTGGCGCTGCATGCTGTTCGCAGCAGCAATGACCGCCGCTACAGCGACGGCAGCTCCAGGCTCAACCGTGATCGTGCAGGACGGGACGGCGCAGGCGGTGATCGTGCTGCAGCCCGATGCGTCTGAGCAACTCGCCGGTGCAGTCGCGGAGATGCAGCGGGTCGTTCAAGAGGCCAGCGGGGCGACTCTGGAGATCGTCGAACGAGCCCAGCCTAAGCGCACCGCAATCCACATCGGCCGAACACCGACAGTGATCTCCCTGGAGCTGGATCTGGGTGACCTGGATGGGGACGGATTCGTCATCCGGTTCCCCGACAAACACACCGTCGTCATACTCGGGGCCACTGACTGGGGAACAGAGTTTGGCGTGTACGAGTTTCTGGAACGCTACATGGGCGTTCGCTGGCTGATGCCCGGCCCGGATGGCGTCTACATTCCCGAGATGAAGACGATCGCCGTCCCCACTGAACCCGTGCGCAACCAGCCAGCATTCTATTCACGCAAGTTCTTCGGGCTGCGCCTGAAATCGCAACAACGCTGGGCCCGTCGGAACCGCCTGCACTCCCGAATCGAGTTCCATCACCAACTTCACAGGCTTTTCCCCCGCAGCGACGTGGAAGAGCATCCCGATTTCTTCCCCATTCGTGACGGCAAGCGCCACTTCCCGCCCGCGGACACCCACTTCAAGTGTTGGCAACCGTGCTTCAGCGCCCCGGGGATCGTCGAGGAAGCAACCCGACGCATCGTCGCTCATTTCGACGAACACCCGGACGCCGAATCCTACTCGTTTGGGGTGACCGACAGCGGCGGACACTGCCAGTGTGACGCATGTACAGCTCAGGATCCGGGCCGGAAGAACATGGTCAACCGTGATCACCTCTCCGACCGCTATTTCACCTGGGTCAACGCCGTAATCGAGGGCGTGCTCAAACATCACCCTGACAAGTGGTTTGGCTGCCTTGCTTACAGTGAGATTTTCGAACCGCCGGACCGCGTCAAGGTGCACCCGCGCATGATCCCGTACATGACCTACGATCGCATGCAGTGGATCGTTCCGGACGCGCGTGCTGCCGCGGAAGAACTGACCCAACGCTGGGCCCAGGCGTCTCCGGTGGTCGGCTGGTATGACTACATCTATGGAGCTGCCTATCTCGTCCCCAGAGTCTACCCACATGTGATGGCCGAGTATTACCGGTTCGCCTATGAGAACGGCGTGCGGGGGCTCACGGCGGAAGCCTACCCGAACTTCGGCGAGGGACCGAAGCTCTACGTCTCTCTCAAGCTGCAATGGGATCCAGCCCAGGACGTGGATACGCTGCTTGACGAGTGGTACAACCTGGCCGTGGGCCGGGAAGCAGCGCCGTACGTGAAGAAGTACTACGACCACTGGGAAGATTTCTGGACCAAGCGTATCCGCGACTCCCGCTGGCTGCCCAAAGGGCGACAGTACCTGCCCTTCAACATGCCCACGTACCTGGAAGACGTCACACTTGCGGAAATCGCACAGTCCCGCAAGTGGCTGGAGTCCGCCGTGGCCGCCGCCGCGACTCCACAGCAAAAGGCCCGAGCCAAGCTCCTGCTTCGCGCCTTCGAATACTACGAGTCGTCAGCCGTCGCGTATCCACGTCAGACCCGCATCCCCACACTCAATTCCGAGGAAGCAGCGCAAGGCTGGATGGCACACGTCATCCGACGGATTCAGAGCGCTGCCACGCGACACCAGTTGGCCAAGGAGAGTTTCCGTAACGATCCCTTTCTGCACCACTGCATGGACATCGATCGGTACGCCGCCGTTGCCGGGAAGGACTGGGGTGCCGGCGAGCTGTGGGCGCTGTTCAGTTGGGCATCCCGCTCCGGGACCTTTCGGGATCAGCTCCGTGAGCTGGCCGCAAATGGTCAACCAGAGAGCCTGCAGACGCATGCTCTGTCCATGATCCAGTGCCTGGAGCCAGCAGGGCAGTGCCTGATCAAGAACGACTCGTTCGAACAGGGAGACGGTGTCTCGGCCGAGGGCTGGAGCCTCTGGCTACAGGATAACGTCGGCAAACTCACACGGTCAGAGCAGGAGAAGAACACCGGCAAGTACAGCATGCTCGGGGAAGGCATTCAGTATGGAGGCCCGCACCAGTCGATCGAGTTTGCCCCCGGTCGATACTGCCTCAAGGTCTCCCTCTACGTGCCTGAAGCCCAACCCGATGGTGGTTTCGTCGATCTAACGCTTCGAGCGCTCAACGAGAAGAGCCACAACCTGCCCAACGGCAGCACGACGAGCATGACGCTCAACCCCGGGGACTGGATCACCGCCGCAACGGTGATGGACGTGCGCAAGCCCCCAAAAGGGAGCGTCCGCATCCGAGCCGGCGTCTGGGCGCGGAAATTCCCCTCCGAGAAGAAGATCTACATCGACGATATGCGCCTGTTTCGCCTGCCGGAGTGAGTTGAAAAAGAGGGGCGATACGCCCTCCAGAAAACCAGAGCTCAGTAGGATTGCAGAGCGAGACGCCCACCCAGATCTCTCTGGCTTGTACGGCGGGCGGCCCCCGACCGCCATTCCCAGGTTGCCGCTCGGGGGCCGCGCGGCGTACTGCTGTTCCGTACGGACGCGCGTCCAATTTGAGAGCCCCGCGAGCTCACGATGCTGAGCTGTGGAAAGCACAGCCCCGTTGGAGGGTCGATGTCCACAGCGACCGCGAGCCACGGCCGGGAACACGGAAACGGCGGTCGAGGCTTGCCCTGCTGAACAGAAGGGACGACCCTCCTTCGCCAAGGGGCTACGGAGGCCAGGCACGCCCTCCAGGAAGGGACAGCCGGTAGCCCTCCCGCTCACCGAGCGGCCGTCAACTCGCCCTCGATGGCGTAGACGCCGGGCTGCAGGTTGAGCGTCAGCAGCGACGTAGCGGTGTTGTAGACGTCCACGAGGGACAGGGACCGCCCCCGCAGCCGCAAGGCCCGCAACGATGGAACCCGCAGACAGACCTTTCCGCCCTCCGGGGCTTTCACCAGTCCGGTCAACGTCCGTCCCCGAATCGCGACAGTCGCCGAACACGCCTTCTCGGCCGTCACAAGCCGTTCGCCGCCGAATTCCAGCTGCGTGCCTCGATGGAGGGCATAGAGCGTTCCTTCGCCGTTCGGGGCAGCTGTGACCGCTGCGTGCCGCCCGAAGAACCGGCAGCCTCCACCTTCAGCGCTGGCCCCCTCCTCCGCCCGTGAAAGCACCACCACGCTCTGTCCATCCTCGTCAATCACCGACACGCCGACAGCCGTTGGTGTATCCACAGGGCGCGTCCGGAGTTCGGGGGCCGGTGCTGTCCCGGGCGTGTCTTGACGGTCTGCTTCCGTCATCAGTCTCATCGAGATGATGCCGGCGAGGTGCCCTTCGGATGCGACATTCTTCCCTACGACCTCGTAGCGAAACAGGTGCTTTCCTGAACTCAACTCCCGAGTCCCGAACGAAACCGATTCTGCCAACTCCACCCCTCTGGCGTAGCCGTCGTAGACGTCGCCCTGGGGCTCGCCATCCACCAGAAGGCGTAGCATCCCGTAGAGCGGGCTCTGGTAGTGACAGCCAACCAGTTCGTAGTGACCAGCTTCCGGAACGGTCACCTCAAACGTGATGAAGTCCCCGGGCTCCTGGGCCCGGAAGAAAATGCCGTTCCTTCGTCCTCCCCGTATCGGTCGTTGTTCGCGGTTCGAAGACTCGACGATGGGAAGCCGCCCCATCTCCATGGCGTCCTTCGCGACCTTCAGAACCACCTGTGGCCGCAAAACACACCGGAAAAACGCCTTTGTCGCAGTCCCAGATCCCGAGACGGCCAAGAGGGAGCCTGCGCCCTCGGTGGCTGGACGAATGCGGACGGCGGTGTCGGCATGTCCCACTGGAACGACGCTGAGCCGGGCCGTCCCATGGGACACCACAACCCCACTCTCCTCGCGCGTCATCTCAGTCCCGTTCCCAGCCGGAAGACGCCACTCCAATGCGCTTGGTCGGGGGCAGGACACATCATCCAGCACCACGAACAAGTCGGGGGCAAGAGAGAACAGGTGTCGGCGAAACCGGGATAGCAGACCGGGAGCGTAGGTATCGGCAGCTTCCCCGCAGACATAGCGGTACCCGGCGGATAGGAGGGTATCGAGAACCCGCCCGGTGCCATCCGGCGTCTGCCCCTGTCCGTTGACGATGAGGGGAGCATGCGGCGTCCCTTCCCCCGAAACCAGCCACTTCCCTGCCACGTCGATCGACAGAGCATTCTGTGCAACGCCCGGCGCCCTCGGTGCGGTCGCGCCGCCGCAGTGCAGAGACACGATCGTGCGATCGCGCTCCGGGCCGGAACGCAACATGGTCCAGGTCGGCGTCCGAGTCGTCGGCTTGGCCGATGTGATCAGCGGAAGTCGGCAACTGCACAGGTGGGCGCCACTGCTGAAGAACACGCGTCCTTTCTCGATCGCGATTCCTGCCCCTATCGAGATGGGCGGCTTCAGCACACACTCGTGCTTGAACGTGTCAGGATCAATCCGCACCACACTGCGGGTGAACAACGCGTAGAACTGGCCATCCGGTCCAGTCAGGAGCATTCTCGGTGCCTGCCCGCCGGCTGTGCTCCCGTACTGCCCCAGGTCCTCCCCATGCACCATCTCACGCCGTTTGGGGTCGAACACAAAGAAATGCGTGCCTCCCGCGAAACCGTAGACCAAACCATTCCTGCCAACCACGACCTCACTGACCCGAGTGGCATGATCCACGTGGGTCTGGAACACAACCTTCTTCGTGGCCCAATCGAACAGATAGAGGGCGCCCTCCTTGGCAACGGCATGGCCGCCGGTGCCTGGGGAAGTGGTTGTCCCGCCCACCAGGTTCCCATCCGGCAACGCGGCCAAAGCCGTGGTGCTGTGGTCCGGAATCAACTGTTCGTGCGTCAGGAGCTGGTGGGTATCGTCGGCCAGGTTGTACACCACCAGCCCGCCGCCGCAGTGTCCGTAGGCCGGTGTGCCCCCCATGATGACGTGGTTGCCATCGGGATGGGCCAGGAGGGCATGCGGGCGGGTCAGGTCCCGGTGCCAATTCCCCAGGTAGACCGGGTTGGGTGTTGGACCGATCTCGTTTGTCCACGGCCGCATGGTGTCGTAGTAGGCCAGGTACCCTCCACAATAGGCTGCGCCGACAATCCGTTGCCCTTGCACAGCCAGCCCATTGTAGTGCGCTCCATGCCGAACGCCGCCGAAATCCTCCAGATAATCGTTGTCCACGTCGTAGGCAAAGAAGTGAAGGGGCAACCCGGTGGAACCGTAGACCCGCCCATCCGGCCCGGAGATCAGGGAGAGTATGCCCGGGCCTTCCGACTCGTACGTCAACGTGATCCGCCGGGTGGGGCCCTTGTTCGGTTCGGTGACATCGAGCCACTTCTCCGCCAGGCTAATCCCCGCAACGCGACGGCCATCCGGGAAATCGGTAAAGAAACTGCTTTGGCTGGCTGTCTTGATGGGGTCCTTCGCAGCTCCGGGTTTGGGTACCGGTGTGGCCTTTCCCTCAAACAACTCATAGCACTGACCGCCGCTGGCGACGTACGCATAGGCTTTCCCGTTCACGGCCCGGAAGACGGACGCCGTGCCCGGCTTGCGCGGCCCATCATCCGGCAGGCGGTGTTTCTCCCCTGTGCGCGGATCAAAAGCAACCAGTGTCGCCTTGGCCACACCGATGCCGCAGTAGACCCAACCCGCGTCATCGACAGCCAGCGAACGCGGGTATTTCTCCGTCGCGTCCAGCTTCCCATGCTCTTTGTACGAACGGGTCCGCGGGTCGAAAGATACGAGGTGGCTGCCCGGGAATGTGGCGGAGTAGATGGTGCCGTCGGGGGCCTCGGTGAACGACATGGCCATCCCGGGTGTGCGATGGGCAAAGGTCCATTCCCGAGCCGTAGGGTCAAACTCCAGGAGATTGGCCCCGAACATGGTGTAGAACAACCCCGTTTTGGCGAGTAGCAGAGCGTAGTCTTCCCCGACGGGCTGGTCCTTCTTCGGGTACCAGTACTGTTCGGTGGTTCCGCTCAGCACATCCACAACCAGGAGCGAGCTGCGCAAGCTGCGCTTGACGTGGTCCATGGAACAGATCAGGACAAGTGGCCGCCCGTTCCTGTCACAGGTAGCGACCAGGCCGCGTCGCGTCCCGAGGCGTGCTGGAACGCCATGATTGACGAAGTCCATGGCCTTGATCTCGCGCTGCCGTTCTGCCTCACGGCGGGCCACTTCCGCTTTGACAGGTCCAGCCAATGCCTCGTAACTCGCGGCCACATTCTGCGCAGTCAGGGCACGAGCATGGATCCGCACTTCGTCGATCAACCCGCGAAAATGGTAGAAACCGCTGTCCCCGTACCCCCAGCCGATAGTCGGCTTCGCACTGCCACTCGGGAGAGGGTCAGTGTACGCAGCGGAGTGTGTCCGCTCCCCGTTCAGGTACCAGACTTCCTCTCTCCCGTCGAACGTGTAGGCTACATGGTTCCAGAGGTCGGCGACGATGGTGGCCCCTGAAACACCGGACTTACTGCCGTGCAACTGCGCCAGGAGTACCCCCGCATTGTTGATCAGTAACCGGCAGTTGCCTGCCCCGTTCAGGTTGTTGATGATGCCGCCGTAGCCATTCTGGTGTGCGCCCTGCGGATAGATCCAAGCTTCGACAGTGAGGGCGGTCGGCGAGTTCAGCATGCTGTCCCATGTGCATACAACGTGCGCATCCTCGCCATTGCAGTTCAGCCCCTGGCCCCGGATACCTGGAACGAGCTCTGCCCCTCCCACCAATCTGCCGTCGTTGCCGTTGCCGGAACGATCTGTGACGAGCTCATCCTGCACCTCGTCGAACGACCACCAGGCGGCCAATCCCTCGTCCACACCAACAGGCTGCGCGTGGACGCCCAGACACAGACACACCAAGGGGAGGACAAAACAGTTTCGGGTCATCGACCTGCTCCTGAAAGCGGTGACGGGCTGAGCGCTCATTGATCAACTCCTGATTGAACCGCCAAGGCGCCAAGATCGCCAAGAGGCGTGGGGAGAATAACGCGTTTGATCCCTCTCTTGAGCACCGGAACGTTGAAGTTCAGGAGCAAGCCGAGGGGCAACTGCATCGCCTTCAGGTAGGACATGACCTGTGCCATGTGTATTGGTGCAAACGCTTCGACTGCCTTGAGTTCAACCACGAGGCGGCTGTCCACCAGCAGGTCCAGGCGTCCGTCGCCCACTCTGTGCCCTTTGTAGTCCACTGCCACAGCCCTCTGCCTCTCAAACGAAATCCCGCGCAGGCCGAGCTCGACCGCCAAGGCCTCTTCGTACACGCTTTCGAGGTAGCCTGGTCCCAGCGTCCGGTGCACCTCGATTGCGGCACCGATGACATCTCGCGCTGCCTCATCCGTACGCTCATCTGGTTCCATCCTCATCCCTTCCCGTTCCTTTTCTTCCCTTGGCGTTCTTGGCGCCTTGGCGGTTCATTCCCTGCCCTCAGTCCGTATGGAAGACTTCCTCCATCTCTGCCCACCATTCCCCGTCCGCGCGGTCAGGCAACGGCTCGTGACACGGCATGCACTCAGCCCACCATCTCTTGGTCACAGGATCGGCAGCCATGGTGGCCATATCCGTTTCGAAGTCGTTCCCCGTGTACTCGAAGTAGCTGAACAGGTAGTGCTTGCCGTCAGGCAGTTTGCGGAGGTAGATCGAGTAGTTCCGAATGTTGGACTCCCGGATGAGGTCAAGGACCTCGGGCCAAACGGCAGCGTGCAGTTCCTTGTAGCGCTCGAGTTCCTCATCCTTGACCCCAACAACCATGCCATGGCGCTGCATCATTTACACTCCTTTGCGTCCAACACTGTTGACCGGGATCGGCCCGCCGCACAATTATACGGGTGGTTGACAGATATCCCACTGGCAAGAACACACAGCGCCGCTATTCTCTCTGAGGCAACAGTCAGCTGAACGAGGTCAACATGCACCAGATGACCAGCCGTGAACGCCTCCTCGCCGCCTACCGGCATCAGCCGGTTGACCGGGTCCCCTGCTCGCCTCGGATCACCTATTGGCTCATTGATCACTACGGTGACGCGTCTCTCGGAACGCATCTCCGGGCCGCGGAGGAGTTCGGGTTCGACCTGCACCACAACGCCGGCGTGTATTGGTCACCCTTCGAACTGGGCGCCCGAGACAGCTACGACCTGCCCGGTGTCGAGTATTCTCTCAGCTGGGGGAAGGACGGCGCCTTTGACGTCGCGATGCGCACGTTCCGAACGCCGGCTGGCACGCTGACCGATCGGCTCAACATCCCGCCGCGGGGTGACCGGAGCTTCGGCATGGCGCCGAACCCGTTTCGCACCGAGCATCTGGTCAAGACGCGAGACGACCTTGGCCCGCTCCGCTATCTGCTGCCGGACCCCGCACGTACCAATCTCGATCCCTACTTCCAACAGGCTGAACAGGTCGGAGAGAACGGTCTAGTGCAACTCAACGTCCACTCGGCCCTGAACCACCGCGCCGGCGAGATGATGGGCACTGAGGACCTGATGATGCTCTACTACGACGACGCGCCGTTCTTTGCGGAACTTATGGACATTGGGCACCAGCAGCAACTCGCTGAGATCCGAGCCGCACTTGACGCCGGTGTCCGCCACTTCTTTCTGAACTGGTACTACAACAGCATGTCAGCCGGGTGGTCACCGTCGTTCTGGACAGAGTATTTCCAGCCTCAACTGCGTGAGACCTGCGAGGTGATCCACGCTGCCGACGGCACAGCCAATCTCTACGACGACGGCAAGTGCATGGCAATCATCAACCTCGTTGCCGACGCCGGCATCGACGTGTTGGAGACGCTCACCCCGCCACCGGTTGGCGACGTTGACCTGGCCGAGGCCAAGCGCCGCATCGGGGACCGGGTATGCCTCAAAGGCCACACTGACCTCATCTACGTGCTCAAACTCGGAACACCGGTTCTGGTGGAACAGACCGTCCGCAACGCCATCGAAGCCGCAGGCCCAACCGGGTTCATTCTGGGTACGTCAGACGGCATCCGCGATGGAACCCCCATTGAGAACGTACGAGCCTATTTCAACGCAGCGCGAACGTACGGTTGCCAAAAGGAAGGCCAGCTTTGAGGGGTTGAGTGCGGGGGGGGGGATTGCAGGAAGAACGCGACTCTGTCAAGGCCTACGTCGCTAACTACGAACAGATTACGCCACCAGCATAGCGGTGTTTGTAGTGAGACACGTAGAGCAACGGTGTGCCGTTCTTTCTGCCTATCTTAGCGGCATTCTAGTCGTACAGGCCGCCACCGGGGTACTTCCAGAAGCCACGCCAGAACCGCGTATACTGGGCCTGGCTGTAGCGGTTTGGCCGACCGTAGGTGTAACAGGGAATGGGCATCTTCCATTGCTGCACATGCCCATCCATGTGGGCGACATTCATCGACTTGCTGTGACGATAGAAGGCAGGGTTAATGTCAAGCAAGTGGTGCAGATTCGGGTAGGCGTGCGCGTAAGGGTTGACCTCGATCATGCTGGCTGTGTGATTCTCCACCACGATCCCGTGGTCAGCTGGGTACTTCGACATCTTGGTGTTGATCCAGCCGTAGTACCAGCGCTGATCCCCCGCAGAAGACATCCAGCGCCCGAACGCGTAGTTCGTATAGCGGCTAGTCACGTTGGTCTCCCACTTCTGCGAAGGGCAGTTGAGGCTCGACCCGTAAGCCGGCCGGTACCCGTCCCGTGTGGCGAAGTCCAGGTAACCATGTCCACGATTCCCCAGGGACACCGCGCCGTAGTGCAAGTACCAACTGGTAACTCCGTAGCGGGAGCCATAGTTGCACGGCACCGGCCACCCATCGCTGTCATCTGCATACAACCGGTAGGCCAGCCCCACCTGAGAAATGTTCGCCTTGCAGCTCGTTGCCCGCCCTTTCTCACGGGCCTGGCTCAGTGCCGGCATCAGCATTGCTGCAAGGATCGCGATGATCGCGATTACCACAAGCAACTCAATCAGAGTGAAGGTCTTGTCTCGCATTGCTCCACAGGCTCCATTCTCATGGCCTCCGAACCGTCCCCGAAATCACCCTCTGTTAGCCATTCTAACACCGCCGGAGCTTGCGCGCAACGGCTGTCGTTCCCCAAGGGAGTCGGAATAAGGAGCGAGTCACTCACCTATACGTCGTTTGAGAAGCCGGCGTTCGGTGCAATCTTACCTGCTGTCCATCCCCCAAGAAGGAGCTGCTATGGTTAACGCTGTCGTTGTCGGTTACGGACGGTCAGGACGGGATTTCCACTGTTACCTGGTCGGGCTTACCCCGGGAATCCACCTCTATGGTGTGGTGTCGGGTAGCGAAGAGAAGCGTCAGAACATCACGCAGACCCATGGCTGCAGAGCGTTCCCCGATCTCGACGACGCCCTGGCTGACCCGGATGTGCAACTCATCATTCTGGCCACACCGAACAACACGCACGCCGATCTGGCCGTCAAGGCCATGCAGGCTGGCAAACACGTGGTCACGGACAAGGTCATGTGTCTGACTCTCGACGACTGCGAGCGAATGATCAGTGCGGCCCAAGCAAACGATGTCATGCTCAGCGTGTTCCAGAACAGACGGTTCGACGGCGATTACCTGACCATCCGCAAACTGATGGTCGATGGCCTTCTCGGGGAGGTCCGCTGGCTCGAGATGTCGTGGCAGACGTTCCGCGCCTGGGGTGGCTGGCGAGGCGTGGCCGCAATGGGCGGAGGCAAGCTCTACGACCTGGGGGCTCATCTCATCGATCAGGCGTGCCTGATCTTCCCGGACGCGATCGAGAGCGTCTACTGCCGTATGCACCACGATTACGACAACACCGATGTCGAGAGCGAAGCGTTAGTCGTGATCACCTTTGCAGGCGGACAGACCGCTGTCTGCGACTTCTCCAGCATGGCCGCGCTCAGCAAGCCGCGCTTCTATGTTCGCGGCACAAAGGGAACCTTCCGTAAGTTCGGACTGGATCCCCAGGAAGCGGCCATGTCCACCGGAGACATCGATGCCGCGGTCGAGCCGACGGAGATCTACGGCACGCTCAGCGACGGCAAGGAGGAATACACCATTCCCACGCTGCCCGGACGCTGGCGCGACTACTACGAGAACATCTCGGCCGTCCTCAACGACGGCGCGCCCCCGGCTGTCACGTACGCGGAACTCCGACGAGAAATTGCGGTGATCGATGCCGCTTTCGAATCAGCCCGCACGAACAACGTCGTGACCGTCGACCAACCGGGAATCTGAAGCCAGGCGGCCACCCCGAAAAACCGTTCCTGGAGCTCCGGCCGTCCCGACCGGTTTGTACTGCCACCCCGACGCCTGGAAGACACGGGTTAGGGATAACCGGCCTCCAGGAAGGAAGGCACCGGTTACGGATAACCGGCTCGAGGAAGGAAGACACCGGTTAGAGATAACCGGCCTCCAGGAAGGAAGGCACCGGTTAGGGATAACCGGCCTCCAGGAAGGAAGGCACCGGTTAGGGATAACCGGCCTCCAGGAAAGGAGGCGCCATGCGTCAAGCGTCGTCTGCAGCAACCAACGGATCCAGGATGATGTTCAGTCCGAACTCCCTCACGATGTCCGCCGCCTCCTCAACCTTCCCCGCGACATCCTGCGGCCGGTGGGCATCCGAGTTGACGAGGACCCGGACATCGTAGTCCGCGGCAAGCTCCCAAAACGGCAGCCACGGGTAGCCGTGCCGAGGGCCGGTGGGCGTGTCGGTCAACGGCTTGCGCAGGCCATAGGCATTGAACTCAAGCGGGACGCCTGCCGCAGCCGCAGCAGACAGAATGGCGCGTGAACACGCCCGGGCTTCACCATCCCACACGTAGTAAGCGTTGCCAAACAAGTCGGGATGGGCAATGTAGGCGAAGAGGCCACTGGCAATGCACTCGACGATGTAGTCGGCATAGGCCGCAAGCATCGCCGGGGTCATATCCGGTCCGTAAAGCCCCACCCACTCGCCATCGTATGGGTACCAGTGGGCTCCCCCCGCCAGATAATCCATCTCATATTCGCCACGGAAGATGTCCCGATACACACCGGTGAACTCAGGGACGTATTCGCACTCCAGTCCTTTGACGACCCTCAAGTCGGGAAATGCCTCACGGGCCTCATCGATCGCGTCTGTATAGTCACGAAGCTGTTCCATCTCCATTCGCACGCTGTTCCAGCGCCGGTCAGGCAGGGGCGTGTGATCAGAAAAGCCGAGCGTGGTCAGGCCCTGGGTCAGGGCCGCCCGGCAGTAGTCCTCGACATCGCCGCTGGCGTGTTTGCAGCGGAATGTGTGCGTATGCCAGTTTGTGGTAATCGTCACGTGGTATCCTGGAATGGCATGTGGCACGGCCGGCCACTTGTGGAAAGTCTGATCGTCTCCCGCTAACATACCCCAGTCGTGCCCGTGGACCAATCGGAGACACCCACAGTGAGATGCTCACCACCTCTCGTCAGGACCGGTCTGCTCGTGCTCAGCGTTGCGGGCGCCGCGTTGAGCGCTGCCCCCAACTCGTTGCGCAGAGCGCCTCAGATGCGCAACCCGTCCGGGGATCTGCCCAGACCTGAGTTGGTCTGCCGACCGAAGTTCGCCCTGTTCATCGGCTGGACCCGACAGATCCTGCAGCTCAACGACAGCCGTACGCTGGTCGTGTCTTCACCTGGTGAACACGATGGAGCATACCTCTATTTCGTTAACTCGGACGACCTGACGACCCAACGCGTCTCAGTCCCGAAGAACCACGGCTCAGCGAGCAACGCTGTCGTCGGTCCGGACGGACACCTCTACCTGCCCCCACACAAAGACGGGTGCGTCTACAAACACAATGTCACCACCCACACCCTGACTCGCTTCAGCGTAGACTACCCCAGGGACGAGATGACCTGGGGATCGGTAGCAGCAAGAAATGGGCGGATCTACTTCGGGTCATACCCAACAGCCAGCTTCGGTGAATTCGACCCCGCAACCGGGACCTGCGAATTCTGGCAGCACACCGTTCCCGATGCCCGTTACGCCACCTATGTCAGCGAGGACAGCGAGGGGCGCATCCACTTCCTGGGGTGTCATCCGAAACAGCAATGGATGCAGTTTGACCCCGTAACGCGCGCGTTCGAGCACGGCAAACGCGTCGGCACACCGGCCAAAATGTGTGGTCCTCCTTTCGGCCTGCCAAAGCCGCCAGAGGGCGACAGCACGTTTGCGCGCCATCTCAGGACACACGGGCGCTTCTTTGCGATGTCGTTCCCAACGGGGCGCTTCTGGGAAATCGTTCTGGAAAAGGACGCAGAGGGCAACAACTCGCCTCGCGCAATCCTCCGCGGAGCGACGAACTGGCCGGTGGAAAAGTGGAAACTGGCGGACCCCGGCGATGCCGTGATCGGGGTAAGCGACTACGGGTGCTTGCTGCGTTTTGACCTGAACACGGGAGACTTCAAGGTCGGTCATTTGCCGAACTACACCGAGACACCCAGCCACGTGATGTACCTCGAGACGGTCTCCCCTCGCTGCGTGGTGCTGTCGCCAGGCATCAACAAAGGCTTCGTCAGACTCGACCCGGAAACAGGGAACTTCAGTCAAGTCTACAACATGTTCCACAGTAAAGGGGTCCAGGGGCAATGCGCAGTCGCCGTGGGCGGCAAGCTCTATATGGGGCTCTATGGCGGGGCCGTCCTGATGCGGTATGACCCGGGTATGCCATACGAGTGGGCCACGAACCCTCGCGAACTCATCGCTCTGCACGAGGAACATGAACAGACGCGCCCCCGACAGGCCATCACGGACGGACGGCGGGTCATCATCTGCACCGACGGTGAGTATGGTGTGCTCGGGGGCGCCCTCACGGTGATTGATACCGAGACAGACGACATCCAAGTCTACAAGCATCCGGTCAAAGACCAGAACATGCCCGCCGTTGCCCTTGATCCGGTGACCACGTTGCTGTGGGGGGGAACCTGGCGCTGGGGAACGTCGCGCAGTTGCCCACCGACCCAGCCCAGTTCATTGCTGTACGCGTTCGACCTGACCACCGGCAAGACCGTGCATGAAGAGGTGCTGTGGTCGGGTTCCGAGAATACTTACGTCAGCGGCATCAGCGCAGCCGGCGTACTTGTGGCCACAGACGGTGCGGAGGTCGCACTCGTGGACACCGCAACGCGCGAGGTCCTGTACAAAGGAAAGATGGCCGGAGCCCCTCCTACATCCCTGCACCAAGGCAGCGACGGCCTGTTCTACTACATTCGA
This sequence comes from Lentisphaerota bacterium, assembly GCA_018676675.1. Lineage (GTDB taxonomy): Bacteria > Verrucomicrobiota > Lentisphaeria > Oligosphaerales > JABHEG01 > JABHEG01. The sequence continues at coordinate 68,531 of JABHEG010000374.1, forward strand.
AACAAACGACTGCAGCGCTGGGATCTGGAGGCGAACGTGATCACACCGGTGGCAGACGCGGGAAACTGCGGGTTACTGACCGAGAGCCGGGCCGGTCGCTGGATCCTGGCGGGAACCGAAGGGATCTTCAAGATCGACCTGGCGGGAGAGTAGAGGAGCATCAGCAGTGACTGAACAGAAATCCTCCGCGTTGCGTGTCGCCTGTAGGTGTGTGCTGACTGCCGCCATTCTTGCACCGGCGCTGCTCGGCCAGACAGTGAGTACCGTCGCTACCTTCAACAACGTCGGTCTGGATGTGCAGTTCCCCTCCCCACCCGCTGCCGAGGCGACGATCAGAGTCTCCATCAGGAGAGTTGATCAGACCGGCCCTTTCAGACCGGCACACCCCCTCGTAGAGATCAGCCCCGGGCGCTTCGCCGGCAGCATCATCGGACTTGACGCCGGCGCCGCGTACGACATCCGCCTTTCCTCGTCCACCATCCCCGCAGGGGAGACCACCACGCGGGTCACGACCCGGAACGACGCATTCCCGAAACCCGACGCCCGGATCGTGCACGTCTCCCCCGCGGGAAGCGACACACACGACGGTCTCGCGCCGACTCGGCCGTTGGCAACGTTGAGGAAGGCGCTGGGCCTTGCCAGACCCGGAGACACGATCATCCTCGCCGGCGGACGCTACTACGAAGGCGATCTCGACGTCCCGATCTCCGGGACCGAACACGCCCCGGTCGTGGTGCGCAGTGCTCCGGGACAAGCAGCCATTCTGGATGGTACAGATCCGGCATTTTCTACGACATGGACACCCGTTTCCGGCACCGCCGACCTCTACCGAACGCCCTGCGAAACAAGCCCCACAAACGCGTACCTGAACGGCGGGCAGCTCTTCCACTTCCGAGCTCTTAAGGACCTGGCCGCCGGCCGTTGGAAGCAGGAGGTCGGTTATGCACTGAAGGACGGCTTCCTGTACGTCCGCTTCCCCCGTGGAACGTCTCCGGAGAAGCACCGCGTGACCATCCCGCGCTTCACCACCGGACTGACCCTGACCCGTCGTGCTCATGTCCACATCATCGGCCTGGAATTCTGTTACTATGGGGCCGGGACTTACCACCGCGGCATCCACCTTGAGCGATCCGACCATGTCCTCATCGACCGCTGTTCGTTCCACCACACAGGGGTCGGCGTGACCCTGAAACGAGATGCGGATTTCAACACCATCCAGAACTGCTCATTCACCGAATCCCCCATCACCACATGGTCCTGGCACGCAGTGAAGATGGGGGGAATCGGTTACGAGTCGGGGGGAGTCGGGATCTACTCGAGCGACATCCCCAACACCGGGAACGTGATTCGTCACAACGCATTCAGGGACATGTTCGATGCAGCGGGCCTCTACACGCGATCCACCGACGGCCCCACAACCAACCTCGACTTCCACTCCAACCTGATCGACAAATGCAGTGATGACGGCATTGAGACGGACGGCGCGGGGATAAACAACCGGATCTACAGCAACCTGATCCGGGGGTTCCTGACCGGCATCTCCGTGGCCCCCTGTGCCCTGGGCCCGACCTACATCTTCCGCAATCTCCTGGTTGACTGGCGAAGCGTAGGCGAGTTCTCCGGGTACCCGTTCAAGTTCAACGTCAGATCTCCCCTGTCGACCCGTTGGGTGTTCCTCTACCACAATACCTGCGTGACGCGCGTACCGGGGCAACACGGCTTCCTCTTCAAGGGATACAGCAAGTGGTCGGACATCATCTCACGGAACAACATCTATGTCGGCACGACCTACGCTCTGGACAGCTGGAGTGAAACAAACCCCGTTGACTTCGATTTTGACAACGTGTTCACCACCAGCGGCAACCAGGCAATCCGCTGGGCCCGGACACCGTATGCCTCCCGGCAGGCGTTCTCCCAGGCCACCGGGCAGGAAAGGAACGGCATGTCAACACCCCCATCATTCGTAGCGCCGGGGAAGAACGACTATGGGCTCAGCAAAGACAGTCCCTGCATCAACCGCGGAGCCGTCCTTCCCGGTTTCAATGATCGATTCCACGGGAAAGCACCGGACATCGGCGCATTCGAGGCGCCGGTTGGCATGTCAACCGTCCATTACGGGCCAATGCCTCCCCTCTGATCAGGCAAAGAGCAGCAGGCTGATCGCCATCACGGCCATGCCTGCGGCCACACCATACATCGCGATGTGGTGTTCCCCGTACTTCTCAGCAGTGGGAAGAAGTTCATCGAGAGAGATGAACACCATGATGCCCGCCACGCCGGCAAAGACGACGCCGAACACCGCGTCATTGAAAATCGTCCGCAGTAGAAAGAAGCCGACTACAGCACCGACCGGTTCGGCCAGCCCCGACAGGAAGGAGTAGATGAAGGCCTTCTTGCGGCTTCCGGTGGCGTAGTACAGAGGGACCGACACGGCGATACCTTCAGGCACGTTGTGGATCGCGATCGCAACGGCGATGCTCACGCCTAGCGTCGGGTCCTTGAGGGCTCCGGCGAACGTCGCCAGCCCTTCCGGGAAATTGTGGATCGCGATGGCCAACGCCGAGAACATCCCCATTCGCTTGAGCTCGCCTGCCCGACGCTTCTCCTCCAGCTCCGCGGGATCGATATCCTCGACACTGCGGGCCTCATGCGGATTCTCGAACGACGGCACAAACTTATCGATGACGGCGATCAACAGCATTCCGCCGAAGAAACCGAGGGTGGTCATCCAGTAACCTTTGGGCGACCCCAGGGCTGCCTCCAGAGAATCACGAGCCTTGACAAAAATCTCCACCATAGAGACATAGATCATGACCCCGGCAGAGAAGCCCAGTGCTCCCGACAGGAAGCGCGTATTCGTGCGCTTGGCCATGAACGCAAGGATACTGCCGACACCAGTCGCAAGCCCGGCGAACACCGTAAGCCCAAACGCAAAACCGATCTGATTCCACGTATAATCCATGCTCGGATCTCCAATCTCTCAGCAGTCCCGCACCTGCCCCTGACATCGGCCTCAACTCTAAGTCACGGCACCGCAAACGCAATCTCTGCTCGAGGGCGGCACAGCCTGAGCTGAGTTACTACGACCCACCCGCCGCACGGCAGTTCCCGGGTCCTGAGTTGGACCGGGGCCCGAGACCAGCCATATTGAGGCGAACCACCGGGAGGCAGACCGCCATCCTTACCGGTCGCTGACCGGGGGGAAACCCGCAACGCCTTACAGAACGCCCACACAGAGATGGCTGCGCATCATGAGAAGACAGTACACTGACACGATTTGGGCCCAACCCGGCATGGCCCTTAAGCCCCATGGTCGCCTTTCCGGCAGGATTGCAGTCTTGGTCCTGGTCGGTTCCGCCGTCCTCCGCGCCGGTCTGCCGGACACGCCAACTCACACACTGACCGGGCTCAGCTGCCCGTACCGACTGGAACTCGAAGACTTCAACCAGGACGGGAGAACGGACCTTGCCGTCACTTCCTGGCATCGTTTGCCGGGATCCAAGGAGACCTACGACCACGCGAAAGACAAGCTGCAGTTCTTCTTCGCGCGCCCTGACGGCACCTTCCGGGGGCCGGCCGACCACGAACTCAACGTACGATCGCCCTGGGGCCTGTGGGCCGGCGACTTCGACCGCGATGGGAAGACGGATCTGGCGGTGAAGCAGAGCCGGCGGGCTGTGCACGTCTTGCTCGGTTCGGAAGGCCTCTCCAGGCTCCATACATCGGTCACCACCAATGACAGCGACCGAATGGTGATGGCCGGTCGTCTCAGCCCTGGCGGAGCGATCGATCTGCTCTGCGGACCAGCTTGGCGAAAGTGGAAGGGCGGAGACACCTTTGACGTAGGCTATTGCTATGGCCCAACCGCAAACGACAACCGTGGCGCCCTGATTGCTGATCTGAATCACGACGGGCACAATGACATGGTCTTCCTCACGCCTCACGGCATCCGCGTCTATTACGGCCCCTTCACGTCCATGACGGTGAGGCCCCGGGACCTGGCACAGCTGCTGGAAATCAAGACACCACTCCCCGTCAGCAGTGTCCAGATTGCAGACCTGACCGGTGATGGCCGAGCCGACATCGTCGCTGCCCTGTACGACCGAAAGACGAAACAGCGGGCTCTCGTGCTGTACCAACAGAACGCCCCCCTCGACTTTCCTGGAAACCCAGAACCAACCGCCCGACTCGATGGCGTGAGTGGCCAACTGGTTACCTGCGACCTGAATCTGGACGGACGCTCCGATCTCCTGGTGGCGGACGCCAGCAAGCGCCGGATCCATGTGTTGCTGCAAACGGAAGCGGGAACATTCCCCACAAATCTGAACCAAGCCCATCAGTCCCTCAAAACGCTCTGCTATCACCTGCGGGTAGCCGACATCAACGGTGATCGGTTCCCCGACCTGGCCGTCAGCGATGGCCAGAAGGAAATCCGCTTTTTTGTCAGTGACGGCGTATTCGCACGGGGGAAGGCGCCCGTGCCAAAGGCAGCCGGCCAGCCAAAACAAACCGCCAGGCGCACCGCAGCAGCCGAGAAGACCAAGCCGTCCAAGCCGGCTGAAGCGGCACCCCCAACTGAGGGAACGGCTGACCGCAAGATCGCCGGGATCCTGGCCGCACTGCCGCCGGCTGAGCCGGGCGCGGACCACAGTGACCCACTCCGCATGCCGTTCTACACCGGCACCGTGCTGCCTACGCCACAGCAAGCCGTCTATCACGACGAATTCTACACGTTGCAGGAAACCGGTCTGCTCCTGGCAGCAGGCCTCGAAGCGCAGAGCCCTCTGGTGACAAGGCTGCGCGAGCGGATCGAGCGCTTCGGGGGCACGGTAAGAATCGTCGACGACGCCTCAGTCGAGGTCGATACCTTGATCGTGTTTGGGGCCGCCAAGAGTGCCGATATGCTCAAAGATGTCCCAGCCATCCCCGCGCGGGAGCAGGCCTACATCATGGCCTGCGGGAAGCCGGGGGAACGGGCCGTCATAGTCCTGCAGGGCCACGACCGGTTGGGCCTCCTTTGGGCGGTGTCGTCGTTCGGCCAGCTGGTCCATACCCGGAAGAATGCCCCGGTTGTCCGTGCGGCCGAGATCGTCGACTACCCAACCACGCCTAATCGCGGGTTCATTGGTGGGACGTGGGTCAACGGGACCGACTACTGCCTCACCTTCAAGATCAACAAGCCTGTATTCCAGACTGCCCTTCTGGACCGCGCGGCCCCAACCAAGAAGGCGCGTTACGATGGCTGGCGCCAACCATTGAGCGACGAGATCCTCGCCGACCTAAAAGCCTACGGGGACGGGCTGACCCCGTATGGGATCGAGTGGTACGCCGGGCACAACCCAACCGTCACCGATCAGAAAATCCGCAGCGCCGATGAACGCGATTTCCAGGTCATCCTGGATTGGGCCTGCAAGGTCGCAGAATTCGGCGGCCATCTGTGTCTGAAATACGACGACCACCGCTTCCCGATCAGCTCGGAAGACATGGAGCGATTCGGGTCCGCGCGCGAAGCTGACACGCAACTCCTCCTCCGTCTCCACCGGGAACTCAAAGCGCGCCACCCCAAAGCCAAAATCCTCTTCTGCCCACCGTTCTACTGGGGGCCTAACTCCCCGGCTCTCTACCCTGAAAAGCGGGACGACTACCTCTTCGCATTGGGGAGCAAGTTGCCCGAGGACATTGAGATCTTCTGGACCGGACCACGGGTCAAATCCGGACGCGTGACCGCTGACGATGTGGCCTGGGTCACTGAACGGCTCAAGCGCAAACCGGTGTACTGGCAGAACGGTTTCGCGATGCCCCACATGTTCCTCTACCACTACGTCACCGACCCGATTCCCATCCTGAACGAGTGGTTCTACGACGGCTTCCTCGACAGCCTGGACACCTACATGTTCAACTGCATGATGCCGACCTATGCCGCAGCAGCAGCAGCGTGCAGCGATTACTGCTGGAACCCGAAAGCCTATGATCCCGAGCGCTCGATCCGCGAGGCCGCAACGAAGCTGGTCGGCCGGGACACCTACCCCGCCCTCGTGGCCTTCAACAGCGCCCTCTCCTACTTCGATCCGTTCGGGCTGCGCCGCACGCCGGGAGCCGCTCGGAAACTGCCTGAGATGAAGGGGAAGCTCGCGGTCGTTAACGCGGTATGGCAGGAGATCCAGGAGAACCGGAACGCAGCTGCGGTCAAACGGTGGACAGGCTTGGCTCGACACGTCACCCAGGTCAATCGGTTCCATGATCGCCTGGCAAAGTCCCCGGATCTGGCCGACTACCGACGCGACGCAGCAACCACGCAGGCTCACGCCGAAAAGGAAGTCGCCTTCGCTGAAGACACCGACACGTTCCTGTCCCCCTATGACTTCATGGGCGGGTATGGTCCCAAGCACTATGCCAACCGCTGCGAAAAGCGCCTCGCGACCTGGGTCTATGCGACTCGCAGCGCAAACCCGAGGATGGAGGCGACCTTCCGGGTAGAACCATTCCCGCCCGAAGGCGACTACGAGCTGGTCATCTGTGCTCAAGACGACGACTGGGAGGCCAAGTGCGATATCCGCATCACCGTGAACGGCACCGCCATCTTCGAGGGCGAAAACCCGCATGTCCGCTTCGGCTGGTCCCACCACACCTACCGAATCCCGGCCGCAGCCTTGGCGCGCAAGAGCCGGTTGCTCATCGAGAACACGGAGCAGGGCGGACGTGAAGGCGGACCACCATTCTTCATGCTGAACTACGGGGTTGTGCGCAAGGCAAAGTGAGCCCGTCGCCCGGACGTTCCCCTCTTAACAGAGCCGCGACTTGCGGAAGCGGTTGGCCATCCCGGTGGTCAGGGCTCTGCCCAAACCGAGCCGCGCACAACGTAAGCGGTCTTGCCCATCCGACGCCAAACGGGGACCGCTCCCCTCTTAACCGAGCCGCGCACAACGTAAGCGGTCTTGCCCCTCCGACGCCGGACGGATACCGCTCCCGCAAGTCGCGGCTCGGATGGATCACCAATCACCGCCTCACTACTTCCTCAGCCGCAGAATGGCCCTGGCGACCCGACGCCTCTCGGCTCTCAGGACGGCTGGATCATACGAGAAGTCGCTGAGCGTGCGGACGACCTTCTCCGAGACCTCACCCGCTTCGCCCCCGATCCCCAGTCGCAGCGCTCTCCCCATGCCTCCCAGTGTCTTCCCGACCAAGCTCTCTGGAGGCCGTTCCGCCAACAGGCGACGCAGGAGAACATAGTACTCGTAGTCCTCGATACCGTCACGGATGTTCTCGAGACGGATGGTGGCCACAGGTCCATCCGGCCCCGCGCACATGATACTGCCATCCCCATTGTTGTTCTTGTAGCTGGCCGGATTCCAGGACGTCTTCGATCCCTGAGTGATGACCCGGTCATTGAGCGGCCAGCGATTGACCGCGTAGTACAGAAAGCCGCCGGGCTGGTACTTCGCCGTCATGGCTCCCATGATGAGACGCGGTTCGATCGCCGTATACTCCAGGAACCAGTTCGCATGAGGGTTCCTCGGGCCGATGCAGATGTACCACCAGATGTCGCGTCCCTTCGCTCGGGCTTCGTTGAGGCGCTCGGAGTGGCTGTCGAACTTTGGCGTCAGGGGAACCCATATATCCATCGCAGCGCCGTCCGGGCGATCGAGACCAAACGTCGTGTCGTAGGCCGTCGTCATCACCTCGATGTCCGGCCAGATCCGCTTGAGCTTCCTAGCGGTCTCGAAGACCACGTCCAGCTGCTCCTTGGGACGTTCATCGAAGCAGTAGATGTAGCACAAGTCGCGCACGCCGGCCGCCTCGATGGTGGGCATATAGGCTTTGATCCTGGCCACCAACACATCGAATCGCTTCCAATACGCGTCCGCATCGAAGTCCGGTTCACGCGGCGCGGTGAAATAGGCAAGATTGATCGCGTTGAGTCCCATACTGCGGAGTTCGCGCAAGCGTTCCACGCTCCACCCCGGAGGCCCCCCGTAGATGTTGCCCACGTTGAGATGATACTCGCGCTGCAACCAGTTCTCATACGCTGCCTTCAGCTCAGGGATGCGCTCCTTCGGGTAGAGTTTCGTTGACAAGTTCCGCCAGCTCAGCGCCGTGCGCAGTGATGTGTGCTCCGGCAGCTCGAAGTCCCATACATCAATGGTGACACCTATCTGTTGTTCCGGCAGGCCGTCTGCTTGCACAACCACACGCCCCCGATACTCGCCGGGTTCCGCACTTTTCGGAACACTGACCGAGACCCAGAGCGGCATCACTTCACCCATCGGCACGCGCTTGACACGTTCCTGCGACTCGATCAGCGGATCCGGCCACCATCCCGTCCGGGACACTGGATACGAGGGTTGCTTGCAGTCGACGTAGCCGACCAGGCGCACCTGCAACGGAACGATGCTGCCACCTGGTCCGAACGCATCTTCGGCTCGCCAGCGAACGTTGGTGAGATCTCCGGCGAACGGCACGACGACAACCTGTGCGTGCTCGTTCTCATTGCGGGCCGCCTCAAGCTGGACCTCACGGCCAAAGGCGCTCGAGAAGAGGCCAGCCTCAAGCGGGACTTTGACCATCGAGCTCTCCACAGCCAGAACAAAACCCTCGGCACCGGTCTTCCGGGCCCGAACTGCCGCTCCAAGCAACGGCGCGACCGCCGCAATTCGGATGACCTTCACCTGCAGGCGATCGACCTCCTTCCGGGCGGCCTCAACCGTCCGCTGCATCTCGTCCGGGATCGACGGCGGAGCTGCAGCCAGGCCACGTTCCAGTTGCTCGACAGCCACGCCCAACTTCGGCAGCTCGGCAAGCCTATCCACCAACGCTGCCGGCATTGCGCCATCGAGCTTGTCACGCCCGTCACCAAGTTCAGTGTTCAGTCGGACAAGGTCACGACGGAGATCTGCCAAATCCTCCTTCAGTCCTGCGGACAGGCGGAGATTGTCAAGGTAGACAATGAATCCCTCAGCGGGTTGGCTGCAGTAGAAATGGAGATCCGCGATGTCCGTCGTGTCGATGTTCATCTCGTCGATGGTCACGCTGCACGTGCTCACCCCTGGCTCAATGGTCAGTACCTTGGAAAAGCGCTTCCCCTTCCCGTCGCGCAAGTGGAGCTTAAGCGACGTGATCCTCGTTCCCGGATTGAATACGTCCACCGCCAAACGGCGATACGCACTGAAGTCGGCGACCGGGAATGCACCAGCTTTGCGGGACAGGACAATCGCCGGCCAACGCTCCTTGCCTTCCGACCACGCCTCATAGGTAACCCGGATCGACGCCAGACCTTCCGAAGCCCATGTGGAAGACGGTGAGAGAGTCGTCAACTCGCGAACCTGGATACGGGCCACCGCCTTGGCATCCTCGCAACCGAAGAGGAGGCGTTCACCCAACCGGATCGCCGGTCCTGCAGAGCAGGCTGCGCCGACAAGGGCACACAAGCCGGCCAACACGGAAAGAACGGTACGTCTCATTTCACACCTCCCTAAGCACAATCTTCATGGTCAGTTTGTCTCCTCACAGCGTTTCTGTCTCACTCAGAGCGCATGGAGGAGCCGGTTTTTGCCGCGTGCGGTCGCGTTCCGCGTCCTGACGCGGCCACGGGACACAACCGGCCCGGCCGCTTACGGAGAAGCGGCACCTCCAACGGTGTGTTCCGTGCTCAAGTGTGGTGAAGTTACACACGAGCCTAGCCTTCGCCAGTTGTTCGGTCGCTCCTAACCGAGTGTGTAACTGCCTTCGCGGGCCAGACCGGTCGCCGTCCAGAGGCCGCCTCCCACTTTGGGGGCGGCCGATTCAGTGTGGGAGGCGGCCTCCGGACGGCGACTGACCGGTGCTCAGATGGCGTGAGGTCGCACACAAATACCCACGGATATCAGCGACGGCCCTGATCCGGATTCTCGGCGAAAATCTGCACGTCCGCGATGTCGCCGCTGCCTTCGCCACCGGTTTGGGCGTAGTCGATGCAGCTACCGTTGTTCGCGATCTTACCAATCGCCAGTCGCCTGTCGCCATTGGGAGTGCCCACACGATCGACCTGAAGGCGACGCCAGCGCTTGCCATCAGTCGAGGCCTCGTACAGGAGGAACTCCCCAACCATCCGGAGCCGGATCCAGTGCCATGCTCCTTGACGGTAGCCGCCGAAAAGCAACTGCCCCTCGGGACGATCAACGCCGATGCGGTTGTCACTCCGCACGTTGATGCGTCGGTACTGATCACCGATGCGTAACATCAGACCGGGCCCCCAGGAGGCCCCGCCCTGCTTCGTACAGCGGACCCTGCAGGTCACAGCAACCGTGTCAGGAGGAAGGGCGCGCTCTACGTATGCACACGTGTTCTCTCGTGCCGTAGCGCGAAGGACGCCATCACCTATCGAGAGAACACCTTCACTCTTAGGACTGAAAACGGCGCGCCAGCCACCTGGAAACTCGCGGGCTTCCTTACCCGTGGAAGCCTCGACCTTTGCACCGGCAACTCCCGGCGCCCGGATGGTGCGTTCCGGGCCAGTTGGCCAAGCCACGTCGATCTGCCGGAACGTGGCGGCGTCGAACTGCTCCGCTTGGCGCAGCACAGCAAAGGAGCTCCCCAAGGTCGCCTGTCGCGCGATTCCTGCCGCCTCGACGCGTCCGGGCAGAGCGTCGTTCAACGCCGGCCAGTAGAGCGTCTCCATCGCTTCCTTCCGGTAGTCATTGAGCCAGGTAGGGAGAAAATGCAGGCGGATGTTGGCATCCAACAGTCCGGAAATGAACGCCTTGTCGAGCCGAAACGCGTTGTTGTTGCAGAGCACGCCTGTGGCGTTGCTGATGTTTCGGGTCGAGACAAAATAGCGCAGGTATTCCTGGTTCTGATAGGCGCCCTGGCCGCCTTCGCCGCGCAGGATGACGTTGAAATACGTGTCAATCTGCGGCAGGTACACGCCTCCTCCCGGTGGGCTCAGAGTCGCGTGGAACTCAAGCAACCCCTGGTCGCCGACGAGTTCACGGGCCTTGCGAACAAGCAGGTAGGTCCGAACCACGCTGCTGTAGATGCCGTCGAAATACAGCCCATCCGGCTTGTAGTCACGCATGACTCGAGTGATCTCACTGAGAAAGATGGGCCAGTTGGCACCCCTTGAGTCGGCCGGCCCGAACCGGGTCACCGCGAAGTTGTCAAAGCTGTTCACCGCCCTGCTTTCCTTCCCGGTCCCGGTGAGAAAGTAATACGGTGAGGTGTAGACGATATTTCGCATTCCCAGCCGCTCACAGGTGCGGTTGACGCGTTCAAACTCCTCGGTCCCGTTGCGCGGAACAAAGCGCAAGGCCCAGTCTTTCCACAGCATCATTTCGGCCTGCTGCAGAAGTATGTTGCCGTACCGGCTCCATTCCTCGAGCTGAGCATCCGACGGATAGCCCGTTTGCCGTGACCAGTGCCAGACCACCCGATCGCGAAGAGAGCTCTCCCAGTCGAATGGCTTCGGTGGCGCCACGGCCAGCCAGAGAATCTGTCCGGCTTTGAGCGCGTAGCTGACGCTGCATCCCCCCGCAGGCCCCCCCCTCGGCCAGCTGACGGTTGCGGCAGCAGCGCCCGTGGCCACGTAGCTCCCCATGCCGCCCCACTCATCCAGAATGAGCAAGTTGCCACGATGCCGGCGGACAGTGCCTGGAGCAAAGCGTACCGTGTACTCAAGCGCAAGTGCCCGCGTCGTCTTGAGCATCAGAAGTGAATCACCGTTGATGCGCAGCCGCAGGCCGCCATCCCCGGCCACAAGCACGACAGCCCCCGTGCCCTTGCGTTCCACCCTCAGCCCGGACAGAGCCCCCGGAGGAAACGTGACGTGCCCCATCTCACGCGGGCTTCCCAGACGCTGTTGAAGCCCCATCCTTCCTGCCTCAGGCTCAAAGACGAACTCCCCCCCGGTCGTGCGTACAGTCAGTCTTCCCGGACGCTCTTCGACGGCCTCCACAGCCATGCCGAATTGCGCATCCATGAAGTCGTCCGTGGTCAACAGGTACTCAGCATCGGCTTCAATCGAGGGCGAGAGAGCAGGAACGGCAGCAGCCGTCCACGCGATCAGCGTACTCAGGGCAATCAGCGAAAGGGAACGATGGGGCTTAGTCACTAGCGATCTCCTCGGCAACGGGCCACGGCAGCTTCCCAGCCGTTGTAGTGGTCCTCTCTCAGTCCGGCAGCCATACGCGGCGTGAACCGACGCTCGGGTTGCCACAAAGCAGCGATTTCGGAGCGATCACTCCAGTAGCCAATGGCGAGACCGGCCAGGTAGGCGGCCCCAAGTGCCGTCGTCTCCGTCACGACGGGGCGCACGGCGTCCGCGCCGAGGACGTCAGCCTGGACCTGAAGCAGCAGATCATTCGCCGTGGCTCCGCCGTCGACCCGAAGTTCTGCCAAATGTACTGCCGAATCCCGCTGCATGGCGTCCAACACGTCGCGCGTCTGGTACGCGATAGCTTCCAGCGCGGCCCGGACGATGTGAGCCCGTCCGGTGCCGCGCGTCATCCCCACGATCGCTCCTCGCGCCTCCGGATCCCAGTAGGGAGCGCCAAGCCCGGTGAACGCAGGAACAAGATAGACGCCCTCGGTGCTCTCAACTTCCGCGGCAACAGTCTCACTCTCCGCCGCAGTCCGGATCAGGCCGAGTTCATCGCGCAGCCACTGGATCGTTGCCCCTCCCATGAAGACGCTCCCCTCCAACGCGTACTCAGTGACACCCCCAATACGCCACGCCACTGTGGTGAGCAACTGGTTCCGCGATGTTACGGGACGGTCTCCAATGTTCATGAGAAGGAAACAGCCTGTCCCATAGGTGTTCTTCGCCATGCCCGGAGAAAAACAGGCTTGACCGAAGAGAGCGGCTTGCTGATCCCCGGCCATCCCGGCGATCGGGATGGGCCGGTCCCCAAGCAGACGCGTCTCGCCGCAGATGCCGGACGACGACACGACCTCAGGGAGCATTTCTCTGGGGATGTCCAACATACCAAGAAGCTCGGGATCCCAGTCGAGCGTGTGAATATTGAGTAGCATAGTGCGTGATGCATTCGAGACATCAGTGGCGTGCACGCGCCCTTCGGTCAGTCTCCAGAGAAGCCAACTGTCAACGGTCCCAAACAGGATGTCTCCCTGACGGGCGGCCTCACGGGCCCCGGGGATGGTGTCCAGGATCCACTTCAGCTTGGTGCCGGAGAAGTAGGGATCCAGCACCAAACCTGTCTTCGCCTGAATCGACTCGCGCATCCCGTCTCTCGCCAGCTGTTCACAGATGGCTGCTGTACGACGGCACTGCCAGACAATGGCATTGTGGATGGGCTCACCCGTACGTCGATCCCAGACCACGGTGGTCTCGCGCTGGTTGGTGATCCCGATGGCCGCGACATCTGAGGGACCGATCCCCGCACGTTTGAGCGCTTCTTCCGCGACGTCGTGTTGGCCACACCAGATGACCTCGGGATCGTGCTCGACCCAGCCGGGCTGGGGGTAGACCTGCGGGAACTCAACCTGGGCAACAGCCACGGGCAGCCCCGAACGCCCGAAGACGATGGCCCGGGAGCTGGTAGTCCCCTGATCCAGAGCCAGGATGTACTGATCGGCCATGTGTCTATTCTCCTATCGAAGGCCGGAATCTCGAGCAAATACAGCGGGAGAAAGTGGCTTCTATCACTGCTGCAAGCTGCAACGCCAAACGCTGCTGCCTGACCCGTAATAGAGCATACCGTCTTCACTCACCAGGAACCCATGCGCCTTCTTCAGGGATGGGTGGCGTGCGATCACGGTGACGGTGCGTGCCGCCGGATCAATGGCAAAGGCCGTGTCGTCCCCGAGCCCCACCACCTGGCCAGCCGGGCCAAGCAGGCAGTCGCTGAGCTCAGGGAAGTGAAGTCGTTTCACCGGTAGCGGTCCAGTGTAGAGCGTCTCACGCTTGCCCGGATCAAACAGGTACCAGGAGCCTCCTGCCAAGCCAACGATCAGTCCATCCTTGCCCCGAACGGCACGTCCATAACGCCGTGTTCCGGGGACAGGCTGTCCCCGCCAGACGACCTTCCGCAATTCTGTATCCCACAGGAAGACCTCCGCCTCCTCAAGTGACGGAATCGCGCTGCTCCCCCCACCAACCGACGCACAGCCAAAGAGCTCAGTGCTGTTCGGGACAGCACACAGGTAAGCAATGCTCTGGTCTGGCATAATCTTGTCCCAAATCTGCGTCTCAAAGCTCTCTGGATCGACTTGGACAAGTGCCCCGCCCAAGCGGCCTTTGGCCGGGGTCGTCCCAAAGTACAGTTTCCCGTCAGGCCCTGCCTCCCACTGAACGGGGCGTTCGTGGCCGGGGATTGAGCGCTTGAATCGGCGCGGGTTAGTGCCAGCCCGGCGTGAGGATGTGGGGTCGAAGAAGTCCAACTTACACCCCATATAGCTGGCAAAGAACAGGCCCTTTGGGTGGCTGAAGGTGTCATAGATCTGAATGACCTTGGGGGTCACGTCAGACAGTTCTTCGAAGGCAGCTTTGTCAAGATCGTACCGCCACGTTATGCCGGGAAAGACGGTGCCTCCATAGATCTTGCGATCACGTTCACAGCCAATACTGAAGACGGCCGGAGCGCGCCCGGGGTAATCGGTCTGCACGAACGATGTGGCTTGGGTTGCAGCCTCAACGAGCCTCAGACGCCCTCGTGCATCGACATTGCCTACGGTGAAATCGCCGGCCCGCCTTGCCTGCGGGTCCTGGCGTGGGGCCCTGTACGTCCCCTCGACAATCCCGTCAGGTCGACACAGGAAGTTCGTTTTGCCACTGCGCCCATAGACCTGCCCATCAGTCCCGGTCCAAAGCTTGGGTGCGCCTTGCTCACGGGCCATGGATTCGGGCAGGATCTGTTGACGAGCGCCTGTGTTCGGGTCGACACTCCACAGTTCCTGATGATGCAGACCAACGGAGCAGTAGACCATCCCCGTATCAGCGGCGGAAACCTTGATGATGTACTTCTCACGCTTGTCGCTGGTCACCCGACCGAGAGAAGACACAACCCCTGTCCTCATGTCGCAGGCGACGAGAATAGCCTCGGGGTAGGTGCCCACGTATAGCACATCGGAGCGGGTCCTGTGCCCTCCCATCCAGTATGATGCCGGGGTATCCGGGATACCCAGTTCCACGAGCTCTGCATCCGGCGTGTACTTGAAGAAGCGGCCCGGGGTGCCGACGTAGAAGAAAAGGCTTCCGCACGGTCCCGCCGCCACCGCCAGATTGACCGCGCGATACTTGCGGAAGTCGAGAGTGAAGGTCTTCCCCGTGGACACGTCAACACCCACGAGCGCTTCCTGCTTCCGCCACCCCCAGGCAATATGCCCTCCGGCGGATGTCGGCGTGACTGCGACGATCGAGAGCTTCCGGATCAGGACGGGTGCGCCCAGGTCCTCGAATTCCACGTGGGCGGCCCCGGCCATCCCGCATGCTGCTGTCATTGCCACGATGCTCCAAGATCCCATCATGCGTCTCTCCCAGGCAGTCCGGAAAGGTCAGATCCCTTCCGGCACAGCGACGACGAAAATCTGGTCGAAAATCTGCCCGTCATTCTTGACCGGCCGTGAGAAGGAAATCCACGCGCCGTCCGGTGAATAGCAGCAGCTGTAGTCAGTCGGTGCCGGCCAGCTTGCCGAACGCTCCGTCAGCCGCACACTCTCTCCGGTCTCGACATCGGTCGTGAACACACTGTTGTCCATGACGTAGGCGAGGAAGCGCCCGTCCGGGCTCCACGAGAACGCCGACTGCACCCGCCACGGGTTCGTTGTCACTTGGGCGGGTGTGCCGCCATTCGGCGAGACCGTCCATAACTGAGGCACGCCGCTGTCATCTTCCATGAGGAAGCCCCTGCCTCTCTTTGGCACTCCCGCGCATGCCGTGATAGAGCTTGAAGAGCGGGTGCGAATCCGCCATGGTCACCCGTCGAAAGTCCCGGACGCGGTGGAACGTCAGGTAGTTGGCATCATGGAAGTTGTGGGCTCCGCCATGGCCGTCGCCATAGGCAGTGCGGCTGGCAACGATGAGATCGTCCCCGTCGAACTGCCAGTCGGGGTACTGGAATCCGTGGTGACCTGAATCGGGGTGAAAGAGAATGACGCTTCGGACGTCCCAGGTCTTCAGGTCCGGCGATGATGCCAGGGCCAGGGCGTTGCGGACATCGCGAGAAGTCGGCCGGTAGTTGGTCAGAGCCCAGTAGAGCCTTGATTCCTGGTCAAAGCGAATCGTGAACTTGTTGTGGTTCCCACCCGGGAGCTCCACGAATCCGGTTCCCGGGTCAAAGGTCGCCGTCTTCCCGTCGCTGCTGATCCGGATGACGGCTGCCAACCAGCCGAACTTGGGATCCTCAGCACGCAGGACATTGACGACCTCGCCCTCAGGGGTGGCCACCGCATTGCCCTCAAGCCAACCGACGAAGCGCCCTTCGCGCCACGCTGAGTCGCGGGGCAGCCGGTTGCTGATCGTCCAGCTGTCGGCAACGAGCAGGTCGGCATCTACCGGAGCAGACATCATGAACGCTCTGAAGTGTTTTCCCCAGCCTCCGCCGCCACCTGCATCCTCCATCGCTCGCCAGATCCGACCGTTGTGGACCAACACCGGCACGGGTGCACAGTGGTACCTGGCCCCGGCCAAGAGGAGGCCGGTCCTCGCGCCCGTGGGTTCCGTCCAGGTCTCTCCGCGATCCACCGACTTGCGGATCACAGCATTGCCGTACCGGCTGTACGTACCGATGGCATAGGTCACCCCGCGATGAACAAAAAGTGTCCCCCAGAAGAGTCCCTTGATATCACCCAGACGGTCCCACGTGACGCCTCGGTCGAGTGACCGGAAGACCCGCGTGATCCCACACGCATCAGCCCCGGAACCGCCGCCAAACAGATCGTGAGATGCCAGATAGCTGCCATCGGGAAGAACCGCGATGCTGGGCGACCCAATGTAGGTCTTGTTCCCTGAGCGGACGTAATCAACCACGGTTCCCGGCACGGTTTTGTACTGGGGATGCAACTCCAGGACCTCGATCTCAAGCTTCGGCGCCAGCAGCACCAACCCCGTCCAACTCCCCTCAGGCAGGTCCAGTTCCTCTCCCGCACTCAAAGCCCGCGAGAAGACCGGCATCTTCGTGTGACCGCCGTCGGTGTAACGCAGGACCCACTCGGGATGCTGCATCCAGCCGGCCATGTCGATGTCCTGGCGTTTGGTCGAGGTGGCGCCATGGACCATGGTATCGTTTTTTGCCACGACCCGAACCCGCGAGTTCAGCCCACCGCCCAAGCGCGTGAACTCCCAGCCAAGGAGAGCATCGGGGACGACATCAAACACATACTTGCGATTCCGGAATGCCTTCACATCCTGACTGAGCACACCGACTTCGAAATTGTAGCCCCGGGCGACGAACGACGCCTCAACAGGCTGCCCCCACGCAACACTGAGTGCAGCTAAACTCAACCCAGTCATTATCACTCCTATCGCTGTACGAAGTCGCCTGGTCAAACTCAATGGGCTCGGGAGTGTTGCACGGTCCAGCATGGTGAGCTCCCCTATTCTATCGAGCAGTGCCACGACATCCGAGCGGGGATGTTGGCTGTTGGTTACTCAGTTGTTGGTTCTCCGGATCCCGAATGAGGATATCCGGCATTGGTTATTCACCGATTCGGGAGACGCCCGGGAAACCGAATCCCGAACCATCGAGTCTCGAATCTCAACACCATCTTCAGCCTCTCGACCGTAGCGCCGACAACACCGCAACGCCACCTGAAGGGGGCCTGAATTGGGAAGGAGAATCCGCAATGATCGAGCATCCGGAAACGGTCACGATCGCGGGCCAGATCGCCAAGACACTGACCGGCAAGCGGATCGCTTCCGCCATGCGTGGGAACACGCCGCACAAGTGGGCAGGCAATCTACACCTGCCCGACCTGTCAACCCACGCCCCCGAAACCGGTAAAGAAACGCTCCTCCGGGAGACGACGATGGCGGCGCACGGCCTACAAGTGCCCTGCTCTTGCTCTTGTACGGCGGGCGGCCCCCCGACCGCCATTCTCTTGGAGGCCGCCCGGGGGCCGCCACGTGAGTCCCGCTCCACGTGCCAACGTGGTCACGGGATGCGGCGTACTACTGGGAACTGCCGGCCGGAAAACCGTGCCCCCCCCTGTCCCAACCCGGGCCAACATCCGCGGCCGTCAACGGACGCCGTGTGATGAGAGCATCCGAGGTTTGGTCACAACCCACATGTGGGGGAATACCCCGTGGTTGCCCGTCGATGTCATCCGGGTTGGACAGAACAGGACGGGATGCGTTCTGCGCGGGCTCGAAGCGAACGACACCATCGACGCCGGACCGTCCCGCCAAGACCGCCTGTTGAAGGCCGGGTCGCTCCGCGATCCCGAGTTTCGGGGCCTGGAACACGTTCCCGATCCACTCGCTCTCCTGAAGCTCCGCCTGGGCTTCGATCAGAGGGTGCGTATCGCTGAACAGAAGGTTGTTGGCGATCCTGCACCTCGACGGCGGCACGCTCAATTTACGGCTTGCTTTGCAGCCCAGAACGACGCTCTGTCGGCAGCGGAAAAACGTGTTGTGGGCGATGATCACGTCCTTGACCGGAGCGTACCCGTGCAGAGGTCCGTCCGGCATGCCGTTCATGAGAGACAAGGCTGCGCGGTGCCCTCTCCCGGTGAGCTCCACGAAGCAGTTATTGAACACCCGGTGTCCCTCGCCAATGACACGGACTCCGCCCGTGCCCTTTGTCCCGCCCCCGATGAACCAGTTCGCCTCAACCGTGTCCCGGTTGCCATGGCGCAGGGTCAGAGCCCCGCCGCAACTCCGGAACGTGTTGTACCGATGGATATTGTCACACGACTTGTCCGAGATGATCTCGGCCTCGCCGCTGCATTCCTCGAAGAGGTTGTTCTCGACAACCGTCCGCGAGCTGACCATGGACCGCTTGCTCGTCCCGATCCGGATGGTCTCACCACCATTCCACCCCAGATAGGGGCGCGACCCGAAGTGATTTCGGTCGATCAGGTGGTGGTTCGGTCCATCTGACAGCCAGACCACCAGCGTTGTACCGGAGTTGTTCTTCCCACCTAGGTAGCAGTGATCGACCCGGTTGTGAGTCCCGTACAGGGACACCCAGC
This sequence comes from Lentisphaerota bacterium, assembly GCA_018676675.1. GTDB lineage: Bacteria > Verrucomicrobiota > Lentisphaeria > Oligosphaerales > JABHEG01 > JABHEG01. The sequence continues at coordinate 87,650 of JABHEG010000374.1, forward strand.
GGGAATCGGTCTTCTTGTCAGGCGGGTTGTAGTCAATCACGGCGCAGTTGGTAACCCGGCAATGGTTGGCCGCTCGTTTCGAGTCACGGCGGAAAGCAATCACGTGCCCCTTCACCCACCCATTTTGGAAGCAGAGCCCATCGACCACGAGGAACTCGCCGCCAATGCGCAACCGTGATCGTCCACTCAGGATAACCCGCCCCGGGGTTCGGGCTCGAAGAGTGATCGGCCCGTGCTCCGTCCCGATACCCTCGAACACGATATCAGCATCCTGCCACACGCCGTCAGCCATGGTCAGCGTGTCGCCCGGGGCAGCTTCGGCAGCCGCGGCCGCGATCTCCGCAGCCGTGGTCACGGGTCTGTCCACAGCGAAACAGAGCAAAGGGATGAGAAAAGCCATGCCAACAGAGCACATGGTGTGTCGGCTAATCATCGGACGTCCATTCCAGCTGTTCCTTTCTGCGAAATTCCGTTCCTGACAACATACCGTCCCCGGCTGGCTGTCGCTCGGTTTGGAGGCCCTGTATGGTGTCCCCTGTGAGTCAACCAGGACCAAACACGGTGGCCAGCATGCCAGGAAGACAGCGTACATTCCGACTTTCGCTTCTCGCAGGCTGTGCGTTGGCTGCTCTGTGGAGCGGGGGAGTCAGCATGGCGCAGAACGCAGACGGAACGACACGGACGATCCGCCACATGTGGGCCTGCGGACGGCCTGACCCGGCCAAACCGGGAGCCGGGTTCCCCGTGCTGCAGAGCGCAAAACACACCCTCATCTACCAGGCCACACGTGAAACGGGGGCTTACAGCCACCACTCCCGGCTGTTCCGCCACGATGGGGCGCTCTACGCGATGTGGAGCAATCATCGCTACGGCGAAGACGGCCCGGGCCAGCGTGTCCTCTGGTCGCGCTCGACCGACGGTGAAGACTGGACGGGATGGCAAGAGCTGTTCCCGTCCCCCGTTCCTATGGTCCCCAGCGACGAGCCTGGCCTCGTCCTGACGGCAGGGGGCTGGCGCGTCGTTGGGAAACGCCTGTTTGCCGTCGCATCAGTCACAGCCGTCGTGGCCTTCGAAAACAGCGACCGGACCAGCACGGTCGCGAAACCTGACCGGAACCACCCGTTCCGCAAGCGTGAGGGCCGAACGCGCCTGGCCCGAGAGGTACATCCCGAAGGGACCTTGGGCCCCGTGTTCATGCTGGGCAGGAACCTGCCCGAAGCAGCTGACCTGTTGTACCCCGTCCTCAAACACGATACCCCACAGGTGACCGACCTGGTCAGAGCCATCCTCAAGCAGAACATCCGCCGCCGATTCCCCCAGGGGGTAGACTCCAACCGGCTGTGCGAATTCAGCGTCTACCAGGCAAAGGACGGGAGGCATGTCCTTCTCGGCCGCGATGACTGTTACAGCCATCGGCTCTATGTCAGCTTCTCGGACGACGGCCTCACCTGGCCACCCGCCATCCCGACCGATATCCCCGACTCCCCCAGCCTCAGTCGAACGCTCGTTCTAGACAACGGAACCGTGCTCCTCATCGGCAACCAGATGGCCCCCGAGTTCGACAACTCCGCCAAGCGCCGACACTACGGGCGTGACCCGCTGATGATCTCGGTCAGTACAGATGGGTACATCTTCAGGCGGGCCTATGCCCTGCGCTGCGGGCAGCAGCCCTGGCGGGTCCCTCGGAAAGACGTCAAAGGCCGTGGAGGAGGCGGGCAGTACCCAGACGCAGTAGTCCACGGCGACACGCTCTACGTCCTCTACTCCATGGGCAAAGAGGACGTGTGGATCAGCCGGGTCGCCCTGGCAGGGCTGGATTTGCGGACAAGGAACACGCAAACCGCAGACGCGGCACTGCTGGAGAAAGCCGCTGAGACACACGACGTCCTTTGGCGAGAGTTCATCTGCCCACAGACCTGGCAGGTCTGCACCTATCTGGATGCAAAGACGCGGCAGATCGCATTCCCGAGCGCAGAGGCGATCAGAGCGCTCCGACCGAACACGGGAGGATGGGGGACAGCCATTGAAAACTGCTCACTGGACGGGGGAGCCTATCTTGGGGCCCTCGTAGATCGACATGCCGTGACAGGTCTGGATGAACACGCCCAGGAAGCCCGGAAGATCTACCGCGGCCTGCGGCTCATCGCCAAATCCGCCCGGAGGAAGGGCATCATCATCCGCGGGGTTCTGCCCGGAAGCGGAACGCACTACCCGGAGTCCTCGGTCGATCAGTACACGATGTACGTCTACGGAATGTGGCGCTATTACCGCAGTGTCATCCCAACCGACACGGAGAAGACCGAGATCCGAGGGATCTTCAGCGATGTGCTGACACGGCTGGAGGCCGACCGGTTCGTCATTCTTTCCGATGCCGGTGAACGCATCAAATTCGGGGCCCTCGACGCATGGCGGCCTAGCCGGGCCGAACGCCTTCTCGCCATCGTGTTGGCAGGCGCAGACATCACCGGGGATCCCCACTGGCGGAAGGTATACGAGCAGCTCCGCGAGCCCCGACTCGAACACTGTCGTGGACGGGGAGGTGAAGCCTGGGTGTTGGTCCAGAACCAGCTCGCCTTCTTCATCCTCCGCCGCATTGAAACAGATCCGGAGATCCGGAAGATCTATGAGAGTGGCAGCATCGAAGCAGCAAGGGAATGCGCGACCTTCTTTGATGAGAACAGAAAGAGCATTGCGTCGCGAGAGGCCAACCAGCTGGAGGGATCCCTGGCCATTGCCCTCAGTGGAGATAAGGAACTCATAGAGAAGCACCTGCAAGACATGCGTCGTGTCATGCTGAAGCTCGACCTGACGGCGCGGGGCATCAACTCGATACGCGCCCTGGAATGCACGGTCTGGTCATTGCGGCGCCAGGGCTTTCTGGCAGAGCCGTTGCCTTGACCGAACCGCGCACGACGTAAGTGGTCACGAGTGGTGGTGGGCAGGAAGAACGGCACACCGCTGCGCTACGTGCCTTACTACAAACGGCGCGATTCTGGTGACGGAATTCGTTCGTAGTGAGCCACGTAGGCCTTGCCGGAGTGGCGTTCTTCGGTCTTCACACACCGCACTCCCAAGGCACTGACTTAACGCCATTCACCACTCACCAGCTCTTCCCGGTTCAAAGGACCTACCCTATCCTGGTGCCGCTTAGGTCTACTCGTTGCGGTACCAAATGCGGATAAACTGGTACCAGGATCTCATCATTTCGCCGCTCGTCGTCAGTTCAGTATCGGTCGTTCCATCCTCAGACCAGATTTCCGGTAGGACAACTGTCTCTATGGTAACGACATCAATCTGGTTTTCGGCAATCCACTCATTGGCAGCGGACAACGCTTCCTCAAATGTCTGGAACTCAGTCTTGAGGAAGCCCCTCTTCGTGGTCTGAGGGGCGAAATCTCTGAACGCGATCATGTCTCACCTGTGTCTGTGTCGTTGAGCGTACTCACTCCCTCTGCCCCTTCACTGCGCGGGACATACTCGTGCGCGGGATTGTGGTCCTTCTCCCGCGCAATGGCGAACATCTCGGCCCAGCATCCGAACACGTTCCGCGGGGTCGGGATGTCCTCCTTCAGGATGCGATGCAGTTTGGGCAGGTTCCGCGAGGGGACGATGGGGTAGATGTGGTGATCGACGTGATCGTCCAATCCCCAGTAGATCAGCCTCAGGAACGGGCTTACCCGAATTGACCGTGTGCAGAGGCACTGGTCGTTGGCGTCGTGCAGGCGTCCAATGTGTTCGGTGGCATGCCACAGGGTCTCGATCGGAGCACATCAGAAGATAGCCCTCAGTCCGAAACAGCGCCAGAATCGAGCACGCCGACGATGTAACGCCTCAGTCTCGGGAGGCGGCTCGACGGAGTCTCTCCCTTCATCGGACGCAGATGGCCCAAGGAATCCCTGGAGGGAGAGACTCCGTCGAGCCGTCTTGGAGTTCTCGCCCACGTAACTGAGGCGTGACTTGTCGACAGCTGCCGAACACCGGCAATCCTCCCTCATTGAAATCGTGCTCACACCGGTATATTGGGCGTTGCTCGAGACGTATCGATTCGCGCTGGTCCCGAAGCACATTCGCCTCCCCGTTCGCCGCAAGGAGTCTCTCAGTATGATCTGTCCACTCCACCCCCATCACAGACTCAGGGAGGTCTCCTCTCTGTTGGGGCTCCTCTTCCTGCTGGCCACGGTGGCAGCGCACCGGGCTGTGGCCGAGCCCAACAATGCCGCAAGGCGACGTGCGGCCTTGTTGTCCGCACAAGCCTCCGGGTCACTGACACGCGAACGCGCCGCAAACGCCCTCACAGACAGCGATCCGCTGGTCAGGCGTGCGGCCGTTGCATGCCTGGCACAGCATGGAAAAGACGCAATCCCGCAGCTGCTCCAGGCGATTGCGAACACAGACCCATTGGTGCGCCGAAATGCAGCCCTGTCTCTGGGAGCCTGTGGTCCGGACGCACTGGACGCTCTGAAGCGCGCCGGGCGGGATGCAGAGCCCCTGGTCCGGCATGGGGCTGTACTGGCCCTGATGGCTCTCGAGCCCAGGTCCATCGGAGCGTTCAATCTGCTCCGCCGGGCGACGGAAGACGGCGACAACACAGTGCAACAGGCCGCGTCGCTAGCCGTCGCCCAATACACCGAGGTCCTGGAGGGAATCCGGTTGCCCAGGGAAGGCTGGAAATTCAAGCTTGACCCGGGAGGAGTGGGGGAGAAGAGCGGCTGGTTCGGAGTAGACATCGATGATTCCGGCTGGGGTGACATTCAGATCGAGAAGGCCTGGGGCGAGTGCGGACACAAAGGCTACATCGGCAATGGATGGTATCGGCGGACCGTGACCTTACCAAAGAACCCCGGTGGGAGGCACGCCATTCTGCTGTTCGGTGGAGTGGACGAATCCGCCTGGGTCTGGGTCAACGGGCAATTCGCCGGAAGCCATGACATTGGCCCAACTGGCTGGGACAAGCCGTTCAGATTGGACGTGAGCAAGCTGCTCAAGTGGCAGGACAAAAACCAAATCACCATCCGCGCCATGAACACCGCACATGCGGGGGGCGTATGGCGCCCGGTCACAATCGTGGTCTCGGCCCCCTTGGAGGATGAACAATGAGCCCCAAACAGATGCAGAACATGACCCGTTTGCTGTGGGCAGCGGCATGGATGTGCACACTGTGTGTGACACATGGTCAGAACCAACCCGTGCGACTGGCAGAATCATGGCAATCGGGGGCCTATACAGGCTCGGACGCTACGGGGAAACACGTCATCGCGCTGTGGACGTTCGACGCGGGATCAGAACTGAAAGCAGAGGGCGATAGGAGCTTTGACATCACCCTCATGGGTGCCAAACTCAACGCAACCGGCCGGTTCGGCGGCTGCCTTGAGTCGTTCCGCGGCCATCCGGTGGAGGACGTGAACCACGGCGCGAAGATCGCCAATCACCGAGAGCTCTCCCCCAAGGGCGCGTTCACGATCGAGATGTGGATCAAGCCCAAGTCTGAACTCAAAGACTACCCCAGCTGCTTCCTCCTCGACAAGAAGTATGTCTCGCACACTGACTACCAGTTGGTGCTGGGGCCATCCGGGAAGCGTAGCACGAAACGCGCGCTCCGAGCCGTACTCGGCTATGGCGACGACTCCGCCTGGTATTCGTCGGATCCCCTCGTCTATGAGCCAGGCGTGTGGTACCACGTTGCGTTCACCTACGACGGTGCGGGCAAGGGACAGTTCTGGCGTGATGGCAAAGCAATGGGCGGGACAACCCGTGCCGGTCGCGAGGCAGTCGCGCCAGGCAAACGCTTCCTCACGATCGGCGACCGGAACGGCAGTCTGTACCACGGCTTCCCCGGATTCATCGATCAGGTGCGCATCTGCGACGGCGTGCTGGAATTTCGCCCTGCGGCGCTTGCCATGGAATCAGCCCGCACAACGTTCGTGCGCATGGAGAAAGAGGTAGCGCTGCGCTTCAGTGTGACGAACAGAATGCGCCGACCGCTTGAGGGGGCCATCTGCCGCATCGGCATGATCGGGGCCAGTGACCATCGTGTCACCGTACCCGATCTTGCCCAGGGAGCCGGACACCAAATTGAGTACGCATTGGATACGTCGCTGTCTCCCGGGCCCTACGACGTCGTAGCCCGGATCGAGCTCCCGGGAACGCCTCCCTACGTCAGCGACGAGCGGTTCCCCATCACGATTGTCCCGCGTCCCCTGCCCCATCGCATGCCAGTCGTGATGTGGGGAGTTGGCGGCACCGACACCGTGGTTGAGGAGATCGACACACTGCGGGACCTGGGCTTTACTCATTGCCTCGGAGGCACTGCCGATATGCGCAAAATCTGGGATGCAGGTGAACCCACGCAGGCGAGCGACGACGGACGCGTCGCCAACACGCAGGCCATGCTGAACACCGCCCTGGCCAAGGGGTTGCGCGTCATGATGGGATTGACACCCGGTCGGTGGGCGCGGACAAAGAAGGAGTTTCTGCGTGTCGGCCAAGACGGGAAACACCTCGAGGATATCGATGGGCTGCATCCGGAAGTCCAGACCTTCTGCTACAACGTCGGAGCGTCGGTCGCCCAGACCTACGGCGACTTCCCGGGGCTTGACGGCGTGATGGTACACACCGAAGTCCGCGGGGCCTCGGCGCCATCGTTCTCCGACGTGGACAAAGCGGCCTTCCTTAAGCATGCAGGTTACGGCATTCCCGAAGGCGTCGACACGAAGTACGGCACGCGGTACACCACACTCAACGAGTTCCCGACAGACCGAGTGATCCCCGACGACTTCCCGCTCTATGTCTACTACCGCTGGCTGTGGGGCCAGGGCGATGGTTGGAGCGCACTGCACACGGCCCTGAACCGGGGCCTCAAGACCGGTGTGCACGAGCACTTTTGGACCTTCCATGATCCCGCGGTACGCGTGGCCAGCGTGTGGGGCAACGGGGGAGAAGTCGATGTGGTATCGCAGTGGACGTACTCGTACCCTGACCCCATCAGGATCGGCTTGGCTACCGACGAACTCTTTGCCATGGCTGACGGTGCACCCCTGCCCCAGCAGGTCATGAAGATGACGCAGATCATCTGGTACCGGAACCAAACAGCACCGATGCCCGGAACAGAGGCCCAGGTGACCGACGCGTTCTTCGATGATCACGACGACGGCAAAGGCGGCGACAAAGATGCCGCAAGCGACAGATACCGAGCCCGGTGGGAACGGGAACAGCCCGACGCTCCCTTCATCACCATCGCACCAATGCACTTGCGTGAAGCCTTCTGGACCAAGCTGTCGCGCCCGATCCAGGGCATCATGTACCACGGTTGGCAATCGCTCGTGCCGGACCGCTCGAAGAAGGGCAGTAACTACTACCGCTTCACGCACTCCGCTACACAGCACGAGTTGCGGCGACTGGTCGAGACCGTGCTCGAACCGCTCGGTCCCGCGCTGATGCAGGTTCCTGATCGACCGTCCGACGTCGCGTTCTTCGAAAGCCTTTCGGCCCAGATGTTCGCCCGCCGTGGAACCTACGGCTGGAACGGCGGTTGGTCGGGGGATATGTACCTGATCCTGCATTACGCCCAGCTTCAGCCACGCATCATCTACGAGGAAACACTGGCGCGCGATGGGCTCGACGCCTACAAGGTGCTCGTGATGTCCGACTGCGATGTGCTGACCGAGAGCGCCGCGGCGACGGTCGCCGCGTTCCAAGCCAACGGGGGAATTGTGGTCGGCGACGAGAACGTGGCCCCGCGTATCAGGCCAGACATCCTGATCCAGCGACACAACCGTCCAAAAGAGGCGGACAAGGCCCGGGCGCTGCTACTGGAAAAGGCAGCTGCGTTGCGCAACGAACTGGATCCGCACTACAAGCGCTTTGCGGAGTCCGCAAACCCCGATGTGATCACGCGCTGCCGTACGTACGGAAAGGCAGACTACGTGTTCGCGATCAACGACCTTCGCGAATACGGCGATTACGTGGGGCACCATGGGCTCGTTATGGAGAATGGACTGCCCTCCGAAACACGAGTCCGAATCAGCCGCCCGGGCGGCTCCGTTTACGATCTCAAGACGCACGCTCCGGTCAAGACGACAGACACCCCGGGAGGGCTTGAGTTCGGCCTTGAACTGGAACCATGCGAAGGTCGTGTTTTCATGGTTACCAACTCCCCCATCGCCCGGATCACGGTGACCGCACCAGCGCATATCAAGCGTGGAAGCCAGGTTCGGGCGAAGATCGCCGTGCTAAGCGATACCGGGACCCCAATTGCCGCGATCGTCCCCCTGCAAATCGAGCTGCTGGGTCCGTCCGGCCAGGCGGCCGAATTCAGCGGCTACTATGGCGCGAAAGATGGTGTGCAGGACGTGGTCTTTGACATCGCACCAAACGACTCGCCGGGCCTGTGGGAGCTCAGGGCTGAAGAGCTGGCATCCGGGAAACGGGCGTCGACCTACCTGCGCCTGGAGAAGTAGATCTGCTTGTACGCCGAACGCCCCCCGGGCGGCATCTTCTGCTGGTACGCCGGACGGCCCCCCGGGCGGCATCTTCTGCTGGTACGCCGGACGGCCCCCCGGGCGGCATCTTCTCTTGGCGATCGGAGGGCCGCTCGCCGTACAGAACAGGCGGGCGGCATCTTCTCTTGGCGATCGGGGGGCCGCTCGCCGTACAGAACAGGCGGGCGGCATCTTCTGCCGAGTCTCCATTCTTCCGAGTTGCCTCTTCTCACGACTTCCCGCCTACATGAGGCAGCACGGCGTCGTGCGGGCGCCCTGCGATCAGTCTTGTCCCATCTGTAAACCCCTCGGGTCTGCCGGCAAGACGCTCAATGAGTCGACGACGCCACCGGGCCACGCGCTCGGCATGCGCGGGAAGGGCGGCAAGGTTACAGAGCTCTCCCGGATCGTCTTCAAGATCAAACAACTGCTCCTCACCGCTGCTCGTGATCCAGACGTACTTCTCTCTGCCATCGGTCAGGTAGTGGTTGGCTTGCTCGTAGCTGTAGCACTGGGCGTGTTCGCCATGGAGGAACTCGCGATCGAGGCAGTCGGTGTCCCCGCGCAGAATCGGGGCAAGACTGCTCCCATCGACGGTCGCAGGGATCTCACAGCCGGCGAGATCCAGGACCGTTGGCATGATGTCTTCGAGACACACAGCCTGATCACACACCGTTCCTCGCTTCACTCCCGGGCCGCTGATCAGGAAAGGGATGTGGGCCGAACCCTCGTATGCATAGCACTTCCGGAACAGGTAGTGATCCCCCAGCATCTCCCCGTGGTCGGTCGTGAAGATCACGTACGTGTTGCGACGCGTTGCGGCATCCATGCCAGTGTGTGAGCCGAGGAGTCGGTAGAGTTGGTCGTCGAGATGATTGATAAGCCCGTAGTATCCGGCCCGAGCCGACCGCAAGGCCTCACCCCGCAGATCCACGTGATCGCTCTGCACATCCGCACCCAGCCCCCCGTTTGGTGGCGGGGTGGCCCAATCCCCGATGTACGGCTCCGGCAGATCGAGGCGCAGGTAGCGGTCAAGGTAGAACGCAGGCGGCACGAGTGGAGGATGCGGGGCCACAAACGACACGGTGAGGAAGAACGGGCACGATGGATCCCGGCGCTCGAGGAAGTTGAGGGCTTCCGTGACTGTCCAGGTGCTGAGATGGAGTTTTTCATCGAGATGCCACGGGCGGGCTGTCCAGCCGTTGCCGGAGATCCCGTGCGACATCCCATGCATACGGTCGCCAGACTGGTTGTCGGCAACATACCGATCGTAGTCCATCGGGTGTATGACCATCTCATCGAAGCCATAGCGCTTGCGCGGAGGATGGAGGTGCATATTGCGCCCCACGATTGCCGTGTGGTAGCCTGAGTCCCGCAGAACGCCGGGAAGCGTGGGCGGAGCATCCCACTCGATTCCTCCACGGAAGCCGACCATCCCGTTCGTTGCCGGGAACTGCCCGACCATCAACGACCGCCGGGCAGGAATGCAGCTTGGGCAGGTCGAATAGGCCCGACGGAAAAAGGCTCCCCTGCCGGCGATGCTGTCCATGTTCGGGGTCAACAGCACGGGGTGTCCGGCGATGGACAGGCAGTCGCCACGCTGCTGGTCGGTCATGATCAGAATGAAATTCGGACGGTCGGTGGTCCCTGCCATGTGTCTTCTCCTTGGTTCACACCATCAATCGTACGCCTTGCCCGCCAGACGTATCCACTGCCAGAGGGCTTTGCCCTTGGAGGGACTGTTGGAACAACCGAAACCAACACCTTCACGGCCTTTCAGGGCCGGATGCGTGTAGAGACCAGTCCCGTCGATGCGCAGCACTCCGTCCACGTACACTCTGATGTCCTCGCCCTTGGTCACCAGACGATACGTGTGAAATGCGTCGGTGGTGTTCATGGCATATGTCTCTCGCCGGCGGCCCTTGAGTTGAATGCACGTAGGGTGAATCTCGAGACGCTCTGAGTGAACGCCATCATCACTGCGAATGGAGGACCATCCGGACATGACTCTGACGCGTGCCTCAAGCGTCGCACCACGATCCGGTTGAACGTCCCACGGGTACGAGAAGTACAGGTAATCTCCGGGCTCGGTGCCGGTGTCGGCGACGTAGAGGCATCCGTCTCTTATCTCAGCCACCGTCGCCCCGGAACGGCGGTCTGTGTACCACGGCTTCTCGGGAAGAGCGCTTCCCTGGAAGTCGACATCCCAAGCCGGCTTGGCCAGCGCTCGAAGGGGGTAGCTGATCAGGAACGCCAAGTCACGCCAGGTCCTGGCATCGTCGCGCAGTTTGACATCACGCCACAGGGCTTCCCCGCGCCCCCGGCCTGATGCCGAACCAAAGATGAGACTGCGCCTATTCCAGTCCTGTTTGCCGTAAGACAGGTCCAGCCAGTGTTGCTCATCCGTCGCGGGTGTCGTGAACCGGCCTCGGCCATCCAGGGCCAGTTTTCCATCGATGTAGACGAAGACATCGTCCATCCGAGTGGCGATCCGGTACGTATGGAAGGCGTCTGTCGTGTCCCGTTTCACAGAGATCCCGGCGAATCGCAGACCGACCTTCTTCTTCTCGATCGTGACGTACTCAACCGAACGACCATTGCTGACCCTCATGCACACCCCAAGCGGATCATTGCTCGAAATGAACTTGACCGAAGCCTCGACCACCGCGGTACTGGACGGAACGGCGCTCCAGGGGTAAACCATGTTGGCCCACTCTTTCGGCCCCCTTCCGCGATCGGCCAGGAACAACGCACCGTCACGGACCTCTTCAAGCCAGTTCCGGTTGTTGAAGAGCCGTCGCCAGGGAAGCTGCGCGGGCATCTTCATGACATGATCGCCCGTGTATACCTCATCCCACGGCTCCCCCTCCCGAGGAGCTCCGTCCTCCCCGCCCTCAGCGTCCGAGGACCGACAGCGAACGTTGACTCGGTTACGCCCCCGCCTAAGCCACGAGGGAGCGACCTGGAAATGCATCGCACTCCCGACGAAGGTCGCTGCCCGAAGCACGTGCCCATTGAGGGTGATCTCAGGACGATTGCCGTTGGGGAACACACCATCGATGTCGATCCGACACACGACTTCCGGCTGGGCGGCCGCTCTTGCCCCCGACGAGAAATCCTCACCAATCACCAATTCCACCTGGGTGCGCCTCCCAACCACAAGTGGAATCGGGTCCGCGGGGGACAGCAGGCGCAGACGCGAGTACGTGTTGCCGCCCGTGAGGTAACGTGACGGTGAGCCATTGCGCACGCTGGCGAAGTAGGCCTTTGGTTTGCCCTGAAGCGTGGCCACGGCCCCAATGTCATTCAGGTAGCCTCGTCCCGCGTTGTACTCGTTGAAGATGTACACACCATCGGCTCCCGCGTGCCACACATTCATCGCACGGGCACGGTAGCATGCATCTGAACGGCGGGCGCGCAACCCATCCTTGTCCTGCCGGATTCGCGTCTCACTGAGGCACGGATAGACGCGTACACCGCAGGCATGCCCGAGCTCGACCAGCTTCGACCAGGGATTGAGCCGAAAGTAACCAGTGGCGATCAAACAATCGATCCACCCTTCTTCCATCCAGCGCTCAAAATCGAGTCCCACCCCCTTCGCATAGTCGACGGAATCGGGCACACGAATCGCCACAAGAATTGGCTTCCCGCGCCGAATCCCTTCCCGCTCAGTCATGGAACGAATCCGGCGAACCATCTCGGTCATCATGTCCAGCTCTGCTTGGGTGGCTCTCCCGCCGTGAGCCACGCTCTTGAAGTAACACAGATGCCGAAAGAAGTCCATCTCCACCCCATCGACATCATAGTTCTGACAAACTTCCTCGATGTAACGGTAGCAGAGCTCACGGATCTCGGGACGGGCGTAGTTGACCGAAGTCCAGGTGCCGTACGGGGGCTTGTTTTCATAGCTTCCCACCAAATACTCGGGATGGTCCTTTTTCAGTTGGGGAAACAGCCGATGCCCGGCGCCTGGGCGCCAGCCCGCATCATGGGTGTCATTCATTCGCATCGACCAGAAACACTCCATGTCGTTCGCGTGGCAGAAATCCACCATCACCTGGAGTGGATCTGTGCCCTGATCGATGAGATCCTGCGTGATGTTCTTACGCCCTTTGGTACTCGATGCCCCTGTGAACGTGTGCCCAACCTTGGTTCGATGGGTGAAATTGCTGAATCCAGAACTGATGCTGCAGTAAGAGAGCGTATCGACTTGAGCGGCAGCAAGAGGAGTCGTCCGCACATTGAGGAGATCCGTGGGTGTGGCCTTCCGCCCCTCCAGCAGGCTCTCCCGGAACGAAGAAGCGTCACAGCCATCGTGGTTGAACCAGATCCGCCGCGGGCGGGCCAGGGCATCCTTCCGCAGCGCACGAATCCGGGTCAGTTCCGCATCCGAAGGAGGGGCATCAGCAGCAGCAGCGAGAAGACAGCTCAACTGAATGCACGCCAGTGGGAGCGCGATGCTTCGCCAGATGGTGGAAGGCAGTTGCACAGCGTCTCTCCGGGTGTCCGTCATGGCCAATGGCTCCCTGATCACGTCTCGCCTATCAGCTCCCACGCTGCTCGAACGACGCCACGATGGAAATCCCAGCCGCGAAACGCCGGCTCTCGATGAGAGTGGAATTTGTACAGTAGTGTGCCAAGGCCGGGGCGCCATGCCCCTGTCCATCAGAGCCGCGACCAACAGGAGCGGGTGCCCTCCAATGTGGGAGCGGGTGCCATCCCGCGATTCCCTGACCGCGAAGCAGCCCGCTCACGTTGTACTCAGCGGGGTGCCTGTCAGAGCCGCGACTAACAGGAGCGGTCTTCCCCCTGTCCGTCAGAGCCCTGACCAACGGGAGGGGACTTCTCCCAATGTGGGAGCGGGTGCCATCCCGCAATTCCTTGACCGCGAAGTAGCCCGCTCACGTTGTACTCAGCGGGGTGCCGGTCAGAGCCCTGACCAACGGGAGGGGACTTCCCCTAATGTGGGAGCGGGTGCCATCCCGCGATTCCCTGACCGCGAAGCAGCCCGTTCACGTTGTACTCAGAGGGGGCGGGAGGGGGCGGGGTCAGGCCTTGGAATTTGGAATCCATTCCCTCGCAAATCCACATTCCAAGGCCTGACCCCGCATGCAAGGCCTGACCCCGCATGCCCCGGACCAATCACACACGTTGCCGCGACCAGAGAGAACACGGTTCTCACAGCCCTCCACGCCGCCAGAAGTGTGATCACGCGCCGTTGCAGGAGGAATTCATTCATCGTCACTGAAGCCCTTATTGCGTCCCCTCACTCACTCTTTGAGGAGTTCGAGTAACTCCTCGATGGCCTCGCCGATCGCTGAGCGCCGTTCCTGAATGAGAGCCGGGTTGGTACAGTAGTCCGTGAAGGTCCGGGAGATAGTAGGTGGCACCCGCAGCAGGGCACGCGCCCGAGCCAACGTCCGCTGTGCTGACTGCGCTTCAAGCTCCCTCTCCTCCACTCCGGCCCGGGAGATCAGCTGCCGCAGGAACGCCAGGTACTCGTAATCCTCGATGCCGTCACGGATGATCTCCAACCGGACGGATGGATAGGGCGTCATATCCGGCCCCGGCCAGATCAGGATGCCGTCGCCGTTCACCCCGTTGTCACCATAGGTCCACGGCAAATCCTTGATCGTGATGGGGGCGTCAGGGAAATGCGGCTTCCCGGATGTCGGTCCGGGCATGCCGCGCCACCAGCAGATGCACCAGTAGAGGATGCCGCTGACATCGTGCTGCCACGCCTGCCAGAACAGCACACGATGGGCGATCGCCGGCTGGTCGATGAGGAAGTTGGCATAAGGAGGCTTCGGGCTGCAGCAGACATACGCCCAGACAGCGTCCCCGGCAGCTCGTCGGGCCCGGTAGAACTCAGCATCCTGATCCAGACGCGAGGTCAACGGACACCAGATGTCCACGCAGCCCACAAGCGCTTCCGGGGGATCATGATTCACCGTCTGGAGCAGCGGGTAGTCCGGAGCAGCCTGTCGGACGAGTTCGTAAACACTCCGGACAAACGGGTAGGCTTCAGTGATGGGTTCGTCAATCCCATAGATGTACGCCTGCCGCGGCAGCCCCAGGCGTGCGAACTCCGCGGTCTGCCGTTCAAGAGACGCGACCCACGTGCGCGGATCCTGCTTTGTCGTCCCTTCCCGCACCTCCTTCGGGCACGGCAATCGGGCCACACAGAAGGAGTTTGGGGGGAAGTAATCCGGGGCCAGCCGGCCCACAGTTCCCTGCAAAGCACTGAGGTCAAGCGTCTCGCTGCCATCGGCCCCCTTCCCCCGCTGCTGGTATTCCCGGGCGATGTTCTTGGGGGTCAGACGATAGTCTCCCATGAACTCACACCAGCGGACGAAGGTCTCAATCGGCATCACGGAGCTGTACGGCTTCTTGCCGAAGTACCACTCCGCAAGAACACTCGCATAGAGCCCAAACGCACAGGGCAGCGTCCCGGGACGCGGGAGACGGAACGGACGTACACGCAGTTCCATCGGGACGGTGACCGCATCCCCGGCATGCTCAACCCGCACGTTCCCACGGTAGACTCCCGGCACGGCACCCGGTGGCACATCCACCCGCAGCCAGATCGGTTGCTTCCGACCGGCCGGAACGTTGAACGGAGCGGGAGGCAGGAGCACATCGGGCCACCACCCGACATATGCCTGGCTGTAACGCGTGGTCGGCCCCGTCTCGACGTACTCCACCCGATACGGGGAAACCTCGATCGTGTCCTCGCCATTGGTCAACGGAGATACCGAGACGCTCACTCCCGAGAGTGCGCGGTCAGCCGGAACCACAACAAGCTGCACACTCTCAGACTCGTCCTGAGCGGCGTCCAACCTGATCGCGTCGGCGAGCAGGCCGCCCTGGACAACGCCATCACGCCTGACCTTCTGCAGGGAGGGAACGATCGCCAACGTGAAGCCATTCCGCTGTGGAACGGCAGGGGAAGGAAACAGGCTCTGAGAAGCCGTTCGGCGAGCCAGGGCCAATGCCTCCCGGGCTTCGGCAGCCTTCTCCCGAAGCGCCAACCGATCGGGCTCCGTTCCCGGCTTCCCGAGCCCTGACTTCCGGAGGCCATCAGCAGCGGCCTTCGCGGCCCCAAGCAACTCGAAGGTCGAGGGTGAATCCTCTGCCGAGACGCCAACCTTCTCAATCTCCGCCAGGAGCGCGCGCCGGCTGGAACCGAGCTCCACGGCGGCACGCTGGGCAGACGCCCGGAGAACATCCCCCATATCGGTCTCCAGAGTCACACTGCCGAAGCGCCGTGGATTGCTGACTCCACCAAGAGACCACGTCGTCACCTCCTGTCGACTCGCATCGTGTCGGACAACGTTGAGTCCCCAAAGATCACCCGTTGCCAGGCTTAGATCCAGGGCCTCGAACGGCACTGCGATCTCCGCAGACCAGCCTTTCAGCCCCCGGGTCGTCGCAACCTGCAGTTTCGGAGCCCAGGCGTCATCCTCAGCCCGAGTTGCCGTATACTGCCCATCGGGAGAGACTGTGATCCGGTATGAAGCTACGAACGTCTGCCCCGGATCCAGCAGCAGCACGATTCCCTCGCTGATATCACCGGATCCACGGCTCGCCCCGGTGGCCTTCACACAATCAAACGCCAGATACAACTGCCCCGAATCGCAGCACACCCAACTCCGGGTCCCACCTTCCGCAAGCGCGCTTCCGTCCTGCTGAACAAAGGAACCTGGGAGGGCGGCGGCCCGCCAGCACGGATCAGTGAGCGTTCCATCTACATTGGGGGTCCCCACGGCGGCCCGCGCCCTGGGCACGCCCAGGACAACGACATCATCGTACCACGTCGTCCCGCCCTCTTTCGAGTAGAGGGCCACCCCCATGTTGGTCGTGCCATCGGGGATCGGCAACTCACCAACGAAAGGCGTCCAGGCATCATCGTTCCGGGTTCGAGCAGGGGTCTTCTCGAACCCCAGATGCTTCCTCTCCTCGGCGTAGAAATGCACTCCCAGCCGTGCCCCGGGTACGCCGTTCGTCCGGACAAAGCCCCCGACGAGCAGTGAACCGCGATCAGTGAGCGGCAGGCTGTACCGATTCCATTGCAGGGCAGCCTTGTTCGGGCCCGAAATCTCATCAAACCAGTCAATCCGCCCACTGGCCTGACCGGAAAACGCGGTGCTCGTGTCCCGGGAGTGGCGGTTCCGACCCTCATCCTTCCCCGGATGCCGACTCCAGAACTCCGGCGTCTCAGTCCCTTCTTCAAATCCACCGTTCCCGATACGTGAGAACAAGGCGGCGACCTCGGACGACGGGGGGAGCGTCACTTCCGATGCTCCGAGCCCGGCCATGCTGATGGCGATGGCCAACAGGAGACCCCGAATCCGCCACCTGACGTGGGTCAACCGCCTGGAGGACACCGGCGACTCGTCATTGCGCGTCTGCATAACGTTGACCTGCTTTGAGTGTTCCAGTCGTACGCCAATGCGCTTGTTGCTCCAGGCGACGTTGTCCACCGGACTTCACCACCCGCTCCGCTGGAGGCACAGAGACACGGCGAGCGGAGAGCGCCGGACTCCGGCTCGCCCGCAGACGGTCGACCCAGATTCCGACGTTGGTCTCATTGGGAGCAGAGGCAGAGGGAGAAGAGCTTGCCTCCGTTCTCCTCCGACTCCAGTGGGCTCCCCGAAGGACCGTTCGCCGGATTCGTTCTGCCCGACCATGGGCAGGGCGAAGCCGGCGAACTCTCTCTTCTTGCCCTCTCCGTGTCTCCGTTACTCCGTGGTGAATCGCCTTCGTCCTTGATCAGGGGGCAGCCGCAACTGACCGGAGCGGACCTGTATCGTCTGAAGGGGGGACCGCTTGCGTTGTGCCCCGCGCGGCTCGGAGGGCCGCTGTCCGGCCAGGCAACACGGTCCCGCCATCGCCCTAACCTATGTGCCTTGCCTCTCAAACGCGAGACGCGTCTCCCCTCGGCTCGTGAGGCGGCTCGACAGAGTCTCTCCCTCCAGGGATTCTCTGGGCCATCTGTGTCCGATGGAAGGCGAGAGCCCCTCAAGCCATCTTGACGTTCTGAGACGTCACCCCGCCACACACACAGTCACCTTGTCTTTGCCTCCCCAAGCCGCTAGTTTTTCTCCAGTGGGCACAACGAACAAGGGACAATCTGCGCCCCCAATGCAGTGATGCCCTGCGAAACGAGGAAGACGTCCGATGATACGTTACTTTCTTGCCTTGATTGCCGCCGCCGCATGCCTGCCTCTGATCGCCAGGGCCCAGAAGACGCCTGCGGGAACACCATCCAGTCGTGACGGCTGGCCCGTAGTCGTCTTGGATAAGCCCTTCCACATCGGTGACCAGACGATGCGGCAGTATCGGCACCCCAAGCCGATGGGACGGGAATTCAACGCCGACTTTGAGCTCGACGAGATTCCTTTGGCCATTTACGTGGAGATCAAGGTCTCGTATCTGATGCACCCGAGGAGCAAGAAGTACCGCGGCGGGGCCTACAAGACCAAGCTCCTGCTCAACGGCGATGAAGTCGCCGTGCTGAATGAAGAACTCCCCCGGCGAGCTCCGAAGGACGGAGCTGCACGCATCGTTGTGCGTGTGCGGAACAAGCACCTCAAGAAGGGCGCTAATGAACTGACCATTCGCGGTGGGGGATTGGAGAAGAACACGAACGACTTCGAACTCCACACGATTAATCTCCACAGCCGCCAACCCCGGCGCTGACTGGAACATCCCGCTTGCCTATCACTTTCCCTTCAGAACGATACATCCTCTCGTCAGGAGTCCACGCATGACGCTCGCTCTTCCCTCCCTGCCCAAGTCTGTGTTCTCCAGTCTCGCACGACAAGTACATTCCGCGCTCCTGCCTGGACTGATCGTCCTCTTGTCCCTCGCCCCATTCGGAACCGCAGCCCCCTCGCAGTACGAGCCTGAATCGATCCCACTCGTGGACCTCACCCAACCGGACCTCGCCAGGCTCAACTTCCGGGGGAGTGTCGGCAATCTGGTTCCCAGTGGAGAGACGACGGCCCTGGAGCTCACGTTCGGCTCCGAGCAGAGCTGGCCCAACATCCAGTTCGTGGCGGGAAAGGCGTTCACAGTGACCGACTGGTCGGAGATGGATATGCTGGCTGTCACCATCTCCAACCAGGACGAGAATAGCCTCCGCATCGGTCTCCGCGTTGACCCCGTTGCGGACGAGGCCGGCAAGGTCAAACACCGACAGGGCCTGGCAACACTGAGTCCTGGCGAACAGGCCACCCTCGTCCTGGTATTCAGCGACGGTGTCTTCCCGGGGATGCGGGGACAGCCCAGACATCTGCTGGGCGATCGGGATGCCCACGTTCTGGCTACCTGGGGAACGGCGACACGAGAGGAAATCTCCTCCTTCCAGCTGTTCATGAGCAAACAGACCAAACCACGCACGATCCGGATTCACAGCATCGAGCTGCTCAAGCTCGACCCGGGGGCCATACCGCCGTTCGTGGACCGCTTTGGCCAATATACGGAGGAGGAATGGCCGGGAAAGCTCCATGACACTGCGGAATTCGCCACACGCCTCACGGAGGAGGAAGTCGACCTGGCGACCACTCCGAAACTTCCCGGCCGCAGCATCTACGGGGGCTGGGCCGATGGTCCGAGGCTTGAAGCCACCGGACGCTTCCGAGTCCAGAAGTACGAGGGCAAGTGGTGGTTCGTGGATCCGGAAGGTCGCCTGTTCTGGTCCAGCGGAGTCACCGGTCTGGTCCCGGCGTCCGGCGGCCCCACCAAAGGCCGTGACCATCTGTTTGCCTGGTTACCCGAAGCGGGCGATCCGCTCGCAGCGTTCTACAGACGCGGCAAGAACATCGACTTCTTCCGAATGAACCTGCACCGCAAGTACGGCCCCGGCTTTGAAGCCGCCTTTGCGGACATCGCAACGCGGCGGATGGTCTCCTGGGGCTTCAACACGATCGGGAACTGGAGCCACAAGACCACCTGGCAGCTCAAACGTGTCCCTTACACCATCCCCATCCACTACCGCTGCCCAGGCTTCAAGCTGACCTGGAACCCGCGCAAGCCCAAGTACTTCGCTGACGTCTTCAGTCCGGTCTTTGCGGAGACAATCGGCAAAAGCCTGGAGGGCCTCGCGGAGTTCCGGGACGACCCCTGGCTGCTCGGAGTCTTCATCGACAACGAACTGACCTGGAATTGGGCCCTGGCCACCGGGATACTTGAGGCGAACGGTGAGACCGAAACCCAGAAGCGGGCAGTGGCATTCCTGCGCGAAAAACACGGCACGGTTGACAAACTCAACGAGGCCTGGGGAACAACCGTTACCGACTGGGACACCGCCCGGAAAGGGATCAAGCTCAGCCCAGCCCAGAAGAAAAAGGCGGGGGCGGATCTCACGGCCGTCTGCGGCCTCGTGGCGGAACAGTACTTCAGAGTCTGCCGTGAACAGATGAACGAGCACATGCCCGGATGCCTTTACCTCGGTTCTCGCTTCAGCAGCTTTCTGGGTCCGGTGGTCGCCGCCGCCGGCAAGCGATGCGATGCGGTCTGCTTCAACATCTACAAGGATCTGCCGGACCAGAAGAACGCCGATGAACTCGCTGAGGAACTCGATTTCCCCATGATCATCGGGGAGTACCACTTCGGAGCCCTTGACCGCGGCATGCTCCACACCGGACTGCGCCCGGCCAAAGACCAGCAGGACAGAGCCGCGAAGTTCGCAGCATACCTGGAAACCGCGTCACAGGCTCCCTGGTGCGTTGGCGCCCACTGGTTCCAGTTCCGCGATCAAGCCCTGACCGGACGCGGCGACGGCGAGAACTACAACATAGGCTTCGTCACCATCACCGACACCCCCTACCCCGAGATGCGCGCAGCCGCCCGCCGGGTGAACGCGCCTCTCTACCAGCGACGTCTCACAGGACGCCCAGGGAAAGAAGACTGACTCTTCCCAAGCAACAAAACACACAGAGGTGACGATCCATGTTTCGTCCTGTATGCATAGTCGTGGTTGCTTGCCTGATCCATTCTGCCCGGACGGCGGAGCCTGAATTGGGCGCAATGCGGCCCGCTCGATCGCGGCCGACCATCGACGGCGCCATTGACCTTGGGGAATGGCGCGACGCAGTCGGTTTTGCGGGGGCTGGGTTTGGCAGCGCAATCGATCCGCGGACGGTCAACGCGCTCGTAGCGATTGACCAGGAAGCCGTCTATGTCGCCATGCGCAGCGAGTTGCCCCCGGGAGAGAAACTCACGACCGACGTCAAACGACGAGGCGGAAACGTCATCCGCGACGATTGCATCGAGATCTGGATCGCTCCCCCCAGAGAGGGGCGTCCCGACGGCCCACGCGGGAACGGTCACTTCCAAGTCCTGATCAACGCCGACGGGGTGATGGATGACAAGCACCACGAGCCCGGATATGGGCTGACCACGCGCGATTGGGGCGTGGACATGTCCTTTGCCGGCCGCTTCCACAATGGCATGTGGGAGGTAGAGATGGCCTTCCCGCTGCGTGAACTCGGCGTGAAGGAGCTGGTGACCCCCAGCGTCTGGCGCATGCATGTGGTACGCAACTTCAAGAATCCATGGCACCAGGCGAATGTGGCCAACGGCAGTTCGTTCTCGGACAAGGCGGGGATGCTCGAACTGCACGTCACCGAAGATGCCCCCACGATACAGGTCCTGACGCTTGGGGCCCTCCACCAAGGCAAACCCGGTATCCAGGTGCGCACGGTGTATGGCGATCGCCCCGTCACGCTCTCCTGCCAAATCCTGGCCGGCGACACGGCGACCGCCGATGAATCCCGGATTCTCACCAGCGAACTGACCCTGACCCGCATTGACTCCCTGTTCCAGCCCGCCGAGAAGAACGTCATCCACCTGTCAGTGAGCGATCCGGCCGGCCGTGTCTGGTACCGACGCCACAGCACATTCACTCCCGAGCCGGAACACCGCTGGACTCACCTCGCCGCCTTCGAGACCTTCAGCGTCTCATTTGACGATGACCGCCTTACCGCCCGGCAAGCGCGTGGGGCTACCGAACCACTCAAGATCACCGGTCAACCGGAGTTCGTTCCCGGGGTCAGCGGTAACGCACTGCTGGTCAATGAAGGCGCCCAGTTCACCTGGGACAACGCCGAAAACCTGCCGGTGCCCTGCGGCGTCAGTTTCTGGGTACAACCACGTCGAAAGCGCCGGAAAGGCAAGGCGCCCCACCCCGTTGAGCGCACGGCTTTTTTCCAGACCCGCCACCACACACATGGCTCGATGGGCGTCCAGGACAGCGTGTACGGCCGCCTTCAGCTCTGGTTCCATTTCTTCCCTGATCTCACCAAACAGCGCAACGTTCTCGCGCCGTTCCCCTGGGAGAAGAACCGCTGGTACCACATCGCGTTCAATATCAGCGACAGTGGCGCCGACCTTTTCCTCGACGGACTGCGCATTGGTGGCACGACCTTCGACCGCCCGCTCAGAGCCGAAGAACTGCGTCCCTTCATCGTCGGAGGAGTCGGTCACGCAAACGGCTATGCGATCGACGAACTGAAAATCTACTCGCGGCCGTTCTCCAAAGGGGAAGTGGCAAAACTGAGTACGGGAGACCAACCTTTCGAGGGACAGATCGCGTTCTTTCCATCCCTTCCGGCCCTCCTGCTCGACACCATTGTCAACGGCGAAGGACTGGCGGAATGCCCCATGCGTCTGAAGCTCAGCGACGCCGGCGAAACGACACTACTCATGGACGCGGCAGTGGCCGTGAGTGACTTCAACCGTATCGACGACGGCATGCTTCAGACGTCACGAACATACGACCTGCCGAAACTGGCTGAGGGGCAGTACAAAGCGTGGTTGGAGTATGTGCCGGCGGGAAGCACCGTCGTCAGGCGCGCCCTGCAGCGTGGCATCGTGGTTGAACACTATCCATGGGAGGGGAACCAGTTGGGGCTCAGCGACGCGATCGTCGCACCGTTTACCCCCTTGGAGGTCAAAGACAACACAGTGAACTGCATCCTGCGCGAGCACAAGCTGGGTGAACTGGGCCTGTGGGAACAGGTCCACAGTCTGGAGAAGCCGCTTCTGGCCAGGCCGGTCAGCCTGGAAGCGCGCGCCGACGGCAAGCCCATGGCGTGGGAACACGGACCCATCAGGTTCCTCGAGGTCAAACCCCACCGGGTGACGTTTGCGGCGCGCAGTACCTGCGCCGCCGCGGTTGTGCAAGCCAAAGGCGTCTGGGACTATGACGGGCTCATGGAACTCACGCTCCGCCTCGAACCGCGTGGCAAGGCATCGCTCGACCGGCTGTATGTCGACATCCCCGTGCGTCCGGAAATCGCCACGCTCTTCCATGCCGTCGGCGAGGGAATCCGCTCCAACCCCGCCGGTGCGGTGCCCGATGGCGAAGGCGTTGTGTGGCACAGTCGTCTACTCCCGCAACCGACCATCGACAACTTCCTGGCCTATCTCTGGGTTGGCGGCGAAGAGCGTGGAATTTGCTACGCCGCCGACTGGGATCGGGGCTGGACGCACTGCGAGGAACGTGATGCCGTTGAACTCATCCGTGAATCCGACGCCGTAACCATCCGCCTGAACCTGATCAATGGCCCGCTCGTACTCGATGGAACGCGCGAAATAGACTTCGCCCTAATGGCCTCACCAGCCAAGCCGATGCCTCCCGATTGGCGTGAATGGACGCTGCGTGGGCCACACCCCGGAGACAGCATCTTCAACATCCTCTGGGGTTGGTCCTGGGGCAATCACTATGGGTGGGCCGGACGCTATCCGGTCAATCAGAGCTTCGACTTGATCGATGCCATCATGAAGACACGCGAAACAGGTGAGATCGACGGCGCCGCGATCAAGAGTTGGGTCGGTTACGCCTGCACCTTCGAGAAGGAACGAGGCAAGACGATTGACAGGAAGAGGCTCGAAAGCCATGTCCGTTTCTCGTTCAACGTGGCACGAGGCATGCATCGGCACGATGACATCAGCAAGCTGGTCTACTACACCAATGCCTACGACCCCATCGGCGGGTTACCCGAGTTCCCGGTCTACGGTGATGAATGGGGATTCAGGGATGGCCGCCATCACGTCAACCAGTCGTTCCGCGACTACTCGATATACTGGATTGACCAAATGCAGCAGCGTGGTTTCCGGGGCATATACGTCGACAACACGTTCCTGGTTGCCAAGCACTCCTGGCCGGTCGGCGATGCCTACCTGGACAAACGCGGACAAATCCATCCCGGGCTTGGGTTGCTCTCGCGCGACCGCGCTTTCATCCGGCGCATCGCAGTCATGATGCACGAACGTGGGCGTGAACCGTTCGCCTTCGTGCACATGACCAACGCAGCAACGCTGCCCATGCTGTCCTTTGCCCAGGTCCAGCTTGCCTGGGAGTTCAAATATGGTGCCAATGACTACCAGGAACGCTTCACACCCGACTACATGCGTACGGTGAACACGGGCCGACAGTTCGGTGCCATCCCCATCCTGCTCGGAGGCACGCAGGTCAAGAACGATCCGCCTGAACACCACCGCGTCTCACGCACAGGCTTTGCCATGGCACTGCCTCACGAGACCTTCTTCTACAGCCGGGTCGACTACAAGCTTGCGCTCGCAGTCAAGGCCATCCTCAAAGACTTCCGCACGGGTGCTTACGATGCCTTCCCGTACTGGAAGAACACATCTGTAGTGAAGACGATCCCGGGTGACCTCCTGATCACCGTTTACCGCAAAGCTGATCGACTGCTGCTGGTTGTCGGCAACCAGGGAGATGAGGGTATGTTCCCCATCACCCTCCAGGCAGGTGCGATCAGCGGCACGTCGTGGTCAGCGGTCAACCGCGAGACAGCCACGGCTGTCCCCGTCAATCAACAAGGGGTGATACAGCTCGAACTGGCACGGCACGACTTCGCGCTGATTGAGGTGATGGACGCCGAATCCGGAAACAAGGGCATGCAATAGATGGGCGTGTCGCAGACCATGCCCGCCGCCAGAGGCCATCGCCATGCTTGATCTACGGCTCTGCACGCAATCAGGAGACCTGACATGACGCAAAAGTACACTTCTCGCCCTAAAAGCAGAGCTCTACTGCTGCTCTCCTGCCTCGCCTGCAACGTCCTTGCCGATGACGTCGCGCTGCGGGGCTACTGGCCGCTGCGTGAGGGAACAGGCAAACGCGCAATCGACCAAAGTGCCAACCAGCGACACGGCACAGTCGCGGGTAAGGCCCAGTGGGTGGGAGGGGATGTTGACATCGCGCTCTACTTCGATGGTGGCGAAAGCCGCGTCGAGATCCCACACGATCCCGAACTGAATCTGACTGAAGCCCTGACCATGGAAGCCTGGGTGGCCTTGGCCGCCAAGGGCCGGACTGCCCCTATCGTAGGCAAAGGCGGGCAGGCCTACGCCAGCAAGCATTTCCAGCTCTTCCTGGGCAACCACGGCTCTCTCTGGCAAATGTCCGTGTCAGACGGCAAACAAGCGCTCTCCGTGTCGGCCGGCACTGCCGAACTGGACAAGTGGGTACACCTGGCCGGGACGTGGCAGCGGAGTACCTCCACGCTCAGCATCTACAAGAACGGAATCAAGGTGGGCCAACGCAAGGGCACGGTGGGTGACTTCACAACCGGCGATCCGCTCCGGATCGGTGGGCAGACAAACGGCATCAACGGAGTGATCGGCGATGTTCGACTCCATGCCCGCGCCCTCCTGCCGGAAGAGGTGAAGGCGTCCTTTGACAACGGCTCTGAGCGTGTGCGGGGTAACCCGGTGGATCTCTTTGCGGAAAGCAGCAAGGGCAACCTGAGAGTCAAGACGATCGGGAAGATTGCGTGTCCGGGATCCTACCCCGGACACATCCAGGGTCTGGACATTGATGACGACCACGTCTACTGGTCGTTCACCACCACATTGGTCAAGACCGACCGCCAGGGAGCGGTCCTCAAGACGGTGAGCGTACCGTACCACCACGGCGGCATCACGGTGAACGATGGGGAACTCTTTGCTGCGTGCCTGCCCAAACAAGAGATCAAAGTCTACAGCACAGAAGACCTGTCGTTTCTGCGTAAGTATGACGTCCCGGATGTGCGCGGCTTCCCCGGAGGAATGGACTACCACGACGGGCACTTCTACATCGCTGAGGGAACGCGCAACAGTACCTTCCCGCACGTCTACAAGTACGACAAGGACTTCCAACATCTGAAGACCTACACCATTCCCCTGCATCTGCACATCGGCATCCAGACGATCGGTCGATTCAATGGCACGTGGTGGCTCGGGGCCTACGATTCAGCCCACCCCACAGTGATGCTGGATGACGACTTCCACGTGTTGGCTACCCGCCATGATCTGCCGACGGCCTATGGCGTCAAGGACTGGGCCCCCGACACCATGGTGACAGGAGTAAGTCTGTCCAAGGATAAGACCTACCAAGGAAAGGCACTCCTGCGGCAGATCGTTCGGGAATAGGCTTGGCCGCCTGATCCTGTGGCCAAGCCACTTCTGTCGGAAACGTGCTCCTGGCTCCACCAGTGCGAGACCGTTGGGGGCCGAAATGCGTAACCGTCAAGCTGGCCAGGGGCTCGGCGTTCGACCGTAGCGCCGGTCTCTGGCCGGCGGCTGTTCTGGTACCGCGATCGCCAGGAACACCGCCCGGAGCGCGGCGCTACTTCCGGACACGCAGGCAGGCCCTCAGCTTAGCGGTTACCGGAATGCACATCCGGTCGTCCATCCCAGTGCCTGAACGGGGACCCGGGGCTCGCAGGCGACCGCTGGAATCCGCCAAGACAGGCGTTTCCGTCCGGGCGCTATCTTAACGCCACTTCCACCTCAGCGGTCACTCAAATCTGTAGATGTGCACCGCCAGTTTGCCGAAGCAATCGTGGAAAACGCCCCCTTTCACGGGGATGTCTTGCTCAGCGACGGCACCTGCGTCAGGTCCGGCGGAACCTTCAGACAGCCGGTGCACTGTCTCAATCTTTACCCCCGCCATCCTGATCTCCGCATCAACGGTCTCTTCATGCGGGTTGACGACAAACAGGTAGCGCGTTCCCTCATGCTCACGCAGTGCCGCGTGCAGCATCGGTTTGGCCGGGGTCACGGTGGCTGACACACTGGGTTCGGGAGAGAGAATGACCGGGGCCAACCGCTTCATCTGCGCCCCAAGCATCTCTAACCCGGCCCACGTCTCAGGCCGCAGCTCGGGCAAATACCCAATGGTCACCCACGGCCACTTCCCCTGATCGGCCAGGTTCCTGTCGTGTTGCTGGACATCAAAGCGATAGTAGAAAAGGGCTTTGGCGCCATGCACGAGCGCCAAGTAGCCCATGCAGATTTCCTCGGCAGCCGTGGGAAGACGCCAGTGGACCTGCGGCCCGTCCTCGCTCCCGAAGGCCTGCGGAACGATGTGCACAGGTTTATCTCCACCCATGGCGTCTTTCGCAAGCTCAGTCCATTCAACCACTTGCGACAACTCCCGATTGCCAACCGGATAGGGGTCACACATGAAGACATCGTGCGTGTCTCGGTAAGCCGCGAACTCAGCGGGTCGGCAGTACACCGTAAATGTGGGATGGTACGGATCGAGTTCCTGCATCAAGGCATACAGACGTGCCAAGTCAGCCGGCGATGTGCCTTTACGCCCGAGGCTCGGCTCATCAATAAGATACCAGCCGAGCAGGGCGGGGTGGTCTTTCAGGGTTGCCACAGCCTCCCTCAGCCGCTCTTCGCCATCCTCCCTGAACCACAGAGCCGGGCTGTGCACGACAGCGCTCAATCCCACCCGACCGGCTTCGTCCAGGTAGTCCTTCAGGTGACCAGTCGCGCTGCTGTAGGTCAAGACGACCGAAAAGCCAGCATCCGCCACCCGCCGCAGGTGCTGAGTCGGCACGGAGTAGAATCCCACCGGGAAAAATGGCTTGCCGTTTCTCAAGGTGTTCAAGTCCGGACCAATCCTCACCTCGTTCGGATACGGACCATAGACACGCAGTGGCATCTGCTGTCGCGCCACGTTTCGTCCCTCGTGCTTGAGGTCTACGACCACGACATACTCCCCGATGCCCACACCTTCGGTCGACAGCATGAGCCGCATTTCCGACTCGCGCGTAGTCGCCGCCGTACTCTTTAGCGGCTTCTCGCCCTGGAATAGCGTGGCCGTTGCCTCGAGTTCCCACGGAGCGGGGGCGACCACGTTGATCCGGCAACGAATCTCCACGCGTCCCAGGTCCTGAGTGGCATAGACGGCATTCCTGTATGACGGCGTCTCCATACGCGCCTCCAGAACCGGCGGCACAGTGAGGACCTCCTGGAAATACACCGTCCCGTCGGCTCGGTCCATGACCGAAAGCTCATAGCGACTTCCCACCACGGATGAGACCGGTAAGTCGACGTGGGCCGTCTGGTCGGTCTTCAACCGAAGTTGCTTGCTTGCAGGCCGTTCTTGTGGCTGCGACAGCCCCTTGGCCGCGCACACTAGCTCGGCGTCGATCCCGAGTCCGTTCGTGAGCGTAAGAACCACCGTGCGGCCATCCGGCAAACGCGTCAGTGCCCCGGGGCTGAGGATTGTCACATCGAGAGGGTTGTCGCTCTTCACGATCCCGATCCAGTCCAGGAACCACTCCGCACCGTCTTCGCTGCTGCGGCTGTTCAGCCAAATCCCCGAGACCTCATCGCCGCATTCACGCAGATCGACATACCGGGTTTGGAGCTCCTGAGGTCGCCAGTCCGCAACGATCCACCGCTTCTGCCATTGCCCATCGATCCTGAACTTGACGAAGATGCCGCCTTTGACGTTGCGGGCTCGGATGCCAAAGCAGGGAAAGTCAGCGATGGCCAGAGGAGCGAATTCCTGCTGGATGTTGCTAAGGTATCCATGCTCAAGGACATAATGCCCCTGCCCCTTCGTGATCTCCGGGCCGTACTTCGCCTGGGCAAACCCCTCCTGGGCAAACCTGAACTGCCAGCCGATTTGCTGCGCACAGGAAAATCGACAGCCACCGAAAACAAGCAGTGAAACAACTAGAAGACGCATGATTGAGCTCTTTCCCGGGTTTGTTCACGCCGTACCCGATTCCCATACTCAGCTCGTCTGTAACTTCACCGGCTGTCGAGTAGTGGGCACCGAAGTTACGCTGCTCAGATATGAGCGACAAAACAGCTGGCGAAGGCCAGAGATCGTCGACTGCCCCCTGCCACAGTGCCGAAGCAGGAAGGCCGGCTCAGTTGACCTTGAACGCCACTGTTGCCAGGCGTTCACCTTTGGTCACGTAGGGGTGATGGCCTGGCATAGCGACATCGCAGTTGGCCCGGGATGCACCGAAGACGCGCAGGTAACCATCAGTCGGTGCATGGATCTGGTGCACGCTGAGATCGATGTCCGAAAGTACGTGTCCCAGGAGCCGCCCCTCCACCACCGACTCGTACACGCCGCCGGGCGCCGTAACGAACAGGCCCGAACACGGCGCAGTGACGTCCACGCTCTCACATTCGTCGGAGAACAGCACGGAGCGATGTCCTGCGCTTAGGCGACCGGGGAGCATGCCGAGCGCTTTTGCGAGATTCCTGATGAGCATCAGCCCATGTCTGACCTCATGCTCCAGCACGACGTATTGCCCCGAGAATTCGTAGGTAATCCCGACTCGTCCGGTCGCACAGAAGTAGCCGCCGAGGGTACGGTCGTTGGGTGGCCTGATATCGACGAAACGATGCCCCAGCTTTCCGGCCAATTCGCGTATTCCCGGCACATCCCGTACCAGGACGGCACCCGCCTTGTGCTTCTCCCAGCAGTGGAGGTCCAGTGCATGCGTGGCCTCGGCGCCGATCGCCTCGTAAATGGCACGCGCCAGTCGGGCCGTGTCGTTGCCGCTCTTTTCGCCCGACCACCAGTGGTTCATGTTGTGTCCACGAGCATCGCCGTAGGGCTGTTCGGGCCGCATGCGGATGTGCGGGCGTCGTTCACGCACGGCCGGCAGGTTCACCATCGGCACAGCAAAGACTCTGCCGTTCGTGAGTCGCTCCGCCGCATCCTCGACAAAGCGGCGGATGGCTTCCGCGCCCTGGACCTCGTTTCCGTGCTGAGCTGCGGTGAGCAGCAGGCAGGGCCCGGCTGTTCCTGAGTCAACGCGCCATCCAGGAATTGTCACGGTCTGACCGGATCTCAGGTTGACGCGGATACGCTGCGTTTCCACTCTGTGTGCCATGGGAATTCCTTGTTGACTGCCCACATGTGGCAGAGCCCGCACTGGGGGCTTGGTGGCCAAGAGGCCAGACAGGCAATTGCCCTCCGATCACGGCGAGGAAGATACGGCGGAGGGGAGACGATGCAAGGGATTCGGCCAGGGCTATGGTTAGATGCCCCCCGGAGGCGCCCGGAAGGGCACCGTCCACTCCTGACCCCGGAGACCAGCAAGCTCGGTGTTGTGGCCTTCGCCGTGCACTCACGCACTGACCAAAGTATGATGCCTTGATGTTCTGATGCGACGATGCTATCGTTCCCATACGGCCACCGTTCATCTTAGGGCTTCCTCCGAGGGCAAAATGAGAACGACACTGACTATAGAGGACGACGTCCTGACGGTTGCGAAGTCAATGGCCTCTGCGAAAGGCGTTTCCGTGGGGAGGGTCATTTCCGATCTCGCCCGCAAAGGACTGCGCGGCAATCGGTCATACACTGAAACGGACGGTGAACTGCCAGTATTCGAGGTCCGCGAGGATGCCACTCCCATCACCCTGGAGGACGTCAAGAAGTGGGAAGATGAGCCATGACTCCGTGCCTCCTGGACGTCAATGTACTGATTGCCTTGGTCTGGCCCTCCCACGTACACCATGGTCCCGCCCGCCGTTGGTTCGCAGAACACTCACCGGCAGGCTGGGCCACATGCCCGATCACACAGCTCGGCTTTGTCCGTGTCTCCTCCACCCCACGGATCATCCCTGAAGCGGTGTCACCGGCTCGGGCACACGAGGCACTGCGCCGGATGACCAAGCATAGGAACCACGTCTTCTGGGCTGAGGGCGTTGATCTGACACAGGACGGAAACGCTCCTCTAGAGCGTGTCATGGGGTGCCGACAAATTACCGATGCCTATCTCCTCTGCATGGCCCTGGCACACTCTGGGCGACTCGCCACCTTGGATCGGGGTATCTCCGCGCTTGTCCCCTCTGGAGCGCCGCCCGAATCTGTCGTTCAGATACCAGTCTGACGAACATATCCCCCCTAAGCCAGCATTCCCTGGCTCGGCGTCATGCGCTATAGTTGCCAAACTGCCGGCCAGTGCCTGTTGACCGGCTCCTGCAGCGCAAACCACCAGAGGTCGACATCATGAATGACGCGACATTTCCGGAACGCTTGGTGAACTACGCGATGACCACACCTCCCGACGCGATGCGCTCGTAGGCCGGCGTGCAACAACGCCTCGACCTGATCAGACGCAATCGAACTTGAAGGCTGAAGAATGACACTAGCGATCACATTTCACGGTGCAGCCCGGAACGTCACCGGCTCCCGCTATCTCGTCGAGGCAGGAAACAGCAAGGCTCTGGTCGACTGTGGCCTCTATCAGGAGCGACACCTCCGGGAACGCAACTGGGACCCGTTCCCCATTCCGGCACGCGATCTTGATGCGGTCCTCCTGACGCACGCCCATCTCGACCACTGCGGCCTTCTTCCCAAACTGGTCCGGGAAGGCTTCTCCGGGAGCGTCCACTGTACGCCGGCGAGTGCGGACATCGCGCGCATTGTCCTCCTGGACGCCGCCCACATCCAGGAAGAGGACGCCAAGTACAAACAACGGCGCCACCGGAAGGAACGACGGACTGCCCCCCGGCCAGTGGTCCCCCTATACACCACCAACGATGCGAATGCCGCTCTCAGACAACTGGCTCCTGCCCCCTATGGGAAACCAATCGAGATCGCCCCGGGTATCGAGGCGACCTTCCGCGAAGCCGGCCACATCCTTGGCGCCAGTTCGGTCTGTCTGGCGCTGTCGGATGGGACGACTGCACGGAGTGTGCGCTTCTCGGGCGACGTGGGACGTTGGGATGCCCCGATTCTGCGCGATCCGATCCAGGCCGGGAACACCGACTATGTGGTCGTCGAATCCACCTACGGGAACCGGCACCATCGGGCGAATGACACGATCCCGGATCGACTCGCCGAAATCATCAACCGCACCTGCAAAGCCAATGGCAGTGTGGTCATCCCAAGCTTCGCTGTCGAGAGAGCCCAGGATCTCCTGTCCTACCTCAGCCATTTGCTCCATGATGGCCGAATCCCTTCTCTCCCCGTGTTCATTGACAGCCCCATGGCGATACGAGTGACTGAGGTCTTCAGACACCATCCGGAGATGTTCGATGAGGAAGCACGGGAACTTCTCGAGAACGGTAAGCACCCGTGCGATTTCCCCGGATTGACGATGTGCCGAACGGCCCGAGAATCAAAGGCCATCAACCGACTCCGGACGCCGGCAATCATCATTGCGGGATCCGGCATGTGCACGGGAGGGCGCATCAAACACCATCTCGTTCATCACATCAGTCGGCCGGAGAGCACAGTGATGTTTGTCGGCTACCAGGCTCGGGGAACGCTGGGACGATACCTTCTGGAAGGACCTCGCGAAGTCCGCATCCACGGGCGCATGCATCCCGTGGAAGCACAGATCACCAAAATCAATGGCTTCTCAGCCCACGCGGATCAGGACGAGTTGATCCACTGGCTGTCCGGCATGACCTCGCCCCCTCGCCACGTATTCGTGACCCACGGGGAGCCGGACGCCGCCGAAGCGCTTGCCGCAGTCATTGTCCGGAAGAAGGGATGGAAGACGTCTGTCCCGAGCTACAAAGACAGAGTCGTCCTCGACTGAGCGGCCTTCCTCACACCACACGCGGCCCATCGTGGTCATAGTGGAACCAATCCACGTCGATGTAACCCTCTTCGCACCGCTCGTTCCAGCAGAAGAACCCCAGGCGATCGCCGGTCCATTTCCCGAACGCCAGCGTGAAGACCGGTCCAAAGTCGGCGTAGGCCTCACCGTCAATGCTGTAGGCGAAGGCAGCCTGGTTGCCATCGTTCTCCGTACGGATCCACAAGTCATCCCCCACGAGTTCGGGCCCTTCGGTCAGTTCGCCGTTGGCGTTGAAGAAAAGACGTCGGGAACCACCCTCCCCTCCATGCACACCGATCAGGTGATACACACCGCCGAAACGCACGAACCCGGCTCGCTGTCCAGCCCGCATCCCCGACAGATCAAATCTCGCCTCCGCTTCACCTCGGGTTGTCCCCATGATGCGCTGACTGATCGTGTTGCAGGCTCCCCAGAAATCACCGTCTCCGACCGGGACGCTCGCCTTCAACCGCAGCCATCCCGGGCGTTCCGTCAATGACCAATGCGTGTCCCGCGGGTTGTGATTCCACTCCCACTGCACACCGAGCTCTGAACCACCGAACTCGTCACTGGTCGGCGGAGCAGCGATTGGGTGGCCCTGGATCGGTTTCCGGTGCTGCAGAACAGGTTCACCGATTCCATCGCCGTCGACATCCTCACCGATCATTGGCCAGCCGTCGATCCATTGCACAGGTTCAAGACACTGCGGGCGTCCCTGGAAAGGCGCCCCAATGTTCTGGATCAACTGATGCATGTACCACCACGAGCCATCGGGAGCCCGCATCAATCCCCCCTGGCTGCAACTGCGAATGACCCCGTTACCGCGTTCCAGGACAACGCGTTTCTCATAGGGTCCGTAAATGCTGTCCGTGGTCGACCTAAGCACCATCTGCTTGCGATCGCCTTCATCAGCAGCGGGATCATCCGGCCTGCGCGGATCAGGACGAAACCACTGCGCAAAGAGAATGTACCAACGCCCGTCGATCCTGTAGATCTTGGCTGCTTCCGCTCCCAACCCGGTGTGAATCACTGTCCCCTCATCCAGCAGCTCACGCCCATCCCAACTCATCTTGAACAGTCGAAGCTCGTTGCCATCTGGTCCCTTGCCGGCGTGGCACACCAGGTAGGCCTGTTCAGCCTCGTCATCCCAGTAGACCGCCGGGTCGGTCCAGTGCTCCCTGGCCAACATCAGATGAGGCTCACTCCAGGGCCCGAGAATGTCCGGGGCGCTGCTCATGTAAAGCCCATGCTGGTAGTCGATCTGGTAGCAGTACCAGATTCCTCCATGGCAGGCCAAGTCCCCAGCCCATACGCCGAACCTGTACCCAGCCATTCGGTTCCAGTTGTACTCGGGTGCCCAGGAGAGGGTTGGCCACACGTGCCCGATAGTCGCCCAGTTCACCATGTCTGTGGACTTGAGAATGACCATCCCCGGTGCCATGTGCTGCTTGGAAGAAATCAGGTAATAGGTGTCACCCACCTGCTCGATAGCCACGTCAGGATAGTCAGCATTGAGAACCGGGTTGCGGTACGTGCCATCCCCCTGGTCCCCCCAGGAACCGGTTGCCGCCTGTTCCGGTGAGGACGCCCCGCCGCAGGCAACCGATTCGCGTTGCTCATCCATGTGTCATCTCCCGCTGATGCCATCCGTCTCTGTCTGCTCGAACACAGTATTATACTCCCCGATCCGGGAAGCTAGATCTTGCCCAGGGCGTAAATGTGGATTATTATATGGATAGTTATCCACATCATGATAGGTATGGCGATGAAGACTGTACAGATGACGCTCGACGAAGCACTGGTGGCTCAGGTGGACACGGCCGCGCGGAAGTTGCACACGTCCCGCTCGGGGTTCACCCGTGATGCATTGCGTCGGGCAATCCGCGACCTGCAGAGGCGGGAACTCGAGGAGAAGCACAGGAAGGGGTATGCCCGACTCCCTGTGGCTGAAGCTGAGTTCTCGGTGTGGGAAGAGGAGCAGGAGTGGGGTGAGTCATGAAACATGGCGACGTCCGATGGTACAAATTCCGCCCACCGGACAAGCGTCGACCGGTTGTCATTCTCACCCGAGACTCTGTTCTGGACTACTTGGGGGAAGTCACGGTGGCCCCCGTGACGACCACCATTCGTGACATACCCAGTGAAGTCCCGCTTGGTCCTGACGACGGCATGCCCCAGGAGTGTGCGGTCAACTGTGACCACGTCCAAACCGTGGCGAAGGGGAAAATTGGTCCCCTGGTAACCGCACTGTCCGCATCACAGATGCGTGCCGTCAGCCACGCTGTCCGCTTTGCCTTGGATCTCTGAGCGAGGACGAATCGTGAGAAACGGTGAGCTTTTGTGTGTGATCGCCTTTGCTGCCCAGGGGCTTGTCAGTGCCAGATCGGAGTCCCTGCCGCCCCAGAGGGCCTGGCAGGAGTCTGGGCGTCGGGGCAATGACTGGTCTACATCAGTGCACACCGAGTCGGGCGGGGATCGCCTGCGCTGGACCTTCCCCTGGAGACTGGAGGCCGGTCCTCCTAACGCATGTGGATATGAGCGATCGCTGCCCGTCCCCAAGTCAGACCGCGTAGATCTGCGCTTCACGTGGGCGGATGACTTCGCAGGCCCCACGGCAGGATACCATTTCCTGACGGTCGCCATCGACGGCGTGACCGTGTGGGGAAAGGACGTCGCCCACGGGGGCACACACGTGCAGAGCGTGTCGGTCGAGGCGACAGAGCACTGTAGGGGACGAAAGCGGGTGACGATCTGTATCTCGGCCGAAACCCGCAAACCAGTCACCAATTTCGGGGTCGTCATCCAGGCGAAGAACGTGCGTCTCGCACCGCGTACCAGCGCCGCCTCGGTCGCCCGTGCCTACATCCCCCCCCCGGCCGACCTCCCGCTGCCGCTCCATGCTCCCAACGGCGCCGACTGGACCGCAGCAGCGACCATCCTCCAACCGTGGGGACGCACGCAACACGAGGCAATGCACGCGTGCGGGGATCTCCCGCAGCA
The DNA here is from genome assembly GCA_018676675.1 of Lentisphaerota bacterium. Lineage (GTDB taxonomy): Bacteria > Verrucomicrobiota > Lentisphaeria > Oligosphaerales > JABHEG01 > JABHEG01. The sequence continues at coordinate 122,979 of JABHEG010000374.1, forward strand.
ACTTGCCCGGGAGTACGGCTTCAACACCATCATCGTCCTGCCTCCCGATGCACACCGGTTCACAGCCCCCGCGGATCACCACCTGTCCGATGCGGAGTTCCGGCGAGCAATTGCGGCCTACCGGAAGGCCGGCTTCCGCTTCCTCCTGTACAGCTCGATCATGCACATTGGCCATTCCCGCGCATGGGAGGAAGGTGACATCGAACGCGACCACCCCGACTGGGCCCAACGAGATGCGGAAGGGGGCGTCATCCGGATGTACGGGCGCCCCTGGCTGTGCCCCTCAACCGGAGCTCTGGACTTCGCCATTGCCTACACGATCGGCATCGTCAAAGACTACGCAGCAGACGGAGTTATGCTCGACAATAACCAGTTCATGAAGACCCCGGGAGGGGGCGGGCCAACCTGCTACTGTGCGAACTGCAGAACACAGTTCAAGGCCTACGTGCACGAGCGCTACGGTGATGCCGTTGAGGACACCTTTGGGGTACAGCCGGATGCTATCGACATCCCGGCGTTCCCGGGGCCACTGATGAATCTCTGGATCCACTTCAGAAACCGCGTGTGGGCTCGGGCCAACGAACGTTTCCGAGAAGCCCTGCGAGCAGTACGTCCGGAGCTGATTTTCTTTGCCAACACGCAATACGGCCGTAACAGTTGGGACCTGGCAACCGATCTGCAGTACGTGCATGAAGATGTCATGCTCTCCGAATCCCGTGGACTGGACTCACTGGCCATGTCCGCAAAACTCACTCTGGGTACGGCTCTGGCCCACGGGCGCCCCCTGTGGAACTACATCGGGACCTTTCGCGAGAAGGACTTCCGACGCCTGCGCCCCGCCCGTGAGGTGGCTTCCATCACCGCTCCGGCCCTGGCCCAACAGGCCCCCCCCTGGATCGTTTACTACGGTTTTCGAAGAGACAACGCCGCAGATGAACCGGCCCGACAGGCTCTCAGCCGTCTGCTGACCATGCGTCGAGATCACCCGGCGCTGTTTCTCGGGCTCAAGCCCTGGAACCCGGTCGGCGTCCTCTTCGATACGCGCTCACGCAACTACAGCAGCACGGCTCTGATCCCCGTCTGTGTCAAACCATTGCTCACATCAGGACTCTCGCTTCGCGGTATCCACACCCAGAACCTGACCGACACGAACTTGGCCGAGTTCCAAGTGATCGCAGCGCCCAACACGGTCTGCCTGTCGGATGCCGAAACAGGCGTGCTGCTCGCGTGGCTTCGGCAAGGTGGAGCGCTGGTGACCACCGGCAATATGGCGAAGCGTGACGAGTTGGGGCGGGAACGGCCCGGGGAGTTCCCACCAGAATCTCCGGGTCGAGGGAGAATCCTGTGCGTCGCGAATGGCGCTGCGATGAGCGACGCCGTGATTGGTGCGGCCTCCGAGCGTCTTGTCGCAGCGGGAGTGCCTTCCGGGCACCCCCTGGAATTCCGGGCCTACACGAACAACGACGGCAATGCCGTTCTCCACATTGTCAACCACGGTCCTGCCTTGGAAACCGAATGGACGCTCTTGGTCCCTGAGAGCTTTGCCGGGAGCGCCAACAATGCACACCTGCTCCGTCCCAACGGCAAGCCGCCCGAACGCGTGCTGTTGAGCCGGGGAGGACGATCCCCAAAGCTGGTTCTCCCAGGCATCGACGTCTACGCCGTGGTCCATCTTCAGAAGCACCCGCCTCGGTGACCTGATCCATGCATTGGAGTTACGGGTCACTGGCTATTCGTGATTCGGGAAAACGTCCGAATCCCAGCAACCGTTAAGCAGGTGAAGGCGTGCCTGGTTGGGCTACGGTCAGACGGGATCCCCCCAGATCCGTTTGGCGGTAGCGAATCCCGAACCAACGAATCCCGAATCAACAGATCTCACGAACAACGTCGCTCACGCAGGTCACAGAAACGGGCGAACCCCATGCCCTGTTCCGCGACATACCCGAACAGCTGTTCGAGCATCGCCATGTCAGGATCGAACTTCCCCAGCGACCACGGGTGCCAGACAAGCGACACATACTCGCGCCTGTCCCGGATAGCCCGGTCCACAAAGAAACGGTGGACCTCGAACTCCTCGCGCGGCGTCTTGACGTACCCGGTCATAAGCGCGTCCGGATAGAACGGTGGCCAAAGCAGCAGTCGCCCCGGCGTCGCATTGTGCCCCTTGAGTACGTTCTCATGCCAGCCATGTCCGGGGAACTCCCATAGTCCTGGCGCTCCTTCATCCGCATAGGTATAGGCCTGTTCAAGCGGCGCCGGCACCGTCGAATGCGGCCCCCACAGCTGCGAGCTCACGTACCGAAGCCCGGCAGCGGCCAACTCGGCCACCACCCCCGAGGCGCCCCGAAACCCCGTCTCAAAACCACATCCCGGGCGCAACCCGACACACGGACGCTCGAAGACATCCTCGACGAGTCGTTTGCCCTCCACAATTTCCGTGTGAATCTGCTCCAGATCTGCCCCCTTCCCGCAGACCGGGTGGTCCAGAAACAAGCGGTGACTGTACGTGTGGGAGGCCACCTCGAACAGACCGGAGTCGCCGAGGAGCTCCCGGTATTCACGTCCCTCCTCCTCGAGCAACCGACCAACAATAAAGAACGTAGCCGGCACGTTGTGCTCGCGGTGCACACGCACGATCTCCCGACAGGCCTCCAGACACCCGCCAGTGTGCTCCGTGTCATAGGCGGGCACAAAAACAGGCAACTCGCTTCTCTCTGACATCAGATCCTGCTCCATTTCACCATCTCCATACAGGGCTCTGTTCACCGCAACAGATAATCGATGACATCGGTGGACGGCGTGATAACGAGCCTTCCATCTTTCACCGTGATTCCCGGCGATTCAGCGGCGAAGCCACCCAATTTCCCTCTCGCCTCCACCTTGATCTCACTGGCCTTTTTCCGCAGTGACTCCCGTGTATCGATGCTGATCGGGCCACAGCCACGATCGGACGGGACAGCCCTCAGGCGCATATCCCTCTGAAACTCGGGAAATCCAGGCGGGGGAAACGTCTCCCATGGGCCGAGGTCTCCACAGGGGATGAGTCGCCAGGCTGCGCCCTCGCGCTTGAGCCACACAGCGCCCTGGGCCTCAAGGGCCTCGACGGCGGCCATCTGCTCACCGGTGTTGAGGTAGATGTAGTCCGGACAACGGACGTAGTCGACTCGACGACCGTCCAGCAGAGCACTGAAGGCGAGAATCGACTCCGGTTTGCTGATCAGCCACCCAAACGGGGGGAGTTCGTAGCCATCGACATGCCAGGCCGTTTCACTGTAGTTCACAGTCACCGTCAAGCCTCGACTGTATCTCACGCGAACTCTCCCCAGCTTCTGGGTGTCGTTCAGCAGAGCTTGACTGGTGGAAACAAACGTCGTGCCATCGTGATAGGCGATCTCGGCAGCCGTGTCGAGCAAATACTCCGTCTGAATGCCCTGCATGAGCGCATAAAGATGGATCATGCGCGACAAGGGCGGCAGGTAGCTGTATCCGGTCATCAACATGTGGCCATAGGCCAAACTGGCCGACACGTACCTATAGAACTCCTCGGGACCGGTTCCGGCACCCCTGTCACGGTAAACGGCCCGCAGATCCTCGGAACCGCGCTCAAAGAAGATCGACGGGCCATACCCCATCATCGTGCCCAGGTTGAGAGGGTGGATCTTGAGTAAGTCGAAGTCCACAAGAGGAGGAATGCTGTTTGCGGGCCGGCCCATGAAGAGCGATCCGTAGTCCATATCAGCCACCCCCGCGTACAGCCACCGGTAAGCTGCCTCGCTCATCACCGTTCCGTAGTAATCCTTGGTCTTCACGATGCAATCTGCGTTGAAGAGTACCTGGTCACGCGCCACACCCGCTCCGGGGACACCGACCTCATAGTCGCAAGCCTTCAGCCCAACGCACGTCTGCGTGTCCATATAGACGCTGTCCGGCGGGTAGTGCTCCTTTACCTTCTCCCCCACCAGGCGAGCCATCACAGGCAGGTAGTTCGGTTTGGTTCGGAAATTGCCGTACCAACCTTCCACCAAATCGCCCTGCGAGTCGAGCGAGACACAGTTTTCATCCCAAAATCCGTTCAGGGGGAACCAATCCCGGATGTCGCCGTAGGCGCCAAACAGGTAACCAAGATCTTTGATCGTCCGTCGGTAATCGCGGATCTGGTCAAGACTCAGAGACGGGTGCGGTCGCCATCGTCCTGCAAACCCCGCAGGGAACTCCTGCACGTAGAAACGGGCGAAATCGCAGGTGATGACCTGATCGATCCCGTAACGCTTGAGCGTTTTCAGGAAGGCCGGGCGGATGTAGCCCACCATGCAGAACATGTACGGCGCAAGCCTGGCCATGTGCGGCGACGGAGGATGCGGAATACTGGGCAACACCTCGGCGAATTCGGGTGAGACCGTCACCATCACACGTTCCCGAAGATCATTGCGCCGACCATCGGTCAAGGGCAAGTAATCGGTCCCCAGCATCAGCCCGACGCCGTCCTCATGCTTGGGTACGCTCCCATTGACCACACTGCAGTCACTGTGATACCAGTCAGGCAATACGGAGACAAAAAGTCCGTTGCCACAGGCCACCGGCGTGCAGTACCCCATGCCGTAGCGAAGATAGGGGACCTCGACCGGACGGGCATCAGGCAATCCCCTGACCCGGCCGAACCGAATCCCTTCGGCTGTCCCACCACGGCACACCACATCGACCACCAGGGTCCGTCCGCGCAACACGTACTCAGCGCTCCACTCAGCGCCACGCTCCCAACGAACCAACAACGTGCCATCGCGCATCTCTGCTGAGGCCACGTTCGCCGGCGTTGCCACGGGGACAGCAGGCAACAGCTCGAGCTTTAGTTGGCCACCTGCCGTCGGCTCGAACCAGGGACCGTCGTTCCACTTGGCACTGATCCCGTTCAGGACGCCCTGATCGGGACGAATCCGGTAGGAAAGCGTGCCTGTCGCGGAAACCGACGTGAAATGCACCACACCTGCGTCGCGTGCGGACGAGACGGTCACGCCATCCGGGGCTGAGGGCAGGCTTCCCACCCCAGGGAACGGGAAGGTCGGCTCAGCCGGTCGCGTGTTCTCAGTGAAAGGCTCCCGGTTGCGCTGATAGAAGGCGATGGACTCAAGGTACAGCCGTCGCTTCTCCTTTACGGGGCCAACACTCAGGGAGACGCCGAGGAACCGGACCGGGAAGCGGAGCTGCCCTCGGAGTACCCGAGGCAGAACGCCATGGAGCAGCACCCAGTGCGAGTTGTGCACGCTCCCCAGATCCACGCTGAAATCTCTCCCGGCGGCGTCCTCGAGATGCGCGCTGACCTGCGGGTGCCGATCCTTCATCCGGTCAAAATCGGCGTAGAGCCACATGCTCGCGGCATCGAACAGCTTATCGATGATGACAGGTGTCGGGGGTTGGAGAAAGACGGTCGCAGGGCGATCCGGACTCACGTACTCAAGTTTGGCAAGCTGATTCCGCCAGGCCAGGCGTTCGACCGACGCCTCGACTGACGCCTCACACCCGCGCCCCGCAGTGCCGCGCCATCCGGCAAGGTCCTCGAATGCCACTTGGGCAGGTGGAGACTCCTCCCGCTGGGACCACTCCAGCTCGTAGTAGCGCGAACTGGGCACTGCATCGGCTGGAAGCTCAGACCGGACCGGAATGGCGTACCGATTGGCCGTGTCCTGGACCAAGGCACGTAGTCGTGAGACCTCGCCCCCCTCCAGGACACCGACCTTTGCCTCACACACCACAAGCGGTGCCCGGTCTCTCTTGATCGCGGCCGGAAGGCTGGGCATGGCATGTCTGAACTCGATCCTGGCCATCTTCCCAGGCGTGACAAGTCCGCTCAGGTCAAACAGGAACTCGGTGTCCCGACCGGTCCCTCCCCAGGTGATGGGTTCGGCCTGCCCGAACATGGTCATCCACTTGCTTGCCCGGGCGTCGTACCAAGAGAAGTGGTACTCCGTGTTCGGCGGATCGAACCAAGGCAGTTTGTTGAGCAGCCGACGCTTCAACGGGGTTTCGCTCAGGGGAATTCCGTCCACCAGCACCTTCAGAACATAGTTGCACCCTCCACCCGCCCGAGCGTACACGCGCAACTTAAGCACCGGGCACTGGCCCGCCGTGCAGGCAGGAATCTCGACCTGTCGCCCCCACGCGTCCCCCGCCTCAACTTCTCGCGGCTCGGTCTGGACCGGGACAGACTGGGAAAGCTCTGGGACGGGCGGTTGCCCCCCAAGCAACAAAGCCGGCAGCCACCCGATACACAACAAGAGAGAACGTGGCGTTGCTGTCATCCCGGATTTCCTCTGTTGCCATACCGACATCTGTGCCGCGCACCGGCCATCGCTGGGGCCAAGCGCGAGTTGCGTTAAGTTAGTGCCCATCCGAAAAGGTCAACTGCGCCAGTGATAACATCTGCATTGGAGGACAAGTGCCATGATCCGATCCTCATGTGCGGTGGGCCTCGTCAGTGCCATGTTGCTCTCGTCATCGAGTTCCGCCTTGACTCATGACGGACTGATCTATTACCAGGACTTTGACCATGATGGTCGTGCTGCCTGCGGCGCGGGGTGGGCCTTGGATCAGGACATCGATCCGGCGCGCCTGGTGCCGGGCCGCTATGGCAAAGCCTGCCGCTTCGAGCGCTCGAGCGCAAACTTGCTCTCCCCGAACCAGGCGTCGGCAGAGGAAGACGCGACCGGCTTCGTTCCCGGTGACGGCACAAGACTGGCCAGCACGAATGACGACACGCCCTTCGGTGCGCGCGTACTGAATGCCACAGTCGACGCGCCCGGGATCGTCTGGCACACCACTCCGACGCTGACCCGAGTGAAAGCACCACACCGACCAAACAAGGTCTTCCTGTTCTCAGCCTACATCAAAGCCAGTCAGGACGGCACTCAAGTCAGGCTTTCATTGCGTGACGAGCATGAGGATAGTGACTGGCGCGACCGAGTGGAGACGGCAATCGCGGCTGCGGCAGAGAAAGGCGGAAAGCCCGCAAAGCCCGTGTTCGAGACGATCTCCGCACCCGCAACTGTAACGCTGGGGAAGGCTTGGCAGCGCGTGGCCGCCAGGTTCGAGATCGATGCACGCCGCGAAGAACAGTCCCTGGTCGCACGTCTGGAACTGGTAAGCGGGGAATCCGGTACGCTCTCCACCGACGGGATGCAGCTCGAACAGACATGCGTCTACCCACTCTCAAACACGGAGCCGACCTCCTGGCTTCCGGGCGGGGCAACTCGTACCCCGAAGTGGATCGACATGCCACTGTCGGAGACCGGGTTTTCCGGGCGTGTCGGAACCCTCGGGTGCTGGATCCGCCCAATCCCGGACCAATGCGGAGGGAGCCGCAAGGTGAACGCCATCGTGACCCTCGGCAAAAGCTGGTGGGCACCGGTCTGGCAGCTTGGCGGGGGCCGTTGGTATGTGGGAGAAGCACCGACGAAGCAGAAGCAGGGGAAGGTGTCGGCACGAAGTGTGGAGAAAGGCCTGCTTGAGACGGGAGGGAACGACGGCTGGCATTTCCTGGCCCTGGCATGGGACGAGGAAGAGGCCGTGGGATTCCTCGACGGCAAGCCCTTTGGCCGGACCTCGCTTGCGTCAGGCCGACCGATACCGGGCTCAGAACTGCGCCTCGGGGGCAGCTTCCTCGAGAGGGTCCCCATGACCGGAGACCTGGATGAAGTGTACCTGTTCGACCGGCGTCTGACCGATGCCGACATCGCCGCTCTCGCCGCGGCGGAAAAACCCATGGCAGAAGCGCTCCCCAACGTCCTCCTGCGCCGTCCGCAACGGCTCACCTTCCTACGCAGTGAGGAGAGCGCGGAGCTCGCCCTCGAGCCAGTCTCCTACGGCACATCGCCTGGGCGACTCGCCTTGACCGCTCAGGTGCCGGGACTGGCGGCTGAATGCCGGCAAATGGCCGAGCCGGGCGCACCTGCCCAACTGCGGATCCGGCCGTGGATGGGCAGTCCGGGTTCCTACGAACTCACGGTCACCGCGACGTCTCCAGCGCACAGCCTGGTGGCCCGTGACCGAATCGACGTCTTCGAAGAGCCGCCCGGACGTGAATTCATCACCTATGCCTGGGGCGGAACCGATGAGGATCTGGAAGAGCGTGGGTTCAACTGCCTGTTCGGCGAGCCACGTGCACTCTTGGAGCGCGGGTTGTGGGCGACCATCCGGATCGACGTGCGCACCCCCGTCCCTCACCCGTGGTCAGCCGAGACGCGGGCACGCGCTGACGCCGCCGCCGGCCGCGTAGCGCGCGGAGCCATGAGCCATGCAAACGTCCGCGCCTGCCTGGTGAACAGCGAGTGCGGTCATCCCCCATTCCCCGCAGACGAGCCGTGGTTCCTCGACTGGCTGCGAGAAGAAACGGGGCTCGACGGCATTCCTCCTGAGATCGCGCGCAGCCCAGTGCGTGCCGTATCACACAATGGGGCAGTCCCGCCTGCCGTTCTACCTGATGACTATCCCCCTTACCGCTTCCTGCGCTGGTGGACCAAGCGCGGACAAGGTTACTACCTGCTGAACAACCACATCACGCGCCAAATGCGGAAGGCCGGGCTCCAAACCACCTACTACAGTGACCAACCCGAAACAGCGACGCAGTTCGAAGCCATGGATCTGGTGGACTTCTGGGGGTACCCCAAGACACCCGAAGGTCTGGTGGCCCGTTTCGCACACGCCTCCTGCTTGGCCCGACTGGACGGAAAGCCCTTCCAGGCCATGCCCGGGACGATCTACTGGGACGACGGCAATGGACTCTGGCTCAACGACGCGGACGGCAAACGGAAGGTCCTCTGCCTCAGCCCGGACTGCCTGACCGAGAACCTGTGGATCTCGGTGGCCTGCCCCAGCTCAAGCATCGGTCTCTACGGCATCGGGGAACGCCGCAGCGGGATCTACGACCGAGCCTGTGACGCGGCGATGACCAATGCCTACCGTCTGATCCGTCCGGTGGGTACGCTGGTCGGCGGCCTACCCACTGAACAGGCAAAGGTGGCCCTGCTGGAAACCGACGGTCTTTTCTTCACTCAACCTGAGGTGAATGATGCCTGGATGCGGCACTGGCTGGTACGTACGGCGAGCCGCTGCATGGCCCGAGTCCGGTTGCCATTCGACTGGATCCACGACGACCACATCTACGCCGGCTGGCTTGATCACTACAGCGCGGTAGTCGTGCCCGGGGCATGGTGCCTGCCCGAAAAGACGCATCGCGCCTTGGTCGATTTCGCACAACGCGGCGGCAAAGTCATCGTCGACCAGGCGATGCGGGCCGAAATCCCGAACGCTCTCCGCCTTGGGATCAAGACGCAGAAGTACCCGGTCGAGACGGTCATGCAGGAACTGGGGAACTGGGCCGACTCCTTCCGCGGTGAACACCGGGTGTGGGCTCACGTCACGCCGTCGGACGATGTGTTCACCTACACGCGAGACGCAGGGAAAGCACGATACCTCTTCGTGATTAACGATCGGCGTGAACCGGGGCCACAACAGCAGCGTTGGGATGTCAAGCTGAACGCTATCGGTAGAGCCAAGAACGAACCACTTCGCGACCGGGGTCTCCCACACCGTGTCAACGTGAGCCTGCCAGCAGGGCTGGCTGTCTACGATGTATTGAGTCACTCCCCCGTCACGGGCACGGCCGAGAACGGGCGGCAGGTTCTGAACGTATCCCTGGGGCCGGGTGGAGCAGCGCTGTTGGCCACATTTCCACACCCGATCGCCGAACTGAACGTGAGGACACCGCGGAAGCTGGCACCAGGTCAGGAAGCGACGATCAACCTGACCGTGCTCGATACGGAGCAGCGCCCCGTGCCCGGAAGACTGCTGACCGAGATCCAGGTGACACGTCCCAGCGGCGAAATATGGACCGGCGTTTCGCGCTACCGCCGAATCATCGACGGCAAACTCAGCGTGCCGCTGCGCCTTCCCCTGACAGCCGAACAAGGCACCTGGCAGGTGACCGTTCTCGAGTGGGTCTCAGGGCTCCGGGAAAAGACGCAGTTCAGCGTGGAGTGAGTCTCCCACGCAACGCGGAAAGACGGCGAGATGAGGATTGTCTCGTTCATCGAGCGCCGCGACCAACCCGATGTCGTTGAACGTATCCTCCGGCACCCGAAAGCGATCTCCTATCTGTTCCACGGCAGAACTGCGCGCCAGAATGCTCGATTCGGGCCGGCATTCTCCCTCCAAGTGTCCGAAGGTCCCGAGAGTGGTGCTGGACCGGATCGGGGCCGGTCCGATCCACCACCACTTTGGGCCTCAACCACCGCAAAACCTACCCGATCCCTTGCCTCCGCGTCCCGTCCCCGGTATCTTCCTCCCATCCCCCGGAAGCGATTTTCTATCAGTCACAAGAAGTGGGAAAGTCATGGATTTCTGGAACTGGATCTCTATCAGGATCAGTCAGTTAGCTGTGTAACGGTGGCAACTTAATAGCAACAAATTCAAGACCTGTAAAATAGAAGGGTGTTTTCTACTTTGATGGTGGCATGGTAAATACCATATGTGGAGGATGGGAAGCTATGAGAATTTGGCTTGGGACTTGGA
>JABHEG010000111.1 GCA_018676675.1 Lentisphaerota bacterium
CCGGGCTGGCCATGGTTGTGTTCATGGCCGCCACTATAACGGCGAGGTGTGTTAGATCCCAGCCGTCTCCCGAAAGAAAGTCGCGCTTCTTTCACAACAACGTGAAATCGGGCTTGACCTCACCCCCGTGAACGGCTACGGTGTTCGGGCCACCCGCGGAGTTCGCACAGTGGCTGGCAGACCGTCACGTGGAGATCATTCGCGTCAACGTTGCGGCTTGCTCACGCGCACTCTACCGGAGTGATGTAGAGGGCGTGAGCGAATGGGGGGCGTCCAGGACCTACCGGGAGACCACCGGTCGCGACATGTTTGCCGACCTGGTCGCCGAGCTGCACCAGCGTGGCATCAAGCTCTGCGGGGACTACAACCACTTCAGCAACCGGTACGGGGACGGTGCCGCGCTGAGGTTGCCTCCGGCCGTGGATCGGGACGGCAGACCGAGTGAGAAGCACTACTGCTGGCTCTCGTCGGACTTCGCGCAACGCACGCGCGAGTTGGTCACCGAACTGTTCATCCGCTATGATCTGGATGCCTTGGTCATTGAGGACGACCACACTCCGCTCTGCTTCTGCGGCCCATGCATCAAGGGGTTCAAGCGTTTCTGTGAGGAGCGCGGAGTTGTCTACGCGGACCCGCGCCAGATGGACCCCAAGGCAGCATCGCCAATGCGCCGGCTTCTCGGGCGTTACCGGGCGTTGCGCTACTATGGAGAGATCGTTGCCCCGATGCGTGAGATCATCCACACCCGGCGTGAAGGCGCCAAGCTAGGTGCCTGGGTAGGACGCTGGATGCGCGAGGCAACCAACGGGTACAGTCGGGCCGGGCTGGCGCCGTTTGTCGACTTCGAGTGGCACATGGCTTACGTGGCGCCCCCCGGTGTTGCGGACGCCGTCTGGTCCGATCTGGCGAACATCTCGCATCTCGGGACGGAAGAAGGCGCAGCCATGCGTCCCCAAGACACCGCTGACTACACGATCCAGGGCCTCACGGCTGCGTTGGAGGCCGGTGCATCGGTCATTGGTGTATATCCTGAGTTCGCGAAGACGGCGATAGACCCCGGCTATGATGGCATGGCGCAGGTCTTCGCTCGAGCTGAAGCGAGTTGGGCTGACCGCTACGAACGCGAGCTCGCAAGCGTGGCCCATGTTGTGGTACTGGGAACGGAACGGCGACTACTGTCGCGGCAACTGCGCGTGTTGCTGACCCAGAGGGGATTTGCCGTGCGCGAGGCCCGGCTTGACGATGACGGTCGACGGCTGTCGGAACTGGCCCCCCTCATTGCACAGGCTCACGTGGTGATCGCAGCGCAGGATGTCATGTTGACCGACAACGATGTCGTCGAGCTGGAGCGCTTCGTTCGGGCAGGGGGGGGACTCTACCTTGAGCCTCACGCTCTGAACTCGAAGCCCGAGTTCATGGGCGGCGATGTCGTTGCGAACTCCGTACCGCGCCTTGATGCAGACACTTGGCTCAAGCGTTTCGGTGTGACGCTGGGTGATCCCGTGTCCGTGTCCTGGATGTCGCTGCGTTCCGTACACGACGCCCTCCGGGGAGTGGACACGTCCCCCGCTGTGTTCGGTCTATGCCGACGCCTGACAGCGATGACCTCCTCAGTGGACGCGATTGGCTGTGATGTGGCTGCCGGGATACCCGTTTTGGGAGCGGGGAGCCTCGGGAAGGGGCGAATCGTGTGCTTTGGTGGTGTGAGTGACGACGCTCTGGGGGCAGAACTGCTCCCTCGACTGTGCCGATGGCTCTCCCGAACGGAGGAGATCCGCGTGACGTCCCGCCGTGTCACGGGCAAGCGCGCGACTGCGGTTTTCAGGAACACCGGTGAACGGAGTTTTACCGGTTTCCTCGGGCTTGCCTTGCCCCGCGCAGCCAGTCCCGTGACGGTGACTTGCGGGGGGACGATGAAGGAGGCAGTGAGTTCCGTGACCTGGGGGGCTTTGCGTCACGTCTATGTCCCCGCGGGAATCGAGCCTGGGCGGGAACTCGAGATCACGGTGACGGCCGATCGCCTTCTCGTCAGTGACTGAGGCATTTCTTGATGTGGATTTGGCATGATGCTATGTCTTAGTCACTTATTATGGTTAGAACACAGATTCAATTGCCCGATGAGTTGTATGCTGAGGCCAAGCGCATTGCCCGAGAGCGTGAGATGTCGCTGGCGGAGGTCGTGCGACGCGCGATCGAGTTGATTGCCCATGCGTATCCTCCTGTGGACCGGGCCGGCGTGGACTGGACGCCACCTGCGCCGCGTCGGCTTGGCTCGTTCCTGACGCCCCTGATGGGATCCAGCCGCAGAACGACGGAGACGTGACTCAGTGATCGGCTCTCGCGGGCACGTCAGGTGGGGCGGGGCAGCCTACCGGACGTAGCCTTGTGCGAAGTCTGGTCCCCCGCCGCCGGTCGGTCTCGGAAACGTGTCCGCCATAGCCCGGCGACGGCAGATCCCGATCCACTGAGCCGGTGTCGTGCCGGCCACGTGGAGTTACAGCCTCCGACATGCGCACTAGTGGCGAATGGCGGCGAAGGCCACGCGTGTGCAACTTCACCCGATCTGAGCACTATTCGCCCGATGGAGAGCGGCGGTCCCCCGCCGTGTCTGCACGCATGCCATACGGTCGAGGACGACCGCTCTCCAGAAGACAGCCAAGTTACACCCTCCGATATGCCTGCCGGGGCCCCGGCAGAGGCCTTTGCTCGTTAGACCCCGTCCAGAAAGGTCTCGCGAGCCGCGTCGGCAGTGCGGGTCGGGCAGGTCTCGGCCCCGGGCTACGGACGCCGCTACCCTCAGCGGTAACGGCTCCGAACCCGGAGCTGGGAGATGCCCGCCCCCCACGCCGCCCCAAAGGGCGCGGTCCCTTTCGGGTCATCTTGCGCCGTTTCCGGCCGAGATGTTACCGCTGTGGGTAGCACCGTCGTCCGAAACGTACACAATCTGACCTCAAAATGAACTAGCGCGCGGCCGTGATACCTTTCTGGACGGGGTCTCGTTAGTGACTGATGAACGAGGGAGAGACTGCGTAAGAGAAAGCCACGTCACCGTTCGCGGACGGAGACGTGTCGTGTCGTGGCAGACCGGCTTGAATGTAGTCCACTTTGGCCTCGCCTTTCCCTACATGAACCCGGAGATGCCCGGATCCTCCCATGATGTCGCCACTACGGTACCCATAGCTGGCAGCATATCTGGGAGTCTTTGTGCCGGCGTGCCCAGGTTGCGGGACGAGTTGGTAGGTGATTCCGTCGAGCTCCTGACGGGCGCAGAAGTGGTCGTGGCCGTGGAAGACGATACTGACACCTTCGCGGACAAGAAGCCCATGGATGGGCATGGGCCAGCCGGGACGGTGCTGTCGAAAGGTGTCGCTGCCGTCGAGGTCACGACCACCCCATTCGTAGAACCGAGCTGCTTCCGCCCCACCTCGGGCGTTGCGGTCCAACCCGCCGACCAAGTGATGGATGAACACGAACTTGAATAGTGCGTTGCTTTGCTCAAGCGTTGTCTGTAGCCAGTCGTACTGCTCTCTTCCCAGGGTTCGCCCCCAATTGTCGGCCTTACGTCTCCCCCGCTGTTCGACAGTGTGGCCGAACGGATCCAGCACGATGAACAACGCGCTGCCCCATTCCCATGCGTAGTAGTTCTGTGCTGGACCAACGCCCTCGACCCGTTCCGGGCTACCCGTGTAGAAGCCATCTGGAAAGGGGTTGGGGAAGTACGTCGTCCGCATTCGGATTGCAGCGGTGGTCTTGCCACCCGTTTCCCCGTCGTGGTTGCCGAGAACCAGGAATAGAGGAGCGGAATGACTGACCAGTCCCAAGTAGTAGCGTTGGGCCAGGTACTGGGGTAGAGCGTCCTCATGACGGCGCCCGTACTTGCCGGTCATGAAGGTGTCGCCGAGATCGATAGGGAAATCCGGTCCATCCGTCGCAACGTTGCGTAGTGTCTGACCGTAGATCTGCGTTTCGGTGTTCTCGTCCAGGTGCGAGTCTGCCTGGATCGTGAAGGTGAACGGGCTGTCGGCCGAGCGCTGAGTGTGGAAGGTCCGTTCCGGGCCGTGCAGCGGCTCCCCGCCACCGTTCGGCTGATAGTCGACGCGGTAGTAGTGCCGGGTGTTGGGCTGAAGATCCGCCACCTCGATCTCTGCAACGGCACCCGCAACGAGGGCGAGAATGGAGGTCTCGTGAGTGTACACTCCGGGTGTTGTCCCGTGGCAGATTTTGGCCTCGGCCTTCTGGCAAGACAACAAGCTCACGGTCACCGAGTCTCGGGTTGGGCGTCCGAGAATGACATCGTAGAGGTGGGCGGGGACATCGGTTCGGAATCCACCTGTCGGGCCGCCCCGCAGGGCCCTCTTTGCCGGCCTTGAACGTGAGTCTGCACCCGGTTTCCACGGCTTCCAGAGCTTGATGGACTGAGGTGTCGGCTGTGCGCGAACAGACAAGACCGGGAGAAACTGCCCTATGAGCAAGAAGCCGAACCGCACAGCTACCTCTGCTCTCACCGACCTCTCCATTTCAGCGTCTTTTGCCTCCGCGTGGACTGCGGCCCTTGCTGCGGTTCTCCGGCACATGTGAGTGTGTCATGCCTACCAACTCACCTTCCGGCGTGAGATCTCTGCCTTTGAAGCCGGGGAAGTTGGCCGGGTAGCGGGTGGTCTTGAATACCGCGTTCATCATGTGGGCCCGATGGTCGAGGGGAATGGGATCTCCCTGCTCGATGGGGCCAGTGCCGGTGACCGGGCAGACGTATTCCCAGACGACCTGCTTGTCCGTGGTCACTTCGAAGAACACGCCGCTGGTGCCGTCGCAGATGAGGGTGTTGCCGTTGGGCAGGCGCTGACAACCCGAGATGGCTTCGGCGAAGAAGTCGGCGGGTTCCGGGGCGACGTAGGTCCAGGTGAGCTCGTCGGGACCGTATGGACTCCCTTTGGTAAGCAGGTAGCTTCCGTCCCCGTTCATGGCTGGCACGAGTTCATCGACGGAGGAATAGCCCCAGTCCTTGCCGACGACAGGCTTCTGGATGTTGCGGGAGTTCTTCACGTCTGGAGGAGTGCGCCGCAGTCCGTTGTTGAAAACGAGGATGTTCCCGGCGCCCGGGCAACCCTCGGGGATCCACTGCGTGTCGTGCTGTTGGAAGAGCATCTGGTCCCGGGTCGTTCCGCGTTGGTAGGCCGCTGGGTTGCCCCAGCGGTAGAGTAGACGCCCACCCTTACCGGAACGCCCCCCGGAATCGCTCTTCGCTTCAGCCGTCGTGGTGCTGTGGTCGATGATCCACAGTTCGCTGCATCCGCGAACGCTAAGCATGATCTGGTCGAGTTCGGCGTTGTAGTCGATGGAGTTCATGTGGTTCCAGAAGGCCGCGGCGCCTCTCCCATTGCAGTCGACCCAGATCCTCTCGGGGTGCTCGGAGACGTCACCGTAGTTTGCCTTCGCCCGGTCGTGCTCCTGGATGAGGTGGTCCCACACGCGCCATTCCCAGACAATCCTGCCGCCCTTGGGCCGCGTCGGCTCGATCTCGATCACGTAGTCCGGGTAGAGTTCGCGATTGCGCAGGGAATCGGCCCGGAATCCCGCGGCGGCGCACTCTGCGTAGCTCTTCTTCTCGACGGCCAGGGCCAGGATGTTGCCGTTCGGGAGAATCGCGATGTCGTGGTGGGCCAGGTACGTATCGCTGGCATAGTCGAATTCCCAGACCAGCTTGCCGTCCCAATCGTACTCCTCAAGCCGTCCCCCTTCCCCGCCACGGGTGAACCCTCCACTCTTGGTGAAGCAGCAGTGGACGAGATTCCCATTCGGAAGCAGGTAGACGGACTGCCCCGGTTCGTAATGGCTGGTCCATGTATTGATCACCTGGCCTTTGTTGTCCATCAGGTAGGTGTACAGGAAGTGCTTGGGCGCAAACAGCGTGTAGCCCGGCCAGGCTGCAGGGGTGTTCGCGATGACGCCGACCTGACGCCGCACGGCACCGACGCCGTCGGACTTCGGGCCGCCTCCGCGCCGGTCACCATTGCGACGTGGCCGGCCTTCGCGATTGGGTCGTTCCCGCGACTGAGTCTTTCCACCCGTGCCCTTCCATGTGCCCCAAGTCTGTTGGGCGGACAGGGTCGTTCCCGCCAGAACGATCAGTCCGACGGCCAGGCTGATGAACCGAGTCCCAGTGTGTGTGCTCATTGCTCTGCTCCTCGTCGTAGTGTCGATTGCTCGTCGCGTTGCTCTGAGGGTAGTAACGGGAAGTGCCGGACGACTTCTACAATCGTTTTCCCGCGGGGATCGTGTAGGAGAAGGCCACGTCGCCGTTCTTCCTTCCGTCGGTTTCGTCTCCCGGCAGGAAGGAGCGGACGTAATCAACACGAGCCTCGTCCGGCGAGACGGTGACGCGTAGGTGGCCTGAATTGGGCAGAACATCGCCGCTGCGGTAGGCTTCGCGGTTGAAGGCTTGATAGGTGTTGTCGGCGGGATTGGGGGTGGATTGGTAGACTACGCCGTCCAGCTCCTGGCGGGCAAACAAATGGTCGTGCCCCTGGAAGAAGATGGTCACACCGGTTTTCACGAAAAGGTCGTGGATCGGCATCTCCCACCCCGGGCGTTTCTGTTCGAACAGATGCACGCCTCTCCTGTCCCTGCCTCCCCACTCGTACAGGCCAGCGACCTCGATGCCCCCGCGCCCGGTTCCGGATACGTGATGCGCGAACACGAATTTGAAACGGGCCTTGCTCTCCTCGAGCGTTTTCCTAAGCCACTGGTACTGCTCGTCGCCGATGCTCGTTGCCCACTTGTCACGGTTCTTTCGGCCGCCAGCCTTCGCGGCTTCCTTGCTCCTGGATTTCCGCCGGCGTTTGCCGCCTGAGGAATCAACTGGCACAGGGGAATGCCAGTACGGATCCATCACGACGAACAGCGCATCACCCCACGTCCAGGCGTAGTAGTCGCGCAGCAGGCCCACGAAATCCACTTGTTTGGAGTCGCCGCTATAGAAGGCGTCGGGAGCGGGCAGTGGATAGAATCGAGTGCGGGCTCTTCCTGCGAGGACGGCAGGATTGTCTGCTGTGCCATCCAATAGGTGCCCTGCCGCGCACTCATGGTTTCCGTTGACTAGGAACAGAGGCGACGAGCGGCCTACGATTCCCAAGAACGTGCGCTGATGGGCATACACTTGATCCACGTTGGGCTGGCTGAGCTGGTTGCGGTTGATCAGTCGTTCGATGCTGAAGTCGTCGCCTAACGTGAGGTAGAAATCGGGCTGATCCCTGCTCACGTTGTTCATCGTGAGCATGTACAGATCGCGATTGTACATCTCGTGGCTCCGCTCAGGGTGCGAGTCGCCCTGGAGAGCGAACGTGAAGGTGCTGCCGGGCGGTCGCTGGGTATGGAAGCTGTATTCCGTTCCCTCGAGGTAATCGCTGGTCCCCGGTCGACGAGAACGCAGCCGGTAGTAGTAGCGCACGTCTGGCTTGAGTCCCTCGATCTCAATCTCGAATGGTTGTCCTGCCCCAGATCGCTTTGGTCCCGTCGTGACCGTGTATCGTCCCGGCGACACCCCATATTCGACAAGTGACTCCATTTCGTTCGGCGCCAGGACACTCATCGCGATGGAGCGGTCAGTCGGGCGACCGAGGATGTGCGTCGCCTCTGAGCCACGCTCATTCAGGGCCCATGCGTTGGCCCAAGGGCGTCCCTGCGCCGCGGCCGGTGTCGCTCCAAGGACGACTGCTGCCAAGCAGATCAACCGGCCAAGTCTACATGTCATCATTCTCCTCATCAGCAATCTCCCTTCACTTAGAGGTAGCGCCCTGCCGAGCCTTCCGGGAAGTGGCGTTCGAGGACGGCCCGGCGAAGACGACGCGGAGTCCGTGGTGGTCAAATACCTTGGCGTTGCCGCGGTAGTAGCCGTGGTTGCGATTGGCCGTCCGCCCATGGCCCCACTTTCCGTTGTACCAACATCCTCCGCGGACGGCATGATAGTGCTTCCCGTCCCTGGCGGGTCTGGTCTCGCTCATCGCTGGGCCATGCGGATTGGCCTTCGGCGAAATGGCGTAGTAGTAGTTGAGGTGCCAGTCGTTGACCCATTCCCAGACGTTGCCCGACATGTCGTAAAGTCCCCATGGGTTGGCCCCGTCTCGCGTCTGGTAAGTCTCCTGGCTCCCCGGCCAGCCGAGATCCTCTTTCCGGTGCAGCTCGCCGTTGTAGAAGCCCACCGGCGTCGTATTCGGATAAGAGCCTGTCTCGTACGGATCATGCGACCGGGGCCAGTTGGCCAACGTCCCGTCTTCATTCTCGTCATCGCCCCACGGAAACGCACGATACGGGTCCTTCTGCCCGCCGCGCGCGGCGTATTCCCACTCCGCTTCGGTGGGGAGACGGAAGCCCTTCTTCGAGAAGTCACACTCCCCGCTTGCCAAGTCATACAGCGGATCGAGTCCGTTCTGCAGGTTCAACCAGTTGCAGTATGCCGTGGCGCCCTCCCAGTAGACGCAGGACATGGGGTGGCGTTCCCGATGATCAAGAACGGAAAATGCCTTGCCGTCCCAAGCGATTCGGCTCGCCTTGTCCGCGCCGCGGGTCTCGCACAACGGAGCCCTTACGCCATTGGCGTAGACCATGCCGCTTTTCACCTCGACCAGACCTCTCGACAGAGCATCGTTGAGGCCGTCGCAGTACTCCTGATTGGTGACCTCGTACTTTCCGATGTGGAAGGGACTGAGGAGTACGGTGTGAATGGGGACTTCGTCGCTGCGGTGCTTGGGGTCTTCATGGCCCTTGCCCCAGTGGTCTCCCATCTCGAAGGAGTCGCCGGGGATCGGGACCAGCTCGGGGCTTTTGAGCTGGCCAATCGGTTCGGGCCGCGCGGGGGACTCCTTGTCCGAAGGAACGGTGGTCGGGCTGCGAAGCTCGGCCAGGTTAGCGGATTTTCGGGGGCCGGATGGAGCCTGATTCGGTTGCGTTCCACGACGCGGGGGGCGTCCGCCACGCTGCCCGGCCCGCCTTGCCCTGTCCCCACCCCCCTTTGGGTCGGTCTCATTCGTGTGGGTGAAGGTCAGCGTCGTGTCGGCGAGAGTGATCCCCTTGAGCGCTTTGAGGGGGGCCTCCCGTGTCACTCTGTCAGTGTCGAGAGACTGCCTCCCCTGGGCATCGCCTTCCGTCTGGGGAGCGCGTCGCGGCTGGCGGATGCGCTGCTTGCCACCCTCACGGGAACGGCGTTTTTGGCCGCCGCCGCTTTTCCTATCCCCTTCTTCGGGAGCGCGCACGGTGGGGGAAACTGGGTTCTCGGGATTCTCGACCAGCAAGCCTTTGGGTGACAAGTCCTTGCCCTTGAGACCCGGATAGTCGGGCGCGTAGCGGCGCACCTTGAAGATGGATGTCATCGCATGGCCGCGGCCGTCGTAGGGAACCGCGTCGCCTTGCTTGAGCGGCCCACTGTCGGATACCGCATTGACGTATTCCCAGACCGTTTCGCCGCCCGGCGTCACCTCGAACAGCGTTCCATGCACACCGGCGCAGATCAGGGTGTTACCGTTGGGCAGCCGCTGGCAGCCCGATATCACGGGCGAGTAGAAGGTCTTCGGATCCGGGTCGGTGTAGGTCCAGACTGGCTTGTCCGGTCCCCACCGTCCGTTGGTGTCCAACCCGTATCGGTTGTCTTTGTCGAGTGGCGTAACGATCTCTACGATGCTTGAGAATCCTTTTTGCTGTCCGTTGTTGAACATCAGAATGTTGCCGGCGCCGGGGCAACCTTCATCGATCCACTGCGCGTCGTGCTGTCCGCCCCACTGCGTATCTCCCGCCTTCCCACGTCCATAGATAGCGGGGTTGCCCCACCGATAGAGGAGATCGCCTTTCGGGCCGGCCGCCTCCTCGGTCGTCGTGTTGTGATCGATGACCCAAACCTCGCCTTGCCCCCGCGCGCTGACGATGACTTGGTCCAGTTCTTCGTTGTAGTCCACCGAGTTGGCGTGGTTCCAGAAGTCCTTGATGCCGCGTCCCTGTGTTTGGGCCCGGATGCGCCCCGGATGATCCGCGGCGTTCTCGATGTAGTTGTCCTTGGCTTTGTCGATGTCCTGCGCCAGGTGATCCCACACGTGCCACTCCCATACCACCCGTCCGCTCTTCGGACCGGTCTTCTCAATCTCGGCCACAAAGTCGGGAACCATGTGTCCTTTCACCTTGTCTGGCTTGAACCCGGCCTGGATCATCTCGGCCGGCAGTTTCTTCTCAACCACCAGCGCAAGCACGTTGCCGTTCGGCAGCGGTTGGATGTCATGGTGCATCAGGTAATTGTCGTTGGACCAGAAGTACTCCCACACCAGTTTGCCATCCCAGTCAAACTCCTGAATGCCGCCTCCTTCGCCGCCGCCCAAGAGTTTCCTTCCGCGGTTTGGTCCGGCGCCGGGGACCCCCTCACGCCCCAGATCGGCGGCTCGCAACAGGTGCCCGTCGGGGAGCAGGTACGCCGACTGGCCCGGCAGATACTTGCTCTCCCATTGATTGACGATCTGACCGTCATTGCGGATCAGATAAGTCTTCTTCGCACATTTCTTCGGCGCGATCAGCGTGTAACCCTCGAATGCCTTCTCCGTGTTCTTGATGACACCCAGTTGCCGCGCTCTGTCCGCGCTGCGCTCCGAGCTGGGCCGACGCCTCCCTTGCGGACGCTCCCCAGGGCCGCGTCTCTCTCGCAGCTGAGTCTGTCCGCCTTTGCCCTTCCACGTGCCCCAGGTCTGCTGGGCGGACAGCGGCCATGGGCCAGTCAGACTTGCTGCTGCCGCCAGAATCAGCCACCACGTCCTGCACGTTTGCATCGTCACTCTCCATGTTTCCCGCATCACTGGCTCGTCAAGAGAACGTCCGCTCTAACCCGCATGGCAGTCGCACCGCGTACTCCCGTCGTTTCGTCTCGATCAGCGGGGGCGTGGTCGCCACGGTCCCCAGCGCTTGCCATCCCTTGAATCTGGTGGGCTGGCAGCTCGCCGACGTGTGCGCCGGAAGTCGTCTCGGTCCGGCCCTCCTGATCGGCTTACGGCGCCGATAGTCTTCGCTTGGCCGGACTCACTCCGCGGCCCATCGCCCGGGGCGTCACGGACAATCCGGAAGCCGACGTGGTAGTAGGGATGATTGGGGTCCTGCGGTCCGCGGAAGTGGGCCGGATCCCGATTGGAGACACGGGAATGGCCCTGCGCACCGTTGTACCAGTTGCCGCTGCGAAGGACACGATAGGGCTTGCCGTCGGGCATAGGGCGCCCACGCAGCGGTCCTTCCGGATTCACGGATGGGCCGGCGGCGTAATAGGTGTTCGTATACCAGTCATTGCACCATTCCCAGACATTGCCGGCCATGTCGTGAAGCCCATAACCGTTCACCCCGTCTCCGGTCCGGTAGGTTGACTGCTGCCCGGGCCAGTTGAGCTCGGACCGCTTGCGGAGTTCGCCGTTGTAGAAGCCGACTGGTGTGGTCCAGGGGTAAGGCCCAGCTTCGTAGGGATCGCGCGAGTTGGGCCAGTTGGCTCGGGTGCTGTCAGCATCGTCTCCCCACGGGTAGACGCGATAGGGGGCATGCAATCCACCCCGGCCGGCGAACTCCCATTCGGCCTCGGTGGGCAAGCGATAGCCGTTCCTCGTGTAGTCGCAGGCCCACGTATTGAGGTCGTAACACGGCATCAACTCCTTCTCGGCGCTGAGCCAGTTGCAGTAGGCCACGGCCCCCTCCCAACGGATGCAGACCACGGGGTGGCGGTCCTTGCCGGTCTCCACGTTGAAGCGCCGACCGTCCCACACGAGGTGGCTGTAGGCGACTGCCGGGCGCGTCTCACAGTAGAGCGTCTCCGTCCCGTTCTTGAACACGTTGCCTCCGAGAACGGTGATCAGGCCTCGCGCCGAAGCCGCGTTGAGGAAGCGGCAGTATTCCGCGTTAGTGGTCTCGTGGATGCCCACATGGTATGGCTCCAGCGTGACCTCGTGGATCGGGACTTCGTCGTTGCGGTGTTCGCGACCACCGAGATCGTGATGGTCACCCATCTGAAAGGTCCCACCGGGGATCAGCACCGTGCCATCGGAGGCAGGGCCGGGAGCGATAGCGCCGGACACACGTGGTTCCGCCCTGCTAGGCGGGCAGAAGGCGCTGCAGACGATCAGCCCGATCAGCCCGATCCGACTGATCCGTCCCATCTGACTGGTCAAGAGAGCCCGGGCAACCGACCGTCGCTGTGTCTGTCGTCGAGAGCTCTTCATGGTGTCTCCTTCCGCCAGCTTCCCCATGGACGGGCCGACGTTCTTCTGCCTGCCCCAGGGCGTTTTCGGCGATTCCGGGGATTGCTTCTGGTCGGGCGCGGCTCTTTGGGGAAGGCATCGGTGATGGTGCCCTTCGGTGTCAGGTCCCGGCTCTTGAGGGCGGGATGGTCGGAGCCATACCGGTAGGTGCGAAACACGGCATTGGTCATCGGCAGCGCGTCGCCCAGCACCTTGACCGTACCGAACGTCTTGGTGACCGGGTTGATGTACTCCCACACCACCTGACCGTCAGCCGTGACCTCGAACAGGTGTCCCTCGGTATCCGAGCAGACCAAGGTGCTGCCATTCGGCAGCCGCTGGCAACCGGCCCCAATGTGACTGAAGAAGCCCTGGTTACTCTTGGACTGGTAACTCCACAGGATTTGCCGGGAGATCGCTCTCGGCGGCTTGTGCGTGTCGTGGCTAAAGCGAACGCTCTCGTAGCCCGCGTCCGGCGGATTGACGTACGTGTCCATCTTGTTCCCGCCGGCACCGAGAAAGGGGTTGATCTCGAGCACGGAAGACTGCGAGGTCCGGTCAAACAGGTACTGACCGTTATTGAACACCATCAGATGGCCGGCCCCGGGCAGTCCAGGGCGGATCCACTGCACGTCGTGGGCGCCGCCCATCTGTTTGTGCCCGCTCGTGGCTTGCGTCCAATCCTCCAGGATCCTGGGTGGATTGCCTTGTCCGTAGCGGGCCGGATCGCCGAAACGATAGAGGAAATCTCCTCCCGTTCCCGCCGCTTTCGCGATGCTCGCCAACGAATCGCCGGCAACAAACGTCCCGTCGTGGTCGATGACGTAGAACTCGCCTTGCACCGAGTTGATGACGGTGTGGCCGGTCTCGGCGTTGTAGTCCAGTGAGTTGCAGTGTAGCCAATCCCGCTTGAGCGGGCGGCCGGGCAGATTGACATTGATCCGGCCAGGATAGTCGGCGATGGTCTTGCCGTCGCCGACGTAGTTGGCCTTGGTCGGGTCCACATCCTGCACGACGTGATCGAAGAACCACCACTCCCAGACCACGTTACCGTCCATGTCGATCTCCACCACGGCGTCCATCTGGGCGCCGCGGTATGGGCCGTTGCGAGGATCGCAACCGGCGGAGATGGCCTGCTCGTGAGAGATGGAGCGGTTGGCGATGTAGAGCGTGGTCGGGGCATTCAGTGCCTTGTTGTGGATACGTACCCAATCATGGTGCGGAGCGTAGCCTTCGCGACTCTCGGTATAGCGCCACACGTCCTTCCCGTCCCAGTCCAGTTGCTGGAAGCCCTGGAACCCGCTGGGATCGTCGCGAGTTGCGTCCAGGATGTGCCCGTTGTCCAGCAACCGCGGATTCGTGCCCATCCGCCATGTGTTGACGACCTGCCCTTCCATATCCACGAGGGAAGTGGTGCCGTGTGCGGCGAACAGCGTGTAGCCTGGATACGCCTTCTCCTTATCCCAGTGCAGCAGTTCAGTCGGACCGCGCAGCGATTCATAGGCATGGGTGACGGAGCAGGCGGCAATCAACCACAGCCAGACACCGACAACGTTCAGCCAGCCGTGTCGTGCGCGTCGCGTGCTCTCCAACGGCTCTGTGGCGGCGGGACGAGTTCTCCTTCGGGGATCTGCGTGTGGTTGATTGTCCACGGAGCCTGCCTCCTTGCGTTTCTACCGGCGGTCGTCGTTCTTCCGACGGTTGTCTCCGCCGCGCTCTTCGCGGTCGCCACCACGGCCTCCGCCGCGTTCGCCGCGCTGGCCGCCGCCACGGCCACCGGGCCCTTCCTGCATCGCTTCCTTGGCTGCCGCGGCTTCCTGTTCATTCAGCTTGCCGTCCTTGTCTACGTCGAATCTCTCCAACACTGTGGCATTGTGTTGTTGGCACATTTCGGAGGACCGTTCCCAAAGTCGACTCATTTCGTCGTCTTCGAGCTGCCAGTTCCTGTTCCGGTCGGCTCGGCGTACTTCCGAGAGCGTGTCGATCGCCTCTTGCAGCCCTTTGGATTCTGTCTCGCTCAGTTTGCCGTCGCCATCGTCCATGCCCTTCATGACCAGCTCGAGGGCTTTGGCAGCGTCTTCCTGGAGTTTCGTTAGACCTGCGCGCAGCTCGGCCTCCTCGATCAGCGTGTCTCCATTCGCATCAAACCGGAGCAACCGCCCGGCGCCGCGTCCGCCCCCTCCACCACCGCGACGTTCGCCGCCTCGTTCGCCACCCCGGCCTCCGCCCTGGCGTCCGCCACCATCCCTGCCTTGCCCTCTGTCTCTCCTCTGGCCTCGGTCATCCTGAGCTAATGCCACCCCAAGGGTGAGTGTGGCAGCGGCGATCACGAACAGTGCGTTTCTGAGTTTCATTGTCTGCGTCTCCTTGTTTGGGGCTTCGGCACGATCACCGTCCGTGCCTCTGAGGTGAGTAACGAGAAATGGTCAGCGCTTTCTACGGGACGCCTTCGTGCAAGGTGGTCTGGAGCGTCCTGCCGATCACGCAATCACGGCATGGGTCTGTCAGAGTCATCCTTGTCACCTGGGAGTTTCGTGATCCGGGGCTTTGATCGGTGGCAAGAAGGAGGCGCTGCCGTCTTCGAGAAAGCAGACGGCAGCGCCGGGCGGGGGGCTATTGTTGCCCGGCAGTGAGTACTGTGGGTTGCAGAGCGTGGAACCAGTAAGCATGCCCGGGCACGAGCAGCCCATTCACGCGGACCGCACCGTACACCAAAGTCGCTGGATCCCACTGCCAGCCGGGCCCGAAGAGCCCGGGAACGTCACGCAGGAGCATTTCCCCCGCAACGCCGACGAGATTCCATCCAGGGACCAGATCCACCTGCGTGTTGGCCAGTCGCAGTCCAGAGACAGTGATGGTCACGGCATTCACGACATAGACCCAACAGCCGACAAGCGGCTCCAGTTGCGTGGCTGCGCGGTAGACCCCCGCCGTCGGGTCCCACGCCCAGACCTCGCCCGAGTGCACGGCACGGCCGTCTTCATCGGCCAGAACCGTCTCGACTGCGGGATCGACTGGGGCGATCGGCAACGAGATCAGGTTCCAGCCGGAGGCAAGGGACAACTCGAACTCGACCACGGTCGGGCTAACCAGGAAGTAGGCGACACCGCCGCCCTCGACCGCGTATTCGGATACTGTGGCCATATCGACCGTCGTGCCCGGTATCGGCGTGTAATCGGCCGGGGAGAGCTGTTGCATCTGCAGTCCCTGAGGAGGCACCGTGACAGGATCCCACGCCAAGACCAGGTCACTGTCCGAAGCGATAAACAGGTACCATTCGGAGCCTCTGAGCGATCCGCGAACGTCCCGAAGCAGTTGTTCGTGCGCCTCGTCCGGTCCTACCCAAACCACCTCTGCACCGGAGGGTGCAACGAGATCGATCCCCTCGTCGAAGTCAGCGGACGCCTCGGCGACAACACCGAACTGCACACCTGCGCAGCGCTGTCCATCATCCGCGTCTACGGTCATCAACCAACCGTCGTGGGCGAGGATATTCACGGTTGCCGGGCTGGAGCGATTCTCTCCGTCATCAGCCGAGTAGGTGAAGCTGTCGGTTCCTGTGAAGTCTCCGTTGGGAGTATAGGTGAAGGCGCCATCGGCAGTCAGCACGAGAATGCCGTCCGTGACGTCTGTGATCAACATTGCCGTGAGGTCGCTGCCCTCAGGATCCACATCGTTACAGAGAACGCCGGGGCCATCGACCGTGAGTGCCTCGCCTGTCCGGACGCCGTACGCGTCGAGGCCGGCCGCCGGCGCCTCATCGATGTCGGTGACACTGACGGCGACGGTGGCGCTGTCGGTGAAGCCGCCGCTGTCGGTGACCTGGACGGTCAGGCTGACGCTTCCGGCGGCCTCGTGATTCAGCCCGTTGGTGTCGGCCACAGTGATCTGACCGGTGGCGGGGGCTATGTCGAAGACACCGTCGTCGTTGCCTGCGGTGAGGGCGTAGGTGAGTGGATCGCCGGCGTCCGGGTCGCTCGCGCTGACGGTTCCGAGCACGGTGCCGCCGGCGCTGTTCTCCGCCACGCCGAATGCGGCATCGTTGACCGTCGGCGCTTCGTTCCCCTTGATGGCATAGTGGGACAAGGTCCCGGCTGCAACGGTCACTTCGGTGGCTTCCGACATTCGTCTCGCGCTCCCGGGAACAACGTCCCCGTCCAGGCCATCCAGCTGCCAGATACGGAGGTCGGTCGACGGCAGTCTGCTCGGATCCCATGACAGGGTCACGGAAGACATACTGTCCGACGCATTGACCGATATCTGCCAGACGCTGCCTGCCAGGTTCCCCCGCATGTCGCGCGACAGGAGCGTCCCGGTCGCCGGCTCGATGCAAGAGACTCTACCAGTGGTGGCTACAGGAGCCGTCGGCGCCGGCTCGTCATAGTCTGGGTCGGGGCCATCCGTCGCATCCGGGTGGACTCCGAACTCGATGGCGGCTGTTGCAGCGTTGGTCAGAGCGATGGTCACCAGCCAGCTTCCGTCGACGACATCCAACAGGACGGCGTTCGAGATGGCGCTTCCCGCGCTGTTGGCGACAACGCATGTGTAGCTGCCCTCATCGTGCTCTCGGGCTGCCGCAATGCTGTAGGTGACGTTGGTCGCGCCTGCGATGTCCGCACCCTCCTTTTGCCACTGGTAGCTAAGCGGTGCCGTGCCCGAAGCGACGACCGCAAACGTGACTGCCTCGCCGTTACTGACGATCAACGACTCGGGGTGCTGGGTGATGGTTGGGGCGACGGGCATGTCCACTGTCAGCGTGGCTGCTACGGACGTGACAGTGCCAATGCCGTTGCTGACTACGCAGCGGTAGTCCCCTTCGTCGGCTTCCTGGGCGGCGGCAATGCTGTAGGTGGCGTTGGTCGCGCCTGCGAGGTCCACACCGTTCTTTTGCCACCGGTAGCCAAGCGGTGCCGTGCTCGAGGCAATGACGGTGAAGCTGACCCCGGCGCCTCCCGGCACCACCTGCGAGGCGGGTTGGGTGTCGATGGTGGGGGCTTGTGCCTGCTCGCCGCTGTCGCCCGCGACGCGCATGTCGATCGCATAGAGGGCTGTCTCGGTTGTAACGCAGAGCATCCGCCGATCGAGGCCCCCGAAGGCGACGTTGGTCGGGCGCTCGGGGACGGCTATCTCTTCGAGCAGCGTTCCTTCCGAGCTGTACGCCAAGACGGCGTTCTCGGTCAGGTAGATGTTGCCTTCGCTGTCGATGGTCATGCCATCGGAACCGACCGAGACGAACAGCGTCTTGTTCGCGAGGGTGCCGTCCGGCTGGATGTCATAGCGGTAGACCGCCCCGGCACCATAGTCGCTGACGTAGAGGAACCGACCGTCCGGGGTGCCGATGAGGCCGTTGGGGCGTATCATGTCGTCGATGACACGGGTCACCGTCGCGTGGTCGGCCGACAGGTAGTAGACGTGCTCGCCATCCTGCACCAGCGGTGCTTCGCCGAAGATGGGATCGGAGAAGTAGATGCCGCCGTTGGGGGCAAGCCAGAGATCATTCGGCTGGTTGAAGCCAATGCCGCCATACTGATCAGCCAGCACGGTCACGTTCCCTACCATGTCGATGCTGACCAAGCGACCGTTGCTGCCTTCGCAAACAAGCAGGTTGCCTTGAGCGTCAAAGGTCAGACCATTCGCGCCGCCGGCGTCTTCGCCGAAGGTCGAGAGCACGCCGTCCGTCGACCAGGTCATAATGCGGTCTTCGGCCATGTTCGAGAAGTAGATGTCCCCGTCTGCGTCGGCAGCGGGCCCCTCGCAGAAGCCGAGGCCCCCCGCCAGCAGTTCGAGGGCGGCTCCCGGCTCGCTGACACCGGCGTTGCCGGAGTCTGTGCGACGCGCCACCCGGAAGCCGATGTGGTAGTAGGCGTGGTTCGGGTCGTCCGGGCCGCGGTAGTAGCCTGGGTTTCGGTTGGCCACGCGGCCGTGCCCCCAGTATTCGTCGCCGTTGAACCAGTTCCCGCCACGCAGAATGTGATACGTTTTCCCGTCGGGCATGGGGTCGCCGCTGGCAGGGCCTTCGGGATTGCTGGCGGGACTCGCCGCGTAGTACTCACGCCCGTACCAGTCGTTGCACCATTCCCAGACGTTGCCGCACATGTCGTGAAGCCCGTAGCCGTTCGAGCCGTCGATGGTCTGGTAGGTCTCCTGCGCCCCCGACCAATCGAGATCCGCCTTGGTGCGGAGTTCGCCGTTGTAGAAGCCGACCGGTGTGGTCCAGGGCAGGTCCCCTACCTCATAGGGGTCACCCGAATTGGGCCAGTTGGCCAGCGTGCCGTCGTCGTTTTCATCATTGCCCCAGGGGAAGATGCTGTAGGTGAGCCCGCCGCGCGCGGCATACTCCCACTCCGCCTCGGTCGGCAAGCGGCAGCCGGTCTTGGTGAGATCGCAATCGCCTGTGTTCAGGTCATAACACGCTTGGGAGCCATCGATTCCGCTAAGCCAGTTGCAGTAGGCCGCAGCGCCCAGCCAGCGCACGCCGATCATCGGGTGCGACTGCCTGCCGTCGGCGACCGAGAAGCTGGTCTCGTTCCACTCAATGCCGCTGTAAGACGCAGCGGTGCTTGTCTCGCAGTAGACGTCATCGCCGCTCGCGGCATAGACGACCCCGGCACGGACCTCTATCAACCCCTGCGATAAGGAGGCGTTCAGGTAATCGCAGTACTGTGTGTTGGTGATCTCGGTCACTCCCATGAAGAACGAATCGATCGCAACGGTGTGGATGGGGATTTCGTCGCTGGCATGCTCGGCGCCACCGAGATCGAAGTGATCGCCCATCTCAAACTCTCCACCTGGAATCGATGCGAACTCCGGGAGCTCTTCCTCCTCCTCGCCACTCCGAACACACCGTACCGAGCACGTGACCGTCTTGTTGTCATACGCGACCAGGCCGTATCGCGATTCGAGCAGCCATGCCTGACTCGCATCGTTGATCGGGGTCGTGCTGGACCAATAGTGCGCGTTCGCCGCGTCGGGGAAAGCCGTTCTGTCGAGTGCGGGGTCCGCAAGTCTGTCGTCACTGATCGAGCGCAATTCTCTGATATTCGGCAACCGCCAGTCGTCGCTGCTGCCGAGGGTGAGGCCCTCAGCGTAGGCCAGTGCCTGCTCCCAGGTCATTGCCGAGGGGGCCTCGGCCTGCTGCCAGACCAGACCGGTGCGATCATCGGTCACCGTACCGTCGTCGTTGCCGGTGAGGCTGTGGGTCAGTTCGGTGATCCCCGTTTGCCGTGGATCGCGCACGCACAGGACATGAAATCTCTTCGTGCCCCCGGCGCTGAGCGTCTCGTCCTTCGGATGCGGACCGATGCCCCCGCCGGCGTTGGCGGCCCAGACACGGGAGGCATCGGCGACCCGCGTGTTGCCGCACCACCAGTACTGCGCGTTGGACGCGGTGAAGACGTCCGTATTGAGGGCCGGATTTATCGATCCGTGATCGAGAATGCTGAACAACTCGTGACTGAATGGCAGGCGCCAATCGCTCTGACCGCCGAGGACCAGCGCTTCGGCGTAGGCAACGGCGTCTTCCCAGGTCATTTCGCCGCCGTCGGCCTGCTGCCACATCAGCCCGGTCACGTTGTCCGTCACCGTGCCGTCGCCATTGTCGGTGAAGGACGGCGGGGTGTCGGTGTAGTCGGAGTCTTCACCAAACGTCGCGGTGTAATCGCCCGTCTGTCCCGTATCCGGCAATGCTGACATCGTCCACCCCGTGGTGCTGCCGCTTCCTCCTGCGACTGCGTAGGAATAGGTGATCGCAGGTGCGGCAACGGGATCATCCGTTACCCCACCCGCGTTGTCTGTGGCGACAAGATAGAAACGAACGACCGTTCCGACGGGCAGCGCGGGAATCTGCCCACCATACGCGTTGTCACCGGCGGCCCCGTCTTCGTGCGCTCCGTCGTCGGCCATGGCGAGGGTTGCGGATCCGCCGCCCGAGGTTTCGTAGGCAAGCATCACGCTGGCGACCGCGGTGTCGTCAGTGACCGTCGCCGTGATCCATACGGCATCGCTTGATGTCGGCGCCGGGGGAGTGTGCGTCGTCGCGCCGATGGTTGGCGACGCGTAGAGCTCGAGCTGCGTGCCAGGTGTCAGATCGCGGCCCGTAAAGGCGGCGTAGTCGGACGGGTAGCGGTGGATCTTGAACACGGCGTTGTATAGGTGCTTCCGGTCGTCCAGAGCCGGTTCCTCGCCCTGGTAGAGGGTACCGGTATTCACCTCGGAGTTGATGTAATGCCAGACCGTTTCGCCTTCGGGCGTCACCTCCAAGAACTCGCCGTGGGTGCCGTTGCAGATCAGTGTGTTGCCGTTGGGCAGGCGCTGGGCGCCGGAGACGGCCTCTTCATACATGTCCGACGGCGTGTCCGCCGTGTAGGTCCAAGTCAGCGTCGTCGGGTCATAGGCGGCACCGGAGGCCAACGGGTAGTTGCCGTTCTCGTCGACCGGTGAGACAATCTCGTCCACGCTGGAGTAATCACGGGTCAGACCGTTATTGAAAATCAGGATATTCCCTTCGCCCGGGCATCCATCTTCAATCCACTGGGCGTCGTGCTGGTCGAACAGCATCTGGTCGGCTTCGGTTCCAGCGTCGTAGGTTATGGGGTTACCCCAGCGGTACAGCAGGTCACCGCCCTTGCCGCTGTTGCCGCCCGAGTGGCCCGCGGCTTCGGCCGTGGTCGTGCTGTGATCGATCACCCAAAGCTCGCTCGATCCACGGACACTGAGCACGATCTGGTCCAGAGCGGCGCTGTAGTTGATCGAGTTCATGTGGTTCCAGAAGGCGTTGATCCGGTCCTTGTCGCCCTCGGTCCAACCGTTGGGGTCGACCAATTCCGGGTGATCACCGACGGCGCCGTAGTTGTCTTGGTCCGGGTCGAAGTCTTGGATCAAGTGATCCCAGACGTGCCACTCCCAGACGACGTTGGCACCGTTGGACCCCACCCGTTCGATCTCGACGACCGAGTCGGGCACCATGTAGTCGTTGGTCTCGATGTCCGGGCTGAGCATGTCGGGATCGAAACCCGCGGCAAGGACTTCGGCGTAGGTCTTCTTCTCGACGACCAGCATCAGGATGTTGCCATTGGGCAGGAACGCGATGTCATGATGCGACATGTACTGATCGGTGGCCCAATCGAGCTCCCAGACCAGGTTGCCGTCCCAGTCGTACTCCTCGATTCGCCCGCCCTCGCCGCCGCCGATCGACCCGTTGTGGGTGAAACACGCTCGCAGCAGATTCCCGTTCTCCTGCAGATAGACCGACTGCCCCGGTTCGTACGTGCTGCCCGTCCAAGAGTGCACGACACGCCCGTAGTTGTCGATCAGGTAGGTATTCGTATTGTGCTTCGGCGCGAACAGTGTGTAGCCTTCGCACGCATGTTCGTCATCATGGACCAACAAGCCGACCGTCTGCGCCGTCTGCTCGGAGGCGACGGTGTAGCTGTGCGTCTCGGCCGGGGCCCCGGCCGGGTCCGTGGCTCCGTTGCCTTCGTCGTCAGTAGCGCTGACATAGTAGTGAACCGCGGTCCCGCCCGACAGCGCGGGAATCTGGCCACCGTAAACGCCATCACCCACGGCACCGTCGCCGTGTTGGCCGTCGTCCAGCATGGTGACCGCTTGCGCACTGCCCTCGGAAATCACGGTGACAACAATGCTATCCAGGTCTACGCGCTCGTCCGCACCGCCGCCCCGAAACTGAAACCGCATCTTCAAACCGGCAACCAACTCATCGGGGTTAAGATCATATCGGTACGACTGCCACTGGTGATTGCTGCCGGTTAACTCACTCAATCTCGTGACGAAGCCGCCGCCGACATCGAGCTGGAACGTCCAGCCGTCGGTGCCGTCCAGTCCGGCCGCACAGAGCCAGAACTCCACGGTGCCGGATGTGCCGGAAGCATCGATCGTGGTCGTGGTCGTGATCATGGTCCCGGTCAGGTCGGCCGTTCCGACGTGGAACTCCACGCCGCACGGATTGCCGTCGCCATAGTTTGACTGGATCCGCTGTTCGACATACTGGCTCCCCGTGACCGTCCAGGGATTGTCCGCGCCGTTGCCAGTCCAAGGCTTGGCGGCGGCGGCAGTCATGGTTTCTGAGAACACACTGGTCTCCCCGCCCGCGCCGCCGTTACCGGTGCTGTAGTGCAGCGTCGCTTCGGCAACGGTCCCATCGTCAGTGATCGTGCTCGTGACCCAGACCGGATCGGCGGCTGTCGGTTGCGCCGGCCGGTGCGTGGTGCCGGCAAAGGCAGGCGCTGTGGAAGCGGGACCTCCCGTGATCGGGTCACCCGGCGTCATGTCGCGGCCCGCGAAGGCCGGGTGATCGGCCCCGTATCGGTAGGCGCGGAACACCGAGTTGATCATCGGCAGGTTGTCCCCGATCACCGTCACGTTGCCCTGATCGGTGATCGGGATGACGTACTCCCAAACCGCCTCGCCGGCCACGGTCACCTCGAGAATGTGCCCCTCGGTCATGGCACAGACCAGTGTGTTGCCATTCGGCAGGCGCTGCGCGCCGGAGCCGATGTGGCTGAACAGCGTCAGGTTGCTCGCCGAGGAGTAGCTCCAGACAATCTGGTTCGAAATCTGTTTGGTTTGCTTGCCCAGGATCGCCGCGTTGTCAGGCAGCCAGCTGGAATAGCCGGCATCCGGCGGGTTGACGTAGACGCCGGTGTCGCTGCCGCCGGCGTTCAGATACGGGTTGACCTCGAGGATGGTGGACTGCGGCGTCCACTCGACCAGGTACTGGCCGTTGTTGAACACCAGTAGGTGTCCCGCCCCCGGCAGTCCCTCGTCAATCCACTGGATGTCGTGAGTGCCGCCCATCTGCTTGTGGCCGGACGTCGATTGGGTCCAGTCCTCGAGCAGCGACGGCGGCTCGCCCTGCTCGTAGCGGGCCGGGTCGCCGAAGCGATACAGAAAGTCGCCGGCCGCGGACGCAGCCAATGCGATGCTCGCCACGGGATCGCCGCCGACAAACGTCCCGTCATGATCGATGATGTAGGATTCCCCCTGCACCGAGTTGACCACGATCTGACCTAGCTCGGGATGGTAGTCCATGGAGTTGCAGTGCAGCCAGTCGCGCTTCAACGGTCGGCCCGGCAAGTTCAGGTCGAGGCGACCGGGGTAGTCGGCAATCGTCTTGCCGGTGTCCACGTAGTTGGCTTTGGTCGCATCGATGTCCTGAATGACGTGATCGAAGAACCACCATTCCCAGATCACGTTGCCGTCCACATCGACCTCGACAAGCGTGTCCATCTGGGCCTCGTCATAGGGCCCGTTGGCCGGATCGGCCCCGGCGGCAATCGCCTCTTCGTGGGAAACCGATTTATTCGCGATGTAGAGCGTTGTATAGGCGCCTAGTTTGGCGTTGTAGATGCGCACAAAGTCATGATGCGGGGAGTAGCCTTCACGCGTTTCCAGATGCTCCCAGACGACATTCCCGTCCCAGTCGAGCTCCCGGAAACCGCTGAATCCGCTGGGATCGTCGGAGGCCGCGTCAAGGATGTTGCCGTTGTAGTCGAGCAGGCGCGGGTTGGTGCCGATCGGCCAGGTGTGGACGACGTTACCGTCCATGTCGATCAGGTAGCTGGTGCTGCGGGCGCCGAACAAGGTGTAGCCGTTGTAGGCGTGTTCCTCGTCCCAATAGCGGACCTCCGTCGCCTCTTGGAGCGCCGTGTAATCCGTGCCCGCGTAGGGATTTTCGACGTCGGGCCGCCCGGCGATGGTCGCGCCCGGCGTCAGGTTCCGACCGCTGAGGCCCGGATGCGTCGGCAGGTAGCGGCGCGCGGGAGACAACGCATTGGTCATGGCCGGATTGTCGCCGATCTGCTCGACGATCCCGGAGTCGGTCACGGGATTGATGTACTCCCACACCACGTCGCCGCCGGCCGTGACTTCCGTGAGATATCCCTCTGTCTCGGCGCAGATCAAGGTGTTGCCGTACGACAACCGCTGGACGCCCGACCCGAGGTGACTGAACAAGGTCAGATTGCCCACCGAGTTGTGAGCCCAGACGACTTGCTTGGAGGTGTTTTTCTTCGCCTTGTGCGTGTCATGCGGCGATTCGACCACCGTGTATCCTGCATCGGGAGGGTTGACGTACGCGCCGGCGTCGTTCCCGGCCCCGTCCAGAAAGGGGTTGATCTCGAAGACGTAGGATTGCGCCGTCGGCTCGAACAGGTATTGACCGTTGCTGAAGACCAGGAAATGTCCCGCACCGGAGAGCCCGGCATCGATCCACTGCACGTCGTGACTCGCGCCAATCTGCTTGTCGCCGGCGGTGGTCGTGGTCCAGTCGTTCGTGACACGAGGGGGCGTGCCCTGCTCATAGCGCGCCGGGTCCCCGAAGCGATAGAGAAAGTCGCCGGCCTCGGTCGCCGCCGACGCGGCACTTGCGTCGGGATCACCCGCGACAAAGCTCGCGCCATGGTCGATCACGTAGAATTCGCCCGCCTCGACGTTGATGACGATCTGATCCAGTTCGGGGTTGTAGTCGAGGGAGTTGCAGCCGGGCCACCCGGTGGTCAACGACCGCCCCGGGAGATTGAGGTCAAGACGCCCGGGGTAGTCGGCGATGGTCTTCTCGATGCCTACATAGTTTGCTTTGCTCGCGTCGATGTCCTGGACGGCGTGGTCGAAGAAACACCATTCCCAAACGACCTCGCCAGCCATGTCGATCTCGACAAGGACGTCCACACGCGCTCCGTCGTATGGGCCGTTGGCGGGGTCAGTCCCCGCTGCCACGGCGTCCGCATCGCTGATGGTCTTGCTGGCGATGGCGAGCGTGGTGGTTGCTCCCAGGTCCGCGTTGTAGATCCGCACGAAGTCGTCGTGCAGCGTGTAGCCGTCCCGGGTTTCGGTGTATTCCCAGACCACGTTCCCGTCCCAGTCCAGTTCACAGAGGCCCGTGAAGGCGCCAGCCGGGTCCGTCGTCGCGTCCAACAGGTTGCCGTTGTCGAGCAACCGGGGCTTTGAGCCAATCGCCCAGGAGTGCGCCAACCGCCCCTCCATGTCGATCAGATACGTAGTACCCCGGGCTGCGAACAGCGTATAGCCGTTGGCGGCGTTGGTCTGATCCCAGTACCGCAGTTCCGTTGGGCCCGCCAATGCCTCATACGCATGCAATGGTGTCAATCCTGTGCCGACCCAAATGCCGACCACGACGGCGAGGAGTCCGGGCATCCGTTTCCGTCCAGTTCGTTGACCGGCACGATAGCTTCCCGGCATCCCGTCTTGTCGCAGGGCTTTGTTGGTCATCTGTCTTGTCCCTCCGATTGCGAGGCAATGTTCCGTTGAAGTGCAGAGCCGGCATCCTGGCCCTCAGAGAGCAGTAACGGGAATCGGCGTGGGTTGTCTACACGCGGGTATCGGCGGCAAAGGCAGGGCGCCCCATGCCTCCCCGTCTCAAGTGGTGTGGCTGCCGCGTCGGCTAGTGTGTCGTCCCTGAAGTAATGGTGCACGAACGTCGGCCATTCTGGTCGCTTCAGGTGCATCTCCGGGCGTAAGTCGATGCTGAGCCATCGTCGTCGCCCGGCGATGTCGACTGAGCGCCAGAAGGGTCACGCCCCAAAGGGGTTGCGCGCTCTTGGCGCAGGCGACACCCCGCCGGGGTCGGGAGTTATCCTCCGGATAGCCCCACTCCCCCGGTGGAGCGCCTCTGCATCCAAGACAGCTGCAATTCGAGCTTCATTACTTGCGGGACGGCACACTAGGTCAGCGGAACAGACCATGTCGACGCAAGCTCTTTGTCTTCCCGTGTCGTTGCGATGGCGAGGCGCTCCGGAGAGAAGTAACGAGAAGACGACAGCGCGGGGCCGGGGAAGCCGTCTGTGGTGGTGACTACCCCTCGGCGTTGAGGCTTCTGATGGTGTGTCTACGGACTGTCTTATTCCGACAGTCCATAGGGCCGACCTCACTCCCGGGCTCTGACCTGCGGACGTCGTCGGCCTCGCGGCGGTCTGGCGTTCGGGTCGTTGATGCCCGGCTGGTCAGTTGTTTGTGATGCAGTAGAGGAACTTGTTCGAGCGCAGGAACAGTTTGCCTCCACTGATTGCCGCGCTGCCATTGAAATCGCTTTGGTCGGCTTCAAAGCTGTTTCGCGCAAGCAGTTGGAAGTCCGGTTTTGCCGCGAGGACAAGGGTTCCTTGCCTGCGGCTCGGGATATACAGTTTTCCGTCTGCATAGGAGGCCGATGCATACACAGGATTTCTGCCTCCCAGATCGAGCTCTTCCCTATATACCAGTTCCCCGGAGTCAGCCTTCAGGCAGTAGGCCGCGCCTTTGTTATCGACCCAGTAGAGGTGTCCCTCGTGTTCAACGGCTGAAGGAATGTAGGAGGAATTCCGGCTGGTCCATAGCACATGTGAGTCCGTGACATCCCCTTCGCCTCCTGCACGGATGGCAACGCTGGCAACGCGAGGGTAGCCTCCCAGTACGTAGACCACATCGTTGATGGCGAGCAGGCTGGGGGAGACGTTGCCCCGCAACTCGGTCTTGGCCCACCAGGTGCATTCGCCGGTCTCTGGATTGAGTCCCCACACTTCGTTGGGCACGGAGATGACCAATTCCCTCCTGCTGTTGGGGAGTTCGGCGAGGGCGGGGGTGTTGTAGGTGAGCTCGGTCTTGTAGGATTCGCACTTCCAGACCTCTTTGCCGGTTCGTTTATCCAGCGCATAGATTGCTCGGCTTTCTTCGGAGGCGTTGATGAACAGCAGGTTGCCGCTGAGGATGGGGCTGGCGGCCGAACCCCATTGGCGATTGCCGGATGATGTGCCGACGTTGGTGCGCCAGATTTCCTGGCCTTCCGTGTCGAAGGCAATAACGCCGGTCTTGCCGCAGAAAACGAACACGTGTTTTCCGTCGCAGACCGGGGTGTGGCTGGCGTAGCCGTGTTCCCGAATCCATCCCCGCCAGGGATCCTCCGGGATCGTGGCGGGAATCTCTCTGCTCCAGCGGACTGCGCCGGTTTCCGGGACGATGCTTAGCAGGTGGCGCTTAAGGGCATTTGCGTCTGTTGAGTTGCTGCCCGCACCGTACCCGCTGTAACACGTGACGAGCAGCTGATCACCATGGACGATGGGGCTCGATGAGCCTTGTCCGGGGAGACGTAACCTCCATTTGAGGTTTTGTGTTTCGCTCCATTGAGTAGGTAGGCCAGTTTCATCGCTGACTCCCCGCCCCCCCGGACCACGGAACTGGGGCCAGTCGCTCGCCGTGGCAGTTCCGGCCGTCGACACTAGCGCCAGAACCACGGCTGCATATCCTACGGCGGCGCCTTGTCTCAGTGGTCTGAGGGAAGGTGCAAAGCGATGAGATTGGGTCGTTGGTTTCATGGATGATTCTCTGTGCTGATGGACACGACGAGGCACAAGAATCGCAAAAGGTCCCGGTCGGGCAGGTCCTCTTGAACTCTGTGCCTCTTTATGGCAATTATCTCCGTCGGCCAGGAGGGGGCGGGCCGGTGGGGGCTTCGTCTTCGGTGATGGTGCCGTCGCCATTCTTGTCGAAATGATCGAAATGGTCGTCGGGGCCGCGAAACTCATCCTTGGTGACCTTCCCGTCAACATTCCTGTCAGTGTGTTTCATGAATCCGCCGCGGCCACCTTGAGGCGGCCCTTGGCGATTGCCGTCGCGACGGCCTTGCTGCCGGCCACCGGCGGTTCCACGTTGACGCCGCTGTGGTTGCTCTTCGATCTTGGGGCCGGTTTTGACTTCCTGTACACCGCCGCCGCGTACGCAGCGTACCATGTTCTGGATGCGGATGACATCGCCCTGCGGACCGCGGCCCTCCGGGAAGCGGGAGGCATCGCCTACCTTGGGGTCGCTACGTTGTGATCCCGCACCGTGGACATCCATCAACTTCTTTGCGCCGGTACGGCGACTCGACATGAAACCGAGGGACCGGCCGAACGCGAAATACGCCGCCGTATCGGAGCCGCCGCCGCGCAGATGCGAGCTACTGGTCCAGTAGTGGCCAAAGTCCTTCTTGCCCCCTTCGTTCTTGATTCCAGTGACATCGAAGATCGGGTCGATGGCGGCGGAGCCGGTGGTGTCCGGTGAACGGGTGTAGTCGATGATGCTCTGCAGCTCTTTGGCGTTGGGCAGGCGCCAGTCGGAATGGCCGGCCAGCTTCATGTTCTCCGCGTACTCCAGCGCGGCCGGCCAGTCCATGCCCTTGCCGCTGTCGGCTTCCATCCAGGTCAGGCCGGTGGCTTCGTCAGTGATCGTTCCATCGGCGTTGTCCTTGAACTGATTCTTCCCATAGTCCGGGTTGCCGCGCACATAGAGGACGTAGTAGGTCTTTCGGCGTCTGCTGTTTCCCACGGGGTAGCCTTTGATGCGCCCGTCGGCGAAGTTGACGCCGAACATGGTCTTGTGGCCGCCCATGGTGGTGCTGACGTAGAGGGTGCTGGAGGCGTATTGGGAATCGATGATGCGGTCGCCGTCTTCCTTCTTGCCATACTGGAAGTTGAATACCGTGGCGTCGATGAACGGGACGAGTCCCGATTGGTTGGTGCTGCGTGGGTCGGGGTCGGTTCCGTTGAGCTGTATCAGGGAGTAGAGCTCCTTGATCGTGGGCAGGCGCCAGTCCTTGTGGCCGCCCGTCCGGCATCTGGGAGCACCGCCGGCGGCTTCACCGAACGTCTTCTTGTTGCCGGGGTTCTGCTGCCACATCAGGCCGGTCACGTTGTCCGAAACCGTTCCATCGCCGTTGACCCTATAGGAAGGCGGGTTGGCGAGGTATTGCGCATCCTGCCCGAAGTATGGGGTTCCTGTCGTTGGATATTCGATGGCGGTGCGGTCGTCGTAGCAATGCACTTGCGCCGTATCGACGATCGGGTAGGTTGCGGCCGAGGCGATTCCGCCGGCCAGTACTGCTGCAATTATCAGTTGTGTCTTCAAGGGGGGCTCCCTGCTGCTTCTTGTGGCCACCGACACCCGGTGTTGCGTCCTGTAACGGTTGAACGCGGAACCGGCCCGAGTGTCTACAGGCCCGGGGCGCTTTCTCTGCCGGAAGTGGCCCCCGCCTATTCATGGGGCATCGCTTCCTCTCGTGCGTATGCTATTTACTTTCTCCTGCAACTGCAGTGGCCAAGAGGTCGCCGGATGGCACCGCCTCCCACATTGTGTGCTCTGCTAACGTGAGGGGCTGCCACGCCGCGACCCCATCTCCGAGAAAGTTAATTGCATTGTTGCCCCCCCCCCTCTACGCTCCTCTCACAGCGCCATGCCGAAGCGATCGAGCCAGGCCTTGGGGCGATCGTCGTTGGGGAGGACGGAGGCGACGATGCGCCAGAACGCACAATAACCGAGCGATGCTGACGTTATTCGGTATGAATCCGCGATTGACCGCGGAAGGGCCGCCAACACAGGATGGACGATGGCAGACGCTGGAAACCGTACGGATGGAGACCCCAATCAGCCCCCTCTTCAAGGCGCGTGCCCGGAAGCGACCGAGGCACACACGCTCCTGGGTGAGTGCATCGGGTCGCACCGGGAACGGTTGCTGCGTCTGATCGGCTTCCGGATGCATTCCCAGTTGCGGGGACGTGTGGATGCCGAAGATGTCCTGCAGGACGCGTACCTGGCGGCGGAGAAACGACTTCGGCACTACGAAGCCGCTTCGCCGTCGGTATCGCTGTTCGTGTGGGTGCGCAGTGTGGTGCTGCAGACCCTGACCGATGTCCACCGCCATCACCTGGGCGTGCAGAAGCGTGATCCCAGACGTGAGATAGCGCTTCAGGGCCAACCGCAGGCCCAGGCCACGTCGGTATCGATCGTCCTGCAGCTTGAGGGGGATCTCACCTCGCCCAGCCAAGCGGCGGCTCGAGCTGATGTCCACGCGGTCGCTGTGCGTGCCATTGAGCAGATGGACGACACAGACCGAGAGGTACTGGCACTGCGGCATTTCGAAGAGCTGACCAACAAGGAAGTGGCTGAGGTCCTGGGGATCGAGCAGAAGGCCGCCAGCATTCGTTACATGCGTGCCCTCAAGCGCCTGAAGGCGCTGCTGACCGATGTCTCCGAGTTCCGGGAGCGCATGGCGAATGGGTAACGGCGAACAGGAAACACGAGACCTCGATGACCTCCTGGAGGAGTTCCTTGCGCTTTCACGGCGCGGCGAAGCGCCGTCCGTGGAGGAATTCGCAGCCCAGCACCCAGGCCTTACTGACGAGATTCGGGACCTGTTCCCGGCTGCGTTGGCCCTGGAGGGGCTCAAGGTCGCCGGTTCCACGCCCGCTGACAGCGTGACAAAGACGCCCCTGCCTCCGCTGGAACAGCTCGGGGATTTCCGGATCATCCGGGAGATCGGGCGCGGCGGTATGGGGGTGGTCTACGAGGCGGAACAGGAGTCTCTCGGGCGCCGCGTGGCGCTCAAGGTGTTGCTCAACCAGGCTGTGTATGGCACGACCCACACGGACCGCTTCGAGCGCGAAGCCCGGCTGGCAGCCAGCCTGCACCATACCAACATTGTTACGGTCTATGGTGTCGGGGCACAGGACGATATCCGCTACTACGTCATGGAGTTGATCGACGGCGTGTCGCTGGACCACGTCATCGCTCATCTGGCGGCCCCAGTCGCGTCCGTCGAAGGTTCCACCGAAGCGGTCTGTACGACCCTCCGAGGGCAGTCCGAAAACGAGCGTTGGGGTAACGTGGCTCGCATTGGGTTGAGCCTGGCAGAGGCCCTGCAACATGCCCATGACCAGGGCGTTCTCCACTGTGATATCAAGCCGGCGAACGTATTGGTGGACCAACACGGCGGCGCCTGGATCGCTGACTTCGGACTGGCTCGAGCGCTCCATGCGGACGCCATGTCGCAAACGGGGACGACGGCCGGCACACTGCGGTACATGGCTCCGGAGCGGTTTCAGGGGGAGGCAAGCACCGCCAGCGACCTTTACTCGCTGGGATTGTTGCTGTACGAGCTGCTGTCCCTGGAACCCGCCTATCCGGAGACTGATCGTGCTCAGCTCATTCACCGAATCACGCATGATGCCGTCCCCCCCCTCCGTGACTCGCTACCCGTTCTGCCGAGAGATTTGGACACGATCGTCTACAAGCTGACGGCACACCAACCCCAGTACCGCTACGCCTCTGGCGAAGCCCTGGCGGACGATCTGCGGCGCTATCTCGAAGGCCGTCCCATTGCGGCGAGGCCACTGTCCTGGCCGGCCAGGATGTGGCGTTGGTCATGCCGCAACCCCGCAGTCGGAGGACTGGCGACCAGCGTCGTGTTACTTGTTCTGGTTGCGCTCGCAGCTACCGGGATTGGCCTCTTCAAGACGCAACGAGCGCTGGAACGGGAGATGCATGAACGCATACGGGCGGAAGCGAATGCCGGGTTGGCGCTCGAGGCGTTGGACCGCATGTTCAGTCGCTTCTCACCCGCCACGATCGGGGCGGCGTCACAGACGTCCATCAATTCAGCTGGTGACGACGAACTGGGCCTCCCTGACGCTCCCGTCCTCTCCCTGGGAGCCGCCACGCTGCTTCAAGGGTTATTGCCTCTGTATGACCGTCTCGCGTCAGAGACGGGGGACGAGCGTCAAGTGCGAGAGAAGGCAGCTGCGGCCCAGAAACGCATCGGCGATGTGCAATGGCAGCTTGGGCGGGTCGCCGAAGCCGAGAGGTCCTTCCACCACGCAGCAATCACCTATGCAGCTCTGGCGCGCGACCACCGGGAGGCCCGACACCTGTTCGAACGAGCTCGGGTTCAGAACCGCCTGGGACAGCTGCTCAAGGCAGCTTCCCGGACGGACGAGGGCCAACAGGCCCATCGGGATGCGCTGGCCACATTCTCATCGTTGTCGGCAGAGATGCGGCAAAGCCGCGAGGTGCGCCTCGAGCTGGCCCGGACGCATGCATTCCTGGGCATCGTTCCCAAGGTGAAGGACCCGCCCCGGCAAGACCGTGCGGAGCGGAAACGGGAAGACGTGCGCCCTCGGCGGAACCGCGACGCCATGGAACACCGTCAAGCCGCTGTTGCCGAACTTCGGGCGCTTCTCAAGGAGGCCCCCGACGATCGCGAGTGCCTGCTCCTCCTTGCCCTCTGTTGCCGAGAGGGGCTTCGCGGGGCTCACAGAGGCAAAGGGGAGAAGCTGCGCGGGGGCCGAGAGGAAGCAACGGAGATCCTCGCCGGACTCGTCGCCAGCCGCCCTGACGATCCCAGATTCCGGTATGAATTGGCTCAGACCTACGCGATGGATGACCCACGGCGTCGAGACAGAGACCGCGGAGAGGACGGACAAGCTGAGGACCGACTTCGTAGGGGATTGGAGCAGATGGACTGGCTGGTGCGACGCCACCCTTACGTTTCACGCTATGCCACTGGACGAGCTCGGCTCTGTCACAAGCTCTCCGGGGTATACCGTCGCAGCGGACGTTGGTCTGAGGCCGAGACTCACTGTCGTCGTGCGGTGGATGAGCTGGCCATGCTGAGTGAGCAGAGCCCTGATGTTAGCACCTACGCCGTCTGGCTTGGGGCTTACGCCAATGCCCTGGCGGATCTACTCGTCCGCCGTGGTCGTGGTACCGAAGCGCAGGCTCTCCTGCAGGAGAACCTCATCCGCCTTCGCGCGATCCCAGAGGAAGACCGCGCGCACGCTGTTGCGGCAGAGCTTTCTCAGCGATCCGAGACGATACTGGGGAAATCCCAGCAACCAGAGCGCCCAGTCCGGAGAGGTCCTCCCAGGCACTGACCCGTGCGCTTTGCGGCCAGTATCGCACCAGGGAGGCCGACACCGGTGTGGAGAGGGAAGGCGCAGTGGGCGAACGGTCAAGGCCCGACAGTAGGCCCCACGGCCCCCGGGCGGCTCCTCAGGATGGCGGCTGGAGGGCCATACGCCGTACAAGCCAGCGACATCTGCCCGAAGCTTCTCAATAGAGGGCGGGTCGCCGGGGGCGCTTCTCGTAGAACCAGGTGATCGGCAACCGTC
The DNA here is from genome assembly GCA_018676675.1 of Lentisphaerota bacterium. Classification (GTDB taxonomy): domain Bacteria; phylum Verrucomicrobiota; class Lentisphaeria; order Oligosphaerales; family JABHEG01; genus JABHEG01. Next base: position 33,170 of record JABHEG010000111.1, read on the forward strand.
GGTAGATGAGGTGGAACAGGCGCCCGGCCTCGGGATGGCTGTGCGTTTCCCAGTAGGTGAGGTGTGCGTTTCCGTGCAGGAAGGCCAGGCTCGGATACGTGTGTGAGCGGGGGATGGGCCAGCCTTCTTCCTCTTCCAGCAGACGGAAGCTCTCCCAGGTTTCGCCGCTGTCCCGACTGATCGCGCTGGTCAGGTTCGATCGAATGCTGTGGTTGTTCCAGATCAGGAGCAGATCGTCGGAACACGGGACGCGCTTCACCATGCAGGGAGCAAACGGGGCGGCGGGGCCGGCCGTGCTGTGCAGTGCCCAGCTCTCCCCTTCGTCGCCGCTGCGGGCAATGTGGATGTTGCCCATGGTGGAGCGCAGGAACATGGCAACTGTGCCGTCCGCCAATTCAATGACCGTTGGCTCTGCGTAGCGTTCGCCCTCGGGTTCCCTTATGTTCTCTGAGCTCTTCCGCCACGTGGCGCCGTCATCGTCTGAGAGCCACACGTGCGAGCCGCTCCCCAATTCTCTTGCGGGAAGCAGAAGCCTACCTCCCTGCAGGCGCACCAGGCGATCGTTGGTTGAGCACCAATACGCGTCGCCTTGTGTCATCTGGACGGGTTCAGACCAGGTTTGGCACTCGTCATCCGAGTGCTTGAGCATCGGATGGAGTCGTCCGCCCACGAGATTTCCGCCGCCCTCCGAGTCCTTCCGCATGAATGACAGCAAAACGCGGCCTGCGGGCAAGCGCAGCAGCGATGCCTCCATCACGTTCAGTTCACCGATATTCTCCTGCACCAGGAACGGGGGTGACCACGTTGTTCCTTCGTCACGGGACCACTTCCCCATGATTCGAGCGGCCCCGGCGTCCTTGGGCTCACTTCCATAGAAGTCTGTGTACGCCAGGAACAGGCGTCCATCCTCGAACGGCAGAATCGAGGCTTCGGTCTGACGGCAGTGTGTCCGTGAAGCCGGGCAGATGATCGTGCTGATCTCTTTGGTGTTTTCACGCATGTGGTGTTCTCCCGAACAGTCCTACTCGAAGATCCCCGGGTTGTCGGTGATGGCGATGAGGTCCAGGTGTATGGGTTCACGCGGAGCGAGTTTGAGGGTATGCTCGCCAGCCGTGAGCTTGACGGGTTGCAGGCAGATCAGGGACATCTTCCGGTTGTGGGCGGCCATTGTCCAGGTCCATGAGGTGTCGCTGCGCAGTTGACTGCGTTCGAACGGGCCGTCATCGATGCCGAAGAAGAGGGAGTCATGCGTGCCGATCGGCTCATCCGATTTGGTCCGGAGAAGCACAATGTACGCGCCGTCCTTGGGTACGCTGAACTGGTACTCGGCGGGATCCTTCTCCTTTGGGCCTGCGAGGAGAATGCAGCCTCCGCCTGATGCTGCGGGGTCCGCAACGGTCGCGTAGGTCTTGCCTCCGGTAGGGGCTTCCGCCTCCAGGTAGCTCACCCAGACGTCGTCCCGCGAGGGTTTCATGGGCGGCACGAAATCGGTCTTGGCGTACACCATGACCGGTCGGGAGTAGCCATTCGCCAGGCGGATGAGGAATGTGCCCTGGTAGAGCTCTCTCTCCGCCATCTTCTCCGGGTGAAGTGTCACGGTGAAGGTGGTCGTTCCACCCGTTTTCAGGACGCCATGCTCCGGTCTGACCGCGAACCAGTCAAAGGCGCTGTTCCGCGCTATGCGGTACGGACTTGAGAAGCCGTCTCCTTTGACGGTCACGGTGACCGTTCGCGTGGCGGGCCCTTTGGTGTCCTTGGCCGAGAAGTTCAGCTGGTGTCGGTCCAGGTAGACCGGGATCGGGCGTTCAGGCAGCGTGCGATCAGAACCCAGGGGAATTGCTCCCAGGTCGACCTCTCCGCCTCTGCCCGGTGAGAGGTTGTCGATTACCGTGCCGCTGCCGATGGCCGGAGAGGAACTCTGCAGTGCGAAGTCCGCTGCTTCCGATGCCGCGAAACGGGGAGGGGCAACGATGCCATGGTTTTCATCGCCTGCTTCCCCGGTGGGCAGCAGGTTGTAGTCACACTCCGACTGGGGGCTGCCCTTACGCCCGCTTATCGCGTATCGACCGGCAAAGATGTTGTTCTTGGCTACGATGCGCAGGTTTCGGCGCAACGACAGGTCACCGGACCTGCCGTAGCAGGTGTTGTTGAAGATGAAGGAGACGGCACTGGGGCCGTTGGCATATGACGATGTCTTGATCGTCTGTCCCGCCAAACCGCGTTCATCACCCATGTTGATCATCAGGTTGCGGAAGACGTAGGACGGGCCGGACATGCACCCCTGGATGCTGGCGCCACAGAGGCAACCCTCGAATTTGTTGTCGAAGACTCGGACATTCGTCTGGCCGCCGTCGATCTCCAGGGAATCGTCGTTGGCGAAACAGATCATGTTTCCGTAGATGTCGGCATCCCGATTGAAGCCCCCGTCGAGGTGAAAATTCCCGGCGCCCTCGATGGCATCGTTCCAGCGGTGTTCGTCACTGCCGATGAAATCGTTGTAGCGCACGACGGTAGACCGGGGCTTGTCCATGCCCACCGCCTGCGGGCCGGATGGGTGGGAATAATACCACGAGTTCGCCGTGGTCACCGGATCATGGATGTAGCAGCGTTCGACAACGGTTCCCAGGCTCTTGCTGACGAGGATTGCGCTGTCCCAGTTGATTGCGCTACCGGTCTCGGTGTAGTACTTGCCGTCGAGATCGAAGCGTTGTGTCCCAATCCTGCCCCAGCCGGCAATGTCGCAGTTCACGACTCGGACGTGCTCGCACTTCCGGATCGAGATCGCTTCTCTTGAGCCTCCGCGGAGGGCGAGGCCTTCGAGCAGGATGAACTCCCGTTTATAGAGTTCGAGGAGGGGGCCTGTGCGTTCGTTCTGCAGCACGAATCCGGCCTTGGCAGTGACTTTTACCCAGCCGTCCGCCGTGCCCGACTCCTTGAGCTTCAGGTGTCCGGTGAAGTTCGTTTCGTCCAGGACGATCGTCTTGGCGATCGGGACGTCGGTCTGCCAGGTCCGGAAGGTGTCCTGCGCGAGCACGTCACCGTTGGCAGCTGAGATCCTGAGCTCATAGGGCGTGCCCTCCTTCAGATCCACGATGCTGCCCCGGTACATGCCGTCCTCCGGTACGTGGACGGGAGCGAACGCCTTCAGCCATGTCCCGTCTTGGGTGCGGTAGGAGACGGACAGCCCGGGGTGTTCCGGGCTCCTGAAGTAGAACCCGCAGGCATTGAAAAGGGGCACGATCTCGAAGGGGGCGACGCTGAGCCGAACGTTCCCGCCGGATGCTCGGTCTTTGATTAGCCTCTCCTCTTCTTCGGTCAGCTGAGTTGCGAACTTAACAAAAGCGTACGTGATCTCCTCTTCATCGCCGATGGCGTAGAGACATGTCTCGATAGCGATCGTGCCCTCCCAACCGTACTTGGTCCGCATGTTCACTGCGTAGAGGCCGGGCCGGTCGATGTTGATTGCCACCCTCTTGTCGAACGGTTCCTGTCGAATGAGCTTGACGGTCCCTCGATCAGACGCGTTAGCGACCTTGACAATGAAGACCGGTGTCTCGTCGACGTCTACGGTGAAGGTCTTGCTGACCGTGGTCCAATCTGGGGGCTCCACCCCATCCGCCAGATGCAGCTTGCCGGGAGCAATCGTCAGCGTGCCCGGGGTGTTCGTAAACCGCTTCCACCCGCCCGCAGAGAAATCATCGATGATCTGGGCGTGGCTGGGGGAGCTGGCCACGAGCAGGTAGAGAAGGGCGGTGCAGAGGGTCGTCTTCATGGGCGTTCACTCCGGTAATGGTCACGGGTCACGTTGGATGACATACCATAGCTCGACCTGACGGATCTGACGGGGCTCTGCCATCTAGCCGATTCGAGCGATGGAGCAAACCACGGGCCCGACCCTTCGACGGTCCCGTGTTATCTGGCTCGTTCTCCCTGTCTCTATGCCTTCTGCGCCAACGGTGCGCCGCATACCAGCCTGGGGCACTCGCCCCAGGTACTGGCACCCCGTGTTCCGTGCCCTGAAGGGGCTCAGCATAGTCCCCGACCAGAACGCTGGACTTTCGCCTGGAGGGGGGCATAGTGCGGGCTTTGCAGCCGCCGGGCCGCCATCTCTTCCAGACAAAGGACCATTGATGCTGACGAGTGTTGTGCTCGTGTTGGTTTACGCCGCTGCCGGGGCGCTCTCGCATGCTCTGGGCAAGAAGGCGCTGGATACCGGCCTGCCCACACCGGCGTTCCTGGTCCTTCGGTCGCTGACCGGCGTGCTGACCGCTGCTCTCATTTTTGCGGTGCTCTGGGCCAGGAATGGTCTGCCGGATATTCCTCCCGGGGCCTGGGGGTTGGCAGCGTTGACCGGTCTCTGCCACCCTGTTCTCAGCAATGCGCTGTATTTCACCGGGCTGCGCCGCGGCGATTTGAGCGTGATGTCCCCGCTGATCAACACGACTCCGCTGTTCACTGCGGTGTTCGCAGGTGTGTTCCTGGGGGAGACACAGAGCCCACTCTCATTGGCAGGAATTGGCTTGATCCTGGTTGGGGCGGTCGTTGTGCCTCTCAGCTCAGCCGGACGGCACAGAGCCGCGTCCGGACGCGGACGTGCCGTCGACTCAGCGCTACTGGGGATCGGCAGCGCAGTTGCCGTGGCGCTCTACCTCGTGTGCGGTCGCCAGGCAATGAAGAGCGTCGAGCCGCGGTTTGTGGCGCTGGTTCTGAATGTCATGGCCTTGGTTGCCTTCTCCACTGCAGGAGCGGCGGGTTACACCAGAGCCAGCGTTGAGGATCGGCGTCACTGGATCCCCTCCGCTCACGCCGCCTGGCTCACCGTGGCTTCGGGCGTACTCGTGTATGGCCTCTGTTGCTTCCTGGGGCTAACGGTCCTGAAGCAGATCACAGCTTCGTTGGTATCAGCCCTCGCCAGCACGGCAGCAGTGTTCGCCCTCATCTTCAGCATCGTCCTGCTGGGTGAACGGCCGTCACGGGAACGATGGTTCGGTGCCTTGCTGGTGGTCACTGGGTGTGTATTGTGTTCCCTTGGACGTCATCAATAGGTAAGGAGAATAGCATGAGCCTCAAACGACGTATCTGGATTTCTTTGACCGCGATTCTGGTTTTCACGACACTCGTTGTTCAGAGCGCTGATCCGGCGCCGAAGCCGTTCAGGGATGGCGATCGCGTCTGCTTCGTCGGAGACAGCATCACTCACGGAGGCAATTATCATTCGTACATTGTGCTGTTCTACGCCACGCGCTTCCCCGAACGGCAGATGGTCACGTTCAACTGCGGCATCTCGGGGGATTCCGCCAGGGGAGCCGTGGGTCGGTTCGGTTGGGACATTGCGCCCCATTCGCCTACCGTCGCCACCATCATGTTGGGCATGAACGACGTCGGTCGGGGACTCTATGGCAAAGAGAATCCGGATGAGGCGAATCTGAAGCGTCGGCAGGATGCGCTTGACCGCCACGATGCCAGCATGAGAACCCTCGCGGAGAAGCTCCAGGCTGCAAAAGCGCGGATCATCTTCATCACGCCCTCAATCTACGACCAGACGTCGACCATGAAAAAGGAGAATCTCTTCGGGGTGAACGATGCGTTGGGAATTTGCGCGGAGAAAGCTCGGGCGTTGGCGACTGAGTTTGGGGGGAGCGTGGTGGACTACCACGGCGGGATGAGCCGAATCAACGCGGCGTACCAGAAGGAGAACGCAGAGCGCACGATCGTGGGGCGTGACCGGGTCCACCCCGGCGCTATGGGGCATCTGGTGATGGCCTATCTGTTCCTCAACGCCCAGGGCGTGTCTCCGTTCGTTTCCAAGACCGTCATTGATGCGGCAGCGGGTCGCGTCATCGAGTCACAGAATGTCGCCATCACTGACCTCCAGACGACGACTCAAGGTGGGGCTTTCAGCAGCCTTGAGAAGGCGTTGCCGTTCCCCATTCCGAAGGGCGCTGATGGAGCTTTGGACCTGGTGCCGTTCATGCAGGACCTCAACCAGCAGCTCCTGGTTGTCAACGGGCTGAGCGAAGGCATGTATGAACTGGTGATCGATGAGATAGCTGCTGGGACATATGCGGCGGCTGAGCTTGCGGTTGGAGTCAACCTCGCGACCAACCGGGGGACACCGCAGTACAAGCAGGCGTTGACCGTTGCCGCGGCCAACGACAAGCGCCACTACCTGACAGCCCGGAAGCTCCGCAGTTTCGTGAAGACCGAGATCTACCTGCGAGGGCAGAAGAACCTGGACCTGGCGGATTTCGAGGCCGTCAAAGAGGCGCTCAACGCGCGGGTCGAGAAGATGAGGGCGGCGGGCAGCAAATACACGCGCTACTACGAAGGACAGACCAAGCTCTACATCGCGGAGAAGGCTAAAGAGCCGGAGTACGTGCGTGGCGTGGAGGAGGCGACCCAGGCAATGCTGGCAGCGAATCGCCCGACCACCCACCGTTTTGTCCTGAAGCGGAAGCCATGAGCGCAGCCATGGGACAAGAAGCCCGACAGTAAGCCGCACGGGGCTTCTCAAGATGGCGGTCGGAGGGCTTGCCCTGCTGGACAGAAGGGCCGCCCGCCGTACAAGAAGATCGACAGTGGGTCGCATGGCCCGGGCTGGCTTTTTCCTGGTCGGTTGCCAAGTCAGTAGGAGTTTGATGATGCTCATGGAAAAGTCCGGTGTTGTAGAGCGCACTGCAAGGGGTGTTCTGCTTTGGGCGACTGGTGTCAGCTGCATTGCGGGAGCTGCTTCGGTAAGGGTGACCTGTCGGCTCGCGGATGGCGTCCGTGTGCTGGCGGAGTGCGCGGATGTGCGCGCCGCCCAGATGAAGCTCCGTGAGCTCAAACGGAACGGACCGCTCCCCGGTCCCATCGAGGTCGTTCTCAGCAACGGCGTCCACTCGATCTCGGCTCCCCTTCGCTTCACTCCGGAGGATTCCGGCACTGAACAGACCCCGATCACGTACCGGGCGGAAACGCCTGGGGAAGTTGCCATCAGCGGGGGGATGAGGATCACCGGTTGGCGTGCTGGCGGGGATGGCGCCTGGATCGCGGATGTTCCACAGGTGCGTGACGGCGCTCTCTACTTCCGTCAGCTCTTTGTCGACGGACGGCGAGCGACACGCGCGCGCAGCCCGAACGCGGGCTTCTACCACACGACGTCGCTGATCAAAACGCCGGAGCATACGCGTCGGCAAGCAGACGGCTTCTACTACGCCGGAGATGATCTGAACCAGGCAGTTGCAGCGTCACCGGATGTCCTGCTCGTGGCTTATCAGAGCTGGCTTTCCCGCCAGTACCGCATCGCTGATTTCAGCGTTCAGACAAGAGCTGTTCGCACGGATCCGATGATGGACATCATGCGTCCACGTTCGCGCTACTTCATTGAGAACGCGCCGGGATGCTTGGATGCTCCCGGCGAATGGTATCTTGACCGCAAGATCGGGGCTGTTCGTTACATCCCTCTGCCGGGAGAGAATATGCGCACAGTTACGGTCGTGGTGCCGGTGACCCCATCGTTGCTGCAGTTCAAGGGCGATCCGGAACAGGGGACCTATGTGGAGCACCTTCGTTTCCGGGGGATCCGTTTCGAGCATGCGGACTGGACGTCGCAGGGACGATCGATCAGCGGCGGCCAGGCCCGTTGCCCAATGGGTTTCGAGACCCCTGAGACCATCCTTGAGTCAGGTGCGATCTCCGCGATCGGCTTGCGACACACAACCATTGAGGAATGCGAGATCACCCGCGTCGGAGCGCATGCGATCACCTTGCTGCAAGGGTGCAGTGACAACGTGATTCGCACCTGTCATATGCACGACCTGGGCGGGGGGGGCGTGTATCTCTTCTGGTGTATTCCGCAGCCCAATGGCAAGCGTCCAGGCTGGCGTCCGCGCGGTCCATTCGACCGGATCCTCCGCAACGTGATCGACAATTGCTTTATCCACGACATGACCCACGTGTTCAACGGTTCTGTCGGGGTGCTGGCCGGAGCCTGCGCTGCCCACAACCGAATCACCCACAACGAGATCAGCCACGGTGACTACACGGGCATTTCGGTTGGTTGGGGCTGGAGCGCGAAGAAGACGCACGGATACCTTCAGGAGGGCAATGTGGTGGAGTACAACCATGTCCACCACGTTATGAATTACCTGCTCGATGACGGCGGCGGCATCTATCTTCTCGGCTGGCAGGAGGGGACGAGGATTTGTCACAATTGGGTCCATGACGTCAGACACGACCCACTTGGGCATGGGGCCAAAGGGATCTACCCCGATCAAGGCACATCAGGGGTCTTGTTCGAGGGGAATGTCGTCCACGACGTGGCGCAGGGGTTCGGAGGCAATGGCGGGCATGAGTGCGTGGTCCGCAATAACATCTTCGCCTTCTCTCACCAGAGCGGAGTCATCGGGGGCAAGAGGCTCTGGGACGAGCAAGTGAGGCACAACCCCAACCCCGTGGTGTTCGAGAACAACATCGTGTACCAGGATGGTAGCGACGCCATGGTTATGCAGACGGGTTACCGGCCTGAAGCGCAGGCTTCGAGGAACAACATTTACTGGTCCGGTTCCGACGGTGCCGGCGAGACCCTTTTCTCGGGGGCAGGCCAAGCGGGGGTGACGTTTGCGGACTGGCAGGCGAAGGGTCACGATAAGGGAACCATTGTGGCCGACCCGTTGTTCGCGGACGGAACCGCGCGTGACCTGCGCCTGCGGCCCGACTCACCGGCCCTGAAGATGGGATTCCGAGAAACCGATCTGTCAAAGGTTGGTCTGTATGGAGACTCGCGCTGGACGGGGCTTCCCGCTCGGGCCAAACATGGACCGATTGCTCCTCTTCCGGGGCCCGGCGGGTTCGTCTGGGACTACGAACACGAGACGGTCGGCGTCGCTCCCGTTCACTCCGGTAGAGTTGCCCCTGGTCCGGTTGATATGCAGCACCGAATCCAGGTGACGGACACCGACGCTGCAACCGGTAAACGCAGTCTGATGCTTGTGGAGGGGAGAAACACCACTCGCGGCTATTTCCCGTTCATGTACTACGCGGTTGGTGTCGGCAGCGGGCCGGTTCGAGCGTCGTTCCAGCTCAAGCTTCCTGCGGCGACGCCCTCGGCTCTCTACGTTTCTTTCCGAGACTACGCCAACTCCGGACACAAGGAATTCCAGGCCGGCCCGCACATGCAGATTGACTCGAAGGGGATCCTGACATCGAGTCCAGATGCGGATCTGAAGGTGGCACTTACCCGCGATGTCTGGATCAAGCTCGAGCTTGCCTTCGTGACGGGGGAGGGCGCGGCCAAGACGTTTATGTTGACCGTGACTTCTCCGGGAAGTCCAGCCCAGGTCTTTCGGAACATTCCGTACAGAGACGCAGGCTTTCGCCAGGCCGGTCAGTTTTACATCGTCAGTACCGGTCCCGATGGGGGCGTGTTCTTGATCGACGATGTTCGCGTTTCAACGGGGGGCGTAGGCGAGTAGCCCCAGTGCTGCCTGAGTTAGGGGACCCGTATCACCCCAAGGAAAGAGGTCCGGAAGCCGTGAGGAATCCGAATATCGCCCGTGTCTGTGTCGTGGCCTGGGGCATCCAGGCGGTCATCTGCGGGACGTGTTTTGCGGCGACGCCCACGTACGAATTCAGGACTCTACGCAACGGGGTGATCAACGATACGGTGATGAATGCGGTCCATCCTTCCTGTGTCGCGACGACTCGAAGTGGGAAATGGCTTCTGAGCTTTGGCGACACGGGAGATGGTGGCCCTGGGAACAGGGTCTACTTCGTCGAGTCCCGCGATGCCGGTCAGACGTGGTCGAAACCCTACAAAATCATCGAGCCGGAACACGAAAAGCAGGGCGGTGGGCTGAGCCTTTTCTCCCTGGATGACGGCAGAATTTTGGGTGCCCGGTTGCGGATTGACCACCAGGACACCAGTATCCTGAATCTCAAGAACGAGCGTACCTCCACGATCACCATCGTGAGCAGCCAGGATGGCGGGCGGACGTTTGCCCCCGTGCAACGCTTGAGGTCGCCCAGCGAGTCCCTTGTCGCCGGCATGAACTCCCTGGTGAAGCTGGGAAACGGCGACCTGATCTTCCCCGCCTACTGCTATCCGGCGATCCACACTCCTCGGCAACCGGGAGAGGTCTACGGCTCCGGCTTCTATCGCAGCACGGACGGTGGGAAGACCTGGGGCGATTTCGAGTTGGCGTTCAAGGAAGTGCCCGGCACGAAGGCATTCAGCTTTAACGAGTCCGCTTTTGCGGTCAAAGACGATGGCACCGTCGTGGGATTTGCCCGGATCGACTCGCGACCGGTCAGGAACATGTGGAAGGTCAGATCGCAGGACAACGGGAAGACGTGGACCATGCCGGAGCAGACGGCTATCCCCGGGAATTTCCCGGAAATAAAGCGGCTCAACAATGGGCTGTATCTCATGGTCTGCGGACTGCGCAGGGAGAGGGGGCGTCCCACTGTCCTGTTCATCAGCGCCGATGGTGAGACCTTCGAACGGGCGGGGACGCTGTACTACAGCCGCCCGGAGTATGTCGGTGGCCGATCATGGGGGGGCGGTACGGGTGGAACACAGTCCATATTCCCCGTAGGTGAGAATCGGGCCTATGTGGTTTTCTATGGCGGTGATCTGGAGTTGAGAGGGAAGCGTTGTACCTACATCGACGGGTGCTTGGTCGAGGCCCGAAGATCGGCACCCGTCGGCCATGCCTCGAAGGCAACCAAGCCTGACCTACCGTCCCGTCCTCCGAGCTCGCCCAAGATCGTGAACTTGCCCGGCGGCACCACGTTGGAGCTGATCTATGTCGCTCCCGGCCGTATGACGAATGCGGCACCCGTCAAGGACATCACGTTGCGTGAGGGGTACTATTTGGGGACGTGTGAAGTCACCCAGGCTCAGTACGAGGCCGTGATGGGGGAGAATCCGGCGCATTTCAGGAAGGACGCCCATCCGGTCGAGAGCGTTTCCTGGTTCGACGCCCTCGCTTTCTGCGACGCGCTAACCCGGATCGAGCGCCATGCTGGGCGGCTGTCGGATAGGGAGATGTACCGTCTGCCGACGGAGGCAGAATGGGAGTTTGCCGCCCGTGGCGGGAACAAGAGTCAGGGCTTTCTGTACAGCGGGGGAAGGAACATCAAAGAGGTCGCCTGGAAGCAAGGTAACAGCGGCTATGAGCCCCATGACGTCGGGCTAAAGAAGGCCAATGAACTCGGGTTCTGCGATATGAGCGGCAATGTGTGGGAGTGGACAGATGACTGCTACTCTGATCTTCCGGCCTATGCCGGCTCCGGTCACTACGCCAGACAGATCGCGATTCGAGGCGGGGACTGCAATTCACTTGCTGCGTATTGCCACGTTGACCACCGTTGTGCTGCGGCTCCGGCCAAGCCCTTGCGTTGCCTGGGGTTTCGGGTGTTGAGGACCATCTCGCGATAGGGCGCTGTGCGGCAGGGAACAGAGATCCATCGCGGGCACAGGCCAGGGGCGATCAAGGTCGGCGCGGCAGGCCACGACCGTTCCCTTCGCCTACGAGTTCGCCATCGACGACGGTGTGCCCACCATTGACGAAGACGTGCTCGATGCCCACTGGGGCGAGATAGCCGTTGCGCCATGTGCCCCGGTCTCGGACAGTGTCCGGGTTGAAGATGACGATGTCGGCAAAGGCACCGGAGCGCAACACGCCACGTTCGCGGATGCCGAACTGCTCGGCCACACGCGAGGTCATGCGGCGGACCATTGTTTCCATGGGCATGATCGTCTCTTCGCGTACGTACTTGCCGAGGAGTCGCGGGTAGACGCCGAAATTGCGCGGGTGGCTGGCGCCGGAACCCGGGATGCGCAGATGGCTGTCGGTGCCGGCCATGGTGTGCTCTGAGGCCATGAAGACACGGACGTCTTCCTCGCACATCGCCAGGAAGAAGGCACTCAACCGTGGGCGTGGGGTTCGCAGGTACAGCTCAGTGACAACTTGCGGGGGGGAGATGGACAGCTTCTCGGCCGCTTCACCGATGGTCAAGCCGTCCAACGGGTCGTTGGGTTCGTGGGAAGAGATGTAGAGCCGGTGTGCACCACCGAGGACATCAAGCTGCCGGGTCACTTCATCCTCCGCGTCACGTCTCCAGGCCGCGTCATACGGTCCCGAACGCTGTTTGTCCCAAAGCAGGCTGTAGAAACCGCGGTAACCGCCGATGTAGGGGTACTGGTCTGCTGCAAGTGGGATGCCGTCGGCTTTGGCCTGGTCGAAGATCGCCAGGACATCCTCGGTCTTGCCCCAGTTAGGGTGTCCCCACAGCTTGAGGTGGGACACGTGTCCCCGGGCCCCGGTCTCCCGGGCAACAGCCGCGACTTCGTTGATGGCATCGAGATGGCAGTTGTACTCGCCTTCGTCGCGGATGTGTGAGGCGTAGACGCCCTCGAACGGGGCCACCGCGCGGCCGGCCTCGATGAGCTCTTCGGTTGGGATACGTTCCTTGGGGACCCCAATGATGCCGGTGGTCACACCGAGGGCGCCGGCCTCCATTTGGGCTCGGAGAAGGTCTCGCATGCAGGCCCACATGGCGGGCGTGCTGGCGTTCGCGCCGGTCTGTTTCAGCGCTTTGCGACGGGCATGGCCATGGGAGGCGAGCATGGCTACATTCGTGACTGGAGAAACTGTACTCAACCTGTCGAAGAACGCACCGACATCCTCTATGCTTCCTCCACATTGATTGCACACGAGAGTTGTGATCCCTTGGCGGATTAGGTTTTCAGCGCGGGGATGGGCTACAATGCCGCCTTTGATCTCTGAATCTGCGTGGTTGTGGGGGTCAATGAACCCGGGGGTGATGCAGAGTCCCATGGCGTTGAGGGTTGCGACATCTCCCAATGGTCCGAGCCGGCCGATGTCGGCGATGCGGTCGCCTTCGATCAGCAGGTCGACTTGGCGACCGGGGGCACCGGTGCCGTCGTAGACCAAGCCATTGGCGATGAGCAGACGTTGTGGTTTCGAACGGCAGCTCTTGCGGGTTCCCTCGCTCGGCCTGAGTCGAGTCATTTCTCTGTCCTTTGTATCTTCTGTTGATCGGTCGGATCGGTCGGATCGGTCGGATCAGTCGGATCAGTCAGATTCGAGCGATTCCCTGGCGGCATCAAGATCAAGCGCTCCGCGGCATTCCGGGTAGGCGGAGCACCCCCAGAACTGGGAGCCGGCATTGGGGCCTGTCTTTGCCGTGCGGAGCACCATCGGCTGGCTGCACAGGGGACAGTCGGGGATGTGATCAGTCGGGTCGGTCGGATCGGCTCGGCGAGCGCTGCCCCGACCGCGCTGTTGCAGACGGGCCGCCGCAAGTTGCTCGCTGTAGCCGCCACCTTCCACGAAGCCCTTCTCAAGAGCGGCGATCTGCTGGTCCAGCAGGTAGTTCGCCTGATGGATGAGGCAGATCAGAGCATTGGCCCTTACGCCGGCATCATCGTGCTCAAGCCAACCGGCGTAGAGAGCCCAGCGCTCCTGATCGGTCAGATTGGCCAGATCAGTCAGATCTGACCGATCGCCACGGAACTGCTGTGGCACACGGCGGACGGCCATTGCCTCCGCACTATCCGCATCCCACTGGGGAAGATGACGGTGGCGCAGGAAGTCTTCGTAGTCAAGGAGGAGCTCCTCCAGGCTTGCGCGGGCGACGTTGACGAGACGCAACTCTGTTTGCGAAGTCGTAGCCGCTGCCCGACTGCCTTCCGCGATGTTCTGCCGACCGGAACGGGCTGCCTGTACCATCTGGTCAACGGTGCGTGAGCGTGAATCCAGGAACTTCTCGCAGAACCAGTACGTTGCGTCATAGATGAGCGTGGTCGTCTGGAAACTGCAGCTCTTCCGGTACCCGCCGCTGGCTCTGAGTCGGGCCATCCTGTCGTCTCCCTTCTTTTCTCTCGATCGGTCAGGTCAGTCAGATCAGTCAGATCAGTCGGACCCGACCGATCAGCTGGCGCCGGGACTCACAGCACAACGCCTTGGGCGGCGAGGGTCTCCTGAAGTTGTTTGATGTCGAGTTTGCGCAGATTCGCGATTCCCTGTTTCGTGCAGAGCGCCGCAGCGGCGCCGGCCGCCTCGCCGGTGATCATGCACTGCACGGTCGGTCGGATGGAGCCCGACGCCTCGTGGGTGGCTGACAGGCACCGGCCGACGACATGCAGATTCGGGACACCCTTCGCGAGCAGGCAACCGTAGGGGATGCCGAATGACCAGCGATCCGGGAAGGCGGTTGCCACATCCTTCAGCCAGGGAACTCTGTTCGGAGCGTCAATGGGGTGGCTGCCGCGGCCGATGCAGTCCGGGAACTCTTTGTTGTTGTACACATCCTCGATGGTCAGCAGGTAGTCGCCGGCGATGTGTCGCGTCTCGCGAACGCCAATCTCGGGGCAGTCGAGGAGGAAAGCCGTTTCGAAACCCGGCAGCTTGACAATGTTCCCCATCCACTGACGTACAATCTCAGCCATGGCCATCTCCGCGTTGGTGAGATCCTCGACCTTCGTTCCGTCACCGTGGGCGAACGGGCAGCAGAGCGTGACGACGCCCTCGGTGGGCAGATTGTAGACTTGGAAGCCCTTCGGCGCCTCGTCGAAGCCGGTCGAGATCGTGCAACAGGCCATCTCACCCTTGTCGAAGCAAGCGACCACTTCATCGTAGGTCAGCCTGGCGAAGCGTTGTGTCCGGAAGTGACTGGGTTCCTCGCCTGCCCAGGTCAGCAGGCGCTTCACATCGACGTTGCCGACCTTGAACATGACGCCCATCGGGGTCATCACCCCGACCTTGGAGCCGTGCTGGACGGATAGGTCGTCTTCGGTCATACCGACGGTGTAGGGGACGCCCATCCGTACCGCGATATCGCCATCGCCCGTTGCGTCGATCGCCTGCTTTGCCAGGATCGCCTGTCTGCCTTCTTTTGATTCAGTGACCAACCCGACAACGGCTCCGTCGTCGGCGATGACATCCACGACCCACGAATGCAGCCGCAGAACCACCCCGGCCTCCTTCATCATTTCGAAGAGCAGCCATTTGAAGTCTTCCGAGGAGGTAAAGACATAGCTTCCTGCCTGGCCGTCGTTGCCGATGCCGGCTCCCATGGAGATCAGTCGGTCTGCGATCTCCTTGGTGATGCCACCGGCGACCTGGACCTGAGCCGGGTCGGTAGCCAGCGCGGCCTGATCTCGTGCGTGCTTCTCCAACTCTCCCGAGTACTTCATGTACATGGTCATGCCGGCGTTTCCGCCCGTCACCATGCCGCCGAGGTGTCCGGTGCGTTCGATCAGGATGGTCCGGGCACCGTTCCTGGCCGCGGAGAGGGCGGCCACGATGCCGGCTGTTCCGCCTCCCGCCACCACGACATCCGCCGAATCCACG
The DNA here is from genome assembly GCA_018676675.1 of Lentisphaerota bacterium. GTDB lineage: Bacteria > Verrucomicrobiota > Lentisphaeria > Oligosphaerales > JABHEG01 > JABHEG01. The sequence goes on from JABHEG010000111.1 coordinate 48,532, forward strand.
ATCTGTGTCGGCGCCTGCATCATCAACGTTGTGCCTGGTTCAAGCATGAGGAAAGAGCCCTTCCCAAGGAGTGAGCTTCGGTGATTGGCAGTCCCCGGTAGGGAGTTGCCTGCCGGACATGGGGAGAAAATGGTGTCGCTGTGTGGGGATGCAAGAGCCACTGGGCCAAGTTGCGGAATCTGTCCGCTGTTTCCCCCGGAACACGAGCAGGCAAGCCAAATGGCATGGTCGTCCCAACTGCACGGGCGTCGGGTTCGTCCTCGCCGTCTTGACTCCCTCTTCATCGTCCCCTATTGTCGCACACCAATGCGGGAGAGTGGTAGCCGACTTGTTTCAGAGAGAGGGAGAAGGGATGCCAGCAGATGCTCCCAATAGAGAGTCTCGAGACCCGTCGCGTTCCAGTGCTTTCAGAGCGCTCGTTCCGGTGCTGTGGGCCGTCCTTGTGGGGGCCGCAACGGCCGTCACGGCAGGCCCGCCGGCTCCGGCGGAACCTGACACAGTCGCTCCGTTTGGTCTTCGTTTCCTGGGCGTTCATCCCGCCGCCTGGCCCAGAGAGTGGTCGGATGTCGCGCTTGGGGAGAGGCCCTACTGGCGCGGCGGTGAGACGGATCTGCGGTCGGCACTCACCATCAGTATCACGATGACCTCGCCCGGAGGAAAGCAGGCGGTTCGGTTCTGGCCCCGGACCTTGGCCGCGATATGTGTAGAGCGTCGGATCGCGGATGGGCCTTACACACCCTGGCGGACGATTGACGCGGCCGAAGCCCGAAACGAGGACCAACCAGGCCGCCGTAGGCGATGGGATGGCAGGACCACGGTTGTGGACGAGGGAGTTGAGCCTGGGACCGTCTACGGGTACAGGGTCTCTGTCCGGCTTGCTGGGGAAGACGAGCGCATGACCTTTGCGGAGGAAGTGGAGACAATGTCCCTACCGTTCCCCTCAGCTCAGATCAGCTGGCGGGATGCTGAGAGCGTTTCGCTAAGGTGGTCTGCGAAAGATATGTCATCCGTGCCGGGGGTGGAGTTGCTTCGATGCCAGGTCCTCTACGGGCGTTGGCTGGTTGACGAACAGACGGGTTCCACGGATGGTGAACGCATTATCAACGTCCCTCACGATGCATGCCTGCCCATGTATCCCGGGTTCTGTCGGATCAGGTGGACCTATCGAGTGGCCCGAATTGCGGGGGGTGATCGCGCCGGGGTTCTCACGAGCAGCAACGGAGAGAGGACGATCACCGTTCCGGCGTTGGGAGACGACCGCAAGGTGTTTGCTTTCCAGACCGGCACCACACACCCGGCTCTGTCGAGTGGTGCCCTGCGGTGGCCCAAGGGCAGTGTGAATCACACGTTGCGTCTGCAGAGCAACTCCAAGGGGGAGGTCGACCTGATGTCGCGAGTCAGGCAGCATCAGGCTCCGCCGCATATCTGCCCTGGGTTCCACGAACGCCTCACAATCACGGCCTCTGCTCAGGCCTCAGAGTCTGACACGACTGTGCTGAGCACGGTCATTGAGACGGCACGTGTTCCTCTGCCCAGCGGGTTCCGCGCTTTGGGGGCTGACGGGTGCGTGCGCTTGAAGTGGGATGCTCTGACCCCGTGCCCAGGGACGTGGGCTAGTGGGCCCGAGTTCGTGGTTACTCGACTGGCCCAAGGCGACTGCAGGATCGAGTGCGATCCGGGCCTCAGCGTAAAGGCCTTGGACAAGCCGACGGAGGTGGCTCGGTGCCCGATCAAGGCGACAGAATGGACGGACACTGACGTCACCAATGGTGAGGCATACATCTACGGCCTGAGCATCGTTGGGACGCTTCACATGACAACATCGCTGAGCGGCGTCGGGCACATCAACCACTTGAAGCTTGTCAACACTCCAGCCGCACGCGGGGCAACTGCTCGTGGGCTGAGCAGCGTGACCCAAAACCGAACGCTATGCTGCGCTGTGCCACATGCACCACGGGCGCTCCAGCTTGCGGTCATACGTTCGTCTGGCGACCGTGGTTCCTCCATGGCTGCAGCGGAGAACGCCCTCTTCCAAGTGGGCGCGAGTTCTCCCTGGTTGACACTCCTCAAGCGCGACGACGCCAGTGCTCTTGTCTCCGAGGCAATCTGGTCAGGGATGAACAGCAACCAGGAGGCGGGCGAGTTGGAGGCGTTGCCGGGAGTGATGGCTGCCGATGCTCTCCTCATTCTGAGGAAGCGCGTTGTGGGCAGTAGAGCGCTGAGTGAACTGTGGCTCCGGGATTTCGGGAATGGCGTGAAGGAACGTCTACTCTCCGTGCCGTTGTCAGAGCCTTGGACGACCGAACAGCTGACGAAGGCTCTACTGGCGGTCAAGGAGTACTTTGCCGTGGTTTCTCCTGATTCGTCGGTGGGGCCACTGGTCAAGGGGGGAGCCACGGGAGAAAATGTGCCCAGAGTAGCGATTCTGCCCGTTCGTGGTCTGGATGGCGCGCGTGTAAGCCGGGCAGAGGCGAGGGCCTTGGCCGATCTGGTCATGGTTGCGGCGGGGGAGGCGGGCATGACGTGTGTGGAAAGGGAGGCCATGGGCAAGATCGAGTCCGAGCTATGTCAGGCGGCCTCCGGGGCGGGGCCTGCTGCAATGGAACTTGGTCGTGTCTTGGACGCGGCCTATCTGTTGTCGGGGGCCATCGCGGCTCGGGAAGGGGGCACGTGGGGCACGTTCACCCTCATACATGCCGGCAGTGCCCGAGTAGTGGCTGCCTGGGAAGACAAAGCGGCGTGTATTGAGGACCTGGCGACCGGAATCGCCCGACGGACGGCCGGGACGATCGTTCAGGCTGGGCCAGTGGGGGAGGCGCCACCGCTGTGGCGTGCTTTCGATGCTCTAGCATCGGCCGAGCACCTCGGCAAAGGAGCCCGTTCACTGGAAGGTGCCGAGGTCGCCGTAGCGATTGCCCCTGATGACGGAGCAGCCCAGACCCAGCTGGCTGCCCAGCAGCTCTCCAAGGGCCATCGTAGCCGGGCTCATGACCATGCCTGTCAGGCATTCAAGGCGCTTGGCGAAGACGGGTTCACGTGGCGCGAAAGCCAGCCCCTTTCTCGGGTGTTTCGGAAGCTGGGTGAACACCGCCGAGACCTTGAGCTGTGGCAGCGGACGCTGGACACGATGCCCGATGTTTCCGAAGACCGGACTGCAGCGACTTTGGCCTTGGCCGAGGCGCATGTGGCTTGTGGGAACTTCGGTGATGCCTTGTCGATCGCGGGGGCCTTGCGCATTGGTGCACGGCAGCAAACAAGGATGGCCGTCGGCCAGGAGGCGTTGGTCTTGCGCCTCGGGAGGCTGTTTGAGGCCATCAACGAACCCGAGCGAGCTTTCGACGTGTACGTGGACCAGACCGTGCTCCCTGAGCATGGCAACTTTGCACGATTGCCGCAATTTCCCGAGGCGACCAAGTTGCTTCATCACGTGGACGATAGGCGGAGGACTCGGTTCCTGCGCAAGATGCTGCCCCAATACGCCTGGGCGGCGCAGGTGCAGCACGCCGGTCGACTCCTGATCCGCGGGGGAGACCGGAGCCGCGAGACTCGCTGGTACATGATGCTCGCACAGGCGGCCTGCTCGGATCGGGAGACCATGACCCAAACGGCCCACAAAATGGTCACGGAGAGTGAGGGCGCTCTCAACCTTGATTTGCCCGACTACCCGGAATCCAGGATCGGGATCGGGCCGAACAAGGCTCCCTTCAAATGGCACTTTCTTGTGGCATTGCTTGAGGTGTTGTCGCGATCGTCGGGTGAGCGAATGACCGACGAGGAGGGGCGTGCCCTCGTGGCCGAGTGTGCTCGCCACGCCTCTACCCGGGCGCCGGAGGCCGACAGCGCTCCGGCACCCATGGAACGCTCGATCTCCGGGGTTGGGAAAGTCATCAATGCACGGGCGCCCACAGCCCCGCCGCACGCGCCTCTCACCCACGTGTTTACCGACTACAAAGGCGTGATTTGGGGGCTTCATGTGCCCGATATGTCCAAGTGGCTTGTAGATCCGACTGTCGTCAAGTGGCGCGTTGAGGAACGGCTCAGCCGTTACCAAAGGCACGGGATGGATCGGTCCAGGGGAGACCTAAGCCAAGACAGGCGCCGTCGAATGATGCCGGTCGAGCGATGTCGTCAAGGGAATCTGGTCGTTGTGCCCTACCAAGCGGCTGGGGTCGTTCTGGGCTTGGATGCAGAGAGTGGCGTGGAGGCGTGGCGGCATACCGAGTGGGTGTCCGTGAGCAATGTGCTGCTTGAGTCGGGGACCGCGTTGTTCGTCACGGCCTGCCCTGAACTGGTTCTTCTTGACCCATTGACCGGCGCGGAACGCGGCCGCGTTGGTCGTGGTCCACGGCGGCGATGGCCTCGGGGAACCGTGGATTTTCGACGCCTGACAGAGAAGGACCAGGCGTTCTTGATTACCTTCCCCGGTCGTTTGCGGCAGCTGCGCGTTCCCCTGGCTCACGAGGCGATGGTGACGTTGCTCGCTGAGGGGGGACGGTTGACTTGGGATGTATTCGACCCCGATGTCCTCACGTTCTCCGAGGCGTTGGCGTGCCTACAGGATGGCGAACAACCCACCGCTGCTCGTGGCAAGGCGCTGGACGTGATCAGGAAGCGGGTTGAGAAGGTGTCTCCGGATCAGGCGACGCTCAGCGCCCTGGTGAGCGTGGCTGCTGACTTGTCCACCGGGAGCCACCTTCGGGAACGCATCGCGAGGGTGATCAGGACCGTTGCTTGGGATGCCGCCGTTGACTTGGCGCACGGTGTGGTGTCGCGACAGGACCGACCCTTGATGCGTTGGGCACTGGCGATGCTACGCGACGAACCGGATGCAGTCTGGGGTGATGTCGTGAAGCAGGCCCAGGTCGTTGATGGGCGCAAGGGTGTGTTTGCGGAGGACATTGCCAGGGCGAATGAGCACCGTACGGCTACCACCGGGTTCGTCTCCCCCGAACTGAACTGGACCCCTGAACAGGTCAGTGAACGGCTTGCCCGGCTCTCCAGCCCCCACCGGCACTGGAGCCAGCAGGAGCGTGATCTGCTGTCTGCCGTGAATCGAGCTCAGCCGTCAGCACTTGCCTCGTACTGGGCGCAGGCCTACGACATCCTGCCTAACCGAACGGATGCCGCGCCTCCGACGTGGATCATGGGCGGCTCTTCGGATCGTAACGGCAAGAAACGCGTGATCAATTTCCTGGCGGAGGCGGCTGCGGCACCCTCCGCCGACCTGTTGCCGACGCTTCGGCATGTGGCCAAGGCGTATCCGATGGGCAAGGGGGTGTTTCCCAGTGCGGGGCGGAGCGGCCAAATAGTCAGGGAAATTCCGCTGACACTGTTGGTCGCGCCATTTGCTGCCCTCGACACTGACGAGGGCATTCGAGCTCTCTTCGACGAGGTCGTCCGCTATGAGGCAGAACGGGCGTCGATTAGCCATTTCTCCAGCTCCATCGAGGATCTGCTCGGCACGTCTCGGAGTAGCTTTGCCGCTTGGTGGCAGTGGTGGCAGCGGACAGGCCGGGAGGCGTTTGCCTCCACGGCTTCGTCGAGCCACGCTCCCAGATCGGGTGGTGCCCCGGGTGCGGAAGCCACACCTACTGGAGGGGCGGGCGGCGGACGATAATCGACTTGATGGGAATCTCCCCGTCGCCGTTGGCGATGATCTCCAGTGTGTGTGGACCGTTACTCAAGCCCTGGACGAGGGTGACCGGACGCTCGATTGCGGGGGCCGCATTGGCCGCGGGGTGCCAGGGATCGAGGAACAGCGGGCGAACCTGCCAGGTGACGGTGTAGCCATCGGGCAGCTTGTCCTTCTTCTTGTAGGTGCACGGCCAGATGATGTGGAAGTCTGATTTCGACAGCTTGATGCGGCCGGAGTTGGAGACGAAGTCGGCGGCTTTGCTGCCTTCACCGTCGGGGCCGGTTATTGAGCCTTCGAGCTTGAACGACAGCGTGCTCTTGTTCAGATCGACATCGAACGGTGTGAGGGTCCAGTCTTCGACTTGTGGCGGCACATTCTCACCCAGATCAATGCGCTTGAGCGCCGGCATCCAGATGTACGGCCCCCGCGATGGCAGGCTGCAGTAGTACAGTTCGCGGCACTCGACTGGCGACTTGCCGTCGATCAGAATCCTGGCGGTTCCTGTCGCGTTGGACGTCAGCGGCAGAATGTCGACGCGGTTACCCTCAAAGGTCAGCTTCAGACTGGCTCCCTTTGCACTTGTGCGGAGTCCACTACCTTCTTTCTGCCAGGCGCCTGTCGTGGTCGCCGCAGGGCCTTGGATATCCACCTTGGCGACGGCTTTCGGGAAGGTGAAGGGGCCGTCGGGGTGGTGACGGAAGTTGCGCAGAACGAGCTTGGCCAGCAATGTGTGCCCCATGGTGTTGTGGTGCACATTGGAGTGCACCGTGTCGCCCATGGACTCGTTGATGCCCCAGTCGTGCTTCCGGAAGAACATCGGCCAGTCCCGGTAAACCGGGGCCACCTCCATCTGGTACTTCTCCGCCAGTTCGTGCCATTCGGCAACGGATTTGCCCAGGGACTCCAACCTGCCCAACAACTTGTCGGGAGCGCTGATCCAGTTGTAGTGATGGGTGTAGACGAGAATCTCGCTGCTGTTGCGTTTGCGCACGTTGCTGAAGATCGTGTCCAGACTCTTGGCATCACCGTAGACATGGAAGATGAGGAGATCCGCATCGCGTGGATAGAGATCGTGCTCCCCGGTGCGGACCAGATTCGAGGCCCCGAATCCGCCGATGGCCTTGTTTTCGACGTCGATGATCGCCCAGGGGAAACGGGTGCGCAGGACGTTGATCATCTCGCGGCTGTGCATGCCTTGCGTGATGGATTGACCGTAGAAGAAGATGCGCACGCGGTTGCGCTTCTCGGGGGTACTCGACGCCAGCAGATTCATCGTCCGCTGGATGTGCTTGCCGAACGTTGCCTCGTCGGGGGCAAGGGGCAGAGGGGGGATACGTTCACGCTCGAGATCCTGCCAGAACTTGGGTACGCGATCGCGCCAGCCGAGTGTGGTGTTGTCGGCAAGGAAGTCATAGAGCTGTTCCGCAGTTGGCGTCGTCTTGCCCCACACCAGGAAAGCGCCTTTGCGGAGTCCGCCCGTGCCCATGTTACCGTGCAGGCTGACCGCGGCTTTGACATTCCCAGGCTTGGCGCCCGTGGTCTTCAGATTCACGATGACCGGCTCGCGCCAGAGCAGTCCGGGGGCTGTTCCTGTTGCTTCGGCTGTGTGTGAGACGGCCAGCGCGCCGTTGATGAAGACGTCGCCTTCTTCATCGATGCAGGGCAGGAACAGGGCGCAGAAGGGCTCCGCGAGTTGCTCAGCCGTGAGTTTGAACGTCCGCCGGGCAATGGCATGCCCGGAGTAGTTCGAGAAGGAGACGTTGGGGCCATCCGCGGGTTGCTCGGCGGGGAAGAGACGGTCGGGGTTGGCCGTCTGGGCCCAGTCCTTGAGCAGTCGCCAGTTCAGTTCGCCGCGTTTTGCGGCGTCTGCCACAGGCTTGACGGCTTTGGCACGTCGGGCCATTTCGTCGGTCGGGGGAATCTCTCGTGGGAGGATGAGGAGCCCGGAGGAGAGCAGATCCCCTATCCCGTTTTCGGGTGTCCACCAACAGGTCCAGGTCTTGTCGCAGGTGCGGTGGAGATTCATGTTGAAGCGCAATTCGCGGAACGAGGGCGGGGCAATACCCAACGCGGCGACCGGTATCGCGAGTTCAGCTGTCCAACTGCCTTTGCCGATCTTGGCACCACAACGGATGGCGTCGGTCAGCACCTTGCTCCGCGCCGCTGCGGCCGCGTCGGAGGACGCTACCTCGAATGTGCCGTCCGGGTAGACGTGCAGCAGGAAGACGGCGGCATCTTCGCCAGCCTCACTGAGGGCCAGCTCGACGCCATCGCGTCCGCCCCAGTTGCCCTCAATCTTGAGTGGGGCCTCTGGTTTGATGTCCACTGTGACCAGGAAACGCACGCGTTCACCATCGAACCCGACGCGTGCTTTGCACATGAGCTTGGAGGGGGCTTTGTAGATCTCGTTGACGCACTCGAGCTGTGGTTTGCGGGTCTTTGGCCACTCTTTGGGGCCGGCAATGCCGTCCGCGTCGAAGGGCGTGCCGGAGAGTGTCTCCATGATGTAACGCGGTTTGAGTTCGGGACGTGGGATGCGGGGCGCGATCTCGGGCATGGGGCTGATTCCTTTCCCAAACTTGACGGCAGGGGAGGCCCGTCGTGCGTCAGCATAGAGCCCCATCTTGGGGAACTCCAGTTGCTTGAAGCCAGGCAGTTTCTTGAATACGCGGGAGTTTTCGCGGAAGCGGAGGTCGAAGCCGGCCAGATCCACGAACCCCGGTTCTTCGTGAAGGTTGATGTTATCCTCGATTGTGCCAGTCGGTGTGACCTTGGCGGCGTTGCGGACAGCGGCAGGAACGCCACCGACGTTGACGTTGTTTCGCATCGTGCAGAAGTGCGAGTCGTGTGCGCCTATGGGGTCGGACTCGATCCTCCTGAGCAACGATGGCAGGTGCGGGTAGCGCGTCGTCCAGGATGCACTGCTGTAAGGTTTTTTCGTGCTCACGAGCTTACGGATGAGTGGGCTTTCCATGCCCCTTTCTGCGTTCTTCTTGGCGAAGCTGTCAATGCCGCGGCTGCTAAGGGAGAACGAGCTCTTTCGGGAGTTGATGGAGACATTGTTCTCGATGCGGTTGCCATTGCCACAGGTGGTGACGGCGTGTCCGACTGAACTGCAGATGTTGCCGACCACCGTGGCGCCGGAGGTGTAGTCGTCAAGGTAGATGCCCTGGCTGCCGCAGCCGTCCACCCCCTTGCCGGTCGAGTGGATGAAGTTGTGGCGGATGACCACGCCGCGTTGGCTCCAATCGCGGGCACAGGCGTAGAGCGCCCCGGCATCACTGGTGTATAGGCAGACATCGTGGATGATGTTGTACTCGATAAGGTGGTCATTGCCGTTGAAGAAGACCGCTTGGTGTTGGGCGTGGTGAATCAGGTTGTGGCGGATTCTGTTGCCGGTGCCGTAGACAGCGGCACCCGGGCGGTAGGTGCTGACGAATTGCCCGAAGTGGTGGATGTGGTTGTTCTCGATCAGATGGTTGCCGGGAGTGAGCGTCTTCTGATCCCCGCCTCGGGCCTTTACACCGCCCTCGCCGAGGTCGGAGAGGTCACAGCCGATCACCGTGCAGCCGCTGCCGCTGTCAATGTCTACCCCCCAGCTTCCCGTATGGCGGATCGTGCTTCCGGAAATCGTGACAGCCACGCTGTTCCTGATGGTGATCGCCGTCTCCAGAGTGTGCTCGAAGGCGAGATCCGCAAACCGGGTATGTGTGGCGCCATCCACCCGGATCAGGTTCGTGCGCAGGGCCACGGTGACGGGGTTGTTCGCTGGGTCTGCCGTCGGCCAAAGGTAGACACGGCGAGTGGCCGGATCGACGGCCCATTCTCCTGGGCGATCGATCTCGCCGATGGCATTGAAGGCGAAGAAGTGGCGTTCGGGCATGTAGCCGTAGCCGGAGTCGTCCGGGTTCAGCAGTGAGATGGTCTGCTGCTTGAGATCGATCCTTTTCAGACGCATCTTGCTGTCAGCCCACGGCACATACCAGAGGCCGTCGAACCACAGGTCCGGTTCCCCGACCCAGCGTTTCAGACGACCATTCTTGAAGACGAATCGGCCTTCCGTGTAGCGAATGCCCATGTGACCGGCCGGGATCTGTTCGCCCAGACACTCCCCGGTCATGACAAAACCTTCATTTGGCCAGCGTGAGATCGGCAGGCGTTCGTCGTTCTGGTAGAGCGCCAGTGGGTACTCTTTTCTGCCTTTGAAGCCGCATCCGCCATTGGCGAAGCCGGGGATGGCTTCCAGGAGATCAGCACCGACCTCCGTCCACAGGACCTTGCCCTTTGCTGCCGGATCGACGAGCTTTTCCGCCGCCGGGTCTTTGACCTGCTGCCAGCCCGTGAGTGTCACCCCGCCTGAAATCCTGGCGGTCCCACGTTTGGCCGCTCGGTAGACGATCGGGGCCGCCTTCGTGCCCGCATCGGCCGAGGATAACTCCAGGGGGGCGTCACGTCTGTACGTCCCCGGGGCAAGCTGGATTACCACACCGCCATCGGGCAACCCGCTCTCCGTCTTCAGTGCGCGAACAGCATCCCGGGCCCGGGCCAGAGTTGCGAGTGGTTTGGCGGCTGTCCCGGGATTCGTGTCCGCCCCGTTGGGAGACACGTGGAGGATTGTCGCGGCTGGAGCGGAAAGCGTTCCAGCCAGGACGAAAGGAATCAGGGCGTGTTTGAGCACGGGGAGGCTCCTCCTGGAAGGGGCATTGTTCGACAGCAAGGCGTATCCCGGCTGTGCGAGAGGGAAATATCTCCTTTTCGCACGGGATACAAGTGTTTCGGTTGGTGGAGCGGACCCGGCGGTCGGGGAACGAAAGCACCGGTTAGGGATAACCGGCCTCCAGAAAGCCCTTTTTGGGAACGAAGGCACCGGTTAGGAGTAACCGGTCTCCAGAAAGCCCTTTTTGGGAACGAAGGCACCGGTTAGGAGTAACCGGTCTCCAGAAAGCCCCTTTGGAGAACGAAGGCACCGGTTAGGGATAACCGGCCTCCAGGATCACCCCGACAAAAGTAGCCCGGCGGGCGGTATGGCATTGTCTGGGTGTTGCCGCCTTCCAGTCTCCAAGGCGATTGATTCATATCCGGGCGGCCATGGTCGGATGTTCCTGCTGAGCATGCG
>JABHEG010000377.1 GCA_018676675.1 Lentisphaerota bacterium
CAGAGCCCTGATCCGCCGTCGCCCCCCAAGGGCGGCTATGGCGGGACAAGCCAACGGGAGGGGACCGCTTACGCTGTGCGCGGCTCGGTTCAGACGGGGGCGTCCCAGTCCGCCAGAGCCCTGATCCGCCGTCGCCCCCCAAGGGCGGCTATGGCGGGACAAGCCAACGGGAGGGGACCGCTTACGCTGTGCGCGGCTCGGTTCAGACGGGGGCGTCCCAGTCCGGCAGAGCCCTGATCCGCCGTCGCCCCCCAAGGGCGGCTATGGCGGGACAAGCCAGCGGGAGGCGACCGCTTACGCTGTGCGCGGCTCGGTTCAGACGCCCCCCCCGGAAGACCTACTTGAGCGTTACCGTCACCGGTCCACTGTTCCTCGCCAGTGACACCGGCACAACCTGTCGGTGTTCACCGGCGCTCACCGTGACCTCGTAGTCACCCAGGAAACCACGGGTTGTGAAGGCACCCTTCGTGTCGGTCTTCCCCTTCTCCTGCGTCCACCACTCGCGAAACACGAGATCACGGTAGGCAGCCCCATTGGGCTTCTCGTCCCAGTTCTTCCGGTACATGGCACCGGCCGGCTTCCAATGTCGACCTTCCCAGAATCCCCACATCTGGAACCCGACCACCCCGGGGTGACTGAACACAGCCGTCATGAAGTCGCGCGTGTAGTGCCCCTGGGCCTCCTCCTGCGGGATGTTGATATCGAACTCGGTAATCCGCATCGCCAGCTCGAACTCCGCGAAGTCCTCCAGGATCTCAACCACCTTCTGAGGGTTCTGCAGATGGGTCCCGATATGGCTCTGGAAACCGATTCCTGTCACCGGAGCTCCCTTATCGAGAAGAAACCGAATGGTCTTCTTGTACGCCTCATGGTTGCGGGATCCCGGGCCCTTACCATTCAAGATTGCGTAATCGTTGATGAACAGTGGCGTATCGGGCAAGCACTCACGGGCTGTCTTGAACCACTCCACCATGATCTCCTGGCCAAACAGGTCCATGAGATCATGGTTCGTCCGCGTCTCGTTGATCACATCCCATTCGTCCACGTAGGGTTTCATCTTCGTCGCGATGTCGATGATGTGCTCCCGCACGATCGAGGGAACGCGCTCGGGGTTGTCCTTCAGCTTCTGGACACTCTTGGGAAGGTGCTTCCAGCTTGGCCAGACCATCACATGACCACGTGCATGGAGCCCATTGTCTTTCAGCCACTTGAATGCCGCAATCGTCTTCTCCTGGGTGAACCTGTCTCCCCAGGCCGACTCCCAGGGGGGCCACTTGAGGGCGTTCTCATTCCCGGAGGCATTGAACAACTCCAGAACCTTCTCCTTGTACTTCCGCGCGTCCGCCGTATCCTCGGCGATCGTCGGCACACTGATGATCGATGAAAACTGGAACGTGTGCTTCTTCATCTCAATCTGCACATCAGCGCCCGGAACCGGCTCGCCTCCGGCTCCCATTACGCGAACCACCAAGGCGCCCTTCCTGTGCTGGTCAATCCGGGCCGCAGCCTGGGCACGCCATGGAGCGTCGGGCGCCGATCCCTTGTAGGTGATGGGCGTGGTGGGCAACTGATACGGCTTCACGCCTTTCCCGAAACGCAGAAGCTCCACGCCACCGATCTCAATCCACTGCTCGTTGAAGCCCGTGCCAAAGCACAGGGCCGTCTCCTCGGAGCCATAGTTGCGGGTAACCTTGAAGGGGTAATCGAAGCGCTGCCACGCATCGGCGACGGAGAACCGGGTCGACAGAGACTTTTCCCAATTCGGAGACTGCTTCTGGAAAAAGACTCGACAGTCGGCCTCGTTTGACTCGTTCTTGGGTGCGTGTCCACGCGCATAGAAACGGGCCAGCAGCAGATCGCCCTTCTTGACCGCCTGCGGGCTTCGCACAGTTACCTGTAGGTCGTAGAAGTTCTTCATCCGTTTCAGATTCGTGATCCGGAGCGCCTGGTCGAAACCGAGTTCTCCCGCCACGACAACCTTCTCGATCGTCGCCTTCTCGCCGCTGCTTGCCCCGACCGCAGCCACGTAGTCGCCGGGAAGCAGGGATTCATGTGGAGGAAGCATCTTCTCGGCCCCGCAGCACGTCAGCCCTATACACATCAACGCACTCATCGTCGCTCTCCAGTTCATCGTCATCCTCCATCTGCTCGCGGCCCGCGCGATGCGTGGTAGCGATCGGTTAGTGCTTTCACCTGCTCATGCAGTCGGTGCAGATCCCGGCGGAACTCATCAGTCAGATCAGTCGGCTCCTTTACGCGCATGCCGGGGTAGCGCCGCCAGGTCGCCATCTGGTGGCGCTGGCCGTCTTCGTCCGTGACGGCCCGAGCGCCGAAGCACACCTGGACAAAGCTCCTGGCAATGTACAGGTGCACGCGCCCGGTTCCACGGTAGGTGACCTTCGGCCCCTCGCAGCCCCACACCATCTCCCATGCCCCGGACGCCCATTCCTCCTCCAGGAGGGAAAGAAGTCGCTGCAAGACGGGCTGAACGGCGTCCGCAGCTCGCCCAACCGTCCATTCCGGCCCGTAGGTCACGGGGTTTGGTTCGGCGAAATACGGCAGGTAGACATCCTGCAGCGCTTTGTTCGGCGCCCCCTTCGATTTGCCCCGCGGGGGCTTCTGCATGTTCCCTCTACTGTCGAAGCGGAACCCGGCATCGTAGAGGAGTGGGGCAACCGGCGACACGTCAAGCGGGAAGCCGTTCCAGTCATGGAGCACCAGTTCCATCCCCGGGGCCCCGACTGTCAGGACCATCGCCTCGATGCAGCGCCGCAGGGCCTCCTGCGAGAGGGTAACCGTCTGGTGACCGTTGTGAACCAGAACCTGCCCCGCCTGGAGCACGGTGCGGTGCTTCAGGTTCCCACGACGTGCCGTCCGAGGAAGGACCTCGCCACGCTCATCAATGATATCAAAACTGGACGCATACAGGTTGGCGGGCTCGCGAGTCGTGACGCAAAATGTCGGTTCGTCTACCAGATATCCCAACTCGTTGCCTTCGCTGCGCCGGGCCCGGCAGTCCCGCAACAGCTCGATGGCGTCCGGGAGGCCATACTGCTCACCGTGGTGATGCTCAATGAAATACCCGCGTGAAACCCGGCCGAGCAGCTCGAGGCGCTTCAGCTCCGGAAGAAGTTCACCCCAGGCAGGAGCTGTGGTCTCGGCGGAAAGCATGTCCCTCGTCACGATTCCCCATCGCCGAAGCACCTGATCGGCCCAGTTCCTGAGAGTGGTGTCTCGGGAGAGCTCATCGGGCGTACCCAGCAACCGCTCGGTCGCGGACCAACGTCCCAATCGCGCGTTCAGCTTCCGCCGCCCCATCTGCTTGATCACACGATCGGCCGACATCCGCCCATTGACGATTTTGCGGGGCGTACTGTCGAGGTCATAGCAGGCTGAAAGTGTCGACTGGAAGTGGGCGTGACGCAGGCATTCGTAGGTATCGCAGGTGACCTCTCCACACCAGGCGAGGTACCACACGGCACGAAGGACAGCATCCGCCCCCACGCCGGTGTCTGCCACCACGTCATCGAAGAATGCAGTGGGGTGGGTCGCGAAGTAGTCCCTCACCTTCAGGATCTCCTCCCTGATATCCTGGTCTGCTGCTTCCTCCGGATTGTACTGCCGCGTTCCTCCCGCACTCAACCAGGGGGCGTCCTGCCGTCGGCACAGAGCAACCTTGCCCCGGACGATCTTCCTGACCCCGAAACAACGCCAACTCGCCTCACCGGACGCCATCAAGCGCTCAAGCATCTGCGGGTTGTAGTCCACCACCCGGTTCGCCAGGACCTCTGACTCAAGTGCCCCGGTGACCGTCTCAATCCCCTGGAGCTGGTGGATCACGTCCCGGAGTCCGTCAATTCCCTCCAAACGGGTGTCCGGATGAACGTGCTGCCAACGCGTCATGAAGTCGACGACTTCGTAGGGGGCACACGCGGAGAGTTCCCGCTTGAGAAATCGCATAGTCAGGCGGTGGATGTCTTCAAGAACGGCGCGGTCCACAAACTGAGGCTGAGACTTCTCAACCGTGTAGACGCCCTTGGCCACGCTGCCTGACTCGACCAAACCGTCAAGGATGCGGTCGATCTCGGGGACTGGCCATCCCGTTCGGTTGGCAATCTCGTAGGGAGTCATCGGCCCGTGGCTTGCCAAGTATCTCGTCACCACGGCACACCTGGCTTCTGCACGCGGCATTCTGCGCAACAGGCGGGCGGCGATGACGTCGCTGGCCGCCTTGGGCTCGAAAGCCCATGGCGTAGCGTGAATGACAGGATTCAGGACCTGCAGTCGGCTGCGGCCATGATGGAATGCGTCGTGATACTGACGCCAGAGCTCGGAAGGGACCAGGCGAATGGCGTCTGCATCACAGTCCGGCAACTCAATCCCCACAACGCGCCCGTCTCGGCACAGCTCGGCCAGGAGGATACCGGCATCCCCCTCGGTTACAGCAACCACCGCTTCCAGGGCAGCTGGGATATCTCCAAGGCGTCGCAGGACCTGGGCCAACTCGTCAGCCGTCCGGGCGCGGCCCCGTTCTGAACGGCACTGGAGGCGGTTCTCAATCCGCTCTATTGCACGCTGGTCCAGGAGCTCAGCCATCTGTTCCCGGGTCAGGACCTGCTGCAGGACACGCCGGTGCAAATGCAACAGGTGCGCTCGCCTGTCACGCCCCATCTCGTAGCCGCCCTGGTACATATCCTTGACCAAGGCGGAGTGGGCGAATGGCGATGGTGACTCGACCCGCTGATGGCACACAGCAATCGTCCCCGCTTCGATCCGCTCAAGGACGCCGGCCAGCCCTTCCACATCAAACGTGCGTAGCTGAATCTCGCGCCGGACCTCTTCCAGGATCGGGTGCTCGCCATCAAGGGAAGCCGCGGCAAACAACTCCTCGGCCTGGAGGTTCTGCAGCCAGATGGGCACGTGTCGGCCCTGGCGCATCCGCTCAATCTGAAGCGCGCACGTGGCCGCCTCGCGAAACGTACTCCCGGCCCCAACAGCCCCTTGGGCGACCGTCTCCACCAAGGCGTCGAGAGCTCCCACTGTCACCAACCGAATCAGGGCCTCGGCATCCGGACGTCGTGCCGGCGGGGTCGTCGGAACAGGAAAGGTCATCAGGACATGGTCGTTGGTGGCCGCAGTTGTCCAGACTTGCCCTAACGTAGACTTAGCGGCTTCTCGAAGCACCAGCCCCCACGTCCGATTCGTCCGCTCACCAAACGGCGAGTGGATGATCACGTTCAGACGCCCAAGTTCATCCCGCCATGTTTCGACCAGCAGGTTCTCATGGTCAGGAACGACATCCACGGCCGCCTTCTGTTCACGGACGTAATCGGCCGCCGCCTTGGCCGCATTCGGCCCCATCATGTACTCACGTTCCAGCCAGTCAAGGAGCTCAGGATCGGCCAACCGCTGGGAGACCTCCCGCCTGAGCCTTCCCACCTGCTCACCAGCTTCGACGGTCCGCGGGGGAATCGGCCCCGTCCACCACGGTACGCTCGGCGTTGCGCCGGGAGCTTCTTTGACCAGAATCCGGTTCCGGTGGACTCCCATCACCCGCCACGGCGTGCTGCCCAACACGAAGATGTCTCCCGTGCGCAACTGGTCATCCGCGAACTCGGACTGAACCTTGCCCACGCGCTTCTTCGTCCCCTCGATGACCACCTCGTATTCGGATGTCTCACCGATCGTCCCCACGTTCATCGCGCTTATCAGCTTCGCCGCTCGAGCCGAAGTCAGGCGGTCCCCGGCGTGGTCCCACAGCACCAATGGACGAGGGCGTCGCGACATGCTCTGCAGGAGGTCGCCGGACAACATCCTGAGTACGCCCTCCAGACAGTCTCGTCGCAAGGCCCGGTAGGGATAGGACCGCCGAAGCAGCTGTAGCAGACCGTCGACCGTCCATTCGTGCGTCACGACAGCCCCGACGATCTGCTGGGCAAGCACGTCGATACAGCCGGTCGGGATGCTCACCGCATCGATCTCACCACGCACCATTGAGCGACAGATCGCCGCCGCCTCAAAGAGCTCGTCACGGTCGAAGACCAGAACACGTCCTTTGCTCGTGGCATGAAGGAGATGCCCGGCCCGACCAATACGCTGAAGCCCAGTCGCCACGGACTTTGGTGATTCGAGCTGGTACACGAGATCCACCGACCCAATGTCGATCCCCAACTCAAGCGATGTGGTGGCCACGAGTGCGTCCAGCTCACCGGACTTGAGCGCCTGCTCAGCCGCGAAGCGTCGTTCACGCGCCACGGAGCCATGATGCACGCCGATCCGGTGCGCACCTTCGTCCAGTTCGCGCAACCGCAGCACGGTGCGCTCCGCTTTGTACCGGCTGTTCCCGAAAACAAGGGTCGTCGTATGCGCATCAATTTCCTGCAGCAACAGATCGTAGGCGCTCGCCCAAAGCGCCGAGTGTCCCACTTCCACGAAATCGGCGAGGGGAGCCATGACACGCACATCGAGTTGCTTGCGCATCCCCGCGTCCACGATCGTGCATGGTCTGCGTTCACCTTCGTCATCGAAGCCCACCAGATACGCAGCGATCTCCGCAAGCGGGCGCAACGTGGCGGAGCAGCCAATACGCTGAGGCGGGATGGCCAACCCCTCGGCCAGGCGTTCGAGGCTCACAGCCAGATGCACGCCGCGCTTGTCTGAACACAACGCGTGGACCTCATCCACGATGACCGCCTCAACCTGAGCCAGATTCGGGCGCATCTGCTTGCTCTGCAGGAGAAGAAAGAGCGACTCGGGGGTTGTGATGAGGATGTGGGGGGGAGTGCGCACCATGCGGGCGCGTTCATTCTGGGACGTGTCGCCCGATCGAACCCCCACACGTATCTCCGGCAGCGTCCCACCACTCCTTTCCCGAATTTGGCGCAAAGGAACCAGGAGGTTCCGTTCGATGTCGTTTCCAAGCGCCTTCAGTGGAGTGATATACAGCACATGAACGGCATCGCTGAGTTCCCCGACAGCAGCCTTGCGGAACAGGCGATCGATCGCGCACATGAATGCCGACAGCGTTTTTCCCGACCCGGTCGGAGCCAGCAGCAACACGTTCTCCCCACGTGCGATCACCGGCCAAGCCGCCACCTGCGCCGGAGACGGCGCCTCAAACGTCCCCGTGAACCAGTCTTGGACCTCCGGGAGAAAATCCGCGAGAGGACCATCACGTGGGGAATTGGATGCCTCGTTGTTCACACGTCTGCTCATGTGAGAACCCGCTTACGTTGTGCGCGGCTCGGCTCCGTCAGAGCCGCGACTAACAGGAGCGGCCTTCTCCTGGCCGGAAGGCAAGACCGCCTACGTTGCGCGCTGCGCAGACTTGGACCACGCCAAGCAAACACTCGCTTCGGTGCTGTGATATACAACCGGATGGGAGTACTTTCCCCTATGCGATAGCCCGGAAACGCAGCCCCGTCGGCCAGGGAAGGAAGTCGAAACCGTGAAACTCGCACCGCACCGCATTGCCATGCTCACGTCGTTTCTCCTGAGCTCCGCTTGGGTAGCAGCAGAAACCCCTCTCGTCCGGGGCAGCACGCCCGTTGCCACAGTCGTTACGGCCGCAAAGCCGACCGCTGTTGCTGCCTACGCAGCGAAGGAACTCGTCGACCATGTCGAACGCGCCACAGGAGTACGTCTTCCCATCTGTCCGGAGACGTCGCCACAAGCCGTCACGGGGACGCGTGTCTACATAGGCCCATCCGATGCCGCGACAGCAGCTGGAGTTGTCGCAGGAAGAGACCCGGTCGAAGGCTGCGTCCTCAGAACGGTCGAAGACGCCCTGTTTGTCATCGGCGACGACGACGATACGGACCCACTCAAGATGTCGACTCGTGCCGGCACGCTGTGGGGCGTCTACGAACTGCTGGAAACAGAACTTGGCGTACGCTGGATCTGGCCGGGAGAAGCGGGGATCGTGGTCCCCAACGTCAAGTCAGTCGCCATCTCGCCACAGAATCGTGAGTTCTCACCCTGGCTGATCCGCCGCAACCTGCGTCCCGGGCTCGGCCTACGCGGCAATACGAGCAACGGCTTCACGCCTGAGGGACTGAAAGCCTATGCCAAATCGCAGAGCGCCTTTCTGCGCCGCCATCGCATGGGCAGCCCGCTGCCATTGCGCTACGGGCACGCCTTCAACCACTACTGGGAGCGCTACGGCGAGGAACACGCTGACTGGTTCCAGCTCCTCGACAGTGGCAAGCGCGGCCCCACGAGCACCCACGCTCGTTTCAGCATGTGCGTCTCCAACCCGGGACTGCACGAAGAGATTGTCCGCTTGTGGAGGAAACGCAAAGAGGCCGATCCGGACACGTTCGTCAACATCAATTGCTGTGAAAACGACATCCGCGGCCTGTGCTCCTGCGAGGGCTGCCTGGCCTGGGACGGCCCACAGCCGGAGACGATCTACCCGCGCTTCGGCCCCCGCGTCGTCTCCGACCGCTACGCAACCTTCTATCGCACGGTCCAGGAGATGGCCGCCCAAACCGACCCTGCAGCCAAGGTCATTGCCTACGCCTATGTCAACTACGCCCCGCCCCCCAGCCCGGACCTGAAGCTCAATGAGCACATCTTCATCGGCACTGTTCCCGACCTGTTCTTCCCTCGCCACCCCGAGGAACAGAAGTGGGTCCTCGAACAGTGGGATGGATGGGCCCGAACCGGAGCCCGGGTCTTCCTCCGTCCGAACTATTTCCTCGGTGGTTACTGCATGCCGCAGATCTTCGCCCACCAATTCGCCGATGAATTCCGCCACGAGGCGGCCAATGGCATGGTCTTCACCGACTTCGACTCCCTGACCGGGCAATGGTCGACCCAAGCCCCCAACCTCTACCTGCTGGCACGGCTGCACACACGCCCGGAAAAGACGGCCGACGAGCTCTTGGATGAACTCTATTCTGCCTTTGGTCCTGCGAAGGCAGCAGTCAAAGCCTACTTCGACTTCTGGGAGAACTACACAACCCAGAATATCGATCTCATGCGGGGCGTCAATTGGTCACGTTTCGCCGGCAAGACACACGTGCTCTTTCCCGACAGTGTTCTTGAGCAGGCCAAGATCCTCCTGACGAAAGCGGAGGAGGCAAGCCGCGGAGAACGTCGGAGCTACGAGCGGGTCCGTTTCCTGTCGACGGGGTTCAAGCATGCTCGTCTGGCAGCGAACACAGCCAGAATCATCGCCGAAGGATCGCCCCCCGCGGCCCACAAGGCCATAGGAAGACTTGTTGCCTTCCGGAACAAACACGAAGGCATCGGCTTTAGCAACCTGCGGTTCTGCTCGTTCCTCGAATCCCGCAGTTGGGCCGTGCCGGAAGGGTACAGTGGCGAACCGATTGAGGCTGTCAGCGCCGAGGTCGCTCCCCTCGATGGTCCTCCGACGATTCCGACCCGGGGACGCCACACGTTCGTTGCCCTGACCACTCTGGGAAACCCCATTCGCGCCCGCATCGCGTGCGGCAAAATCGGCCGCTCGGAAGCCCCGGTCGAGTGGGCCGTTTTCAACCCTTCCGACGAGCTCGTAGCGCGCGGGCAGGTTCCGGTCGGCGAGGCGCACACCGTGGGTGTGCCTGCCGTCGCCAACGGGCCGCACACGGTCACGCTTTCAACCGGACGAAGTGTTGGACACGTCACCATGCTCTCACCCCACGCCGCCCTGGTCGGGCGCCGGATGCGCCTGATACACGCGGGCGCCCCTCTCTTCTTCTGGGTTCCCAAAGGAACGAAGACGTTTATCGTCACGCTCGAGGTGCCCGGGCCTGGCGAGACCGCGAAGATGACGGTGTTTGACCCAGTCGGCACCCCCGCCGGAAACGTCATCGGTGTGGATAAGACGCCAAAGCCACTGAAGCTCAACGTGCCTGTCGGGCAGGATGGCAAAGCCTGGTCAGTCCACATCACGGAAGGCGGCCCCGGTGTCTTCGAGGACTACACCATCGGTCTTGATCCTGCCCTGCCTCCTTACTGGGCACACACCGCCGACCGCCTCCTCATCCCAGCCCGGTAGACCAAGCTGATGAACCAAACTGAACGCCTGCACGCCGTCTTCGATCGGACGCCGCTCGATCACCTGCCATGGGTGCCCGACCTGACCTACTGGCGCCGGGCCTGTGACACCAGAGGGGTCCTTCCTCCCGAGTATGGCGGCGGGCATGACGGGTACAGACGACTTCACGAAGCGTGCGACACATGCGCCTACTACGGGATCGGAGACACCTCCGCGTTCATCAAAGAGGAAGGCATCAAGCGCAGCTCTCACGAAGACGGTGACATGCTCATCGAACGCATTGAGTGCGATGGACACACACTTGAACAGCACTCGCGCTGGCTCCCTGAGAGCTGGTGCCGCGCCCGCACAAAGTACTATGTGGCTGATGTCAGCGACCTGGCTGTGGTGCGTGAGATCTTCCGTCGGCGCACCTACGCCCCCAACCCGAATGTCAACCAGCAAGCCGCTGCCTTCGAAGGTATTGGCGTCCCCATAACAGCCATGCCGCGCTCACCATTCCCAGCACTCTTCGCCGACTGGATCGGAGTCGAGGCGACCGTCTACATGGTCATCGATGAACCCGATGAAATCGAGCAGACACTCCGGGTCATCGATCAGACCAACGATGGCTTCTTCACGTTCCTCCCCAACAGCAACGCCCGGATCTGCCACTTCTGCGACAACCTCACGGCCGATACCATGGGGGGCTTTTGGGACCTCTACTGCGCCGAGTACTACGCCCGACGAGTGGCCCAGATCCACGCCGCCGGGAAAGCCTGTGTCACTCATCTGGATGGCGCCACCCGTGGACTCATCCCGAAGCTTGTCGCCTCCGGCCTCGACGGAATCGAGTCCCTCACCCCCAAACCCGTCGGCGACATCACCATGGACGAGATGGTGACCCTCATGGGCGATTCCGACACCGTCTTCTGGGGCGGACTCCCCGGTGCGATGTTTGCGCCGCCGTTCGAATGGCGCGATCTCCGCACCATGATCGACGGCCTCTTTCGGCTCCACCGCAACGGCCAACGCGTGGTCATCGCCTCCGCTGACCAGGTCCCCCCACACGCATCCCTCGACACCATCAAACAAGTCACCAAGTACGTGGAGGAACTCGGGGTGTAGGTTCAGACGTTCCCTGTGGGGGCGGGCGTTAAGATAAGCAGGAAGAGCGGCACTCCGCTGCTCTACGTGCCTTACTACAAACGCCGCTATGCTGGCACCTAATCTGTTCGTAGTTAGCGACGTAGGCCTTGCCGGAGTCGCGTTCGTCCGGTGTGAACACCGGACTTCTCAGCCCCTATCTGAGTGCCATCCCCTGCCAACCCGCACTTCCACCCACCGGACATCACGCCGGCCCGCGCTTCCGCCTGGCTTTGAAGTCCCGGAAAATCGACTGCGTCGTGTCACCATCACCCGTGGGGAAAAGGAGCTCGACCCCGATGGTCTCCTCAATGCAGATGAGATCGTCGACGAAGCTGTCTCCGATGTAAATCCACCCGACGGTGAAATCCACTGCCTTCTCTTCGAAATCGAAGCGGAATCCCTCGGTTTCCTTCTCTGCGCGGAACGCGGGAACAGCCTCCGCCTGCTGCCAGAACTCAAGTAACTTCTCGGGGTGGTAGCGGGAGTAGCCCATCGCCGGGTAGTCCCCCAAGCGCTGCTCGTTCGCTTCCAGGAGCCAGTAGAAGCGAATGGGGAAAAGGCGATCCGCCTCACGGTCACGGCAACAGCGCTCAGCGAACGTCAGTTCCCGGGTCAGACAGCCGGGAACGGGGATCGGACAGATCGGCAGGAGGTCCTCACGGAAATGCCCGTATGCTCCCGCGCTCAACGCGCCACACGCGGCTTCAAGCCATCGACTCATAGTGCTTCACCCTCCGCAGTTGGACGGTTGCCAAGGCAGGAGACGCCGCCCCACATGAACGGCCTACTCCACCAGAAGCGGGCGGAAGTGCACAATCGAGTTCCACTTGTTGATGGTGTTGCCGAATCCGTGGACCCGTATGTGCCGAGCCTCGTGCGGGGCGAACGTGTACTGTTCCATCTCGGCGGACGCCCCGGAACTGTCCCCGTCAAAGACCCTCTTCCAAGTCGTGCCATCGGAGCTCGTCTCGACAGCGAACCTGGCTTTGCGCCGCGCCCCCTGGTGCCAGGTGATACCCACGCCCGAAACTCGGCTTGGCTGGGTGAGAACGAGATCGAACAGAGCTCCGTCCCCCTCAACAGCCCAATAGGCTGTCCGACCCGGAATGTCGGCAAGCATGGTGTGCAGCTCCCCGGGGGTACAATCCCGCGCGGCCTCAATCCAGAGAATGCCATCCCGGTTGGGGATCTGGATCGCCGCCAACTCGACGCAGCTGTCCCCCTCTCCTCGAGCTGCGGAGCGCCCCGCCAGAGGCGCCACTATCTCCTCGGGAAGGAACCAGGCGTTCCCCTCCCTGGCCGCCGGAACGGGCACCCGGAAGGTCAGTCCATCGAGCTCAAACGTCTTGTCACCCGGCCTGAAAGCAGCCTGCTTATCCCTGACATTCACTTTGAGTGTCCCATCGGCTGCGGCCACCGTCAGTCCGAGGGCCTCCAGCAAACCGGTCACCGGCAGCAGCGGCTTGTCCCTGGCCGGCCCCGTCATGCGCGCCTCCAGGAGCTTGCCATCGAGGAAAATGCAGTCCCGAACGGCTTCGGACAGAGCCGGGACCAGATCTGAAGGAGGGGTAAAGGCCGGAGCACCGGCGATTGCCTCCGGAGCCGCGGTGTACGTCCCCGCCGGCAGGACCAGGAATGCCGTGTTGCGTTTGGGCTCAACGCGAACATTGAAACGAACGGTCTCATCCCGACCACGCACACTCCAGGGCCCCGGAGCAAGTCCCGCAAGAAGCAGTTGCCGTGTTCCAGCGCCCTTGATATCAACCTGAATCTCCTGTTGGAGCAGGCCATCGCCCTTGCCGAGCACAACCGTCCGGTCAGCCAGGGCGACAACGAACGCTTCGGGAAGCTCTACGAGCTCGATGGGCAGCTCGGGGGCACCGCTCTCCGCCATCGTCATCACCGTCAGGAACACGTCATTAGCCTGTGCCGCAGACGGGGAAAACATGACCCGATGACCATCTGCTTCCGGTCGGTCAGCCTTCGGCGGAGTGAAGAACTTCCCGAACACGCTGTTCGCCTCTTTTCCGCTCAGTATCTCCACCGTCCGCTCGGACGCCTTGGGACGCAGCATGCGAACATCGACTCGACCCCCCATCCCCAGATCAGTATTGCGGAGAACCACACCCTCTTCCCTCTGCACTGGCAGATCGAGCGTGTTGACTTGCCAGTATTTCCGGAACTCCGCTTTGGCGCTGGTCACATTGTCGAGAACAATCAGGGCCGCGGGGGTCTGAGCATCATCAAGATTCAGGAAGCAGAACGTCCGCGTAAAGGCCTTGATCTTCTTACTATAGGCCGACTTCAAATCGACAGAGAAAACGCTGTAGAACGGACGCTGCCGGGATGGCCCGAAATCGGCCGACACCTTGGTGCCGTTGGCGAACAGCGGGTTGGCTTGAGTCTGCTTCGCCGTCCTTGGGCAGGACCGCACGAAACGCGTCCCCCCGTCGTTCGAGGCGTTTCGGCCGAACGTCTCCTCCGGATCGACCACCAGCATCATGCTGTGAGAGATCGAACGTTTGCAGAAGTTGTAGTCGTAGGGCGTGCCATAGAAGTGATACTGCCCCAGGTCTGCCGCCTGAAGACCACGGTAGTAGATCTGAAAACTGCCGGCATCAGAGTGTTGGTGGTTGCCAAAGTGGTACCCTCCGCCTTTCATCTCCACCACCACATCAGACAGGTTTCGCCCCATGTTCCAACCCGTTCGGGCAACCATCGATCCCAGCACCGGACCGAAATCAAGAGTCAACGGCAAGGACTCGAACCCCTTCGCCGCCTTCAGATCGGGGTCGTTCAGCAGCAGCACCAGAATCGGGTCGCCTTTCAGGCCGCCCTGACGCTCGAAATCGCCCTTGATGACGGGGTCGTCCACATAGGCTGCACACAGCAGCGCAGTCGTTCCCAGGCTCGCCCGCCGGCCGCTGGCGAAGCCATCTCCGTCCCGAAGCGTCTCCCCGTTTGGCAAACGCATGTAGAACCAAAACTGGCAGACATCGGCGATGTTGTCGTCAAATACGCGCTTGCCTGTCATGCGCTGAAAGAGCGTGGCCGCATGCATATCCCAGCCGAAACGATACGGGCCGTAACTGACCCCCTGATTGTGGCGAGGCGACTGGTACTCGAACGCCCGCATTGGGACAAGCTCCTCCAGGATGCGGTAGGCGCAGTAGCGGTAAGGCACCGGGTCTTCGTCGTAGATGGCAATGGCCATGCAGAGCAAGTCTCGGTTGACCTGGGCTTCATTGCCGTGGCCATTGACGATCATCTGCCTGAACGGTGGCCAACCGATCTCCATGTCATCGGCCAGGCGCATCAGGTCCGTCCGGATGCTCTCTCGGTCTTCAGGTGACATGAGGTCGTAGCACCAATCGTAGACCCGGGCGGCCGCATAAATGGCCCGCCCGATCTCCCGTGTGATGTCGAGGAGATTGCCGAACTCCACCGCCGCCAGATAGTCGCGAGTGAGGGCCACGGCCTCCCGCCCCAGAGTCTCATCGCCCTGCATCAGGTAGACGAACGCCTTGGCAACAGCGGCTCGCTCCAGACTGCGGTCTTCACCGGCCTCTGTGCCCGGCTTGGGCTTGAAAACAAACGGCTTGGCTGCCCTCTCCTGCACGACCTTCCAGAGTGGTGCATTCTCGCCCTTCACCAAATTCGCCTTAACACCCGGCAAGGACTCCTCGTTCACCCAGATGCGAGGACGACTTGCCGGCGGAACAACGGCAGGCTGATACGCGGCCGCAGCCGCAGCGACCTTTGGCGGGACGTAGGGTCTGACCTCGACGTAGTCCAGGCGCACCCCCTCAGGCAACCAGACCCGGATCTCCTGAGTGCGGCCATCCAGGTCAAACTTCCCCGTGGTCTGTCTGCAGCTCTCCGATCGGCTCCACGGGACGAAAATGACGCGCTTGGTGGGGCGGGAAGCGCCGACAGCAATCATCAGGCGCATCGACTCATGCTTGCTTCGAGCCTTGCGCATCGTCTCCGCACCCGCTGCATCGGTCGCGGCATGCGTGCGGATGAGGTAGCGTCCGGCCTTGGCCGCCTGCACCCGGAAGGTCAGGTCCGCCGCGGTGTCAGCGGCGCCCACATTGCTTGACGCCCCGGCAGTGAGTGAGACGCCCTGCTTCGACTTGAAGGAGCCCTGCTCGACCACCTCGGCACGGCCGGGAGCAAGAGTCGCCGCCTCCGCCTGTATTACGGTCGCGCCTTTGATGGGCACGGGCGTGGACGCTGGAACAGCACCGACGGCCGCAGCCGTCAGCAACTGACAGGAGATCGCTCTGAAAAGTGGAGGTGTCATGCCTACGAGCATGCCCGGGAACGGCATCAAAGTCAAGGTTGACCGGGCGTTTTTCACCGAGCTATCGCGAGGGCCGCTGTCCGGCCGAGCCGCGCACAACGTAAGCGGTCTTCCTCTGCCCAAACCGGCCGCGGCATGGGAGCGCACAATGTGGGAGGCGGTGCCACCCGGCGACTCTTTGCCCAACGCAAAGTCCCGAGAAGCTCAATCGGTCGCGGCATGGCAGCCCCTCCCACGTTTGGGAAACGCCTCCTGCTCAATGTGGGAGGCGGTGCCACCCGGCGACTCTTTGCCCAACGCAATACACCACGACAGACGATGGTATCACAGCCTCCGTCTACGTGGTCACCTGATCTTCGCGCCCCCAGTATGGGGGAGGATGCAGAGCGAGTCCCTGAGCGACCTGCCGTTTCGGCAGGACTGCAAAGCCCTGGCCTTGCAGGGCGAGGGGGAGCCGTCGGTCCCCCAGCGGGGCCTGGGGAAGAGCCCCGGTTCTTCCACCGCAACGAGCTACAGCGTAGCTTGACGCGAATGCGCAAGTCGCGGCTCGGCCAGACAGAGCCGCCCAGCTCAGTGTCCTGACGAAATCCCCTCTCCAGCCAACGCCTCGAACACCTCCCTCAGGACGTCCTCCCGATGGAGGTTCCCCAAGTGCCCACCCGAGGGATTAAGCTGCAGCCTGTTTCCGAGCTTCTGTCTGAGCCAGGCCACATGTTCCGGAGCCAGAATGAAGTCATCGCGATTGGTGACAACCTGCACATGGGGCTTCCTCAGCACGCGTTCGACAGCCCGGAGTCCGGTGTCCTCGGCCCACTCGCTGGTGGGTCTGTCATCGGTCCGCACCGCGGGCAGCAGACGATCGCGTATGTAGGCGCGGAATGAGAGCGAGTTCCAGACCAGCAACGGGTCCTTGTGCTCCCCCGGCGACGGAGGCCGCCCTTCACAGGCCGTGACCGCCGTCCAGGCCGTGTGTCGGCTCTTCAGGCCCACGATCAACTCGCTCTCCTCGCGTGTGAACGGGAACCCTCGTCGCTGTACCGTGGTGTCAGTCAACACCGCATGAAGACGCAGCGCCAGCTCCTCGAGCCGCTCCTGGCGGTCCGTTCGCTCCCAGGCCGACGGCTCTTTGAAATACCTGTCGAACGCACCTGCCGAGTAAAGCAGATCCACAGGCGGATTCACGGCGACGCAACTGTCAAAGGCCAATCCCTCAGACTCGTCTGCTGCGATGTGGAGTGCTGCCAAGCCGCCCAACGAATAGCCCAGGAGATGCTGAGAAACAGGCAGGGCAGGCAGCCGTCCACGCGCCGCCTGGATCACCGCACGCAGGTCTTGCGCATCTGAGGGAGTGTAACCGGGGTAGCGCGCTGACAGTCCCGTCCGGATGAACTCGGGATGAAATGGGTTACTCACCGCGATCACCGTGTGCCCGCGCCTGTAGGCCTCTTCCGCGAGAACAAGACAGAGCGAATCGGTGCGGTGCGCCCCGATCCCCGGGATGATGACCACAAGCGACGCCCCCGGCCGGTTGGCCCACAGCGAGTACGGGACCTTGCGGCCAGTGCGAGGCGAAAAAGCGTGCTGGGTCACAGCATGCACGCCGAACGCCGGATCCCGGGGGTGAGCGGCCAGAACCGCCAAAGATGGCTCCGAATCCGCAGTGATCCACGCGCTCGCAGGGACCACATAGTTGCGTACTGCGGCTTCGCGTTCGACAGCCCACAGGGCACGAAGCGGGAGGTAGAGGTCCGCCTGACTGTCCCGCAAGCGCCGGTAAGCATCAGCCCGACCCGCGAACGTGTTGAAGCCGAAAAAGGCGTTGAGGCCCGGAACATAGGTCGTGGGGTTGAGCAAGTAGTCTCCGACCCGGCCGACCAAGTCTCGAGCGCTACTCGGTCCCAGGACCGGCACGAACAGGTAACATCCCGGCCCCACACCATGAGCACCGAAGGCCTGCCCGATGTCTTCTCGGTAGCTGCTCATCCCCTTGGCGCCCGCAACGTCCCGTAGCCCCAGCATGCCAACGGTCGTGTTGACACCGAAATGCGTCAGCTCACGCCCGGTGTCCCTCAATCGCCCCTGCAGGAGCAGGCCGACGGCACGGACGGGAACCGACCAGTTGTAGCCCACGTTGCCGACGCTCTCGCGAACAACCAGCGGCAAGACAAAGCACCACCCTCTAGCCAAAGGCAGTCCCACATAGTCCACCAACGGCTCTGTGATCGCCAGACTGCCCCGATTCAGGGGCCGCAATGGATCGGGGACCATCGGCTGCAGCAGCATCCCGCTGTCATCTCCGGAGTGACGGTCAAGCTCCGCGACATCGAACAGCGCCACGTTTCGTTGGAAGGTGGGACCGGAAGAAGCGCGTCCTCCCGCGCTGTCGTCAGCAGCGCGGCAGTACACACCAAGGGCCATGAAGACAAACAACAGTCGCATTGAAGACCTCGCCAAACAGATGCTCACGATCGCCCCCGGCGACCTACAGAAAAGCGCCAATATGCTCTCCATACCGATGGATGCAATGCCTCTTCGGAGAGCCCCCACCGTGCCGGCCAGACCGAAATCGACTCTGGTCTCCTGCCCCCTGACCCCGGAATGGCGTTCACTTGAGCCGTGAGACGACCCCCACGGCCTCGTGTGGGTGGGGTCGCAGGGCCACGTGTCACGGCTTCTCGGCCCTTAACTCAACGCCATGCCTCCGTGCCCCGTCACAGATCAGCACGATCGACACAATCCAGAAGGTCCAGCGGGGCCCCGGCGTCGCAAGGGCGATCATCCGGCGACTTGGCCAAACAGGCCTGGAGAACACGCTCCAAATCCACCGGAATCGCGTGCGGACCGGAGTCTGAAAGCAGGGGTGGGGCGTCATTCACATGGGCCATCATGACCTGGAAGTGCGAATCACCCAATCCCAGCCCCAACCAGCATGGCAACGCCCCGGGCGGCCTCCTCAGGCTCGTTGCGGATCTCGCAGGGACGGCTAAAGAGGCCCTCGATGGTTTGGCGTACGACCGCGTTCCGGGTCACTCCATTGCCACTGGCCACAACCCGGCGAATGTCCGCGCCGATCACGCCCTCGGGTACCTGCTCAGCCAGTTCTCGGACCATCCCTTCGCTGACCGAGCGAACCAGGTTCCCAGGTGTCCAGTTGCTCAGCCCAATGCCCTGGATTGTCCCGCGAAGAGAGGGATCGCTCCGTGTGCCGGCAAAGCGCGTGTCCACCTGCAGCCCATCAGCCCCGGGCTCGCCCGAGGCCGCCAGAGCATTCATGCGCTCGTAAATGGCGGATTTCGGCAACTGCTCACCGGTGATCTCGAACACGGCCTCCCGGAAGAACCGCATGAGATGGGCGTAGGCGTCGCCACCGCACAGGCTGACCCCAACCAGAATGTGGCCGCGCGTTGGCATGGGACGGGTCTCGAGCTCCTCGTGCACTGTGAACTCCGCAACCGGCATCGAGATCTGTCCACCGGTCCCCAGGTTAAGAACAACGGCATCGCCGTCAAGTCCCGCGGCCCCGATCACGCTGGCCTGATTGTCGCCGATTGGCGTGTGAACGACCACGTGCTCTTCGAGCCCCAGTCGGGCAGCCGCCTCTGCCGTCAACGGACCGAGGGGCGCCCCACCATCGTGAATCTCCGGCAGGACGGACGGCGAGATCTCCAGCCCCTTGAGTGCTTCCGGATGCCAGGAACGACTGTGGATGTTGAGAATCCCCCAACTGGCGGCATGCGTCGAGTCTGTAGCGCGGACTCCGCAAAGCGAGAAGGCCAGGTAGTCAGCGATCGTGAGCGCAGTGCACGGTTCGGCCAAACAGCCCTGCCGGCTCAGCCAGGACAAGGTCACGCCGCCATAGCCTGCGGCCAGAGCGCATCCCGTGTCTGACGCCCAGAGACCGGGATTGCCTGCGTCTCCCGGGGAAGGGATCGCGGCCACCGGCAGGCGTTGATCTCGCCAAGTGATCAGGTTGGTGATTGTCCCCCCTGCGGTGTCGATCAGCGCGAGCCCATGCATCTGCCCGGTCAATGCAATGGCGGAAACGCCGGATCGGTCGACAGCGGGGTCGGAAAGCAACCCGGCAAGCAACTCGAAAGCCCCGTCGCGAACCACGGGTGGATCCTGCTCGTGGCGGTTCCCCGGCAGGCCATCAATCCCTGCGTCGTTCGGCCTCGTACGGACCGCCAGAACACGGTCAGCCACGGGCTCGTAAGCCAAAGCCGAAAGCGACGTCGTACCGATATCCAGGGCCAAAACAATGCTCATCTGTCGCCTCGTTCCGAATGCATGATCGACTCTAAGGCAGTATTTTACCGGCTCACGCGGCGCGTGTCAGCCCGGGGGCTGGAAAGAGTCCCAGGCACGCACCATCTGAATCCGCTCCGCAAAGAGGCAGAGGTACCCGTTGAGCCCTTTTGAAGCCCTGATGATTATCTGTTTCGGTGCAGCCTGGCCGCTGTCGATCTTCAAGTCGATCCACAGCCGGAGCACGCGCGGCAAGAGTGTGTTGTTTCTGTACGTGGTATTCATCGGCTACGTGTCCGGCTGCATCCACAAGTTCAAGTACAACATGGATCCCATCATCTGGCTGTATGTTCTGAACGCCACGATGGTCGCGATTGACGCCGCTATGTTTCACCGCAACCGACGACTCGAACGGGCCCTGTTAGCGAAAGCTGCGGTGGAAGAAAATCCGCCATATTAGTGTCTGTGTCATCCAATGCCTGCGTGGTGCCCTTCAGGTAGGCGAGCAAGGAGAGCGGCAGATGTCCTCCACGACCAAGGCCAAGCATTTCCCTCACCCACAAGCGCCTCTTTGGCTAGCCGTGGCTCTCCTGATGACCAGCATGGTGGTGCCCCTGCCGGCCCAGTCGCAGGATGACCCATTGCGGACGCACGGACTTTCGGTGATCCCGACTCCGCGAGACGTTCGGATCCATGGCCCGCAACCGTGCCGTATCTCTCTGCCCCTCTCCGTGGCCGGAACGTCGCCGTTGGCCGACGGAGTCCGGACCGTCCTGACAGAGCGACTGGGAGGCGAGGCGGCTCCGGGCAAAGAGGTGCTGAACGTCACAGCCCCGAGAGATCCGGACGACGACGTCTGGAACCATAGGCAGAGCTACCTGCTGACCGTTGCCCCGGCTGGGATCACCATCGAAGCCAAGACCCCTCGCGCCGCCTACTACGCCGCCCAGACGTTGGCCCAACTCATCGAGGGCCGACGAACACTCCCGGCTCTGACCATCCGCGACTGGCCGGCCATCCCGAAACGTCTGGTCATGATCGCCACCGACCAAGGCGGCTTCCAAATCATTGATATCGACTACTGGAAACGCTTTATCCGCGAGCTGTCCGCCCTCAAGATGAACGCCATCATGCCCTACTTCGATGCCGGCACATTCAAGTACCGCAAGCACCCCTATCTCGGCACCAAGGGTGACGACGGCTTCACGGTCGAGAAAGCCAAACTCCTGAGTGACTATGCGGCGGAGCACTTTGTCGAGCTGGTGCCGCAACAGAACTCTCTCGGACATTTGGGCGGGGCGCTCGGACACAAAGAGCTCCAGCATCTGCGCGATGGGGGAGGCACGATCAACATGGTCCTCCCCGAGACACTCACTGTCCTTGGAGAGCTCTATGACGATCTCGTCGAGGGCTTTCCGTACGCGTCTGCCATCCATGTCGGCGGGGACGAGTTCGGTCACGGCTTCGGGCATCACCCGGCTGTTGCCGCGAAGATCGCGGAAATCGGCGGACCAGCCGTCTATGCGCAGTTCATGATGAAGCTCTATGCAATGCTCCGGCAACGCGATCGCGGTATGATGATCTGGTGGCATGAACAGGGCTTTACCATCAAAGCCAAGGATCAGCTGGCAAAGGACATTGCCATCTTCGATTGGCACTACGGTCCCCAGAAGGACTACCCTTCACTCGACCGCCTGAAGAAAGCCGGTTTCACCCAACCTTGGGCAACCCCTGCAGTGACGCGTTTCTACAACGGCACGGACGACTGGAAAAACACCTTTACCAACATCGGCGGCTTCGCTCGAGCCGGCGCCAAGCGCGAAGTACCCGGCATGTGCACGTGCACGTGGGTCCACGGCATGTGGGGTGGACGCAACATGTTCGAGCTCAACCTGTACGGTTTAGTCTACGCAGCCGAGAGCGGCTGGAACCCGGAGCGCGGGATCACGACGGAGGAATTCACACAGCACTATGCGGCCCATTGGTTCGGGATCCGTGACAAGGAAGCAGGCAAGCTGATCCTTCAGGCCGTGCACACCCCCTACGGTGCCCCGAAGGAACAGGGATTCTGGAGAAACAACCGCGCCTTGGAGCCCATCTGTGGATCCCCACTGAACGCGACCGCGGAACTCGACAGCAACTCCGCAGCCAAGGCCGAGGAAGCGAGAACGCTCCTCGCCCACTGCACGAGAGCGGACACAGCACTGGCAGCTCTTCGCGCGACAGCCACACGTAACCACGTCACCCTCGACTTTCTGGCCCATGATGTCCGCATCCATCGCCTGGCCGCCAACCGCGTGCTCACCGGCCTGGAGCTCAGTCGCTGGTGCGAAGGCCTGCGCCCCAAAGGCTCCGGGATTGCCCGAAACGTACTCACCGCGGACTTCGCAACACCCTCCCCGGTCGCGCCCACAGCCAAGGTGGGGCGCGGTGCGAAGATCGCTGATGGCGTCCTGGTCACGGCCCCCTTGGCCCCCTGGGAACGCGATGGACTCACCGTCGGGCCAATCCCACTGCCGGACGCCGGCCTGCAGATCGAGTACGACGTGCAGCCAAAACGCCTGAGCAAGCAATTCCAGCAGTTCGCTTCCCGGACCCCGTCGACGCATCATTACATGGTCTTCATCAGCACGGATCGCCGCTTCAATGTCTACGCCCGCCACGGCGGCAAGTGGACCAAACAGGGCACGGTCGGATCGCGCTGCAAACTCGATACCTGGTATCACTGCCGAGCCCGGATCAAGCACGATGGGTTCTCGTTCACGGCCGTCGAACGCGAAACAGGCAAGATGGTGTGTCGTTCGGGGTTGCTCCCCCTGGATGACCCGGGGCCTGCCATCACATTCGGCCTTGTGGACAACCACGATGGCCCGGCAGGTGACGCCGCCACGGCATGGGACAACCTGTCAATCGGCGAACTCGAGCCCATCCCTGACATCGCGGGCACGCCTCCGCCAGGGCTGATCGGCCGCCTCGAAGCCCTGGTCGCCGAGCACAGAGCGATCGAAGCCACGTTCGAACGATCCATTCGCGAAGCGGGCGGGGGCTCACCCGAAGCAGGGGGCCTGGGCAAAGGCGGGGTCAACTTCCGCAGTCGGCAGGGCCGGGAGGATCTGGAGAAGGCAATCGCGGATCTCAAAGCCGGACGCCTGCCGCGCAGCTTCGCGGAGTAGCCCGGTCAACGCTATGGTCACTGGCCGATGTTCAGGAAGTCCAGTGAACCAACATGTTGAACTCATTTCATAGTGATCTGCATTGCGAAAGCCCGACATGCTCCTTTGGCGGATTTCTTCTCTGCGGTGCTCGTGTGATCGCCGGGGGGCAACTGGTGCACCAGGACAATCCTGCCTTGATCATCCAGACTGACGTGCCGCACGCGCAGCCGCAGCGGGCCATCTGGTTTGCCTCAAGGAGAGCATCGACGCCGTGAGCATGATTGGGAAACTCACGCCCGAGGAAATCTATCGGGAGTGCGCCCAGGAAATGAGCGATGCCGGGCCCGGTGGCTACATCCTGTCCACCGAGCAGATCACCCGGAAAACGCCCCGCGAATATGTGCGTGCCATGGTCCAGGCAAGAGACGACTTTGATGGCTGACCCGTTCGAAACTGCTGTGGGAAGTAAGATGTGTAGGGGAACAGCAACACACGCGGTTGTATCTGGTTCCCTGGAGGGCAAGAGTCTCTCGAGAATGCAGAGCGAGGCCCCGAGCGACCTGCCTATTCGGCAGGACTGCAAAGCGGCAGAGCCGCGTCGGGCCGTGGTACTCCCAACGGCCCGCATCCCGGCGGACCCCGGGTAAATGGAAGGAATATGCAGTGCCCGACTCGACAAGGAACTGTATGCGCATCGCGATGGCGTGCCTGACCGCGTTGTCCGCTAGGCTCAGCGGGCAGACACGAGCCCCACTGCCCCTGGCCAGTGACGCAAAAACGCCCTATGTGATCGTCATCGGGAAGCAGGCGTGCGCCGCGGAAGAGCACGCGGCAAAGGAACTGGCGTATTTCCTGGAAGAGATGACTGACGTGGAGTTCCCGATCAGGCGAGATGATGCGGCCACCTCGAATCATGAGATCGTTTTGGGTCGAACCAGTCGGCTGAGTCTCCAGACGATTGCCCCGGAGCTTCAGCCCGAAGTCAACGAGGGCTTTGCCATTCTTCGGGAAGATGCCAGGCTGTTCATTCTGGGGAGAATCCCGCGCGCGACGCTATACGGCGTGTACGACTTCCTCGAGGTGGAGCTTGGCGTCAGGTTCCTGGCCCCCGAAGTCAATCATGTCCCACGCCGCACCACACTCGAGTGCGATGTGACCTCGCGCAAGTACGATCCACCGCTGGAGTACCGGAACATCTACTCCAACCCCGAATGGGCAGTACGAAACCGGCTCAACGCCACGTGGGGCTGGTGTCCCATGCGGGTGATGTTGGGCGGGTGCGAGTACATCGGGAGAAGCAACCATACGCTGCCGGTGCTGCTCCCGCATGACGAGCACTTCGATCAGCACCCAGAGTACTTCGCGTTCGTTGACGGCAAGCGGCGGAAGACAACAGTCCCGTCGGGCGCTCATCGGGCGCATCCGTGCCTGACGAACCCGGGCGTGTTGCGCATCGTCGTCGAGAACGTTCGCAAGACGATCGAGGATTACAGGAAACACCCCGGCATGTACAACCCCTACAGCCAGCTCGTCGTGCCAGTCGAGTACGATGACCACGACCAGGTCTGCCAATGTGCAGAGTGCCGGGCGGTCAACCGAGAAGAGGGAACCG
The DNA here is from genome assembly GCA_018676675.1 of Lentisphaerota bacterium. Taxonomy (GTDB): domain Bacteria; phylum Verrucomicrobiota; class Lentisphaeria; order Oligosphaerales; family JABHEG01; genus JABHEG01. The sequence goes on from JABHEG010000377.1 coordinate 24,450, forward strand.
ATGGAGGAACGCTGTTTCGCTTCCTCAACACGGTTGCGGAAGCCATTGAGAAGGACTACCCCAATGTCTCGATCGGCGCCCTGGCCTATCAGGCTACGGAGACCCCACCGAAGAAGACTCGACTGCGAAAGAACGTGATCATCCGCTTTGCCCCGATCACGTCCGATTTCGCCCGGGCCTTTGACGATCCGAGAAGCGAGCGCAACCGCGCCAGCTATCGCAACCTGGTCGCATGGTCGGAGGCCACCGACAGATTCCATGCGTGGTATTACATCACAAACTTCAGCCCCTTTATGGTCCCCTTTCCGGACCTGCGGGGGCTTGCGGCCAACTTCCGCCTGCTGCATCAACACGGGATGCGAGGACTGTTCACCGAAAGCTCCTACTCGCCGGGACCGTCTCTGAGACAGCTCCGGCACTACCTTGTGGCGAAGCTCATGTGGCGGCCGGACACTGACGCCCGTGAGACTATTGAGGAATTCTGCCGGCTCTACTACGGCAAGGGCGGCAACACCGTCCTCGAGTATGTCGATTCCTTGCACGACTACCATTTTGCCGAGGTGGATCCGGAGGGCAAGAATCCCCTCACATGTAGGGGTGCCCCTCCATACCGGCATGCCTATGATGATGACTTCATCGCCGAGGCCGACGCCACCTTGGACCGAGCTGAAGCCGAAGCTGAGACCGCGCCCGAGAAACAACGCGTGGCCGTGGCCCGATTGTCCATCTGGTATCTGATGTTGACCAAGGAGATGGAACGCAAGGGTAGCGTCCTTTCGTTACCCATCGAATGGGCCTTTAGACTCGATCCGAAGGATGTGGGCCTCAAGGAAGGCTGGGAAAGGCAGACGGACTTCTCGGATTGGGATCGTGTTCGCACCGACGACTTCTGGACCAAACAGGGCCACGATTATCACGGCGCGGCCTGGTATGCGACGTCGTTCGATCTACCGGCCCCGGTCGCAGCCGGTTCACTTTCGCTCTATTTCGGGGCAGTCGATGGGCTCTGTGACGCCTTTATCGACGGGGACAAGATCGGGGAGCAGAAGGAATCGCCTGGCGTCATGTGGAACCAGGGCTTCTACCTGCCCATCAAGAACGCGATCGGGCCGGAGAAGCACCGGTTGGTGGTCCGGGTTGAGAAGGAGACTCACGCGGCGGGCATCTGGAAACCGGTGTCCTTTGTGGATCTGTCGCAACCCGTCTCGGAGGGGATCCGAATCGCGGGCACACGTTTCATCGAGGTCAGCCAGAAGGCCGGAGTTACCCGGATCTCCGGAGGACCCGACCCAGCGAAAGCTGTCAAGAATCTCTACGCCCGCATTCGGTCCCTGCTGGAACGCAAGCCCTACCGCCCAGAGAACCCCACGGACGGCGCCATCCGCAAGCCGGCCGCCACGTTGAGCAACCCCCACGAGACGTACTCTGTGGTCAAAGATGAGACTGCCGAGCATGGCTCTTGCCTAGTGCAGACAGCGGATCGGCAATGGACCTTCGGGCAGTCCATACGCTGGAACATCACGCCTCACCTCAAGGAAGCCCGGAAACATGCCCGGCAGTACCGGCTGAGGATAAGGATCAAGATCGATAAGCAAGGCGACGACGGCAACGCATTTCGTTTTGGGTACTCCTACACCAACCTCCACACTTGGGCTGGCGGCCCATGCGCCGCCGTCACCGTGAAAGCCCGCGATGTGAAGGACGGGGAGTGGCAGTGGTATGAACTCACGGCGCCTTTGGAACTGAAAGAAGGCGTCCGATGCCAAGACGCTTTCGTTTGGCCGCGGAACAACCCCGAGAACGTGTCCGCCGTGTACGTCGATTCATTTGAACTGGTTCGTGTGGCACCGTAACGGTTAACTCACTGGCGGAGGTGAAACGGCAGCGTAACACCAGAGCAGTTGGGAGAACAGTTGGGTGCCGTTCCCACAGTACCTCCAGCACTCAAGCAACTTACATGCGCGTGGGGGTCCTAGTTTGCAGTTAACTTCACGATGTGATAGCAGAACCGCGCTTTAACCCATCCTCCTGCCAAGCTATTGGAGGTAACTTCCTTTAAAAAGCGTTTTGGACGCCACCTTCGCAGTTTAACCGCTATTCGCTATCCTTGATACAATGCTAGTCCTTTATTATCAAGGCATTCTGTGGGAACGGCACCCAACGTTACCCACTTGTCCGGGCCACATCTTGACTGGTAACAGAGCCGCCAACTCTCACAGCGTCAGGGCTCCGGGTCATCCCCAGGCGCTAAGCCATGCTGACCCGAAGCCTTCGAGTCCGACGCTCCACTACAACTGCTGAGAGCTAAGGTGACCCCAAGCTCATCCCCCTATACCCTACGGCAGGGGTGATTTCAGGAGCTGGATGTTCCTGATCCAGACCTTTCCGCTTCCCTGAAGGGCCAAGTCCAGTTTCACCAGGGTGGGTCTCTGGCCGCGTTTCAGGTAGAAAGGGGTCTCACAGGAAGCCCAGTCGTTGGTTCCGGTGAGGGCGTGAGGGAAGCCTTTCGAGAAGAACTGGGTGTGCGAAAAGCGGCACCACATCTCCAGATAAGCGCCCCCTTTGCGCCGAAAGGCAGGAAGACTGGAAAATGCGGCCGCGCAGATCAAGGCAACAATCCCCCAAAGCCAATGCACCCATCCTCCCTTCACGATTGCCGTGAAGAAAGACGATCCCGCGCACAGGATGATGAACGTCGGCACCAGCAACCACCAAAGCTGCTTCGTCAAAGGAGTCGGTTGGAAGTCCTCGGTCTTGAGCTCGGCCCGGTAAATCAACATGCACTCCTCCACTCCCGGATCCGGCACCTCGAACAAGTGGATGGTCTGCCCCTCCGTGACCTCCGCCTGCCAACCGTCGCCCTCCTGCATGATCGCCCCCCCGGCGATGGTCGGATCGCCGCTCGTGAAGGCCTTCAACACTCTGGGCTCGCCCGTCGGCTGAGTCCCGTTGGCCGTGGGCTCTGATGAGTTCGACATGTGTGGCTCCTTCTGCTA
>JABHEG010000074.1 GCA_018676675.1 Lentisphaerota bacterium
CTACCCCGCACTCAAGACCGTTCAGGGACTCGAGGACACCATGTGCTGGACTGTCAAGATGGGCCGAAAGCGAACCAAGGAGTACATTCGCTCACTCGTCCCCCAAGAGTCAGAATGACCCCCAGCTTAACGGTTACTAAAAATGATCGCTAAAGCTACAAAAGGCCGGTTCTCAAAGTGGAACATACTGGCCTGTAGACAGATGCGTGGGAACGGCACCAGTCAGCCGTCCAGTCAGCCAATGATACCAGAGACAATGGCTGAGCGCCCAGAACTGACGACACACGTCCGACCGCTTGTGGCAAGAACATTCGCATGTTCGGCGAATTCCGAGCCCTTTCCGAACGGGGTCTAGCTCAACGTGTGCACTCAGGAGCCAAACGATGGGAAAAATCTCCAAGTTGTACCTGATGATCCACCCGACACCGCGGAACGCGCAGAAGGTCAGGCTTTACTTTGAGCGCTGGGAAGAATACCTGTCGGAGGCCGTTGCCGATCCCGAGGCGGCGCTGTGCGTCTTGAGCAACTCCCCTCCGCAGATGGCGGAAGTGAGCACGACGGTCAGCAAGCTCTTTGGTGACCGCTGTTTCATCGATCCCGATGACTGGAGCGATGAGACCAAGCTCAAGTACGTGGAGGTGGTGGACAAGACCTTTGCCGTACGCGGTGCCCACGGGAAGCACGGAACGTACGGGCTATGGACCGACAGGAACGCCATACGCTGGGCAGAGGGCCTGAAGATGGACTTGGCGGCTCGTGGTTTCACGTATTCGCCAAACGACCTGCAGGTGTTCGCGTTTGGGGCGATGTGGGGAGGTTGCATGACGAAATATGCGGCGTTGATGCCCAGTCATCTGGGAGTGGAGAGAACTCCGGAGATCCTACCGGAGCTCTGTCACGATGCCGGATATTCAGTCGATGGTGAGTACTTGGAGAAACGGGAGTTGAACAACCACGTGTGGGCCTTCCTATTCAAAGCCAACAACGGCTCGTATTTTGCCCAATTCATGGAGGGGCTGCGCCCAGTATGGGAGCGCCCGAAGCTGGCGAGAATACAGGCGACACCGGACGACTATTTCATACACGTCGGAGCCTACAATGGCCTGATCGCTCTCGACGCCTCTTCTGTCTCTTTCGACGCCGGAAAGGCGCTCTTCCCTGTGATGGACGGTTACCTCTCGCCCAATGTCACGGTCTTCTGCCGCGACGACGACTACAGTGCCTTCAAACAGGCCATGTTCGCGGCTGAGATTGTCGCTGACAGAAGCGGCAACAACGGCGTTCGGGTCGGCCTGCTGCCCTATCAAGCCCCGGCTTCCCTGGATGCGTTCTGCTAACGCACTCGGTAGCTCGATTGAGGGGGGCAGGCCCTGCGGTTTGCATTTTGGCCCGCGATTGCGCTCAGGAATTACAGACCGCAAGGCCTGGTACCCCCCGCCCCCATTACTTCGTGGGCAGCCATGGGCCGCCAGATTCCCACGCCATCTCGAATGGGCGGTCGAATTGGATAGCCTCGGCCACAGGCTGAAGGAAGGTCATTGCGGCTTGCCAGACGTCGGGAAACGATGGCGGAGCCTGCGCCAGTTCTCCTCGCCGGAGGAACGCCCGCCACTGTCTGGCTTTGACATCGAGACGGGCGGAATCCTCCGCGAAGCATGGCGCGGATGCATCCATGGCTGTGCCACGCCGCGCGAATGTTGCGCGCAAGGTCTCGACCAGTTCCGGGCCGCTGAATCTCTGGCTGGCTGCCAAGGCCCACACGTCGAAGAAGTCCTTCATGCGACTGTTCAGTTCGCCCAGCTTGACCATCGCTTTGCTATCGGGGTCAGACACTGTATGGCTATGCCAGTTACAGCCATGACTGGGATAGGCGTTGCCAGTTAGATGATCTTAGCTTGATTTATGCTGCCGAGGAAAACTGACCTAACGTTCACAGCACCGTCCTGGGCCATATCGTCGGTCTCGCGAATCTCGAATCGCTTCATGTCTGACCGGCGCGCGGCTTTCCCCAGCCATTCCGCGTCGCCCACTGCGATCGCGGAACTCCAGAAGGATTGCCTCCCGATCTGCTCCGTTCGGCACAACATGTCGTCCAGCGTGCTCTTGTACCAACGGGCAAACGAATCCCAGTCCGGGATCTCAAGTCTGTTCAGCAGTGTGGC
>JABHEG010000187.1 GCA_018676675.1 Lentisphaerota bacterium
CGCAGGGGCCCACACTCCCAATCCCTCTTTCCGGTATCCGTGGAATCAGTGTAATCCGTGGTCAGTTCCTTGGGTTGTTCTCAGGGGTAACGTGGGTGTGTCATTGGCACTCGCGTTTGCCCCGTGAACGCATACCGAACATCGAACGAGTTCACAATCCACATCATGGATGCCATCCTGAGCGACATCCCTTACCGTTTCAACGGGAACGTGATGAACCACGGCCTGATCACGAACCTCCCGGATGGATGCTGTGTCGAAGTCCCGTGCATGACCGATTCACACGGAATCAACCCCTGCCACGTCGGCGCACTGCCTCCCCAGTTGGCTGCCCTTGACCGCGCCCATGTCGCCGTTCAGGAGCTGGCCGTACAAGCCGTCCTCGAGAAGGACCGCGAAGCAGCCTATCACGCCGTCTGCCTGTGCCCCATCACAGCCGCAGTGGTCTCGCTGCCGAAGATCCGCGAGATGTTCGACCGGATGTGGGAGGCCGAGAAAGACCTGTTGAAGTACTTCGACCCGGACCACTCGGGACCTGTCCCCGAGACCTGCGCATCATAACGGTTTTATCATAGTCTTTCATATATTCTCATTGACACACGAAGACGGCGCCATTACTGTTGCCGTCAGACTGTAACAGATGAGTGGTGCCCGCTGGCGCCAGTGCGCCAGGCGTATCTAAGGATGTGACTGCGAAGTTCTGGACAGTACGGCGGGCGGGCCTCCGACCGCCTTCCGCAACGAGCCGCCCGGAGGGCCGTGCGGCGTACATCGAGATCCGAAGCCACACACGAGTGACGCGAACGAACGACGAACACTCCATGCCCAAGCGCAAGACAATCGACCTGCTCGGCATCGGCTATTGCGGATGGGATACGCTATGCCTCGTGCCCTGTATCCCCATCGATGACAAGGTTCAGATCTCGAGGACCCTCACCCAGGGAGGGGGACCTGCCGCCACCGCGACAGTGACCGCAGCCCGCCTCGGGCTCGACGGGGCTTTCCTCGGCGTAGTCGGTGACGACACGCGCAGCGACGCAATACTCCAGGCATTCACCGACGAAGGCGTCTGCATCGACCACATCCGGAGGCGATCCAGAGCCGAGTCCGCCGCCGCATTCTGCTGGATTGAGGAGCCGACAGGGAAACGCAGTATTGCCTGGACGCACGGAACAGCTGCCCAGCTCGGGGCTGAGGATGTCACCCCTGAACTGGTGTGCTCAGCCCGGGCATTGCACCTCGACGGACACCAAACGCAAGCGGCCATCCACGCTGCGGAGATCGCGCAGAAGAACGACATCCCGGTCTTCCTCGATGCCGGAACCATCGTTCCGGGAATTGGTGACGTGATCGCCCTGTGCACAGTCGTCATCGCCTCTGAAGCCTTTGCTCAGACCTTCACCGGACTGACTGATATTGAGGCCGCGGCGCGACATATCCGCACCCTCGGCCCCAGCTGGACCGGCGTCACAGCAGGACCGGCCGGCAGCTTGGGATTCGACGGGCAGCGGGTTGTCCACGAAGGGCAGTATCCCGTGGATGTGGTCGACACCACCGGGGCCGGGGATGTGTACCACGGGGCCTTCACCGCCCGTTACGTTGAGTCCATCAAGGCCCAACAGCGCCCTGACCTGCAGGCCTGCATGCGTTTCGCCACGGTTGTGGCTGGGCTCAAGTGCCGCAGGCTGGGAGGGCGAACCGGGATCCCCAACCGGACGGAAGTGGAACGTCACCTCCAGGCGAAATGAAAATACACACGGTCCGATAAGGAAGAGTCAATGAATCAGCTGAGAGTCGGATACGCGCCTCAAGCCAAACTGAGCTGGATCAATGATACGCTTGAAGACACGCGCCGGCGCTCAATCGCGGCCCTAGAAGCGCTTGGCGTTGAACTCGTGGCCGGGCCGCTTCTGACCGACGATGCCGATGCGGAAGATCTGGCGGCGGAATTCCGACGTCAGGATGTCGACGTAATGGTCGTTCACTATCTCACCTTCTCCCTCGGCAGCATGACCCCGCTGCTGGCTCAACGCGTAGGCGTACCGGTCATCTTCTGGGGCATGCCGGAGCCGCCCTTCGACGGAGGGCGTATCAAATCGAACTCGTTCTGTGCTGTGAACATGAACTGCCATGCCCTCCGCAAGCTCGGGCATCCCTACAGTTTCGTCTACGGAACGCCCGAGACCATTGCGGATGACATGGCCCGGCAGTTCCGCGTGGCCGCCTGCATCAAACGCCTGCGCACGACGCGCATTGGCATGGTCGGATCCCGTGTGCCCGGCTTCTACACATCGTGTTTCAACGAACTGGCCCTGCGCCGGGAACTGGGAGTGGAAGTCAAGTACATCGACCTGCTCGAGATCGTGGATGCCGCAGACAAACTCTCTCCCGAAGAGGCAGATCGAGCTTGCACCCACATCACCGCAGGCGCCGGCGCCTGCACGGGCGTGCCCGAGGAGCAACTGCGCAAGGGAGCACGACTATACGGGGCCTTCATCGCACTAAAGGACAAGCTGGGGCTGGACGGCTTCGCGGTGAAATGCTGGCCTCAGATTGGCGATATCTACGGGATCGGGGTCTGCTCAACCCTCGGGCAACTCACCGACGAAGGAATCGTCGCAGCCTGCGAAGGCGATGTCTACGGTGCCGTGGCCATGGTGATGCTGCAGGAGCTCTCAGGAACTGCCCCGTTCTACTGCGATCTCATCGCGTTCGAGGAAGAGGAAAACGTCGGACTCGGCTGGCACTGCGGGGCAGCCCCGGTGTCGCTTTGCGCCCGAGGTTGCTGCAGTTCGCTGGGTTTGCACTCGGTCATGGACGGCGGAAACGTCAAAGGAATCACTCACGACTTCCCGCTCAGGGGTGGACCGGTCACCTTCACCCAGTTGGGCGAAGACATCGACGGCAGCTACCGCTTCCTGATCGCGAGCGGCGAGGGGCTGGAGACGACGCAGATGTTGCCGGGAAATCCCCTGCGCATCCGCTTTGACACACCGCTGCAGACGCTGACCGAGACCATCATCGACGGCGGCTTCTCGCACCACTACACCGTAGGCTTCGCCGATATCCAGGCCGAGATCAAACTCCTCTGCAAATGGCTGAACATCACGCCGGTGGTGGTGTGAAACCTATGACAACGAACCACTGACAACGGACCACTCCCATGAACCATCACATCCCCTGCCCTGCAGCCAATGGCTTCAATCGCGTCCTCGACATCGGTGATAACGGCATGGCCATGACCGGATTCGGTTTGGTCAAGCTCACAGCCGGCGAAGCCCATTCCGCGAACTCCGCGGGCAACGAAATCGTGCTCGTCGTGCTTGGCGGCAAATGCACGGTGACCGCCGGCGGTACGGACTTCGGCGAAATCGGTGCGCGAGCCGATGTGTTCTCCGGCTATCCCTACACGGTCTACGTGCCACCGGGTTTCACCTACACCATTGCGGCCACAATTGATGTGGAGGTGGCCGTCTGCGAATCACCGTGCGAGCGCTCCGGCAAGCCCAGTCTCGTGACACCGGACCAAGTGGAATCGACCTTCATGAGGATCGGCAAAGACAACTTCACCCGCGACGCCATCGTGATGATCGGGGATGACTTCCCAACCCAGCATTTCTTCATCGGCGAAGCCTGGGTCCCTTCAGGCAACTGGGCCTCCTACCCACCGCATCGGCACGACACGGAAAACCCACCGGATGAGATTGACATGGAAGAGATCTACTTCTTCCGCTTTGATCGACCGGGGGGCTTTGGGATTCAAAAAGTCTACACGGACGACCTCTCCACAGACGCAGCCTACACCGTGCGCGAGGACGACACCATCGCCATCCCCGAGGGCTACCATCCGGTGGTCACTGCTCCCGGCTACACCATGTACTACCTCTGGATCATGACCGGCAACTCACGCGGCTTCATCTCCCACAAAGACGCCGCCCACGCCGCCGCGGTGGAGTAAAGCAGGTCCAGATATACCGGCGCCTTACAGGATGCCGGCTTGGCTACCTGCTTATTCTCGGGGACGAGCTGATGAAATCAGCTATTGTCCGCTGTGTAAACAACCTTCAGGAGTGACCCCCTCTGCGCGAGATTTTCTTCCCGGCTCAATAGGGCGGCAATACACCATGGTTCTTCTTGGCATCGATATTGGCACAAGCGGCTGCAAGGTCACTGCAATTGACGAACGCGGCCGCATTCTCGACGAGGGCTTCGGTGAGTACGAAACCGCCCACCCGCACCCCGGATGGGCAGAGCAGGATCCCGGCGACTGGTGCAGGACCGTGCGTGCCATTCTGGCCAACATGCGGCAACGCGGCGACATCGACTTCGCGGACATCGGGTCGATCGCCCTGGATGGCTCGACCCACAACGCCGTCCTCCTCGACGGCCAGATGAACGTGGTTCGCCCGACCATCATGTGGACCGATCAGCGCGCCGTTGCGGAGTCCGCGGAACTGAACGCACAACACGGCGACACGATCTTCGCGACGGCCTTCCAGATGGCGGCGCCCACCTGGACGCTGCCGCAGATGCTCTGGCTCCAGCTCCGCGAACCCGAAGCATTGCGGCGTACATCGCACATGATGTTCGTCAAGGACTACGTCCGCTGGCGGCTGACCGGTGAGTGGTGCACGGATACCATCGAGGCCCAGGGAACGCTTTTCTTCGACATGGCCAACAAGCAATGGTCAGAGGAGCTCTGCGGTCTGGCCGATATCTCTACCGACATCCTCCCTCCACTCGTATCGCCAACCGATGTTGTCGGCAAGGTAACGGCCGCTGCCGCTGCTGAATTCGGCTTGCCAGAAGGCACCCCAGTGGTCTGCGGTTGCTCCGATTCCGCCGTTGAAGGCTACGCCGCCGGGGCCATTGAGCCGGGCAGTTGCATACTCAAGCTGGCCACAGCCGGCAATGTCAATGTCATGACGGATCGCCCTGTACCCCATCCTCGCACGCTGACCTATTCACACGTCGTCCCCGACATGTGGTACACGGTAGTCGCAACCAACACCGCCGCCCGAGCTCAACGCTGGTTCCGCGACCACTTCTGTGCGGAGGAACTCGCGGAGTCCGCACGCGATGGGCGCAGTGTCTACGCCATCATGGATGACGAAGCGGCCCAGTCTCCCCCCGGAGCAGATGGACTGTTCTTCCACCCCTACCTCCAAGGCGAGCGGGCTCCGTACTGGGATCCGCAACTGCGGGCCAGTTTCGTGGGAGCCACCATGCGGCACAACCGCCCCGATTTCATCCGCGCACTGCTCGAAGGCGTTGTTTTCTCTCTGCGCGACTGCTTCCGGACCATCGAGGAGATGGGCCTACCGGTTACCGAGTTCAGGCTCATTGGTGGCGGCGCGAAAAGTGCGCTCTGGACCCAGATCGTGGCGGATGTGTTCGATCGCGACATCATCGTCCCCCAAGGCTGCGATGCTTCCTTCGGCTCAGCGTTGCTGGCCGGAGTTGGCACTGGCGTGTTCGACGACGAACGTGCCGCCGTCCGGCAGTGCCTCACGGAACGGGAGCCCGTCTCCCCGAATCCGGACAACCAGGCACACTACGCCAAGCTCACTCCCCTTTACTATCGCATCCACGACCTCCTGGCAGACGTCTACCACGACCTTGGGGACCTTCGCGGGCAGGGACAAAGCCCGCCCCCCAATGACCGATAACCAATAACCAGTACCCAATCGCCAACATCGAGAGGCCCGAAGTCCCATGCTTCCCCAGACCAATCACTACATGTTCGAGATGATCCGCAGTGAGCTCTCGTGGGCTGTCGGCGACGACAATGTCCGCGACGACGACTCGGACAAGCTCGGGCACTCGATCGACTACTACTGGATGCCGGAGATGTGGCACGACCGCAATCAACCGCCACGGCCACCGGATGTGGTCGTGACGCCGGAGACAGCCGAGGCCGTGGCCAAGGTCCTCAAAATCGCCAACACCTACAAGATCCCGGTCACGCCGTGGGGTGGCGGGTCCGGTTCCCAGGGCGGGGCCTTGCCGATCTACGGGGGGATCTCTCTTGATACGAAGAAGCTGAACCGCGTCATTGAGGTCGACGAAGAATCACTGACCATCACGGCCGAGACAGGCTGTAACATGCAGCAACTCGAGTGGGCGACGGAGAAGGCCGGCTTCTCGACCATGCACTTCCCTGCCTCCATCGCCTGCGCCACTCTCGGCGGCTTCCTGGCCCACCGCGGGACCGGCGTTCTCTCCACCAAGTACGGCAAGATCGAGGACATGGTCATGTCGCTGGAGGTGGTGACGCCTGAAGGTGAGATCATCAACACATTGCCTGTTCCCCGGCACGCCTCCGGGCCGGACCTGACCCAGGTGTATGTCGGCAGCGAAGGCACGTTGGGTGTCATGACGAAGGCCACTCTCAAGATCCACCCGATCCCCGAGAGCCGGAAGTTCCATGCCTTCCTGTTCAAAGATATGCACACCGCTATGGCTGCCGGCGCCGAGATCATGTCCACGCGTCTGCGTCCGACGGTCATCCGTCTCTATGACGAGCCGGAGACCGCAAAGGTGATCAAGAAGGTCCTTGACATCGACCGACAGGGCTCGTACCTCGTCTTCGGGTTTGACGGCGCAGAGGACATGGTCGATTTGGAGATGCGGAAGGCGTGCGCGATCTGTGCGAAACAGGATCCCGAGGACTTGGGCACGCAAGCAGGGGAGACGTGGTGGGACAACCGCTACAAGTTCTTCTACCCGCCGTACATGTTCCAGCTCCCGCAAGCCTTCGGAACACTGGACACGGTGGGCACATTCGCGAACATTGAGAAGATCTACTGGGCCATGAAGAACGTGGTCGAAGAGAACTTCCCCGAGGCGACCTTCATTGGGCATTTTTCGCACTGGTACGAGTGGGGCGCCATGCTCTACGCGCGTTTCATCATCGAGGAACCGCCACAGGATCCGCATGAAGTCGCTGCCCTCTACAACAGGATCTGGGACATGGCCATCCGCGCGGCCATTGACAACGGTGGAGTCATCAACGAACACCACGGCGTCGGCCTGAAGCTCGGTCGCATCATGCCCGACCTCTATGGCCCCGCCTTCGATGTCCTCAAACGCATCAAGACTGCCCTCGATCCCAACGGCATCATGAACCCGGGAAAGATGGGATTTGGGGTGTAACGGCGGAGTAGATCCGACCGAACTGACCAATCCGACCGATCTGACTGATCTTCCCAGCGAGCAACGGAGCCCCTGATGCACATACACGACCACCTCGACACCATCGATGCCTGCCGCTTCTGCTTCATGTGCCGGCATCTGGACACCACAGCCAACGTCACGTTCCGGGAGGCGGACATTCCGCGAGGACGCGCCCTCATCCTGGATCGCGTCCGCATGAACCCGGAACAACTGAGTAACTCGGACTACATCAACACGATGTACGATTGCGCGCTCAGCGCCGCCTGCCGCCAACACTGCGTGAGTTCCTACGACGAGGCAGGACTCGTACTCGCCGCCCGTAGCGACATCGTTGAGGCAGGACTCACCCCTTGTGATGTCAAGACACTCGCCGATTCTCTTGTCGCGGAGTTCGCAACCGAGATGACCGGCAACGCCGGTGACATCCTGTATATCGAGACCACGGCGTACCAAGCCGGTCAACCTGAAATCGCCGCCGCGTTCGGCAAAGCGATGGCGGCCGCAGGCGTCGCCTTCCGCACGCTGCGCGTCAACGACACCGGCAAGGCGTTGGCCGTGCTGGGATTCGCTGACCAAGCCGCCGAAGCAGCCAGACAAACCTGGGATGCGATAACTGCCTCTGGCTGCAGCACGGTCGTCGCCTCGTGTCCGGCCACGTTCGATGCCATAAAGGGCGACTCTACGGGGCTTGGGGCCGCACTGGACGGCCTCAATATCCAGCACACCTCGACCTACCTGCTCGGGCTCGTCACGTCCGGTCAGTTGACTGCCAAGGCAAACAGGGCCGAAGCCATCTACATCGACAGTGATTTCCTGCGCAACTACAACGGCATCACCGACGAGCCGCGAGAACTGCTGGGCGCCTGCGGATACGCGTTGAAGCCCTTCGGCACCAATCCCGAGGAATCCTACGCCTGCGGCGAAGGAGCCGTCGTGTTCGCGCGATTGCGTCCCAGGCTGGTCGAGCTCATGCGGGAACGCTTTGTCGAGCTCATGGACTCGCCAGATGACCTCATCATCACCGCCAGCCCCTATACCAGGCACGTGCTGAGCCAGTCTGACGGGAAGCCGGTCCGAGTCATCTCCATTGAAGAAGCGGTGGCCAACCGGCTTTAGGACGATCGGTCTGATCCGTCTGATCTGACCGATCTGACCGATCCCCTCCAAAAGCAGTGAGCAAATGCAACACTACCCACATTACCCCACGCGCCGAATCCTGAACTTGAACGGCTTCTGGGAGTTCGCCTGGCTCGGGGATGCCGATTGGGATGCCGTGACCCCGGGAGGCTTCTGCCCGGAGAGCAGCATGGCTGTACCGGGCGTGATTGACACGCTGCCGGAGTACACGCAACGGCGTGGGGTCGGCATGCTCCGCAAGCTGCTTCCGGGTGACTTCGAGTCGGGTGAACGCCTTCGCCTGAAGATCGGCGGCATGGGCCTGTTCGGTCGAATTTGGTTCGACGGAAAGCACATCGGCGATTGCCAGCTGCCCTATTCGGGCGTGTCCTATGAGGTCACGGTCGACGACGACGGTCCGCACGAGCTGGTCATTGCATTCGACAATCGCTTCGATGAGGAACGCGTCCCGCTCTTCCGGCCCAACTACGACTTCTATGGCTACGGCGGCATCTACCGCAGTGTGGGACTCCACCGTCTTACGGCCCACGCCATCGAGCGCGCTCACGTCACGCCGCTGGACTTGGAGACCGGGCTCGTCCGCCTTGCCATCGTCCTCGATGGTGACGTTTCAGCTACGTGCCACTACAAGGTTGCCTTCGATGGCGGGGAACCGCTGGGGCTCGAAGGAACGCCGGAAAACGGGCGCATCGAGGTAGAGCTGCGGGTGCCCAACCCCCGCGTTTGGTCGCCGGATGATCCGCAGCTCCACGTGGTCGAGGTGAGCATCGACGGCGACTGTATCCGTGAGCGCTTCGGTCTGCGCACGATTGAGACGCGAGGGCAGGAAATTCTGCTTAACGGAGCCCCCATCGAGTTGCGCGGCTTCAACCGGCACGAAGCCCACCCCGAACTCGGCCCTGCCCAAACCGCGTCACTGATGCTCACGGACCTGCAATGGCTGAAGCGCATGAACTGCAACTTTGTTCGCTGCGTTCACTACCCGCATAGCGAGGCGTTCTTCGACCTTTGCGACGAAATGGGCGTCCTCGTCTGGACCGAGAGTCTCGGCTGGGGGAACAAGGCCGACGAGTTGGCCAACGAGACCTTCATGCGCTTGCAGGAGGAACAGACTCGAACCATGGTCCGGAACGGGCACAACCATCCCTGCATCATCGTTTGGGGGTTCCTGAACGAAGCCGAATCCCACACGGAGCGGGCCTTGCCCCTGTACCGAACCCTCACCAGCGCAATCCGTGAAGAAGATGGATCGCGGCTCGTGTCCTACGCCTCCAACCGCGGAACGGCAGATCTCTGCTTCGACTTGGTCGACATCATCTCCCTTAACACGTACCCAGGCTGGATCGGCCCAGTGGATTGGGACACGCCGTCAGACGAAGCCATCGCCCCGCATGTGAACGCGCTGATCGAGAAATTCTCCGGCGACTCCCCGTTCGCCGACAAGCCCCTGATCTTCTCGGAGATCGGTGCCTGCGGGCTCTACGGTTGTCACGATTTGGCCCGAACGCAATGGACTGAAGAATACCAGGCCGATTACATGGTCGAGGCTGCTCGAGTGGTCCTGGAGAATCTCCGCACGTGCGGCCTGACGCTCTGGCAGTTCCACGATACGCGCTCCTACGGCCCGTCCGGCCAGGTGCGCTCCAAACCACGCGGGATCAACAACGCCGGGGTCCTGGATGAATACCGACGCCCGAAGCTGGCCTGCAGAGCCGTGGGCGAGTATTACGGAACACGGACGGACACGGACTAACACGGACGGACACGGGCAGGCGCGGGCTGATAGCCAGCGATTCCCGGGACGCTATCAAACAGCCAGGAGCCTGGAGAACCATGCCTCTCGTAACCCTCAATGAAATTCTCCCCCAAGCCCGTGCTGAACGCCGGGCCGTCTGCGCCTTTAACGTCGTCAACTGTGAATCGGCGAAGGCGGCCCTCATGGCCGCCGAGGCGGAAGACCAGCCAGTGATCCTGCAGGTCTTCCACCGGCTCTTCGGCGATGACAAGGCACGCTACGTGGGCGCCCTGGTCCGCGATCTGGCGGACCACAGTGATCTCCCGGTCGTTCTGCACCTCGACCACGGCCAAACGATCGAGCACGTCAAGATGGCTGTTGAATACGGCTTCACCTCCGCCATGTTTGACGGTTCCAAGCTGCCACTCGCTGAAAACATCGCTCAGACCCGCACAGCGGCCCAAATCGCCCACGAGGGAGGCCTGACAATCGAGGCAGAGATCGGCCACATCCCAACCACGGCAACAGAAGATCTGCCCCTATCCACCCCTGAAGAAGCCGCGGAGTTCGCAGATGCCACGAATGTCGATGCGTTGGCCGTGGCCATCGGGACCGCGCATGGTTTCTACAAGAGCGCACCGATCATCCACACGGACCTGGCCCGCCGCATCAGCGAGAAAGTCGCCATCCCACTGGTGTTGCACGGTGGCTCAGACACCCCCGAGGATAAGGTCCGTGAGGCCATTGCCTGCGGCTTTGCCAAACTCAACATCGCAACGGAGTTCTTCAATGTCTTCCTGGAACAGGTCGTGCGTGAAAGTGAGAACCGTGGTGACTCGTTCATCCCCATCGACCTGTTCATGAACCCGGTCACCGACGCCATGGCCGCCTTCGCCGCGACCAAGGTCCGGATGGCTGCAGGAACAGATACCTGAGAGAGCAGACCGAGGGAGAAAGCCATGGAACCGCTGGTGATTACCGTTCAGCGCTCGGACGAAATGCCGGGCAACGTTCCCGTGACTGGAGGCGTGCCGCTGCCTCAGGGAGCGGTCCCCACGGAAGCCACGTTCATGCTGCAGGACAGCGCAGGCAAACCGGTGCCGCTGCAAACAGAGGTACTGGGGACATGGGACGACGGCAGTGTGCGCTGGGTGCTCCTGGACTTCCAGTCCGGCCCCGGCGACGCCATTCAGACATTCCGGCTTGAACGCGGGGTCTCCAGAGCCGTGGGCGGGGGTGTCGCAGCGCTGACAGGCGCGGCCGGGCTGGAGAACGACTCGCTACGGCTCGTGGTCCCGGAAGAGGGCCTGCTGGCCGTGCCGGGGCGCTTCACCGTGCACGTCGACCTAATGACGGCCGACGGCGTGACCTGCCAGGCCGTTGCGGAATCCGCAGAGGTCGAAACCGCCGGACCGTTGCGAGGCACGCTGAGTCTGCGTGGCAACTTCCGACGGCCTGATGGGGAGCGCGTATTGCAGTTCCGGATACGGGCGTCGGTGTTTGCGGGGTTGGGCTTGGTGCGGCTCCGACCAATGGTCCTGATTGATGCGGATAAGGGCGTGCTGTGCCAGGTCAAAGCCCTGAATCTGATGGTTCGACCGAACAGCAGGGCCACCGCCGGCACGATTGGCGGCGCTCCCGATTGGCGGCCTGAGAACGCCCCGGGGATGCGGCTGTTCCAGCGCGACGATGAGGCATTCGAGTTACACGGCGCCGATGGACGTGGCGACAAGGCGCCGGGTTGGGCAACGATGGAGACCGAGAACGGGGAAGTCACGGTCGCCATGCGCGATTTCTGGCAGCAATGGCCAAAGAGTCTGGCTGTTTCAGCAGACGGGCTGGAAGTCGGCATTCTGCCCCGCTTTGACGAGGGTGATTTCGCCCACATGGAGCCGTGGTACAAGCACCAGTGGTTCTTCGCGGGAGATTGTTACCAACTCCGGGCCGGACAGGCGCGCAGTTGGGAGCTTCTGTTGAACCTGAACGGCGATGGCGATGACCTGGCACGACTCGCCAACTGCCCACCCGTTCCAGCAGCGGATCCGGAGCAGGCGATCGCCACCGGCGTCTGGGGTGCCATTCAACCGGCAGGGACTCCGGCCATGGATGACTACGACCCCTGGGCCGACCGACTCTTCGACAGCTACGTCCAGTCAATCGAGATGCAGCGTGACTACGGCGCGCTCAACTGGGGGGATTGGTTTGGCGAACGGCGCATCAACTGGGGAAACCACGAATACGACACCACCGACCAACTCCTGCTGCAGTTCGCCAGGACCGGAGATCCGACCTATCTCCGCTGGGCCGACGCTGCCGGGCGCCACTCGGCCGAAGTCGACACCGTACACCACGTGAACGCCGACCTGGCGACCTACTTCGACCAGTGGCACCATCCGGCGTATCCGTCCCGGCCAGGCCTCGTCCACGAACACGCGCATGGCCATGTCGGTGGCTTCATCACCCAACTTGAGGTGCAAGAGCTACTGCGCGAGAAGGGCGTCGGCAGACATAGCAAGGGCATGCCCTATTCATGCCTGAACCCGTTCAACCTGGGCCACGTCTGGACCACCGGC
The DNA here is from genome assembly GCA_018676675.1 of Lentisphaerota bacterium. Lineage (GTDB taxonomy): Bacteria > Verrucomicrobiota > Lentisphaeria > Oligosphaerales > JABHEG01 > JABHEG01. The sequence goes on from JABHEG010000187.1 coordinate 12,622, forward strand.
CTGATGCGCCTCTACTTCCTGACCGGTAACCCGTTCCTCAAGGAGACGGTCGAAATCATTGGCGACAACCTGGCCCGATTGGTGGAGGACCGTGAGTACACCTTCATGGGAAGCACCCATTGCGGACGGGTCGCGGGTTGGACACTGCTCGCTTTGGGCGGAGCCTACGAAATCAGCCGCGATGAACGCTTTGTGAAAGCGATGCGAACCCTGGCTGAGGATGCGTTGGAGATGCAGGATCCCGTCTGCGGAGGCTGGATCGTGCACCCCATGGCCCCGGACCACTGCATCTGCGAGAAGGCCCGCCACACCGGGATGGCGACCTTCATCACAGCTGTGTTGATCAATGGCCTGGCTCGGTATCACGAGCTCTCCGGGGATGAGCGCATGGTGCGCTGCCTGGATGAAGCCGTGAGCTACATCAACAACGACACCTGGCGCGACAGCCTGCGCGGCTGGCGCTACACGTCCTGCCCGGCGCACCGGACCGTGAGTCAAGCCGGCGTCATCATCATGGCCTATGTCAACGCCGTCAAAGCAACCGGGAATCCCGAGCACCTCCGAATCCTGCGGCTGGCCTGGGAGGAGAAGTTCGGCAACCTGCTCGAACACCCACCGGAGCCCGGGCCCGGACAAGGCAAGTCCTACACCGCCAGCGTCTACGGCTGCCCGGAGGCCGTCGGCCTCCTCGCCGAATGAGTGTGTCATAGGAGAGAACAATGCAGAGAACCATACCGTCCTTGATTGCTGTCCTTGCCCTGGCGATCACAACGAGCAGTGCGCAGATCACCGATGACTTCTCGCAAAAGGGCTGGGAGCTATCCCCCGGCACGCCTGGCACGCTCTCGTGCGAGAAGGGGGCTCTGACCATCGAAGACAAAGCCGCCCCCCCCGGCTATGCGACGGCCAGCAAGACCTTCACGGTCGATACCGACACATGCCCTCTCTTTCTGGTCAGCGTCACGCAAATGAGCGGGAACGGCTCGGTGAAACTCATCCGGATGCGCCCCTTCGAAAAGAAGGTCGCCCTCACCATCAACAGCCCTGGACTCTACGCCGTGGACATGCACAAGAGGTTCGGCTGGAAAGGCGTCCAACAGATACAGGTATGCCTCTACGCCAGCGGGGACGAGGAGAGCATCACGTTCGACTACGTGACGTTCGCGTCAGCTCTCACAGCGGCGGACCAGACGCGAATCAAGGAACAGAAGGCGGCAGGGAACTACAAGCTGAAGGCCCTGGAACCGTTCGCCGTGGTACCGCTTTTCCAGAGCTGCTCCTACTACTTCAAGAGCGCCAAGCGCGAAGCACTGTCGGTGCAGTTCCGCAAGGAAGGCGGGAAGTGGCAGCGCGCCTTCCAGCCCCCCTTCATCAAAGAGGATGCCATGTATCGCGGGAGTATCGTCGATCTGAAGGAGGACACGGCGTACGAGTTGTGGATTGTGGGGGAAGCCGATACGACGTTGGCGCAAGAGTCATTCCGCACCTGGTCCAGCACCGTACCCGTCGCCAAGACAATCGTCCTGGACGAGACGAACTTCGACGGCCACCTGACCATCGGCGAAGCGGGCACGGCCGACGGCTGGATCAAGGTCACGGCCAAGCCCGGATTTGTCCTCAGGAACGACCGCACGACTCCCCTAATCAGTCTCTACAAAGCACGATTCGTTCTGCTGGAAGGGCTGACCTTGCGCGGGGGCCTCAAGGACGCCATCCAGATAAAGCGATGCACGCACGTGCGCGTCGCCAACTGCGACATCGCCGGCTGGGGGCGAATCGGCACCCAGCGCTTTGATCTTGACGGTAAGTTCTACACGGACAGTGGGCATGCCATCAACTGGGACACGGCCATCCTCATCAGCCGCAGCGTAGGCACGGTTGTCGAACGATGCTACGTCCACGATCCGGTCAGCACGGCCAACTCCTGGTACTACTCCCACCCCTCCGGTCCTCAAGCCGTGGGCATCGACAAACCCCGGTCCACGGTGCTACGCTACAACGATTTCATCGGCAGTGACCGGCATCGCTGGAATGATGGTGTGGAGGGCTCCGGCAACTTCCACGTGGATGGCGGGTTCAACCGCGATGCGGACATCTACGGGAACCTCATCTGCTTCGCCAACGACGACGCCGTCGAAATCGATGGAGGCCAGACCAACGTCCGCGTCTTCGACAACAAGTTTGAGGGGTGTCTCTGCGGAGTCAGCATCCAAGGCTGCATGTCCAGCCCGTCGTACGTCTTCCGCAACCTGCTGGTCAACATGGGTGATGAGCGCGGGGTCGGTGGGCAGACCATCAAGACGTCGGCCGGCCCCAACGGCAAGAGCGCGGTATCCTACATCTTCAACAACACCTGCTATGGCCCGTCGGGCGACCTTCGCCTGGTGCACAACCTGCGCATCGTCGCGAAGAACAATGTCTTCGCGGGGAAAGTCGCCATCCGAGGACGTGAGAAGAGCCATCAGTCGGAATGCGACTACAATTTGCTCTCCACGGGCGAAGAGGGCGTGGAGGCCCACGGCATCCTCGCCGCGCCCAAGTTTGTGGATCCCTCAAGAGCGCTTTTCGAACTCCAGGACGACTCGCCCGCCATCGGGGCGGGGATCCCTATCGACAACTTTGCTCCCGGTCCGAACGGACACGTCGACTTGGGAGCCCTGCCTCACGGTGCCAAGCGCATTCTCCCCCGACGGCCAATCCCGGTGTCTCTCGACGTGTCCCAGCTGAGCTTCTCCGCCGAGGATGGCCAGGCAGGCACCACGGCTACGGTGACGGCAGTTGTCGGAGGAAAGGGCTTCTCAAGTCCCTTCACCACCCGCCAGAACGACGCGTTCGACTGGTTCCGCGTCACGCCTGGCGAGGGCATGCTGGAATCGGGCAAGAAGGTGCGTTTCACCGTAACACTCCTGCCCGGAAAAGTGACACAGCGGCCCGTCTACAGAGGCGCTTTCCTTATCCGACTCGCCAACGGCTACTCGCGCGGAGTGATGGTCTACGCCAAGACGAACGTCCAAGCCCCCGTCAAACCGACGCGGGAGGACGTCTTCGTTCAGTACCTCGAAGCGGAAGCGCCAACCGGCGGGAACGTGCGTCCTCCCGTGACTGACGCCGATGCCTCGGGCGGAAAGTACGTGGTGGTGGCAGAGGAGACAGGGGTGCCCCCGTCTGAATACCGCTTCAGTGTCCCCAGGGACGGCAAATACTTCATCCTGATGCGAGTGCGTTCGGAGCCCCCCGTCGGCACCCACGACTCGGCAAGAATCGCTCTGGACGGCGCCCCTGTGAAGGACGCACACATGCGCAGCAAGACCTCTTGGACCTGGACGCTCGCCGCGCAGAATAGCAAGAGTCACCTTGCGCGCCTCCAAGCCCTCCCGCTAACTGCGGGCGAGCACACCTTCCGGCTCGGCCCCCGCGAGGGAATCCATGTTGATCTCATTGCCGTCACGGACAATCCGAGTCTCTTTGACTGAGTCTCAAGAGTAAGCGGACCGCACCTGAACGACACGACACTCAGCGTTCGGGATGCCGACGATCAATAGCCCTGAGGAGAAACGTTGACATGAACTGCAACTATAGCATTGAGAAACGACTGGTCATTGGCCTATTGCTAGGCGGGATCGCCGTCGGCAACGCTGCGCCCCTCTCAATCGATCCCCCGGCAGGTAGCGTTCGTGTGATCCCGGAACCGACGATCGAGTACACGGTCAACGTCCTGCCGAATCCGGGCTTCGAACGCGGGATTGGCAACGCACTGCCGGAGTACTGGAGTCGGTTCGGACAACTGAATCGCGGTTGCCCGGGAAGCGCCTTGGTGGAGGGGGCCGCGTTCGAGGGCACGCGCTGTGCACGACTGGCAGCGGGAGAGACACTGCGCGTCCCAACGGAGGTGATGCGCGTGCGACGGGGCAAGGATACGGCGGTGGACGGGCGTGAACCCTATGTACTGTCCGGTTACATGCGCCGGGCTAACGGTACGTCCGGAAAAACCACCTGTACACTGGGCCTCTGGGGACAAGTCGATGTGGATGACGGCAACCCGAGGCCGGAGCTCTTTGAAACGACATGTGCACCCACCGATGAATGGCAACGGTTCGAGCTGCCGGTTCTGATCGATCTGGTGTTGAAGATCAATCGCTGGGGAATCATGGGCGCTCTGTTCGAGGCACGCGTCAGTGCCGTAGGCGGTGACGTGCTACTGGACGCGCTACAACTGGAACACGGCACTGCTGCTACAGCATACGCAGGCGAAAGCACTATGTCCCTCACAGTGCCTCCTCCGGCACCGGCAATCGACGACTTGGCGTATGTCGTGCGCGCTTTGCAGGCCCCGCCGGCCGGTGCAGACCTGGCAGGTGCAAAGGGAGATGTTCGACTCACCGTTCAACGGCTCAATTCGGCATCCACTCGATGCGTTGCGACCGGCACTGTGCTCTTTCCCCGTGGCACGCTTTTCCGGAAGGATCGTGTGCGGCTGTTCGATGCAACCGGCACGCCCGTCCCTGTGCAGACTCAGGTCCTGGCCCGGTACGCGGCGAACGGGGCCATCCGCAGCCTGTATGTGGCGTTCCCTGTGGACGGGGACGCCCGAGCCGTGGATTTCACGTTACGACATGGTGTGGCTTCCGCGAGGGAAGCCGCCAGGAAACGCGTTGCGGTTCAGGCTACAGCCGACGGCGTGGTGGTGAACACCGGCGTGCTCAAGTTTGCGTTGAGCAGGAAGGGATTTCGCCTCTTTGACAAGGCCTGGCTCGACGCGAACGGGGACGGTACATACGCTGATAGCGAATGCGTGCTGGAAGCGGAGGGCACGGATGGTTTGGCGGTGATCGATGATGGTGGCACGCGTTGGGAGTCACAGCATGACACGCCGACGCTCGTGGTCGAGCGCGCGGGGCCCGTCGAGGCCGTGATCCGGGCTCAGGGCTGGCATCGTGACGCGGCAGGACAGGCAAAGATGGGGTACATCGTGCGTGTGTTCGCGTATGCGGGGTCTGCGGAAGTCAAAATCGAGCATACCTTCGAGAACCTGACGCGCTCCGGCGCGCCCGAGACCGGGCTGCGCGGTATTGCTCTCGCCCTACCCTTCCGTCACATCGCTCAAAGCCACGTGCAAGCGGGCGGAAGGCGGTTGCCGATGGGCCCCGAGTTCTACGCCCTGCAGACCGCGATCGACAACGACCTGCGCGGCACCGTTGTGACACCTGATGACCTGCGCGCCACGGTGACCCGGGCAGGCAAGACGGCGACCGAGGTCCGCAAACTCGACGGGCAGTTCAGCTTCGACACTGGCCGGGCAGCGATGGCGTTGCGCATCGAGGATCTCGGCGCCAACTACCCTCTGGCCGTCCGGGCCGATGACGATGGCGTGACCGTCGAGTTGTGGCCGACGCGTGGCGTGAAAGCCCTGCTTCTGACTCACGGCATGGCCAAGACACACCGGTTCTGGCTCGGCTTTGCGGGAAAACATGAAGCCCTCACGACACTCCCGGGGACCGCCCGAACTGTCACCGATCCCGCACATATGCTGGCGAGTGGAGCGATCACCTGGGGCGTGACACCCGAGCAAAGCACGTTCAAGGATGTCGATGCCATGCTGAAACGCAGCTTTGACCTGCAGGCGGCGGTCATGGATGTGGTGTTCCCGATCGGCAAGTTCAACGTCGGCGACCTTCCGCACCACCACACGGCACAAGGCTGGGGTAACAGCGAAACGGCACGGTCCCGGAACTGGCTCACCCAATACCTGCGCACCGGCGACCTGCGCGCACTCGCTGTTGCCGAGCGCACGATCCGCCACACCGTGGATGTGGATGTCGATCACGTGCACGGGAACCAGTACACCCACAACATGCATCATGCGCTCGGGGGTACGTCCCATGTCTGCCATGACTACCCGGAGATCATGAGTACCCACTATCTGCTGACCGGTGACCTACTCGTGCTGGACATCAATCGCCGCAATGCCGCCAGCTGCCGCGGGTGGGCGGTTGACCGATGGAAGGAATGGCGACAGGGCCGAGCTCACGGATGGCCTGCCTGGCATGTCGCCGAGATGTGTGACGTCACCTGCGAGAAGGCTAACCTGGATGGCGCCTTGACCATTGCCCGACGGTTTCGTGAGAGTATCAAGGTCACCGATGGCAAGCGGACGTCTCTGTCCGGCAAAGGTGGGCTCCTGTACGGCGGGACCAATCTCAATGCACTGATGCGCATCCATCGTTCTACCGGGGATTCGGATGCGCGCTCTTCATTTCTGGAAGAGATGGACCACACAATTGAGCAGGCCCGTGCTGAAGGTGGCTGGCAGTTCGGGAACCGATTCTCGGTCATGGCCGATCCCATGGTCTACGCCTGGCGCATCACCGGCGACCGCACCTACATCGAACGCGGAATAGAAGCGCTGGAGACGGCAGCTCGTTCCACTGACCGTTACCTCGTGAACTGTCTTCCCCTGATCGCGGCAGCCGCGGAACTGGGAATCAAGCCGTCCACGCAGCCGGACTACCTGCGCTGGGGCTTCAAGCGTAAGCACACCATGTACATCCTTGCCCCCGGGGACAAGCCGTTTCGGGGAACGTATCAACGCCGGGGAGCAACCAAGGAAAGCGAATGGTGGTTCAAACTGCATGATCCCGACGGCCAACCCGCACTGGACCGTGTGTTCAAGCCGATGAAGGAGGCCAAGGCCACGTTCGAGGTTCCCGCCCACGGCAAGACCGGAGCATGGCGTCTGGAGGTGCACCAAGGCTACCCGGCGATGGTTGATTTTGCATTCCCCGAAGCCAAAGGCGCTGTGCTGCAAGTCGACCCGGGAATGGGGCGCTTTCTGTGTGAATCCGCCCGTTACTGGTTCCGCGTTCCTGACAGTGTGAAGTCATTCCGTATCGCCATGAGGAAGTACTACGGAAATGGCACCTGCGGGCTCGCGGTCTACGCACCCGATGGGCAGCTCGTTCAAGGCTGTCGCTGGACCCCCAGGGCGAAATACGATCAGCGCACCTGGCACGAACTGGACATCACCGTTCCAGGAAGCATGCGAGGCAAGCTCTGGACGATGGTCGTGGCACTGTACGATGGCCAGTACCAGCTCCGCATGGAGGGAGTACCCCCATTCGTCGCGCTGACCCCGAACGCCTACTTCCTGCCCGAGAACCATGAGTAGCCATGGAGGGGCGTGTCATCGCAGGGCGGTGAACACGCGGGTTTGGCCAGCGGCAAAGGGCATGGGGCCCTTGGTTACGTGCTTCTCGATGGCCTTGTCGAATTCGACGCGAAGTTCGGATACAACACCGCGCAGCCCCTGTGGGCTTGGCAAGACAATATCAGTCGGTTCGGCACGGTCGGAGGCCACGATCCATACGGCGCGGCCCTTGAGCATTCGCCCACAGGTACTGAAGCCCTCCGCCATGTCGTCCCAGTCCGCAATCGGGATCCCCTGAGTGAACACGGGCTCGTGTGTGTTCACGGTCAGTATGGCACGAGCGACCGCGGCCAAATCGGCCGCGTCAAAGCCATGGTGCGTGTAGTAGGTCACCCCCATCCCGCCGGCGAGCAGGCAGCTGAGTGCCTCGCGGAACTGCGCTTCAGCCGGTTTCTCGCCCATGTTCCCCGGTTGCAGCCAGGGGATGTTGTCACTTCGAGCCATCGTGCTGCGGTCCGCCTCGATGCGGGTCTGAACCGCGGCCGGATCCACCGTGTAGATGCTTGGCATGGCGAAGTCGAGGGTGTCAGGATAGAGGCTGTCGAACGGGAGCACAGGATAGCGCGTTGCTGAGGGATGTATTGCGTAGGATCCCATGCGAAACTCCGGGCCTCCCTGTGCTCTGCGGACGGCCTCCAGGCGGTCACGCAGCATGCCGTAGATCTCCGTTCCCAGGCGTGCCGCCAGGGCTGTGTCGGACTCCCCATCCTTGCGCTGAGCGCAACAGCGTGTGCATTCCCCGATTTGCGCAACGGATGACCAGTGCACCTCGCAGTCGAGGAAGACCCAGTGCCCCGGATGGAATGCGAAGCCTTCGGCGATCAAGTCCAGGTGCTCATCCAGCAGAGGACCGCGGTACGACGGACACAAATGTCCGGGCTTCCCGGTCGGGAGCTGACAGAGGAGCTCCGGGTGCTTCTTCTTCTGGGCCTGAAGAGCGTGAATTGGGGAGAAATTGTAGACGATCTCGAACCCCTTCGCGTCCGCGGCCCGCAATGCGTCCTTGAGGTCCTCACCGAGCTTGCCTGCCTGACGTTTGAAGTAGGGCATCGCGGTAAAGCCGCAGTGTGCCAGAAGATCCAGCACGGTGTCCCGGTTACGTGTCCAGAAGCTCTGACTCATCCAGTCCAGGCTGACGTGGGTCTGTTTCGGTCGCGGTGCCGCCGGCATGTCTACAGCCCGGAACTCGAGCGCGACCATCGGTTGTTCCCCACTCTCCCAGCGCGAGCCCAGTCTAGCGGGGGCGGACCAATCTGCGGGTTGGTCGGTGCGCCAGAACAGGTACATCCAGAACTTCTCGGATAGGCCGCGCGCCTCGATCTCGTAGCGCAGGTAGCGGGAATCGCCTTCGACGATCTCTTTCGGCTCCGGAGCGGGCACGGGCCTGCCGCCGTAGCGCTCGTTGATCATTGTCTTGGTCAAGACGACTTCGGGCGGCAGATCCAGAATGAGAGTGACGAGGGCACGCTTGTCTGGCAGTGTGTTGCGCCCACCGATGCAGCTCCAGCTCTCCACCGGCCCGGCGAACCACTGTCCCTTCAGAGGGTAGGCCGTGTACCGATCCGGACCGAAGGGGAAAACCACCGGCCGAGAAACGGGGGAGCCCGGTTTATCCTGGGCAACGAAATGGTCTGCGGCCAACACAAATAGCTCATCGGACGCGCAAAAGCTGCCGTCGAACTGAACCATGAACGCGACATAGCGGCCACGTGTCCGGAGGTCTCTGAAACGTAGCGCGTGCATCCAAGCACGGCCTTCCTCGGCGGGTACACCGAAATCAGCGTCATCCATCGTCTTCCGGTACAGCCCAACGCGGCGATATGTCTCACCATCTGCACTGACCGCAACCCCGACTTGCTGCGGAAACCGCAAACCGCCCTGTTCTCGTCCGCCCAGGAAGCGACCGGTGATCTCACCGATCCCTTGAACGGCTCCCAGGTCAACCACAAGGTTCACTCCGTGATCACCGTGCCACGCCACGCATTGGCGCTCGAACCAAACGCGTTCATCCCGACGGGCGGACAGAGCTCCATCCGTCAGGTCAGTGAGATCCCCGTCGTCGGCCGTGAGACGATAGCGTGGTTCAGCTGAGAACTGGTAGGGCTTTCCCTGAGCGAGATTGGTGCGTGTGGCGAGGAAGGCCAGGCGTGGATCATAATCGCTACCGCCAACAGCGTCAAAAAAGCCCAGGATCTCGTCCTCATGGCCACGAATCAAGCCCGATGTATGCGTTCCGCCCGGAACTTCGCGATACAACACATCGTAGCCGGGGACCATCATGGCCTTGACGAACTGACGCGAGTGCTCTGTGGGGACCACCGTGTCGCTGTCGCCATGCAGGACGAAGACAGGAACCTTGGCAAAGGCGTCGATTCGCGTCACTGCCGACTGTGCCTGGTAGACCTCCGGAACGGACTCCGGTGTCCCTCCGAAGGCCTTGCTCAAAGACTCATGGTAGCGGCCCGCATTGTAGAACTGAGTGAAGTCCGTAACCCCGAAGATATCGCACACCGCGCACACCCGAGCGCCATGGTGTACGGCAAACGTGAGCGCCCCCCCGCCCCCCATGCTCATCCCCATGACGAATACACGTTCGCGGTCGATCGGGTGTGACTTGAGCGTCCGGTCAAGCAAAGCGTTGAGCACGCGCCGGGCCCGGGCGTTCATCCAGCTGTCCGTGCCCAGATGTGGCACGAGCACGAAGTAACCGCGCGCGGCGGCCTGTTTGCGGAACGTGTCGAGTGCGGGTGTCAGCCACTGGCGTCTGTGCGTGCCGCCACGTCCATGCAGGAACACGATGAGGGGGTGCTTCCTCCCGCGGACCACGGTGCCCGGTTGCTCAAGCAGGTAAGGTTCAGGTTCTGTTTCTCCCGGAGGGACGAACGAACCCTCATCGGCAACGACCTGAGTGATGCACGCGAACAGGGCTCCCGTGAATAGTGAGATGAAAACAAAACGCGAACGATCAAGCTGGTACACGCGATGTACTCCTCATGCTGCTTCTCCACTGCGCAAACTGCTCGTCTGAACTCAAACGGGGACTCCCGATTGGAGCTTTCTGCCCGCCAACGAGCAATAATCGACCAGGGGTCGCTTTGAAGGCTCGTCTACAATAGTGTCAGCCCTGACGGTTTCGCCCAAGCCGCCATCCTCGCCCACGACCGTGAAGCGGGCAGGCAACCCCACAGTTCCATTGAACCATTCGGGCTGTTCACTACACTTACCTGCAGAGCCATGGACAGACGCGAACACATCCAAGACGAGCTCCTCGTGCTGCGGGCACAGACCGGCCCTGAGCACGTCAATGCGCTCGTTGACCGCTGGCACAAGCCGCTCTGGACCCACGCTCACCGCATGACCGGAGACCGTGAGACCGCGTGGGACATCGTGCAGGAATCCTGGATCACGATCGTCGAGGGCCTGCGAAGACTCCGACGCCCGGACGCATTCCCCGCGTGGGCCTTCCGTATCGTCAGCAACAGATGCCTGAACTGGCGCCGCAAACAAGGACGACGTCAGGAACTGCTGGCGGACTATGCCCTGGAGGAGACGCGGCAGCGTCAGAACGCCCCGTCTCCGCCAGGCGATGTCGACGCCCTGGACGCTGCACTCAAGGCCTTGCCGGCCGACTGGCAAATGCTGCTGTCACTCTACTACGAACAGGGGTTCACCGTGAGTGAGATTGCCGGCATTCTCGGAATCAACGCAGGAACCGTCAAGTCACGCCTCTATCGGGCGCGACGGGAACTCAAGACCCGAATGGAGGGCATGACAAATGACGAGTAGAGAGCGTCTGCTACAGGACATCGCGTCCAACGGCGAGTTTGACGAGTCACGAGACGACACGGTACGCGAAGCCATCCGACGTCAGTGCGAACGTGAACAAAAGAGGGCAGTCATCGGCACATCCCTTATCTGCCTTCTGGGCCTGCTCGCGATGTACGTCGGAGCCGTGCTGATCAGGGACGCCTCAGAGATCAGGGCGATGCTGACCGGGCTCGCCATCCTGATTATCGGCTACGAGATCACCATCGTCACCAAGCTCGGAGGCGCCCATGCCACGACCCTCAGCCGTACGCTGGCCGCGATCAAGGAACTGCAACTGGAAGTCCTGAACGGCCAGAACTGCCCCGTCAGTGGTGTCGTTCCAGAACCCGGAGAAAGGAAGCCGGACCATGAGTAATCTCTACAACCGCCTGCTGGACCGCATATCACTGAAAAACCTGACCGCACTCTGTGGCGTGACGCTCTGCACGATCACCCTCTTCGGGGTGTTGTCACTTGGCCCGGGAGCGACGTTACGCCCGAAGTATCACTATGCCGCCAACCAGACCGATGAGTGGCACATCACCTCATCAGGAAATGTCAGGGCTCACTCCCGGATTGCACTCACTCACTGCCCTCTCAACCCAAACGTGCTGAAACTCGACCTGCCTTACCCGGACGGCGTCGTTGAGTCCGTGACGCTTGAGGGAGAAGCGATCGAGTTTGCCCAAGTGGGCGCCGGTGCTGGCAAGCCCGCTGGCGTCTACCTGGCGTTGAACACACCAGGCAACGCTCTCCGGGACCGACTCATAGAGGTGATCTGGTCCTTCCCACTCGAAGACCTTCGGGAGGGTCCCAACGACTACCGAACAGTCCTGCGGGGATTGCTGCCGATCAGAGCGTACTCGCTGACGGTTGTTGTGGATGAGGGAGCCGCTTTCGAGATCGCCAGGCACCCGGCAATCAGGATCTTCACGCCGTTCTTCGCAAACTACGGGAGGCCATCCCAAAGGAGCTTCGGGACCTGTGGTCTAGGAATCCGCAGGCGGACAGACACGTCGGGAGGCCGAAGGCCCGGTTGACCGGCAGATCGCCCGGCGGGAGAACAGAAGCTCATCGACGGCGCGGGATGAAGCCCAGATAGTCCAGGTTGATGCCGGTGTCGCTGGTGTTCTCTAGACGAATGGTATGCCGCCCTTTCTCGACGTCAAAGCGCTTGCCGTCGCTTCCGACGAAAGTGATCTCCTCCCAGTCTCCGGCGGTATCGCCAAAGCCGCCGGTGATTGGGAACGTCAACGCCTGCACAAGAACGCCGTCGAGGGTCAGGGCCCGTTTGGCTTCATGCGGAGCACAGTACCTGACCAGAAGCTCGTAACGACCCGCCTTCGCCACATCGACTTGCCACTCGATGAAGTGCCCGGTCCGGTCCCAGTGGGAAATGCAGGTCCCGCGGACATTCGCCTTATCGCTGCGAACGTGGACCTTGCCGCCGCCCTCATCGGCAATACTCTCGGCCTCAACCAATGCGCCGGTGGTCACCGGACGGGCTGTCCCCTGGGCCACGACTTGAGCCCGCAACACCGTTGTCTTAGTGGTCAGCTCACCGAGGATCAGCGCCTGCAACGTCGTGTCGAGTGCACATGTCAAAGGCACCGTCCTGCTCAGCACGCCCCCCGGAGACAAGTCAACCGCAATTCGGTCCTGCGCGAGTCCCGCATTCCCTTCAACCCGCAACGTCAACGTTCCGGTCAAAGGCGCCTGCAGCGGAGCGGACACCGTAACGCGGCACGCGAGTTCACGGCCTGTTTTCGCGACCGTCAGATTGACGTTTGGCGAGCTGGCAGCAGGCGGCACAGTAGGCGTGGGCGAGATCTCATACCCCATGCTCGACATCCGGACGCACGCGCGGTACAGCGGATCCTGCATGAAGCAGACACGTCGATCCATCGCCGGAATCGTGGTTGAGTAGATCCGGAGTTCCCCGGGCGCCGAGGCGATAACCTCCTCGCGCCAGTCACCGATGATGTCCACCACCTTACCCCTGCCTATTCGCGCTTCGTGCGCCTCGCCCCCATGGTCAAAGATGCGGCCGCGCAGGACTTCGCGCTGGAGATCGCCATCCCAGAAAATGGTCGGCATGGTGGCACCGTAGATGACGCCGCTCTGAAGCACGTCACCTTCGGCGCTAAACAACCAGCCTCGGTTGGAGCGTTTCTTCTCATCCGTGTCCGCACCGTAGCACTCGCGCCCGGGCACGGCGGGATCAAGATCCGCACACATACCGGTGCTGTGCACATGCCGCGTCGGCACGCCCAGTTTCCAGATGAACTCACCGGTTGCCGCATCGACCAGGGAGAGGCCGCCGTCCGTCTTCTGTGGCGTCTCCATGCAGTAGGAGACCTCGAGCCCGGAACGGCTCAACAGCACATCCCCGAGATGACAGCCGTCGGGATGGCCTCGGCCAATGTTCCACAACGGTGTCCCGTCATCGTCCAGACACACACTCCCAAGCAGCACTTCATCGCGCCCATCCCCGTCCATGTCTGCGGCGCGTGTGGTGTGCGCTCCCTGGCCCCAGTAGTCGTTCGAGTAAACCGCGTTGTCGTATTGCCACAGCGCTTTCAGGGCGCCGTCGTGCATCTGGTACGCTTCCGCCTTCATCCGGCCATAGGTTCCACGCAACGCGATGATGCACGGTGTGCGCCCATCAAGGTATGCCACCGCCAGCTGGTTGCGGGCTGCCAGATTGTGACTCGCAAAGCCCTTCCGTGCAGGCCATGGTGCACGGCACAGATCCTCGCCGGAGAGGCCGTCCATCACCGTTAACCACTCCGGTCCTGAGACCACTTTGCCATCGGGAGAGCGCGGGTCGCCTTCTCCGGTCTTGGCAATGACTTCAGCGCGGCCATCCCCGTTGACATCGCAGACCACGAACGGCAGGAACCAGATTCCCGTCTCAATGGACCAGCCCAGGTCCCGCGTCCACAGGTACGTACCGTCGTGTGCATAGGCTTCGAGCTTGTAGGTATCCTCTGACGGGCGCCAGTAGGATGTCCCGGGGTCAATGCTCGCCCGTGGGTGCCGGACCACGAAATCGTACGCCCCGTCACCATCCAGATCCCCCACAGCAACGCGACTGATCCGGGTCGTCGGCTCCTTCAGCGGAATCCGGATGTACGGGGCTCCTTTTGCCGTTTCGGTCAGGACGGCTTCGCCGGCGGACGCTGCGTCTCCGTGGGGTACAACGCGGTACCCGACACGCCCTGTGTCCGGGACGCCGGGGTCACTGATGTCGCACGTCTGTGTGATCGGCTTCTGGTTGATCTTGACCGACGCCCCCCCATCCGTGGACCGCAGCACATCGAAGGCGACTGCGGCAGGATCGCTGTCCAGGAGCCGCCAACTCACGTATGCGCCCTGCGATGTCCGCAGGGCAATGACCCCGCGGTCAAGCGTTTCCCGGATGCGTGTCCCGGCCCAGCCGTTGACCTTCCGCCCGCTGGGCTTCGAGGCCACACCCTCCTCCAACGCTATGTCGTCGAACACGATGTCGGCCGGCCCGTAGCCCATGATTCCCCCGCGCAGTTCGTCCACATCCTCCTGAACACGGAAGTACCCCACCGCTTCTGTCCACGTCGAACTGGGCTCGATCAGCGCACGCCCCGTGAAGTAGTGGGTCCGCTTCCCGTTTTTGTACCCATCCCAACGGATGTAGGCCACACTATCCAGGGCACCTTGAGCCCAGACGCTGACGCGCAGCGACGTACCGGGTCTTACGGCGATCGCTCGTGTGCATGACACTGTCCAACGCGTGCCGGGCTTGTCCTGAACGCGCAGGTGCACGGCGTTGCGCCCGGATCGCACGGTGTCGTGGGTCACCTGTGCCCGATGCGCCTCCGACACATTGGGCAAAGCCCAACCTGCCACCTTGTCATTCGAGGTCAGCTCGAAATCGCCATTCCACACCCCTCTCACCTGTGTGGTAGAACGCTCCAACTCGATCCAGTCGATGTAGCTGGAGCCACGGTGCTTGGGCTCTTCCATGGCATACCGATCATCGAGCCAAAACTGAAGTGTGCCATCCTCAATCCTCTTGTCACGGGCCAGGAACTCCCCCTCGAGCCGGCGCCAGGCCTTACCATCGTCGGAGACAGCAAGTGCACGAGCTGTGCGCAAGCGCACGTCATAGGTTCCGGGGGAAATATCCCGGACCCGCAAATGCAACGGCGGGGCACCCTCCTCAGGCGTTGCGCGGTCCGCACCGACGTGGGGCGTCTTTAGTACCACGCCGCCACTCCACTTCTTGTGTGCGTCGTGGTCGGTGCTCCATAGGGTCCATTTGTCCGGAGGGAAGACGTCCTTGACAAAGGCCTCCCGGTTCACCACGCAATCTTCGGCCTCGTACCGAACCGGGTCCACGCCGGCAGCGGCCAGCGCAACAAATACCAAACCACTGTGAAGCCAACGTCTGGACATGGAGAGATCCTACTGTTTGAGTCGACGCACAGGATGACCATACCAACGCGCGTCAAGGCCGAATCGCGCTACCAGGAGTCAGTGCGGAATGGACTCGCCGGAAGGCCTTCACGATTGTACAGGTTACAGCCCACGGGGTTAGCGGAATACGCATAGCGCACGGCAACCGGCACGGCGACCTTCGGGCTGGACACAACCACCGTCTGGCCATCGATTACCGCATCACCCCACTGCCACACCTTGTCAGCACCTGCGATGGCAAAACGTTCAAGCTTGCCGTCACTCACCTCAACGACCGGAGCGAGGCCATCTTTCTTGCCCACGATCAGGCCGGAACCGATCGAATCGAACGAAACGCGGATCTTGCTGCCTTCGACCGTGGACTTCCGGTACAGAGGACCGCTGAACACCACGTCTTTGCCGTAGTCTTTGGCCAGGGCCCAGAGCGCGAGGCGCTTGCCCACGTCCTGCTTGTTTTTCGGATGGATGTCGCGTGCCTCACCAATGTCAATGATCACGGCCATCCCGACATTCTTGATCTCAAGGCACTTACGCTGTGCGTCCCGAATTCGAGCGTAGCCATCCCCGCCCTTGGGGTCTCTCCTGTCGCCGGTGTAGTTGGCCAGCTGAACGAGGTAATAGGGAAGATCGCCTTGCCCCCAGATCTCCCGCCACCCCTCAACGAGTGCCTGGGTTTTGTGGAAGTAGGAGAGGCTTTCGCCGCCGTTCGACTCGCCCTGGTACCAGATGGCCCCACGCAGCGCAAAGGGCACAAGTCCGTGAATCATCCCGTTGTAGATCTTCGTCGCTTCCTGGTGCGAGCTTCCGGGAATGGGGAACGCGGGAATCTCCGGGGTTGCTCGGTTCTGACTGAGGGCTGCCTCTGCGTTCGGGATCCACTCTTTCAGCTTCGCGATGACATCCAGATGCGCCTGTCGGCCTACCGGCGTCTCCGAGTACCAGGAGTCCACGCGGTCAGCCAAAGACTTGAGCTCCGGAATTTTGCGAAATCCGCACGGCGGCGTCCACGGCTCGATCCGCGTCCCACCCCAGTTGGAGCCAATAAGGCCTATGGGGACGTTCAACTCCTTGAACAGACTCCGACCAAAGAAATAGCCCACTGCGGTGAAGCCCCCGGTTGTCCTCGGTGATGCCTGCTGCCAACCACTCGCGCGAACATTGCTGGAGGGTTTCGGCAGGTGGACATGGGAGATCTTCACGTGGCGGATCAAGGGATTTGCCGACGCAGCGATTTCCTCCTTGGCGTTGGCACTGCTGTTCACAACCCATTCCATGTTGGACTGCCCTGAACACAGCCAGACTTCACCAACCACAACGTTGTCGAAGGTCAGACCATTGGTCCCCTTTACGGTCATGGCACGGCCTTCAGCGGAAGCCGGCATGGGGTCGAGGCGGAGCCTCCAGCTGCCGTCAGCTCCGGCAACAGCATTTGCTGTCTTTCCCGCGAACGTCACCGTGACCGCTTCCCCCGGCGCAGCCCATCCCCACACAGGCACAGGCCTCTCGCGCTGTAGCACCATCCCTTTGCCGAAGATGGCCGGCATCTTGACGTCCGCCTGAAGCGACAGTGACATCAGCAGAGCGACGCCACCAAGAAGAACCCCGCTATTGAATCCGGTACGCTTCCTGCCCATGGTTCCTGTGTCCTTTGCTTGCTCTGTTCAGGTCAAAGTCAATGACCACGTCGGTCCGTCTACGCTTGGAGGCAATAGTCGTCCCCCGCCGTCTCGGCACTATATGGTACTTGCACCGAAAGAGAAAACCCAGTGTGGAAAGGCACCAAGATGCCCCCTCCGTGGGTCGAGACGTCCCGGGCCGCCAGGACCTGCATGTCGCCGCCCGTGTGCGGGCGTCCGGGGAGGGGCGACAAGAAAGACGGCTGACGCCGCCCGCGGTTGCGGAGAACCGCGACTCCAAACGTCTCTCATTCATCTGGAGTGCGACATTTCAGTATGTCGCCGTCAGCGTTTGCGGCCGAACACAAGCGTGCATTCACTGAGCATGAACCAGCCGGCATCGCGTTGTGGCGAGGGCTTGAGTGTACGGATGCTGAGCGTGTTCTTGCCAGGCTTACAGAGACCGGGCTTCACCGGGAACTCCCGCGATGACCAGTCCTTCTCCGCACAGTCGCTGGGGCCGCTGAAGAGGCGTTTGCCGTTGATACTGATCTCGATCTCAACGACCCCAGGCTTGTCATCGTCCTGGCCGGTGAGCACGAGTTGGGCGCCGGGCTCGAGCGGCTTCTCGAGGTCGAAAACGGCGTGCATCTCAGGTGTCCTGGTGTTGTTGCCATAGATCCATACGGCGCGCCGGGCAGGGCAGTCATGGCTGTACTGTTCTGGCCCTCGGCATCCGACAAAACCATCCAGCTCAATCCGCAGCCCTCCGGCAATCGGCGTCTGGCAGAACAGCTTCCGTTCCGCAGCAAAGGTCGCTTCGGGAGCCGCAATCATGCGACGGCAGAGGGGGTCGACGAACCACGGCTTCGTACGCGTACGAATGCGGCAGATCTTGAATAGCCAGTCGCTGACGATGCCATCGTCCCGGCGCCCGATTGTCCGGCGGGACAGGAAGCGACCAAGAGTCATGAACTCGGCCAGCCGTTTGGCGAACTCCGCCTGAGAGATGGCGAGCTTGCCGTTTACAGGGTTGCGTTCGTTGAGATCGGCAAAGACCACGCAGAACTTCTCGTTGCGCACGCGGTAGAGCTGGGCCGGCTCATCCGCGACAGCGCCTTCGGCCTGTGTGAAGAGCGAGCGTGCCTTCTCTGCGAACTCGGCGGTCATGATGCCCGGACAGTTGCCTTCGCACATCTGGTGCACGTTGCGATCGACGACCTCCTTGTGCATAGCATCGAAATACTGCCGGATGAACGGTGCCGCCTTGCCATAGTAAGCCGGCATGAACCGGTCGATCAGAGCTTCAATGTCCACATTCCGCCGCCAATGCATGGCGCTCTGAACGAAGTTGAAAAGATCCCGGAAATTGGAGGGAACGCCGCAGTAGTACATGCCCTTTACGCCATTGTCGAGGTAGTACTCCATCTTCTGTTCCATCGCGTAGAAACTCCCGAACGGCTCGTACCAGATCTTGTAGCCACGCGGGTAGTCAAACACGTACATGTTCTCGGGCGCTAGCATACATGGATTGACATAGTATCTTAATGGTATAATTGAACTCACGGTAAAGGTATCGTAACGCGCTCAACTGGAAGTGATACGCAATGAACGAAAAAACAGCAAAAGCCGCTGTAATCTACGCCAGGACGAGCAGCGACGACCCCAAGGACAAAAACAAGCGGTCAGCACAACAGCAGGTTGAACAGTGCCAGCAGCTGGCCGCAGGCAATGGGTACAGCGTGGTGGGCGTCTACATTGATCGTGACACTACGGGTGCGCTATGGCCTGATGTACCGGGCGCGGCCGTTGACGCAGTGACGACAGCCAAATATGGCGACCGTCGCAGGGCAGGCTTTACCAGTGTCGTTGAACTGCTTCAGTCGGGTCAAGCTACCACGCTACTGGTTTGGAACACTACCCGCATAGCTCGCCCTATATCGTCCACGTTTAGAGGTTGGGTTATCGACTTCTTCCAAACCACGGGCGCAATGATCGACACCACGGAGAAGGGCCTCGTTGATTTATCCAATCTGTCCGACGAACTGATGCTCACCATTGAACAGACGATGAACCGACGAGAGCTAGACGCCAATACCCGAAAGTCAATGAACGCTAGAGCCGATCTGAAAGTAGAAGGCAAGCTGATTGGCTCTCCTTGCTTGGGCTATGAAAGCATGGGAAAACAACGGGTGATCATTGAAGAGGAGGAAGCGAAAACAGTACGCATGATCTTTGAACTATGGGCATTGAAACAATACGGATACCGCAAGACTATGCGCGCACTCATTGAGGCTGAGCGAAAAACCAAGTATGGCGGCAACTGGCATTCCAACACCATTGGTGCCATTCTGGCTAACCCTGCATATATCGGCAAATTCCGCAAGACCGACGGGACATTGATCGACTCACCCATATATGACCGCATCGTATCCGATAGGCTTTGGTACGGTGCCCAAACGATACGGCGCAAGATGCCAACCACTGGCAATAAATCACGTAACCAACCAGATAGGCTAACTGGCGGTTTGGCGGTGTGTGGTAACTGCGGGCGCAATCTCCGCGTAACTGAGACCATGTTCAAGCTGGCCAGTGGCGAGCAATACCGAGACCAGCATTACGGCTGCTACAATATCGAATGCAACAGCAGGGGACGGGTTAGCCGCAAGCAGCTAGACGAACTGGTGTCTATGTTGATCGATACCAGCGACGAGACACAAACGATGATTGAAACGGTAAAGATCAGCAATGAAACATACGACAAGTGGCAGAACAAGCTGAATGCATTGGACGCAGAGAGAACGAAGCTGAACGATATACGGGGCGAATACTTGACGGATACCGACTTGCTGCTTTCAAAGTCTGACTTAGCCGCAGCCCTAAAAGCAATAGACGCCAAGGTTTCAACGGTGACGGCTGAAATTGACAGCATTAGTGAGAAGATAACAGCACTGAAACCAGACAAGGCAGATTGGAAGGCGTATGCAAGCTGGTTGTTTGAGCGTATCGAAGTCCACAAGGCCAGCCACGTAGACCTATACGTTATGCCCAATATCGCCATACGGGTCCCAATGCGCGTGGTAGAGCGCAACAGGCGGCATATCATGCCACTCTCTGAAACCAGCATTGCCAAACTGGCTGGCTTTAAGACGCAATCTGTTCAGTGGGCAGGATCGATCAACTTCCATCTACCAGAGGCTCCCGTTAGGTTCTACAGCCTCTGACACGATCAACCGTAGGTAACAACCCAACCCAGCCACACCAAAGCCCTGCCAACCAATGGCGGGGCTTCTTGTTGCCTACGTCAGCGCCCCATCACCCAGTGTGTTCTTGGGAAGTGCATTTCGCGCTCCCCATCAGTCCCCAAACAGAACCAGAAAGGAAACCCGACCATGCCAAGAGGAATCATCGACAAATCCCCCGAAGCCGTCCAGCGGAGAAAATTCGCAAGCGGCAGAGACGCCTGTAGGACGACGATTGATAGTCTGCACTGACGACAACAGGAAGTTTGCACGGCGGGGGCCTGAAGCCCTCGGTGCGGAGCTCGGGAGTGTCAGTGTTGATGGCTGTTCGGGACGATGGCTCGGTTCGGGGTTGGCGGACGC
>JABHEG010000379.1 GCA_018676675.1 Lentisphaerota bacterium
CCCCGACCGTGTGTCTCGCTGGAGAGCGGTCGTCCCCGACCGTGTGTCTCGCTGGAGAGCGGTCGTCCCCGACCGTTGGCCTACGTGCTGCCACGGCGGAGACCGCCGCTCTCCAGCAGAGATTACCGTGCTGTCGAATCCCACGCGCACCGCACCTACTCCGCATGCTCAAACGCAACACTCTTCCGCCTCTTCACTTCACGTGAGTAGCTTGCCTGCACGTGGGCATCGGAAAGCGCACGTCGGTAGATCTTCAGTTCGTCAAACAGGCCCGCAAACGGCTTGAAAGACGAAGGAATCGTCAAATCAACACCCTCGATGCTCAGACTGCCGGTCATTGCGGGAGGGATGGAAGTCCTCGTGTCGAGTGTGCCATTGAAGTAGCATCTCACCTCGGCCTTTTCGCGATCGACGGCATAGGCGACGTGCGTCCACGTCGTCGTTGACAGGGGTGTCTCCGAAACCGGCCGCAACATCGCCTTCCCCTTCTGGCGTTCACCGGCAAGGACCAACTCGAGCTTGCCGTTTTCAAGGATGTTGATACCCCACCAAGTCCGGGGAAAATCCTCTTTGCTCAGAAGACGACGGTCGAAGGCATCCGGCTTCACCCAGAACTCAAAGCTGAAGCTCCCCGTCCCGAAGTGTAGGAGCTCCCCGTCCCGAACGGTGACCGCTCCAGCCACGCTGTCGGTCGAAATGCACGTACCAAACACCCCTTTGACCCAACGGCCACGGACCTCAGCGTCGTTCTGCAGACCGGAGCTGTCCAGGGCAACATTCCCCGTTCCTGTGTCGAACACCCAGTGGCCAACCAATCCCGGCTCTTTGGCATCGGAGGCGAGCGCCCGGGGGCGCCGCCCTTTGAGGGGGAGGAGTTCCTTGGCCTCCGGGGCGGATTGGCCAGCACCGAGACAGAGCACCTGGCCACTCTGCGACGCCAGATAGAGCCGCCCATCGGCGGCGGCCATCCCGTCGAACACGGGAGGAGAGTCAAGCCTGTAGTCCTGAAGTGCCTTGCCGTCCGCGGTTGAGACCACACACAGCCCGCCGCCACGCTTCCCTTCGAACGCGGGCACCGAACGCAGAGCGTCACCAGGCAACCCGGCCAGGAACAGCGCATCTCCTGCCCGCAACATCGCGCGCGCGATAATCGGCACGTCCGCGGTCCACCGGAACCCCACCTTGCGCTTGCTCTGTCCTTTGCGGGAGTAGCCGCGACCGGCACGCGTGTAGTCCGGTGCTTCCAGCGCCGGAAGGTCCTTCCGGTCGGCAGCAAACACATGGTACGCCTGCGCTCCGGCCCCACGAGGACGCGACGAATCGCGAGAGAACCCATAGATAGCCGTGTCGTCGAGAGCAAGCAACCGACCGGCCGGTGCTTCCAGGGCGGCAAAGCGCCAGCCGATGTAGCCAGAGTAGAAGTGTTCCCCGAAGACCCAGTAGTTCCGGTGCCACCAGTCGTCGTTCAGGAACCCGGCGGGGCTGTGCAGATGCGGTTTCGCTTTGCGGGGTTGCAGGCTGCTCGAATCGAAGCCGAGATGTCGCATGTAAACAAGCTCTCCGTCACTCGAGAGGACGTCCGGCAACGCGCCAGGCATCTCAAACATGATCGGCTCATCGGGCTGTTCACCCGTCCCCGGCTCCCGACTATAGAGGCGTTCTTCGGCAAGCTTCCTGCCTGTTCTGAGGTCAAGGCGTAACAGATAGAGACCGGAGTCGAGGTACGACGATCTCCCTGCGGCACACACGACCGCACCATCCTCCACGAGCACGCTCCCGTGGACGGGCCAGACCGATTCGAGCTGGCCAAACGCCACCAGACGTTGGTCCATCGGTGCCGCGCGATACCCCCACACCAACACGCCGTCATCCGCACGCACACAATGCACCCAACCGTCCGCAGAACCGAAGACAGCCAGGCCGTCCACAATGGTCGGAGGGGAGTCGATTCTGCCTCCCGCTGTGTATTGCCAAAGCGCGCTCCCACGTGCGGCGTCCAAGACGTGAACCGTGTGTGTATCGATGGACACGATAAAGAGCTTGCCTTCCGCAACTACGGGGCTGCTGAGTCGGCCGCCCAACTCCTGCTTCCAGACCTGCATCAAATGAGACGGCACAACCGAGTCCGTGCTCCCCGTGCGCGCGGCGTCATGGCGATACGTCGGCCACTCGTCGGCCGCCGCACGCGTGGGTGCCCCGGTCTTCACGACTGCAAAGCCCGGGCCGCGCTCGAGCCTGCCATCATCGGGGATCTCTGCCGGCAAGATGCGGGTGGGTGAGGCGGGAGCGAGAGCATTGAAGCCGATCAGCTTTGCCTCTATGAAGCAGGCGCAAGAGTGCGGGGGCGTGTACAGCAGTCCGTTGCAGGGGATGACCCCAAAGCGGCAGACGCCTCGGGCCCAGTGGTGCCGGTAGGACTCCCCCGTCTTGAAGTCGATGAACTCTACCCCGGTTCGGCCGGTCACCAGGTACCGATTCGTCGCCCGGTTCCGATGGCAACGGTGATGCGGCATGGTGGTCTTGAAAGCCTTGTCAGTCTCGATCCGGTGCTTGACTTCGCCGGTCATCAGATCACGCCCAACCGTGAAGTCCGGTCCCTGGCGTGGTCGGCTCTGCCCTACCCAGACCAAGCCGTTGTTCACAAACACATCCACGGGCGTGTAGTACGATTCAGCGCACGGGCAGTTCCACAGCGGCTTACCACTTTCCGCCGAATACGCCGTCAAGTCTCCCGGCGCACCCGCATTGGCCAGCCATCGGGCGATCTTCTTCCCTGTGGCCTCATCAATATCGGGGCTCGGGCTCTCCCGGCGATCGGCACACAGGACAACGTTCCCATGCACGACCAAGGTTGGGACCCTCCAGGCCAGACGCTTCCGAGGCCCGGCGTGTGGAGTCCGCCAGACCTCCTGTCCCGTCGACGCAGCCACACAGACAACCGCCTCGGGGTCCACGTAGAACACATTCCCGGAAGATACGGCAAGCGTCCCGGCCAAGGCGTGGGCACCGGCCTTCTTCCACACGACAGCGCCGGTTGAAGCGTTCAGGACGGTGATCATAGCTCCGGGCGGAGCCATCGGTTTCAGCGTGTCGCCTCCTCGTGCCACCGGTCCTGCGCCCACCAGGAAGAGGCGTCCCTCGTGATGCAGAATCTCTCCGGTGCCCTCCGTACCTTCGTAAGCCGTGATCACCTTACCGGTCGCCGCATCAAGGGCAGAGACCGGTGCATCCGTGCCCAGGGTGACGTAGACTCGCTCGCCTGACGCAACCAATCGCCGGGAAAGCTCAGGTGGTCCCTTGTACAGCCCGGCTGGGTGAGCAACCCATCGTGGGATCGACCGTTTCCAGAGCAATACGCCGCTGAATGCGTCGCGAGAGAGAAGAAACCACTGCGAAGGTAAGGAGACTGACGCCGCCGGTGCCTCGTCCACGATGTAGAACAATCGCCCCGATGCCGACACCACAGCACTGACACTGCCATGCTCGTGGCTCCGTGTGTTCCGAGGCGCTGCTGTCCACTGCAGATGATGCGGAGGCCCGACCACCTGATCTTGCGCGACGGCATTATTGGTGGCGTCATAGAACGAGTGGGTCCAATCGTCGATTGCTTCGCCACGAGGCTTGACCGTCTTCTCCCAGGTCCCGGCGTCTCGAATATACGCCACACCACCGGGCGCCAGCACCCGAAGGACCTCGGTCATCGGCACGCCACGCAAGTCCTCGGCGACGAAGAGGTTCACGAGGTTGTCGATATACGGCAGACCATCGCCCCGCCAGAGCTCTGCCGAAATCTCACCGTAGAGCCCCTGGCTCCGGGCTCGTTCACGCGCCTTCTCCACGTTGCCCGCATCGGCGTCAAGAGCGTGTACCACATAGCTTTCGTTGGCCCGCAACGCGACCGTCAGCTCACCATTGCCGCAACCGAACTGAACAACCAAACCGCCTTTCACACCAGTTGCAGCAAAGATCTCCTTTGCCGAGGCACTGCCCGGACCCACGGTCTGGGCCCGTGTCGCACTTGCCAGAATCACGCAAACCACCAATATCGAACGCATAGCAGCTCTCCTGTTCCGCCGGTCAGGTCAGTCGTCAGTGAGCATCCATTCCGTGCTCCTCCACACTCATCGGGAGTAGTGTAGCGATCCAGCGACGCGTTTACCAAGCACGAGCAGCGGGGAGAGACGTCCCAGGAAGATCGGTCGCGAGAAGCACACGACAGCGCTGCGCGGCCACATGACGCACCGACGGGATTACCAAGCAACCCGCTTCAGGCACCATGGACGTGCAGCCATCACGATTGAGCCTGAACCCACAGTCGGCTAGAACAACGCCGTCTGGCAGCCCGGAAACAGGCGTTACCGGTCGGCCAC
Source organism: Lentisphaerota bacterium (assembly GCA_018676675.1). GTDB lineage: Bacteria > Verrucomicrobiota > Lentisphaeria > Oligosphaerales > JABHEG01 > JABHEG01. The sequence continues at coordinate 4,371 of JABHEG010000379.1, forward strand.
CGTGCCTGTATCAATCACGCAACCGGCATCGCCGGAGACGTAGATCCAGTAGGCAAGACCAGGCTGCAGGTCCGCATCGTCCAAGACACGCCGGTAGTCCAAGCTGACCACGTCCCACCACCAGATTCCTTCGCCAATGCAAGGGGCGTCGGGCATAGGGCAGACTGTGGCAGGGGTGATGCAGTTCCAGCCCGGATCTAGAGCAATCCTCCCATCGGCGACAACGCCGGTCACTTCCCGGGTCGGGGCATCCCCCACGGCGTACACCCAGTACCCGAGTTCGGGGTTCAGGGGGTCGCTATGATCGAGCCGATGGTACTGAGCGTCTCTGAAGTACCAGAGTGGACCGAGGTTGATAGGGCCACCCCTTTCCTCTGCAAAGATATCGCGGACTGTCATTGTCGTCATGACTGGTATGCCGATCATGGACCAACCGTTCACAACGGCGTTGGTTATCGTGGTCAGGGGGGCGTAGGCAACTTCGTATTCCGCTGTATCGCTCAAAACGACGGAGGTCGTGTTTCTCATGTCTATGGGAGCTCCGACAACGGCCTCGCCGGCCACCGGCACCAGGACCATCGCGAAGTCTTCGGGCAGGCTCGGTATGTCCCAAGAGACTTCACAGGTCGCCCGGTCGCCCTCCGGCCGCACGAGCCGGAGTCGCCAACGCGTGTCCACGCCCAGGCACGTCCGGTAGTCGCAGCTCAATCGTGGATGCTCCAGGTCCGTCACGTCGGGGCTGACCAGATAGGCGTAGAAGTTCGGGTCCTGCAGCGTCGCGTCAGGTGCGTCGATGTCCAGATCCGGCTCAAACGTGTCCGACGCATCGGCCGCACGCCCCAGCTCAAGCGTCGGCACCTGGCAGTTGCTCACGTTCAGGCGGAAGAAGTGTCCGGTGCTGAAACCGGCGGGCCACATGGTGTTCTCCGGGGAGGGGAACGTGTGTCCGGCACGGTCCACGACATCGGCCGGCAAGAACGTGTAGACCGTGTTTGACGCTTGCCGACTCGTCGTCAGCCGGAAAGAGCGACCCGACCCGGTCAGTTCCAGCACGCTCAACGGTGGATCAAAGACGTAGTTGGCGATCTCATCCCCACCGGCCACATCCTCGGTATAGTTCAACTCCACGGTGTTCCAGTTGATCCACCGGAACTCAGCGAACGGCGCAGTGTTGTCCATCAAGGCCGACACGGTCGTCACCGCGCTCTCGTTCCCGGCCCGGTCCCTGGCCTGGACGTGCAGGTACCAGACGCCATCGCCCCACGTCAGTGGGTAGTTGGTCGTGTATCCGTACCCCTCGCCGTCGAGGCCCGATGTCAGTGCGTCGGTCAGCGCGTATCGGTAGGCGATAACATCATCCGCGTCCATGGCACCCCAACCCCAGTCCTTCTCACTCACCGGCCCCGGTTCGTCGGACAGCCCGGTGACCACGGGCGCAGTGTTGTCGAGAACGGTGGATACGGTGACCACCTCACTCTCGTTGCCCGCGGGATCCCGGGCCTGGACGTGCAGGTAGTACAACCCGTCACCGTCGGGGAGCTCTGCAGAGGTCGCCGCGCCGTACTCGCCCTGGGGCACATCGTCCGGCGTTTGGTCGATAAGGAACCTGTACCGTGTCCCGTCCCGCCCGCCCCCCCACGACCATCCCTTGGCCTGGGCCGGAACCGCGTCGTCCGCCAGCCCGGCAACCACGGGGACCTCACGATCGATGGTGAATGAAACAGGCTCCGTCGTGCCCTCGTTGCCGGCCGTGTCCGTTGCGCGCGCGGCAAAGGTGTGCGGTCCGTCTTCCTCGACAACAAGCGGTCCGGTGTAAGGCTCAAACGCCCCGCCATCCAAGCTGTATTCGACGCTCACGCCATCTCCGGCGTCAATGCTGATCGTGTAGTCCTGATTGTATGTGTCCTGATCTGGGTCGCGGAGAACGGCGACCACGGGCGTGAGAAAATCGACCACCACGACCGCAGTCCCAGACGCAGACCAGTTCCCGACCGAGTCCTGCTGCTGCACGTACAGCGTGTACGTCCCGCTGGCGAGCGGCGCGGGGGGCACAAAGGACTCCGCCGAGGTCTCGCTCCAGCCGGTTGGGGCTTCGGCGTCCAGCTGGTGCCGAAACAGCCGCGCGCCAAACTCACCTTCCCACCTCCATTCGGGGGTGGGGTCGTTGGTCGGCGTAGCGTCCTGCAGCATCGGTGCCGGCAGGGGCAGAAAGTCGAGCAGTGCGCCCATGGCGGCTGCCGTCTCATGCGGGGACGCATTCCAGGCGCCGTTCGCGTCTTGGGCGGCGAGCAAGTAGTCGAGTGCGTCACGGCAGTCGGCCTGCAACGGCAGTTGCTCACGCAGCATGAGCACGCTTGCGGCGAGCGCGGTGGCGATCACGTCCGCGGCACCGTCGTAACCGAATGAGCCGTCCGCAAGCTGCTGAGTGCGCAGCCAGGCCACGCCCGCAGCGATCTCGGTGTCATGCCCGTACTGCCGGCACTGGAGCAACGCCCGCAGGGCATGGAGCGTGGACAGCGAGTCGGTGGCCGCCCCACGTTGCGTTCCCCAACCACCGTCGGCGTTCTGGGCCGCAGCCAAGTAGTCGAGCGGCTCAGTCACAGTCCGGTCATCCCAGTCAGGGGTGCTCGAACGGACCCGGTGGAGCGCACGGACGGCCACTGCAGTCGTCACGCAGTCGGTCGCAAAGCCTGCGGCCAGTCCCCAGCCACCCTCCGGCCAGTTCGGCACGGCTGCATCCGACTCCGGCCCGTTGCGAGCGGCAATGAGCTCGGCCGCGAGCGCCTCAATGGTTGCCGCGCGGTCCGGCAGGCCGGCCAACGCGAAAATCTCGCGGGCCAGGAACTCCAGGTTCGGGGCACGCTCTTCCGTGAGCCAGTCCGCCGCAGCCGTCACCCCAGGCGCGTTCGGGTCGGCACCGCACAGGATCCGGAGCGCGTCCGCCGTGTCGGCGAACTCCCAATCCCCCGCCCACGCCCCAGATGCGGTCTGCCGGGATTCCAGCCACGCCACGGCCGCGTCGAGCGCCGTTGACTCAGCCACGCGCGGCGCGCCGGCCGTCGCCTGCGACAGCTGGGCAAGAACCGCAGAACACAGAATGGTTGTGAGGACCGCCTGTCTCATTTCTTGTCATCCTGCTCGCGACTTGGCCCCGCAACTTCGCCAACGACTAGGTTCCTGGCACCGAACTCCTCGCGCAGAGCCGGCACCACCACGTTCTCGTGGAGTTCCCGGGAGGCCTCCTCGTCCAGGCAAACCCGCCCGGGAATCAGCGACTCGCGTTGTTCGGTCATCTTACTCAAGGCAAAAGCGAGCAACGCCCGCCGCCGTGGATCACGCACGCCCTTGCCTTTCTCGATCAGGGCACGCACGATTTGCTCGTCGCGCATCAGAATCAGCGACTTCGCGGCAATCTCGGCCACGGTCAGATCCTTGTCATCCACGTGCTTCAGCAGCATCGGCGCCGCAACGTGCCAAAGCCGCTCGATCTGTTGCTTCGCCTCGACCCGGGTCTGGCTGTCCGTCGCGCGGGAGTCGGCCAGGTACTCCTGCACCACCGCGTCCAGCGTCTCCCGTTCCTTGTCACTCAACTCCAGACTCCCGGCAATGCCGCGGTCGCCGAGCGCTTTGGCCGCCTTCCGCCGCTCGACGATGTCTCGCGATGTCGCCAATGCTCCGACCAAGGCACCCGTCTCAAAGCCGGACAGATCCGGACCACGGCCCTCTGGACGCGAGAACACCGGCAGACGCTCTTCCGTCTCCGGCAGCTCTGCCTCAGCCTGCACCGCCGGTTCATAGTCCTGCTGTCGCGTAGTACCCACAGACCCCGGCTCCACAGTTTGCCTTGACGTAGCCACCATCGCCGGACGTGAAACGGTCGGCACAACTCCCTTTCCCGTCTCCGTAGCTCCACGCAGCCCACGCGCCAAGCCGCGGTCCCGCAGAAGCAGGCACACCAGCCCGAGAACCAGTACGGTCAGAATGATGACACAGGCCCAAAGTCCAGTCGCCGAGTTTGGCTCAGGGCGTGACAAGTCCCCTCCTTCCCTTCTCCCTCTCGTTGTGCCGTTTCTGCTCAATGGTGCCACGCGTAGGATCCCCTGGACCAGTCGCTGCCCCGGTACTTATTCAATTCGCTGTATTGCCAGACCTTTATCTCCATGCCAAGCGTTCGGTACTCAGCGTCCTTCAACCCGTGAGTGTGCGTGTTGTACGGACTGATCTCGCCTGGCCCCCACTGTCCTAAAGGCGGGACGTCAGTATCAGTCTCAAGGTCGTCATGAAGCGCATCATGGTCACTGTCCCACTTGCCCACGCCATCTGAGAAGTCCCTGTGGTGCCACATCTCGTGAAGAACAGCAATGTGAAACATGTCTATCCCACTGACAATGAGCCAATTGTGTGCATTCTCTCCCGTTGCACTGATGAAGAATCGACCCAGATCATATGGATCGTTTGCGCCGACGCCAACCGCCGGTCTCAGGACGTCCACAATGCGCCGCCTGCCTCTAACGTCGAGGTTAGGGTCGAAGCCAGGGGTGCACACCCCCCTCTGGCCCGGAGACAGCCTATCATCGAACCAAACCAGGTCGTTTCCCGCTCCCGCCTGTTGCCAGAACACAAACCAACACGGGGGATTGCTGGCGGTGGGAGGCGTCGTCCCATCCACAGCCACGTCGTCTCTCGTTGGGAAGAACACCTTTGCTTTGTCGGTGGAGAACAGGCGATGCTTATACCCATTCCCGTCGACACACTCCACATACACGGTCCCATAGCGTTCCCCGAACCAGCTGTTGTGGGCTCGGGCGCAGTCGCTGAATGGAATCCGCATTCCCACGCCGCTTCTGCCGTTGCCGCCGGTCGGGTTCCAGGCATCGGGCACCCCATCCGGCATGTCCCACTCGAAATCCCTGCAGTCCGGGGAGGCGAGGGCCTCAAACTCGATGTCATCGCCAATGCAGACTTTCCACGGCTTCTGGCTGGCGTAGCCCTGGAAAGTCTTGATCCACAGTTCCCAGACCCTGAGTGTCCTGTCCTTCGACCGGGCTGTGTGCGTGAAGCCGTCCTCGACCTGGACGTAAATCGGCGTCTCGAACCAGTGGTCCAGATCACCGTCCGGCACGTTCCCTGCCGTGACCGTATCGTCCTGGATGAGGTCGTAGGACCAGTCTGAGTTTTCCCACGCTGTGCCGTCGGGATGTTGGTAGTGAAACGTGAACGTGATAGGGTTGAGCGGCGCGACCGACGTGAAGCCGCCAGCGATGGCCGTAAAGGTGACTTCGCGTTTCTCCATGCACTCAGTGATGTTACCTTCCGCCGTGAGGAGCACGTGGCTCTCGTGGACCTTCATGTCCGCCACGTCGAAGTCGGTGGTGGCGTTAGCCGTGATCTCGATCCGAGCCTTGTACGGCGCTTTGGCTCTGTTGGCACGCCGCAGTGAGTCGTCCGCAACCGGCCACACCACGGTCTGGACTCCCCGGGGCTGCGGTGTGATCGTTTGCGCATATACCGGCACGCCGTCCTTGCCGCTTGCCGTCAATTTCACCGCCTCGGCCTGGTATCCGTCGGGCAGAATCCGGTAGCTGACGGTTACGTCCGACCCCATCGAGTCTGCTGTGACCGGGTAGCCGAGCAGGTATGGGTTTGGCGTCAAGCCAGCGATCTCGACCTTGGCCACGGTTAGGCTGTGGGTAGCCTGTGCAGTGGTCGCGTCCCGGGATGGGGAAAACGCCACCGAGAGCTGTTCCGCCCCGAGCGCCGCGCTGGCCGCGGAGCCGCCCTTGACGGTCACGGAGGAACTGGCTGCGCCCGTCAAGCTCAGCAACGGGCTGTTGGTAGTCCAGCTGTATTTCCCGGAGAGGCCGGAGATCGCGGGCGGCTGCACCTTCGCGACGTACCGGATACTCTTGCCGACACAGAACCCGTCCGCGGGATCTCCCCCGCGACCGGGGGTCCTGATCGCGACCGCAAAGACGGTCATGCGGTGCGCGACATCGGTGTGACACGGGACGCCGCCACTCGGCGTGAACGTGACATTGAGCCGCTCGTCACCAAGTTCAGCACTCGGGGCCGAGCCCGTGGCCTCCACGGACGTGCTCTGCGCGCCAGGTGACGTCGCCACGATCCCTCCAGTCGTCGACCACTGGAAGGTCCCGGCCAAGCCCGCGGGGACAACAACGGCTCTAAACGCCTCGCTCGGGACGGTTCCGTGTCCTCCGGGACGTGCCGCGATATAGGGCGACGGCTCTGCCCCCGCCGGACTCCCATCGTCCTTGCGGATGGACACACCTACAATGCTGATCTTCCGTGTCGCGGCGCTGCCCATCGGTCCACGCGCCGTGAACCAGTACTCCCCCGGCCCGAATTCCTGTGTCGTGAAGTGGGTCGTGTTCCGGAACAGCTTTGGGAGGAGCGTGGATGTGCCCCCGCTGTAATGCACCCGCAGCTGGTACGTGAAGCTGATCTGCTGGTTGCTGTCTGCCGGGAAAACGGCCCCTGCCGCTGGCGAATCCGCCGCAGGTTCGACGATGATGACGTCGACCGAGGTCACGTCCTCGTCGCCTTCCATTAGGTCGATGAACTCGCTGGGCCAGTCATCAACGGTTTCGCCGCCACTGCTATAGCCGGAGATGGTCCAGCTGGCCGCCCCGCTTGAGGGTTTCATACTGATCCAGCCGGCCCCGGTCCACGTGCCCGTCGTCGGATCGCCGGCCACAATCCGGGACGCCGGGAAGGTGACGACCCGGCCGTTCTCAATCGCGGATTCGAGCGAGCGTTGGTTTGAGGAAGACAGAGAGTTCTCGGGCAACGGCAGGTGATCCCAGCGGCGGTAGATCGTGATGCCCTGGTCTGTAGCGAGTTGGAGGATCTTCATCGTGCTCACCGCGTCCTGCCCGTAGGATTCCTCAAAGACACGGTTCTCCTCGAGCGACCCCGCACAGCCCGACAGGATCATGAACCGCTTCATCTCTGCCGAGCTGTCCTGCTGATCCGTCGGCCACATCCAGGACACAGACCGGTCGGCGTCGACGCGCATGCTCACCCACTCGAAGCTCTGCGGCGTGCCGGTCGCGTCTTTGGTGACGTGCACCACGTTCTCGACAATCGCGTTGTCAATATCCCAACCCAGGCCACAATGCATGAGGGCCGCCAGCTCGCGATCGGCGCGGTTGCATCTCGCCAGGTAATCCATGGCCGTCGCGTGGAGCAGACTGGAGGGATCCCCGCTCCCGCGCCTGACCGGATCCAGTGCGGGTTCGGCCACCGCCCCGGCCAGCAGTCCCACGGCCACCGCGGCACCGGCGGTCATATCGTTGTAGATCGCGGGAATCACATTCGGGGGGTAGTTTGCATCATTGGCCGGGGCCAGAAAATGCAGGTCGCTGTCGTGTTTACGCCCCATGCCCACCGAGCCGACGCCGGTCGCGACGACCTCACCATCGACGCACACCACCGGTGTTAGGTCCACCAGATAGGGAGGCACATCGTAGATGCTGTCGTAGGAGTCGATAGTGGTCTGATCCTCGGGCGTGGAACCGACATAGTCCAGAACAAGCCGCCGCCCCAGCACGTCAGGTAGAGAGAGCGTTTCATCCAGAAGCGTGGTATCCCCAGCGTGCAGATGGAGACGCAGACGGTACACCACGTCGTCGGGGATCGCCGCAAGCTCCATGTCCCGAGTCATCACCTTGTAGGGCAGCGACGCGGGAAGCAGCCCGTAGTCCACGGCGATGATCTCGGCGCGACGCTTGACCGACTCCACGGTCTCGGCGGGGTGGTGGTCGGTCAGATAGTCCGTGATCTGCTGCTTGAACAGCTCAACGGGCGTTTCGAGCCGCGGCAACGCAACGGCCGGATCGGCTGGCTCGCAGTAGTCGTCGAGAAAGGCCTGTGCGTCGAGGTCCATTTCCTCCGGGGTATCGATGCCCGGCGTCACGTCGTGCAGTTTGAAGGCCGGATCCAGCGGCACCCACGTACGCGGGCCGCCACGCCCGCGGCTCACATACGCCTCGACCCACACACGGCGGCACTGCACGGCGTTCACACCGGGGACAAGGCACATACAGTCGCCCTCTAACCCCTTGACTTGGAGGATCCAACCAGCCAGACACGGGGTGTCAACCCGGAGCCAGTTGGCGGCCAGATCGGCCGGCACTCTCACCACGCCACTGGCATAGCGCGCCTCGTACCCAGCAGCGCGCAGCAGAGCGATCAACAGCGAGACCAGGTCGTAATCGTTGCCGCTGCGCTCCTTCAAGGTCTGCTCGGCCCGTTTCCGAGCGCCGTAGTAAGGGTCGAACCAAAACTCGTTCACCACGAAGTTGTAGATCGCCACCGGCGAGTTCCCGAGCGCGGCAGCCTTGTCAACGATGGGCGCGGAGATCTCCATCTCCCTGGTGGTCCTCAGATCACGGTCACCCCGTGGCACGCCCGGGGTTGCGCGCCGAGCGCTCACGGCACGGTGCTCCACATCGCCTGTGCAGACCCCCGCCGTGACGTCGCCAGGTGCGCCGGGTTGCCACAGCACGGGTTCACTGTTGTAGGTGCCAGGCGGGTCGCGGAGTTCCAGATCAGCCAACGTGGCGTGGGATGCCTTGACCGCCGTGGCCAGGTCACCACCGCGGACCGCTGACGGTTGAGCGGCGGTTAGCACGGCCTGCACGGAGTCGTCAACAAGGCGTGCCGTGGCGGCGTGGTTCCGGCACGCGGTCTCGAGACGCTCGAGGGTCGCCACCGGCAACGCGTGTTCCTCGCAGTGGAGCCTGGTGCATCGGAAGCGATCCCTTATGCCAGCATCTGCCTTCCTCAACTCGTTCTGGGCCTCACGCAGTTCAGCGATCAATGGCCGCGTGTCAGCATCCTCGGCGACTGCTATTTTCAATCGCGCGAGCAAGGCGCTGATTCGTTCCGTGGTGTCGGCAAAAACGGCCTGTGGGCTCTTGCCGCGGCGGGTGAAGGGTGCATCTGCTGCCGCCTCACGCCCACCCGCACGTGGCACGACAAAAAGCCCCAACAGAACGGCTGGCGTGGTGAAAAGGAGAAACGGCACGATGGCGCGCCAGAGGCCAGGCGCTCTCGCTGGAGACCTATGTGTGTGCATGCTCCCAGACCTATCTCAGTGATCAATAGGACATTGCTTCCCTGCAATATCATGGAAGGTATCGTCAGTTGACAGGGAATGCGAGAAGTCGAGTGAGGGCTTGCAGTTGGCGAGATTCGTGCCCAGAGTTACTTTACACTATCCGAGCCGTGATGGAACGTGACGAGCTTTTCCGCGCGACGCTGCCGGTGATGGAGTGGAGTAGAGGCACGCTATCCCTAGGCGTGTTTTTTGTGCCCGGTGGGGTCCTGTCAGGTCCTGCCTTTGACCTTGGGCCGGCTGTTGCTTTCCGATGATATGTTGGGAAGGAAGAATCACGTGCGAAACCAGGACCGTTCCCATGCTGGTGTTCTCTCCTCATTCCTGACTGCCTGGCATCGTTCCGGCAGCGTTTCCCACCTGACGGCGCTGCTTCGGACCCATTCTGTCAGGCGGATGTCCGTGCCGTTCCCGAAGCGAAGCCCTATCAGTTCCTTTACGCGCCCTGTAGCATCCGCCATGTGGGCCTTGGTCCTGAGTCTTGTCAGCGTTTCCCGAGGGATGGCCGGGAGCCACGATGTCTACGATGGGCAGACGCTCATTGCCAATGCGGTGAGCTATCGCTATCCCGTGCCCGACGCGATCGACTGGGACTCGGATGGTGACTGGGACCTGCTGATCGGCGAATGGGGAAAGGACGAAGACGGCTCGTTCGGTGGAATCAGGCTCTACCTCAACACCGGAAGCAACAACTCCCCCAGCTTTGTCTTCAGTTCCTACATCGCGGCAGGCGGCTCACAGATCCGTGTCGGCTACGGGTGATGCATCGGTGCTTGTCCACGTGTCGTGGACTGGAACAACGACGGACGACTGGACTTGGTCATAGGTGATTCATGGGAGCGCATCTACTACGCCCTCAACACGAGCGACACGACCCCGGTCTACGGTGCCCTGCAGCGTGCTCAGTATACGACCGGAGCCCATCTGCAGAATCCGGGTGGAAACAAGCCCACGGTCTTCGTGACGGACTGGAACAATGACGGGAAGAAGGACATCCTCACGGGCGGTGAGCTCTCCTATCCGGACCAGACTGGCTACCTGCATCTGTATCTGAATTCCGGGACGGACGCCAGCCCGACTTTTGCGGCTCGCCAGACGGTTGGGCCGGACCAGAACTTCGGTTGGCGAACATCCCCCGTCGTGGACGACTGGAACGGCGATGGCAAGAAGGACCTCGTAGTTGTGGCGGTCTGGGGCGACACCAAGTACTACGAGAATACGGGAACGGACAGCGCCCCAACGTTCGGCTCCGGCATCTACGTGAAGACGCAGAGCGGTTCACTGAATTGGGGCATGGAGCCACGGATGAGAACCGTTGACTGGGACGGCGACGGGCGGAACGACCTCCTTCTGGGCGATCGGGGCGGGGAGGTCAGGCTGTACATCAAGAACCATCCTCCACAGATGAATGTCGGCAGCAACAGCTCCGGAACTGTCGGCCAACACGTCGTCCTCGACGGCTCTGCCACTGTGGACCCCGAAGGCGATGAACTCTCATGGTCGTGGGAGTTGAAGGCCAGACCGGCGGGCAGCCTCTGCTCGATCGAGAGCCCTGGAAGCGAGGCAACAGGTTTCACACCGGACATTCCGGGAGACTATGAGGTCCGTCTAACCGCGTCAGACGCCCATGGTGTTCCCGTCTTCGCCACGCGAATACACCATGTCGGCGTGAACAGCAATGCACCTGTTGTGGACCTCAACGGTGCAGGTGAAGGGGTTGATTACACAGCGACATTCACCGAGGACGGTGGGGCAGTGGCTGTTGTTGATGCATCCAAACTAATCGTGGCAGACGCTAACGATACCGAACTTGATTCAGCGACCGTTAGAATTGTGAATGCTCTCGATGCCGTTCACGACGTCCTGTCCATCGACACTGTTGGCCGGGCGATGGCAGCATCCTACGACCCGCCTGCGGGACTCCTGACCGTGACTGGGAAGGCTACTCTGGCCGAATATGAAACGGCACTTCGCACCCTCCGCTACAACAACACAAGCGAGAGCCCTGACCCGGAAACAAGGATCATTGAGGTCCGCGTGTCCGATGGAGATTACGACAGCAGCCCTGCCAGATCAGACGTTTACCATCTGAGCTGCATACGCCTGACGCTTGAACGAGGGTGGAACCTCCTTTCCATGCCGTTCACCGGCCCCCCTATCTGCACTCAGCTTCTCGACGACGACGGCAATCAGCTTACCATCGGCGGGATTTGGGTGTGGGATGGAGAAGCACAGAGATACGCGCACTTCGCCGATATCGGCGCAGCCTGTAGCGCCAGCGCAGCGACCTTCGGGTTCTGGGTGTTCTGCCCTGAGGAAGGAACGCGAGTGACTCAGGCTATCGTGCACGATCCGTCCGAGCCGACGATCATACTCGGGAACGGGTGGAATCTGATTGGCCCTCCTCGCGACAAAACGGTGGGCGAGCTCACGGACCTCGGACAGGCCGGTGAGTCCGTGTGGTCATGGGACACCTCAACACAGACGCACGTACTCTTCTTGTCTGATGGCATCCTGCAACGCGGCGTTGGATACTGGATCCGCAAAGACCTGCCTGGCAGTCGCTGAGACCAGACATGTCTCGATCCAGCCCCCCAACGTCCCGGATTCAGAACACGACAGAGATGCCCCCCAGGACAGTGTCAAGGGATGGGATGCTGTTGTGGTCGTGGTGCCGATACCCTACATGGCCGGACAAGCGAGGCGAGAAGAAGTGGCGGAACTTGAGACCGTAGGTCTGGGAATGGAAGCCGGCGTTGTCTTCGTAGAATCTGTAGGACAAACTGGCCCAGCTCCTCTGCAGCAGGCGGCGGTATAGGGAGATCTGGTACTGCTGAGAGTGGGGACGCGCCGTGCTTCCGTCGTGCTCAACTTCCAGGCGCAGAGCCACACTCTCCTGGAGCAGGAGCGTTGTCGCGGTCGCTCGGGCATACCAGGACCGGTATGGATCTGTCCAGGAATGGGCTCCATTGAGGGTCAGGTACAAAGCTCGTGTAGGTGTCCAACTTAAGAACTGGTACGCCTGTTGACCAGCGGTAGCTCGCTCCCGGATCGTGTGGCGGTACCGCGAATAGGCGTACACCGTGGGCGTGAGGCTGCGGCTCACCCCTGCGTAGAGGTATTGTGTACTGCTTCCTTCCTCTGGCCTGGTCTCACTGAGCTTGAGACGCAGTCGCGTTACGTGGGGCAATGGTATGGACGTGGACATGCCCATTCGACGTGTGTTGAACCCTTGGTCGCTCTGGATGTATTCGGAGTGCGCCCGAACTGTGAACGAACTTGCGTGAAAGGCCGCCACTTCAGCAGAATACATGGTCGCAGGGAAGCGCCGGAAGAAGGCATCTTCCTCGAGCAACTCGTGGCTGTCATTGGTCGACTGAACTTCCAGCCGTGATCGGTAAGCCCAATCTCTCCCGGCAATGCTGTTTTCCAGCGGCCGGCCGTCAATGAGGATGTCCTCGTGCTCCTGAGACCAACTCAAGCAGGCAACAGCCATGCTCGACAGAAGCACGCATCGAGACAGTAGATCTCGCGGGACGCTTGTCAAAACCTGCACCTTCCTTACGCCACTGTCCTTCAGCTGATCGGCGCCGTTCAACGGCCCCAGAGGTCTACTGTCAGGTAGGGCAGTCTATTTCGTCAACCGTTGGTGGTCCCTCGGGGGAATCGGTGTCAGGATCGGGCGGAGCCGCGTCCCCCCCCCCCG
>JABHEG010000170.1 GCA_018676675.1 Lentisphaerota bacterium
ATGCCGTAGCATCGTCGTTTCCCGGCGGGGCGGCTCTCGCGCGGAACCGACTCGGCGCGAAGCGCTTGCTGCCCTTGTGGTGTGGGCTCACTCCGCCGCCAGGAAGACATACCCCAGGTGTGCCTGTCTGGCGGCGGAGCACCCCCACAGCCGCAATGGCGGCAATCAGGTGTACTCTGAACTTCGACAGCTTGGTACTAGGGCACAAACGTCAGCGCACCGTCCGTGATCGTACGGTAGTAGCAGCTGCTTCGGGCTCTCCCACTCTCGTCCTTGGCGTGACACGCCCCCTCACCCCGTGGGTGAACCCGGTAGAGAAGCGAGTTCTGATCGCAGTTGACCCGCACCTCCACGATGTCGAGCGTATCACCGGACGTTGCGCCCTTCACCCAGAGCTCATTCCTCGACGTGCTCCAGAACGTTGCCACACCATGCTCAAGCGTGTGATTCATGGCGAGCTCGTTTGCATAGGCAACGATCAACAGCTCATTCGTGTCCGCGTCCTGCACGGCAACGGGCACCAACGGCTGGCCACACTGGGCAACTTTGACCAGTTTCTCAAAGTCCAACAACAAAGCAGTGCCTTGCTCGATCTCTGTGTGACTCATGTCTGCTCGTTTCGCCACGAGAGCTCTCCTTGCTGTTCGCCGCCTGGCGACAATCGATTCCCAAGACGCAAGAGCCCGGATCCCTTCCAGATCCGGGCATCCACGCATCTCATACGTCGCTGAAGTGAAGCCCACCCCTGCCTTGCTCCAGGCCGAGTCGGGCCGTAGCCGGATGATGCCGGGAGCCGGGAAGCCTGCAACGAAGACGTCCTGGCATCATCTATCTCGCTCATTCAACCGCTTGAAAACGTACCTCGCCCCGCCCCCATTTCAAGGTATAGCAGAGCCTGCCATGTGCCCTTCACACCCCCAACCCACAACGTCCGGCATGTCTTGGTTCAAGCCCCCTCAAGGGGTAAATTGGATCAAAGGTCTCCATCCCGTCCCAAACTGAACGTCACATGCCTTCAACCAAGACCATACCCCATACGTTCCTCGTTCACATGATCCTGGTCACCGCGGTATCGGGTGCCTTGATCGGCTGTCTGTGGACGGTGCAAGAATACCGCCGATTCACCGAAGAAGCGTCCGCCATGCGCAGAGATTACATGGCCGCTCGGAAACGCCAGATGGGGCAGGTAGTCAACCGGGCTGTCGAGTGGATTCAGTACAAGCGCCACGAAGCCGAAGAGCGAATGCGTCAGTCTATCAAAGAGCGTGCCTACGAGGCCTGTGCAGTCGCCTCACACATCCACGAGCACTGCCGCGGAACGAAAACACTGGAGGAGATTCACAGCCTGACCCACGAGGCGCTGCACTCCGTCCGTTTCAACAACGGCCGAGGCTACTACTTCGCCATAGGGCTGGATGGCGTGCAGCACATTTGTCCTGAAGAGCCCGAGCGCGAGGGTAAGAACGCGCTGACTCTGGCAAACTTCTATGGTGCAGATGTCACCCGGGCCATGCTGAACCTGGCTAGAACGAAGGGCGGAGGTTTCCTTGAGCACGCCTGGGCAAAGCCGGGACATCAGGGAACCGACCACCATAAGCTCTCCTACGTGAAGCACTTTGAGCCCTTCGGCTGGGTGATCGGGACAGGCGAATATACGAATGATGTCGAAGAGAAACTCCAGAACGAAGTTCTCGAATGGGTCCAGAGCATCCGGTTCCGGAATGACGGCTACGTCTTCGTCGGACAGTGGGACGGCTACGCCCTTGCCGGCCCCGCAACGGGAAAGAACATGATCGATGTGACGGACCCCAACGGCGTTGCCATTGTCCGCGAACTCATCGAGCAGGCCAAGAGCGGTGGCGGGTTCGTCAGTTACGTGATGCCCAGGCTCGAAACCCAGCGTCCAGCCCCGAAGATCAGCTACGCCAGAGGAATACCCGAGTGGGAGTGGTACGTGGGGACAGGGCTCTATGTGGACGATATCGAAGACGCGGTCGCTGCCTTCCGACACGGACGCCAGGCCGAATTGTGGTGGAACACCGTTGGAATATGCATCGTCCTCGGCTTGTTGTGGCTTGCTTCCTATGTATGCGTTCACGGGGCAAACGCGAGTGCCAATGACACACCCACGTTACCCCTGAGAACAACCCAAGGAACTGACCACGGATTACACTGATTCCACGGATACCGGAAAGAGGGATTGGGAGTGTGGGCCCCTGCGGGGC
>JABHEG010000250.1 GCA_018676675.1 Lentisphaerota bacterium
CGACGGAGTCTCTCCCTCCATCGGACGCAGATGGCCCGAGGAATCCCTGGAGGGAGAGACTCCGTCGAGCCGTTTTGGAGCTCTCCCCCGCGAGCTTGATCGCTTACCGTGCTGCCAGGTCGGAAGGCGCCTTCCCGGGGAGCCAGATCAGGATTGATCCGCGTCACAGGATTGGCCGCGCCGCAAATCACCGTAACAGTACCTGCGAGCGCCGGACATCTCTCAACCCTACTTCCAGAAGGTCGGTACAATGCTGAAGACGTTGGGTGTGCCGCGAATCGCGACGATCTCTGCTGTCCTGATGGCGTTTGCCTGGCCGCCACATTCGCGGGCTGCTGCTCCAATCGCCCACTATACGTTCAACGAAGGCAGGGGAACGGTGGCTCGGGATCGCTCCGGTGCCGGGCGCTCCGCGAAGGTCCTGGGCGCCACATACGTGGGTTCCCCGCGTGGCTATGCGTTGCGCTTCGACGGGATCGATGATCAAGTCACCTACGCCGGGAATGCGGGGCTCGGCCTTCGGGGCGCCTTCACGTTTACCATCTGGCTGCGTGTCGATCTTGTTGCCGGAGCCGGCACAACCCGCCTCGTCTTCGGTGACACGGCCAACCGCTCCGTGGCCCGGAACCTGAATATCAAGCTGGATAAGTACGACCGCATCCACGTCGAGTGGGGAAATGGCGAGTCCTACGTCCAGCTGACCGCGAAGGCAGACCTGCTACATGGTGGCTGGCACCACCTGGCCGTTTCATGTGATACGGAAGGGATGAAGGCTGTCCTGTGTCTTGATGGTGATCCGGTCGCGGAGCGGACCATTCCGTTCGGAGCTGCCTCTCCACGCCCCGGTCGCCCTGTTCGGTCAGGTTACTGGTGGGAGGGTAACGCGTTCAGCGGCGAGATCGACGATATCAAACTGTTCGACGTTGCCTTGACAGCCGACGAGATCGGCGAGCTGGTTACCCTTAAGACGGAACTGGAGATGATTGTGGATGCAGAGCTGGCACCCCTCCTTCCTGCGACGACCGGTTTGGCCGGTCCCGTCAATCGCGATGGCCTGGTTGCTCATTACACGTTTGAGGAGGGGAGTGGGCAGCGCCTGGTCGATCACAGTGGCAACGAGCACCACGGAACCATCCACGGTGCCGTGTGGACGACGTCGCCCTGGGGGGGAGCGCTCGACTTTGATGGCACCGATGATTACGTCAACCTGGGGCAGGCTGAGGACTTCTGGTTCACCGGGAGCATGAGCATCGAGATGTGGATCAGGACTACTCCGGTCTATCCTCAGAGGAAGCACCCGCTCCTCATCGGTTCGTCGGCCGCGGATCTTGCCGTTGAGCGGCATTTCAACGTCAGGCTGGATCACACCAAGCACTTTCGACTGGAGTGGGGGGATGGTGCCCGGTACGCGTCTGTGGTCGAGAAGCCCTGGTTTCTCGACGGCGGGTGGAAGCACTTGGCTGTTGTGTTGGTTTCCGGGAAAGCCTGCTTTCTCTACGTGAACGGAGAGTTGGTAGTTGCTCGGAGCGCAGGGCTGCCGCTGACGAGGACGCGTGGTGACGATATTCACATCGGTGGTTGGTTTCATGGTCACCTTCGGGGACACATCGCAGATGTCCGTCTCTACTCACGTGCGATCTCCGCCGTCGAGATCCAGCGCAATGGCGGTAAGCCGCCTGAACAGTGCGAACCGTTACTCCGGGCCACCGGGGCATACAGCTACCACAAGCAAGCGTTTCTGTGCGACATTTTCGCCAGCGTTGACGTCCGGGCAGGGCACACCGTCGCTGCTCGAGTACTGGACCCGACGACGCGTGCGATTCTCGGGGAGAGGCTACTCACAGCATCCGAACTCGGAGGCGGAACGGGGCACAGCTATGCACGAATCACCGTTCCCGGCGAAAGCCAGACCGACGGGGATCACATTCTTGAGACTGTCCTCCATGACGAAGCGGGAACTGTCCTGCATCGCACGGAGAGCGACGTGCCCTACGCAGCCCCTCCTGAATGGCTGCACTCCAAGGCAGGGGTCACAGAGGAGGTCCTTCCGCCTTACACGCCTTGTGTCTTCACCACCCGCGGGGATGGAAGTTCTCTCGTGGCAACGTGGGGCCGCGAACACTGCTTCGGGGCAGATGGTTTGCTGGGTCAGGTCGTGAGTGGGGGGCGCCCTCTGTTGGCCGGGCCGGTTGATCTGCATGCAGCGGCCGATGGGCGGTCCGTTGCTTGGCCCGGGAGTACTCCGGAAGCCGTCTTCTCCGCGGATCCCTGCGTGAAACTCAAGAAGCAGGTTGCCACGACTCCGTTCTTACTACGGACAGACATCACGGTTGACTATGACGGCTTCATGCTGTTCAAGTGTGCCTTGGCCGCCCAGCGGGATACAACGCTCCAACGCTTGGTTCTGGATGTTCCTCTGGTCCCGGCCATCGCCCGCCTCTTCCATGCGTGGCCGGTGAGCAAAGCCGGCCATTCAGGAGCGTTGCCGGACAGCTGGTCCGGTCCGTTCAAACCTGTCCTGTGGATCGGCGATGAGGAGCGGGGACTGAGCTGGGTATGCGAATCCGAGCAGCACTGGCGGCCGGCGAACGACCTTCAGGCGGTCGAGGTCATCAGGGGAGAGGCGGCGACGGTCCTGCGCTTCAATTTGGTCGGCCAGGATCTGGTATTGACCGCCGGTCACGAACTCCGTTACACGTTCGGCCTGCAGGCAACGCCCGTAAAGCCCATGACGAGAGACTTTTGGGATATGCGCCTTCATCGCCAGCGGCCCTATGCTCATGAGTATGACTGGATGACCAAGACGATCGATGGTGTTCCGGCTCTGAAACACTACGCCGACAACGGGGCTCGGGGATTGCTCGTCTGGCGCTGGTGGGATGCGTTTGGCTACACCTTGCCGCTTGGCCACGAGAAGCGTTTCCCGGACTTAGTGAAGGCGTGTCACGACCACGGGATCAAGCTCGTTCCCTACACGATCGGCTTCCTGCTCTCCGATGCCGCTCCGGAGTATCGTACCTTCCGCCGTGACATGTTGACCGAGCCGGAGAAAGGGTTCACCGGAGTGAACCGTTTGCCGGGGCTGCCCAACCAGATGGCCTACTACGCGTGTCCCGGCGGGCTCTGGCGAGACTTCGTCACTGCCACCACCGCTCAGTGCATGGACGAGTACGACACCGATGGCGTCTATCTTGACACGACCGTGCGCCCTGAGCCATGTACCAATGCCTTGCACGGTTGCGGCTGGACACGGGAGGACGGCACACGGGCTCCGACGTATCCTGTCCTTGCGATCCGGGATTTGATGAAGCGTCTCTATGCCATCGTCAGCACGCGCAAAGCTGACGGCTTCGTGGACGCCCATATTTACGACTGTCTGAATGTCCCCGCTCTCGCATTCTCGACCGGCTACTGGAATGGGGAGCAACTCGAGCATGGAGAGACCAAAGTCGACTCGCTGCCCCTGGATCGCTTCCGTACCGAGTTCATGGGGCACAACATCGGGGTCCCTGCGGATCTCTTGTTCTACAAACTCCGTGATTACGAATCCTCGGTGGCAATCGCGATCCTGCACGATGTCCCGGTACGCTGTGAGCAGGACAGCGACTTCGAGACAATCGCCGGTATTTATCGTGTGCGGGATGAGTTTGGCTGTGAGGAGGCCCGGTTCCATGGCTACTGGGAGTCAGACTCGGCGATTGGGCTCGACGGGGAGTCGTGTTACGCCAGCTACTGGCAGCACCAGCAGAATGGCGTCTTGGTCGCTGTCTCGAACCTCTCCGCTGAGCCACAGGATGTTCGACTCATTCCGGATTTGCCGCGACTGGGACTCGGCTCGGCGGCCGGGGCTGTCAACCTGCGTCCCAAAGGAGGGGCGGTATCCGCCAGCGGGGACGCATTCACTGTTCCTCTGGGACCGCAGGCATGGACATTGATCCAGTTGCAGAGCCGCTGAAGGCTTGGCGTAGACTCAAATAGAGGCGTTGGAGGCACCGACGCCCCAAGGGACTCCGGGTCGCCTTTAGTCCTTCTTGGGGCGAGAGTCTCTCGAGCCGAGCCTTCTTCGGCGGTATGTTGCTGTCCCAGCGGCCGGCTTTGCCGGAGAGCGAGAGTCTCTCGACCGGAGCCTTCCTGGGGGGCGTGTCAGTTCGGCCGGCCACCAGGCCCAGATGGATTGGAGTGTAGTCATGCGCGTGAGAGAGATTGTCGAGCATTTCCTGAGCCGAGCGACATGGATCGACCACACCAAGACTGTGGACAAAGTGATCATCGGTGATCCGGATGCTGATGCTGACCGGTGTCTGGTCACGTGGATGCCGAACATGCGTGCCCTGGAAGCCGCGGTGGAGCGGAGCTTCTCCCTCGTCATCTGCCATGAGCCGACGTTCTGGAATCACCGTGACGTCATCGACGAAAGCGACGGCGAGGCGCGGGCCAAGCGTCAGTTCATCTCCGAGAACGGGATCACGATTGTCCGCAACCATGATTGTTGGGACCGCTGGCCAAACGTGGGGATTCCCTGGGCCTGGGCTCAGTTCCTCGGGCTCGGCGACAAGCCTGCCGCCACCGGGCGCGAAGGGTACCTGCACTGCTATGATGTCAGCCCGGTCACACTGTCGACCTTCGCGCGTGGCGTCGCGTCTGCCTGCAGCCCTATTGGTGAGCCTGCCGTTCAGGTCACAGGGGATCTCGACCGATTGATCTCCCGCGTAGGTGTTGGGACGGGCTGTGCCTGTGATGTCGACATATTCAGGGATATGGGGTGTGATTGCTCGATTGTCTGTGACGATGGATCCTGCTACTGGTCGGTGATACAGCGGGCCGAGGATATGGGGCATCCTGTCATCCGTGTGAACCACGGTACTTCCGAGGAGCCGGGTATGGTCACGTTGACGAACTACATCAACGATTGTGTCGCGGGGGTTTCCGCTGAGCATTTCCCGCACGGGTCGACGTTTCGTCTCGTCGGTGCTGACATTGCCCCGGACGTCAAGTGAGGAGTTTGGCCATGAGACGTGGAATGAGCAGTTTCTGTCTGATGTGGGGATTTGCTGCAGCCGCGTTGGCCGCCCCTTCTCCCGCACCGCGTACAGCCACCGTCCAAGCGCTTGCCGGAGGCGTGATTCTCGACGGAGTGCTTGATGAAGCCGCATGGGGCGCGGCTCCTGAGCTGAGCGGTTTCACCGTCGTCGGGCACCGGGGGGACAGCCGTCACGCGTTCAAGACCGCTGATGTCCAGACACGTTTCAAAGTCCTGCAGGACGCCCATGCTCTCTATGTCGGTGTGCTCTGCGATGAACCCAACCTGGATGGGCTGAAGGCCAAGACTCCTTGGCGTGATGGCGCTGTCTGGCAGGATGACTGCATCGAGATCTTCTTTGATCCCGCCAATGATGGTCGCTACTACCATCAGGTCATGGTCAACAGTCGCGGCACAATCTATGATTCCTACTCAGCGGACTATGGATTGGTCCACAGCAAACTGTGGAACGGGGCGTTTGAGGCCGCTGGGAGTGTCGACAGGGAGCACGGTCGCTGGTCCGTCGAGGTCAAGATCCCGTTTGGGGCCATCGTCCTGGGAGAGGACGCCGGGGCACTGTGGAAGTGGAACATCACCCGCGAGCGACACGCGGACGGCGCGTTGGAGCTCACGACATGGTCTCCTATGACCAACAGCTTCCATCAGCCACGGCTGTTCGGTACCTTGAGCGGAGTCTCCGCGGACTACGCGCCCTTCCGATTCGAGCTCTCTGAGCCGTCTGTCGATGTCTCCCGAGCTGCGAGCGGAACGTCGACCCTCACGATGGGGTTGTCGGTCACCAATCGTACGGACCGTGACCGTCGCTGCTTCATGGAAGCGGCTGTATTCGGCAAAGGCGATGGGGCGGTTGTGACCGAGCCTTTGCTTTTCGTCGTTGGGGAACCAACGACTGTCCCGCTGCCTCAGGTGTCTACGCGCGGCAGCGCCGTTCGAACCGACGTGGTTTTCACTCTCCGCGATGCGTCGACGAAACGGGTACTTAAGGCTGCCGTGCGCAACGTCTCCAGCGCGTACCGGCCGGTCACCATCACCATGGTGCGCCCGTGCTACAGAGATTCAATCTATGCCACGGAGTCGCTCACGGATGTGTCATTCAGGGTGGGGCTCAGTGCGGAAACCCGACGCGGGGCTGAACGGGTCCACTGTTCGTTGACTGATCAAGATGGACGGGTTGTAGGGCAGAGGGAGTTCCCTGTCCAGGCGCTGGACGTTCTGCTCACCATACCGATTCCCGCCATCCCGGTCGGTGACTACAGGTTAAGCGTCCGCGTGGTTGGGCCTCACGAGGCAGGGAAGGGGAAGGCGGAACGCATCCTGCACAAGCTTCCACCCCCGGAGAGCGGAAACGAAGTGCGTATTGATGAGCACCGTCGCGTGCTGATCAACGGGAAGCCTTTCCTGGGCATCGGTTGGTACGGTTCGGTACCGGTCAACGATCCACGTGCCGACGTCGTCGCGTTGCAGAACGTCCAGACACCGACAGTAGTCAAAGTGCCCGACACAGGGCCAATCCGCGATGCCTTCGAGAAGCACGGGATCTATACGATCGCTTCCGTTGAGAACGGACATCTGTACTACAGTTTCGACCTCTGGAAGCAAGGCAAGCGTGAGCTCGGGAAGACCATCCGGGAGGAGCGCCACAAAGCCACAGAGCCCGGCCCGGAGCTGAGGGATTTGGTGCAGCAGCTAGTCGAGTGTGTGCGGCACGAGCCCGGCCTTCTGGGATATTACATCGCTGACGAGCCGGAGATCCATGACATTCCATCGTCGTACCTTGAGCACTTCTACGAATACCTTTGTGAATTGGACCCCTACCATCCCGTGTTCGTGACCAATGACACAATTGACGGGATCGTGACGCACGGGTACAAGTGCGCAGACATCATCGACCCCGATCCCTACTCGCCCGCCTGGGATTATGTCCCGAATTTCCTCAAGAAGATCAATGAAGTGGCAGGCCCGGGGAAGGCAACTTGGGTAACCCTCTGGCACTCTTCCGGTCAGGCGCACTTCATGGCCGACTACGGAACGGCCCCCCCCTATTCATTCGATGTCCTGCGCAACCAGTATTTCGCTTCGATCTGCTACGGAGCGACTGGTTTCACCCCCTACACGTCGGCCTTCTTCATGCCGGAGATAGATCATCGATTCGGCTTGCCCCACATCTGGCGTGAACTGCGCTTCCTGGAACCGGCGATTCTCGGGGTGCCGCCGGCTTCACCGGTGAAGGTTGAGGGCATCGATGGTCTGGCAACCTGGGCACGGGTGAGCAATGGGCATGTCTACCTTCTCGCGGTCAACCACAGCTCGAAGACTGTGCAGGGCAGTATCGTGTGGCCTCCTTTGAGAGATGTGAATGCACTCGCCGTGATGTCCGAAGGGCGGAGTGTGGCTGTGACTGACGGGCGGATTCGGGACTCCTTTGCTGAGGGGGCCGTGCACATCTACACCGATGATCCTGCGGCCGCAGGCCTGCCGACCATCGAGACCATCGCATCGGAGCTTGCCGACCGCAAAGCTGCGGCTGTCAAACCCGGGAACCTCCTGCACTGGACCCGCGGCACAACCATCCGGTCTGCCGAGGGGTATTTCGCCCCATGGTTCCACCAATACTACTACTATGCTCTGAACGGCATCACTGATGATATCGGGTGGCATGCGTATGCCTGGCAGGGGAAGCCAACGTGGATGGAGGTCACGCTGAAGGAGGCGACGGAAATCGGGCGTGTTGTGCTATACACGCCGAATCTGCGTGACTATGTGATCGAGATGATTGCCCCCGGCGGTCAGAAGCGTCAAGCCGTGGTTCGTGGCAACGAGGAACAGGTGATCGAGCACAGTTTCCGGCCTCCGGTTCACTGTTTGAAACTGCGGCTCAGGGCAACAGCCATCAACCCGCGCCCCGCAGTAGGGCGGGAAGGACCGATGGTGGCCGAGATCGAGGCCTATGCGGCCCCCGGTAAAGCCCCTTCGACCACACTCGCCCTGCTGACGAGCGATCGCCCCAGGGTTGCCCCGATTCTGCCGAACCCTGAGCCTGGCGACAACGTGCTTTGGGAAGAAGGGTTCGCCAGCTTCGAATCGGCCCCCGCATACTACTGGAAAGGGAAAGACACGAAGTGGGTTGTCAAGCCCGAATCGATGGTACTGGAGCAGCGCCCCGAGGGGCGACTGCGGCTGGCAAGTTCGTCTCCCAGGGGATATGCCGGCATGAGCCATATCTGGCCTTACGACTCGGAGTACCGTTTCTTCCAGGTCAAGCTCGATGAGATTGCGGGGAAGGGGTATCGCTTTACCCATGTTGGTTTTGGTCAGTCTTCGGGGGCAAAGGGATACAAGGCTGCCCTCAATGCTGCCAGACCCGGGACCTACACCGTTGACACCCACGACATTCATGACGCGTACCGCAGTGGCCGCAACACGACGTGTTTCGTGACAGTGGGGGCTGCTGGAGCGCACAGAAATGACGGCAACACCGTCGTTCCGGGACCGGTATTCACGTTCGACTTCCTGCGTCTGGTCCGCCGTCCTCTGAATGGGCTCGTTGTCACTCGCGCTGATGGTGCCCCGCTGGGGGGCGTCCTGAAGCAGGGCGCTGCGCTTCACTTCGAACTGGTGCTCGCAGAACCCGCGCAAGATGCCGTCGTGGAGGTCCTCGTTGACCACCGTTTCGCCCCATTGGCGATCAACGGGCAACCCTATGTTCAGCTGGCCAGAGCCACAGGTGACGGGCGGGTCTGGACCGGCGAGGTCACTCTTGGCAAGGGAACGGGGAAATTCAGGCCCAAGTCGTACCCAACCGTGTTCCGAGCGCAGATCACTGGCGGCCCCCTGCGTGAGACCTACGCCTCCGCTTTCGTGGGTTTCGAGTAAGCTCAGGCGTTTTCCGGACATTGATGAACGTGGGCAGGCCCTCGTTGCCCGGAAAGAGGGGGCTGGACGG
The DNA here is from genome assembly GCA_018676675.1 of Lentisphaerota bacterium. Classification (GTDB taxonomy): domain Bacteria; phylum Verrucomicrobiota; class Lentisphaeria; order Oligosphaerales; family JABHEG01; genus JABHEG01. Next base: position 8,985 of record JABHEG010000250.1, read on the forward strand.
CAGTGGGAGAACTGCATCCGTCGGGCAGTTGAGGGTCAGTCCTGCATCCGGTACCAGTAGGTGCCGACTTCGGAGAACCTGAAACCCCTGTACAGAGCATTCCCGCTATGGTTGTTGCTGATGACTTGCAGGTAGGCTCCGTTCGCTCCGCGTGCCTGGCCCCAGGAGAGGAGTCCCTCGACGAGCCTTTGAGCGTGGCCGCGGCGTCGGGCTTCGGGGGCTGTGCCCACTGTGAAGAGGCCCAGCCAACGGCGTTCGAGGACTCCCAAACCGCAGGAGAGCGCTCGCCCGCGGTTGTCATGCAGGAGGGCGTAACCCGCTTCGGGCACCATGCGCTGCAGCATCCGGCGGAAGATGGCCACCGACGACGGGGCACAACCGGCGCATGTCGCAAGCGCGTCGAACCATGGCTCCGACGGAACACTGGTTACTTCCAGCTCGGGCGAGCCGTGGTCGTAACGGCCCCGCAGCTCGGCGGTTTGGATGCTCACCGAGGTACAATCGTGGAAGACACGTTTGCGGTATCCCCGCCGTTCCAGGAAGGCGTCGAGGTCGGGGGGCTCATACGCGGTGTGGAGGCAGAACATCGGTGGGAGATCGGCGCTGCGGTAGAGGCCCTCTGCGATGCGAATCTTGACTTCAGGGAGCAACGCGCCGCCAGCCAGTGGCATGACCGAGTTGGCGCGTCCTGTGTAGCCTTCGCTGAAGCGGCAGACCCAGCCATCAAGCAAGGTTTGCCGTAGAGCTGGCCAGGCATTGAGTTCCAGCTCCCAGAGGAGGCGGTTGAGGGTTTGATCAGCGCTCATGGCGAGTCCGTGTTCGGTCACGACACAACGTTGACGGGCGTTCCTGCCAGAAATCCCCGCAAGCTCTCCACGACGGTTGCCATCAGCCGCGAACGGGCCTCAAGCGTAGCCCAGGCGATATGGGGGGTGATCACGCAGTTCTGAGCCTTCAGAAGCGGATTGTCAGCGGATGGCGGTTCAACCCCAAGCACATCCAGCCCAGCTCCCGCAATGACGCCTTCATTCAAGGCACCAGCGAGATCCCGCTCGACGATCACAGGTCCCCTGGATGTGTTGATGAGAAACGCCGAAGGTTTCATCAGGGCAAGCGTTGTTCTGTTTATCAGCCCTTCAGTTTCACGGACAAGCGGGCAATGGAGAGTCACCACATCAGACTCGCTCAGGAGCTTCTCAACACCGCACCATGAGAAGTGCCCGACCGCAGGAGGATCCTCCTGGACGGCATCGGCTGCCAGCACCCGCATGCCGAACGCGTCGGCTGCCTGGGCTGTGCAGCGCCCGATGCGTCCGAACCCGACAATTCCCATGGTCTTTCCCGTGAGTTCCCATTGCGGAGTCCGCCAGAAGCAGAAGTCGTCGTTTGCCGTCCACTCGCCTGCGAATACGGCATCGCTGTGGCGTTGCACGCCGCGGATGAGCGCAAAGAGCAGCGCAAAGACCATCTGGGTCACGGCCTGGGTGCCGTAGGCGGGGACGTTCGTTACCACGATGCCGCGTTTGGCCGCCGCTTCGGTGTCAACAACGTTGTAGCCGGTCGCCAGCACACCGATGTACCGCAACTCAGGGAGCTGATCCATCGTCTCGGCGGACAAGGGCGTCTTGTTTGTCAGGAGGACTTCCGCGCCGGCAGCACGTTCCAGAATGAGCTCAGTCGGAGTGCGGTCGTGGAGTTCGAACTCCCCCATCTTGGCGATCGCCTCCCAGGATAGGTCCCCCGGATTCAGGGCGAAACCATCGAGTACAACAATCTTCACAACGGTATCCTCCATGGGAGCATGGTCTTGGTCTGACAGCAGGGCCTCGCAGGTTGTCTACGCGCACGGGGAGTACATTATAGGCTGGTCGCTGGGAGAAACAACCACTGCTGGAACAAGGCCACAGGCAGGTCAGAAGGGAACATGATCGTGAGAATGGACTCCCGGCACCGCCGGCGGTGCTTCACCCTCGCCGAGCTGCTCGTCATGATCGCCATCACGGCCAGCTTGGTCTCCATACTGCTGCCGGTGCTTCTGCGGGCCAGGGACAAGGCGAGTGCGGCCACGTGTGCTGGCAACATGCGGAAAATCGGGATTGCCGTCTACATTTATGTCGATGAGAACGCCGACTTCCTTCCCTATAGCGACTATGTCGGTGCCTACAGCGAGAGCAATCCTGCCCCGCAGGAGTTGCTGCATGTCTACTACCGGAACGCCCGGGCCTTCGTGTGCCCCACGGATGCCACTCCCGAGAACTACAACTGGTGGCGTTTTGGGGGGCACGCCAGCTTCAGGTCAGGAAGCAGCTACATGTTCAGCGAACAGGCGATTCGCCACAGCAATCCGGTTGCGTCGATGAAGCGGCCTACGAGGTTCGGTTTCATGTCGGAGGGATATGTGTGTTCGAACGGCTCGACGTGGAATACGCTGAACCAGTTCAACGGACTAACCGGTTGGGGGATCCGGGTGGACTGGGACCACATGCTGCAGGTCAATGTTCTTTGGGGTGACGGCCACGTGAAGGCCGTTCACCAACGCTCTGCCGCAGTGAAAGTGCGCAGCGATCCAAAGAACTGATAGTCGGTTCAGGCTAGGCGTTGGGTCGGAGTCTGATTCCGTACTTCTTGATGCGGTAACGGAGATGGTGCCGACTGATCGCGAGAGCGCGTGCCGCCTTGCTCTGATTCCAGTTGCAGTCAAGCAGCGCTTGCTCAATCATCTGTCTCTCCGCTTCCCATAGTGACTCCGGCGGAGCTGCTGAGGAGCTTCCGTGCGCCGAGGACGGTACGGCCTGTCCCTCCTGTTCTGCCCATCTGCGGATCGAGGGGAACAGGTCAACCAGCTCTGCTGCCGTAACCATCTCCTCATCGGTGAGGACGCACAGCCGCTCGATTGAGTTGCGGAGTTCGCGCACGTTTCCCGGCCACGGATAGCCTGCGAGAAGGCGCGTCGCGTCGTCTGAGAAGTTCAGCAGAGGGCAACGCATCTCGCGGGAGAACGACCGAGCAAAGAACTCAACGAATCCGGGGATATCGCCAGGTCTGTCGCGCAGGGAAGGGATCTCGATGGAGACGACATTCAAGCGGTGGTAGAGATCTCCGCGGAAGCGCCCTTGCTCAACGGCCAGCTCCAGCTCTGTGTTTGTTGCGGCAATGACTCTGGCGTCCGTATGGATTGTCTCTCCGCCGCCAAGGCGCTCGAACCGTTGGGTCTCCAGAACGCGAAGCAGTCGGGCTTGAACGGATGGTTCCATGTCTGCCACTTCGTCAAGGAAGAGCGTGCCGGTATCGGCCAGCTCGAACCGCCCAGCTCGACGGGTCGTCGCTCCCGTGAAGGCACCCTTTTCGTGCCCAAACAGCTCGCTTGTCAACAGGTTGGTGTCGAGTGCTGCGCAGTTCACGCAGATGTAAGGACGGTCTCTCCGTCCGCTCTGCTGATGGATGGCCGAGGCTATGACTTCCTTCCCGCTTCCACTCTCGCCGGTGATCAGCACCGTTGAGTCCGTTCGGGCAACCTTGCCGATCATCCGCCACACCCGCGCGATCGCTGGGCTGTCTCCAAGGAATACCTCCCCACGGTCAGCCGACGCCTGGAATGCGCGTGCGTCAGCTTGGCAGCGCCCAAAGGCTCGGGCGTTGTTCACCGCCACGGCGGCGAAGTTCGAGAACACGATGAGGAGTTGGAGGTCCGTTTCGTCGAATGTCTTCACCCGCTTCTTGTTGATTGCCTCAACGGCCCCAATCACGTTGGAGCCGAATTTCAGCGGGGCGCAGACCAGCGAGTTGGTGGTAAGACCCGTTTCTTTGTCTACCTCGCTGTAGTGCCTCGGGTCCTTACTCACGTCTTCGACAAGAACGGGCTCCCCCGTGGCCAGCACATGGCCGACGATCCCGACGTTGCGCGGCATCCGGATGCGTCGCAAGGCGTCCTCGTGTGATCCGGTAGCGCTATAGAAGAAGAGCTCATCCGAGAACTGGTCCAGGAGGATCACCGCACATGATTCGGCCTCCAGCACACCCGTTGCCTCGTGGATGATCTTCTGGATGACCGTTTCTTCATTCAGATGTCGAACCAGTTCCGAACTGGCTCGGATCAACGCCCTAAGCTTGCGGTCACTCATCTGCCCTTACCTTTTTGTTCGTTCCCGAGCCGAAACATACGCGCAAACACGGTTTCGTCCAGAAAGCGCCTTCATCTCGCGTGCCTTCTCTTCACGCGAGATGGTTGCTGTATGGGGCCGGCGGGCTACCCGCCTCGGCTCGCACGTGCGGATCGGGTGGCCTGCATCAGGCAGGGATTCCGTAGAGCTCCAGCCCGTTGTCACGGAACATGCGTCTGCCCAGGCTGACGGCTTCTTCTTCACTCAGAAAATCTTGGGCCACCTTTCCGGCCAGGACATCGGCCACGCAGGAACGAGCCATGGCCAGATGACCGTAGATCATCTCGGGGAAGTTCACATCCGACCCGAAACCGAGCAGGCGATATCCCGGAACCAGATCGATCCATTCCTCAAGCACCCGTCGACTGGCAGCCATGCTGATGACGTACATCCAGGCCATGTTGAGCCAGACATTGGGGTAGTGTTTGCCGAGCATCCCAAGCATGCGGGAGTAGGGATAGCCTGCATGAAACAGGTCGAACTTGACGTTCTTGAAGGCTGAGATGAGCGGGATCAGCAGTAGGGGATCTGAATCCGGGACGTTCCCCCAGTTTCCCTGGACGCCGGTGTGGATTTGGAACACCAGGCCCATCTCCTGCGCCAGTTCAGCGAGGAAGAACACCATGTGGTCCTCCAGCTCTTTCTGCGCGGTCCACGTCAGGGAGCGTCCGGTCAGAGCTTGGTCGAAGACGGAACTCACGCGGTGTTCCGGCACATGTTCTGAATGGAGTGTTCTGCGATACGCGTGCGCCAGTTTGATGCCGATGGCTCCACGTTCGACGTACTGCTGAGTCAGCTTGCGCAATGCGTCTTTGGCCGAGGCAAGGGAGTGAATCGTCACTCCGGTTCTCTGTTCCAGTCCGACTCGGAGGTCGTGTTGGTGGACCAGCAACGCGTTCTCCATGCGCAGGACAGCGGTGAAGTAGCGCCCCTCCCAGTCATGGAACCAGGGGATGTTCTTGACTTGAGTTTCCAACCCACAGACATTTTCAGTCACTCGGGCATACCAGTCGGCATTGGTGGAGTGTTGTTGAATGGCGTCGTTGATTCGCTTCCAGTTGGCATCTGTGAGTTCACTCTCCTCGAGCCCAAAGAGCGTTCGGTAGACGACCAGATTGTGGCGCCAGTAAGAGACGTTGCGGGATTTGGCCAGAACAGTACGAAGCCGCTCCCACCGTTCTTCAGCGGTCTTGGCACCGGCATAGGCGTCGCCGCCTGCCGTGCTCGCCAAGTCACGCTGAAAGTAGCTTGTCAGCGAGAACAGGTCGTAGGGCCCGTTGGCGTAGTACTCGCTCTCGAGGCGTGTGTGGGAATGGCAGTCCACCGTCTTGATCGACTCGAGCTCAGTGAGGATTGTCTGCCGCAAGGACTGGACTGAATCCATCGTCGCACTCCTGTCTGTGCTGCCCGCCCCCGGTCGCCTTCGACTGCAGGTGGCGGTGTCTCTACTGCTGAGCGGGTCGGCTGTCCTACCTGCCCCCGACCCCTGAGCGCCCAAACGTGTAATAGAAGAAGTATGTGTTTCCGTAGGCCGGGGCGGCCAGTTCACCGGCTGTTTGGGCATCGCCGCGGCTTAGGTACGGCATCGTGAGGGCCATGAATCTGTCGAATCGCTGCTGCACGAGTGGGGGGACCCGCCAAGGCCCCAAAGCAGCCTGTTTTCCCGTGCTGGCCTGGTACAAGAGGGCCCCCTCCGCCATGTGCATGGGGAGTTCGGCATAGTCGATGTGCGTGATACGCCTTGCCGCTACGGCAAACGCATTCAGGTCGCGGGTGACGAGAAGGTGGGCTATCAGGTACTCGAAGGCCATGCGGTTGGCGGGATTGGCGGCCAGGTGCTGGCGGCAACGCTCATCCAGTGCCTTGGGGGTGAGAATCTGGTCTTCCGGCAGCATGCGGGTACGGATCCGCTCGATATCCGGAGCATGCAGCAGAACCGCGGCGGAACTCTCGAGTTGCTTCTGCTTTTCGTGAGCCCAGGAGTTTGGGAGGAAGCCACGCTGCATCCGCCGAAGCAGGACCTTGACGACATCAGGTCGTCGTTTGGCCAGGTTCACCAGGACCAACCGTTTGAGGACGGCTTCGTAGCTTCCGCTTGTCTCCAGAGCTTCGTGAGCCCAGTGTTCGGCTGCGTTGACCATGCCGAATCGCAGGTCGATATCTCCGAGTTCGAGGAACACATCCTTGTGCATTCGGTAGAGCTGGGCATCGCAGTCGGCCTCCAGAGCAAGGCCCAGATTGAGAGAGTCCGGAAGCTGTGGGATGGTGAACATTTCTGACAGGAGACGCCCTTCCTCGTGCAGTGCGCAGTTGATCGCGTAGGACGTACTCAACGAATAGGCATTGGGGCGGAGTTCCTGTGCGTGCTCCAACGCGTCAGCCCAGCGTCCTTCGCGGCTGGCGCAGACGATCATCTGGGTCCGACGTTTACTCGGGTTCGAGCAGATCACGACTACGGCTACCATGCTCACGACTGTGAGGAGCCGGCGACGCATGGGGGTTCTCACACGGTTCCCGAGTTTGCCGAAGGCGCTCGTGAGCTTGCTCGGCTTGCTTTCTGCGTGTCTCCCGAGGAAGCCGTTAACACGCAGTGCGGCCAGAACCGGCAGGAAGAAGAGGATCAGGACAGGCCAACGGCCGACATGGTGCGTGGTGCTGTGGCACGGGAGGTGCAATGTGAAGGCATCCAACGGGCTTGCATCGAGCATCCCAACACCAATGGCGAGTGGGAGCAGTTGGCCGACCACGAGGATGCCCAGGCCAAACGCTCTCTGGCGGGCATCGTCTGGAGCGCGTCCAAGTTCCCGCAGAGCGATCAGCAGGACACACACAAGGTAGGCTCCCGCTGTTCCGTAGTAGATCAGGGACCCGACCACCAGCAGGAGAACTGAATAGCCGACGCGTGACTTGCAGCGTACTGAGGCGAGGAGTCCGGCCCCGAGTAGTGCTGTGGCCAATGCGAGCAGGCTGGGCAGATGGTAACCGAACATCCCATGGGTCACCATCACCAAGGTGACGGAGACGGCTGTGATGGTGGTGAACGAGCAGCGCAGTTTGTCACGGAGTGTCAGCCAGACGCCTACTGCGATCAACGCACTGAGGGCTGTGCTGGTCATCGGCCCTGCCCAAGGCAGTCGGTTGAGTTGGGACAGAGCTGCTGCGGCATACCCAACGCCCCCCCCTGGATGAATCAGGTACGATTCCAGGAAGTCCCATCCCCGCGTGAAGCAAAGGAACCAAGGGCCGTCTTCGTAGAGGGTACGAGGATTTGCCCAAACCAGCAGGTAAGCGTAGCAGACGACATAGAACGCGATCGACCAGAGCCAGGGAGTTGAGGGGCGTTTGGTCTGCTCTGTATTCTGGGTGGACACTCGCGGTCCGTCCTTTCCTGCTCAAATCCTGGGGGCTCAACCCCACTCTAGCCGACGTTCGCGGTGAGTCCAACTGCGACTTCGTTGACAGTTCGTGCATCCCCTGCGATAGTTCCAGCGGGGTGCTGAACCCCCGGATCCACATAGGCAGGGCGCTCATTCCCTCGTGATGGGCTTCCTGCGGACGCACCACCGGCAAGGGAGTTGTGCCTTGGCAAGCCTGAAACGACGTTCTCAGTTCTACGGCAATCTGGCCACATTGGAGGACGCTGGTTTACCCCGTATCCGGGCTCTCAAGCAGGGACATCCCGAGCCCTTCGGGCAGATCGCCGCGGAGCTGGCCGAGACGATTGCGGTCGAAGGGTTGCCCATGTCCGAGGCGATGAGAGGACAGCCCCGGCTGTTTTCAACCATGGAATGCAGCCTGGTCGAAGTCGGTGAGCGAACGGGGAACGCGGAGCTTGTATTCCGTTCACTTGCGGACTGGTTCGAGCTGCTCCGGACACTTCGCGGGCAGATGATCACAGGACTGATCTATCCATTCCTGCAGTACCATGTCGCGGCGATCCTCCTCCCTCTGATCAGCTATTTTGCCGGATCGATCACGGGTGAGCCGATCACGATTTTCCAGGCGGTCTGCCGTTGCGCTCTGCTGCTTGGCGTGCCCTACGCCATCCTGTTCCTGCTGTTCGTTGTCCGTCCGCGCCTGTTCCCCACCGGACTTCCCCTCCCTCCCTGGGTCTCGGCCTGCGTTCTCGAGATCCCCCTGATCGGGGGACTGAGCAAGAAGCTGGACAACACACGGTTCTTCCGTGCTTTGGCACTCTCCTGGCGATCGGGCTTGGGGACGGTTGAGGCGGTCGCTTTGGCGGCAGACAGCTGCGGGAATAGCTGGACGCGAGGCCGTTTCCATCGGGTATCCGAGCAGATCGCTGAAGAGGGGTGCACATTCGTTGAGGCGTACCGCTCTCAGTTCACGCCGCGCGAGCAGAACGCCATGGTTGTGTCGATGCTTGAAACGGGAGAGATGAGTGGCGCCAGTGACGAGATGGCTGAACGAGTCGCTCGCGTGTGCGGCGAGGAGGCCGAGCAGACGCTCAAGCGCGTCTCGACCATCGTTCCTCTGATCTTTTACTTCCTCATGGCAGGCTACATCGCCTACCAGATCATCATGTTCTACAAGCGCATCGTGTTCGATGCCATCAACTCGTACCTGTAGGCATCACTCCGGAAGGAGTTGAGCCCCGTGCTTCCCGGGGCCGGGAAAGCCGAGACGGCCTCTCCTATTCCACCGGTTTTCGGGCGATGATGATCCCCCCGACGACGGCAGCAGCTACCAGGATGCCGAGGATTGCGAGGACAGCCGGGACAAGAGTCCCGCCGCCATCCTCTTGACCATCGCTGCCCGTGTCCGGGGCTCCGGGGGCTTCGTTCAGAGTCGTTTCTTCGGCTCCGGGTGTCCCGCTTTCTGCGTCGACCCCCTCTGTCGTTATTACACTGGTCAGGGTTGGGGGAGGCTCTGGTTCCTCGTCGCCAAAAGCGAACTTCTCAAGCTCTTTCCACCAGTTCCCGCGGAGGATCAGGTCAATCCCTGGATTGAGCGATTTGACCTGGCAGGAGCAAGCTCCACAAAGGAACTCGCAGGCTTCCTGGATATTCTCGTTGTTGATCCCTTTGCCGACCAGCGCGTAGAGGGCCCGGCCGCGGCCGAACACCGGGAACACCATGGGCTCTTTATAGTCCTTCAGATCTTCCTCGCTCTTCAGCAGCATTTCCACGAATGCCGCCTCTTTGGGGTCGTCCCGCTTCAGCCTGATGATGGAAAAGGAGATGGGTGGAGGTGGGCCATCGTCGGTTGGGACGTCGAGCCCCAGGGCCGGGTCTGGGTCATCGGGCACTTTCAGGACTTTCTGCAGTTCCTTCAGTTGCTTGTCGACCAGGGCGAAAGCTGCATCGTCCTTTTCCTTGTCACCGAGTTCGAGGAGAACCCACACGGCTGATTCTCCACGGACGAGTCTCTTGAACACATCTGCACGGGCGGGTGAGTTGAGCAGGGCAGTCACGTTGTCGGTGGACAAGGGCGCTGTCCAGACGAGCGGGCGCCCGGGGACGGTTGGGGGGAAGTAGACTTCCATCCGTGGTAATGGTGGCAGGGCGGCGGCCTTGGGGGGCGGCGGGGCTTCTTCTACGGTCGCGAGATCAACGGCTTTGACGTAGACGTTTGCGGGATCCTCTTCACTCTCTTCCGCTGCCTTGAGTTGCTCGAGCGCCCCTTTCTCCGCTGGACTCAAATCGCCCTTGTGCACGACTCGCACCTCAAAGTAGTCCGGCTCCCAGCGTTCCAGTGCGTACCGGAAGACCGGTACCGAGCAGCCCAGGGCGCCATTTCCGAACAGGAGGACAATGCCGACTATGGCGCTGCTGAAAAGGGCAGCTCTCACGTGTGGTCTTGAGGGTATACGCGTCATCGTATCTTTCCTTAAGCTTGATCCGGTTCTGTCAAAAGTCCTTGAGACAGAACCGTGCTTGATCTTCCTGCTATTCAGTTCGGTTCTGTCCAGACAAACCTGTTTCCCTGTTTTCTTGACTACTTGAGCTGTTGAGGGAAGAGTGCGGACCTCCACCACACAC
>JABHEG010000080.1 GCA_018676675.1 Lentisphaerota bacterium
ACGGATACCTGGAGGTCGGTTTTCCCAAACCGGGGTCCCTGGGACGTGCGGTTCGGGACGGAGCGCTCAGGGATGAGCTGCCTCCAGTGACGTGTCGCCCGATCCACGCGTCGTGGTTGTGCGAATGCGGACCCCGCATCAGATTGGCCAGGAAGAAATCGGGACAGAACCAGCCCCTTGCTGGCGGACGTCGCAGAGCCTCCGCCGCAGAAGGGCGCGTTGGGAGTAGGCGATAACTACGTGGGCCTGGGCAAACGCATCAAGGACGCTTCGCCGGAGCTCTACGCGACTGAGTGCACCGTTGATGACTGGCCGGACGGGCGCACCCGTTCCACGGACACGATCCGGGTGCCCGTTGCCGCCGGGAAGTGATGATCGCATCAGTCACGGTGCAAGGGCACGGCACGGGTCGAGACGGACGTAGTCGACTTCCGCTTTGACGCGGCCGGCGCTCGCCCCTGTGCCAAAGGCGCACACTACCTGACTCGGGTGCCCGCCGAGGTATGCCGCGTTGGCAACAATCTGCTGCCCGTCGAGGTACAGGCGAACGCCCTGGCCGCCGGGTAAGCCGACGACTCTGACGACACGCTGCGCCGATTTCATGTCCACTTTCACAGGGGGTTGTCCGGCGGCGACAATCCGGTCCGGGAAGACCTGCAGGCACATGGTCCCGTTACCGACGTTCGTCTGCACCCAGAAGCCGAAGCGCGTGTTCCCGTTGCTCTCGATTACGCGCAACCGGAGCTCGACAGTGAATCCACAGGCACGGTCCACGTCCCAAGCAGGCCCAGCAGGCAGGCTGTGAAGTGATGCGGTCGGCCGGCCGGCCGTCAGCGTGTCAAGCTTGAGCAAGCTGTCCGCTACGTCACAGGCCCCGGTGCTCTGCATCGCCCACGCCGGACGGGCATCGCACGGCAAGACGTCTGCCTCGTAGCGAAACGGGAAAAGGCGGGAATCAGATTGCCTGGCGAGCGTCGAGGGAACCGCAAACGGCAGCACCCCGGGTGCGGCGGCGGGGGCCTCAACAAGCAGGTCCAGGTCAGGCTTGGGGGGAGGAGACGGATGTGCCGTGGGCTTACCGTCCAGTACCAGAAGAACGGGGGTCAGCGGCGGTACGGCGACGTGCCAGATCCCCGCGTTCGCGACGGCAGGGATGTCCGTCACTCGACCGGACGCATCAGCGGAACGCAGGCGGGCCCGAAGCGGCTCGATCACCGGGTAACGGGAGGGACGCAGTGCGAACGACACGGCCGTGGCGATGTCATCGATATTGAGCAGCACGACACCAACCGTTCCGTCGGCCGCCTGCCACGCGCTGCTTAGCACTCGAGGCAGCCGCACGGACACACGCTTCTTCCACTGGTACCAGTCCACGTCGAGAGCAGGCACTGGTGGATTAAACACCAGCGGCGCCAGCATTCTCCCGGCGGCAAGCAGTTCGTGACTGGCGTGACGCAACGCAGCCATCTTGCGCAGGCATACCGCCTGCGGGTTGGCATCGTCGAGAAATGTGTCCAACGGCGCTCGTGACCAGCCAAACTGACCGCCAAACACAAACTGCTGCCCGAACTTCGCGACCACGGCACGCGGCAGTTTCAGATCCGGCAGCATGATGTAGCGTCCGAACTGCATGACGTAGTCGTGATAGACGGCCGAGTACAAAGGCACGCTATTCGGCGCATTCAGGTTTCCGCACAGGAAGCTGTCGATCACGCCGAGGTAGGGTTCGGCGTTCCCCTCGGCTGTCAGTACGAGATCGGGCTCGGAAGCGCTGCCCTCAGCTCGCAGTCGCTCACACAGCCGCCAGTATCCTTGCACCCACGCCCCCGTCTCGCCGGGCGTATGTGGATGGTCGGTGTCGTAGCTCGGCCACGGCGCCGACGCTGCCAGTTGGTCGAGATACACGGCGTTGCTGCCGCAGTCGACACTGCGCAGTAACTGCTCACCGATGACGTGCTCCCACAGTCGGCTCGCAGGATTCATGACCGCTGCGGGGATCTTCATCCAGACCTCGTTGTGTCGCTTGCCGTACACATCGCGCACAGCCGCGCGCCGTCCCATCTCATGCCAGGACGGGAAATCAGTGCGCCAGAGTCTGGCATTGAAGTACGGCATCACGCCCACACCGGCCGCGCGCATCCGTTTGGCGGCTTGCGGGAAACCGGGACGCGCCGGGAAGAAATGCGGGTAACAGTCGATGCTCTGGCTGCCGTAGTCTTTGTACCAGCCGTACCAGTGGTACGTGGCAGGAAGGCCGAACCACTTCTGTGTTCTGATCGCCCAGTCCGCAACAAACGCAGCGACTCTGGCTTCCTTACCGAGCCGCAGCAGCACCAGCGGCGTCCGCTGGAAAGACTCGGGTGTCTTGCGACCGGCGTGGAGGGGACCACGCCAGGTCCAAGGTGCGGTCAGCGCCCAGCGCCGATAGATCTGTGCTGCCTCGTACCAGCCGCCGTGGCTGACGCGCAGCACAAAGGGGTAGCGCTGCTCGTAATCCGCACCGAACGCGATGCGCACAGGCTGGCGCACTGCGAGCTTCAGGCAACCCGAGACCGGGTCAGGCACGAGACTGAACGTCTTGAGGCGTGCCCGCGGATCGTGCCAACCGAGATAGACGAGCCGATCGTCCCGCTGCAGGGCCAGAAACTGCATGGACATGCCGGACCCCGGATACGCACGCCAGCGACGCGCCAGTCGGTGCAGCGGGTCCGGAGTCACTTCGCCCCAGTCCTGAGGCTCGACCAGCGCACAGTCGTCACCCGGCTCCGCTACCACGTTCACACACGGAAAATCGTAGTGAAACAGCGTCCAGTCTGTGGGAACACGGAAGAAGCGAATGCGCCATTCAGTGGACATCTCTTCGGGCCGAAACAAGATGTCGACACGAACGGCAGCACGAACGCCGGTGCCGAGCTCAACGTCCGCCCAGACAAGGCTCACCGCATTGTCCGTCGACTCGATTCGCGACGAGCAACCCAGGCTGTTCACGAAAACACGCCGTCCACTCGTGTGCCGGAACTCAGCGCTCCAGAGGAAGTCTCCGGGACGCGCAATGGGGAGGCCCGCGACCGTCAGCCCGTGGAGCCGATGCGATCCGTCGTCATGCGCGAAATGCAGAGCAATCGGGCCGTCTTCAACCGACGTACTTGCCGTATCGCCGGCGACGTGCACGGCAGCGTCGCAGAGCGCTGCGACACACAGCGCGATTGCCGCCACGATAGTGCCAAGGCGGACGAAACGGCGCTCACATCTTGCAGTTGTTCTCATTTCCATGTGCGTCCTGTACGAGCCAGTACCGCGCCTCTTCACGGTCCCTAGGCTCTACCCCTGTGGCCACACGTCCGTGTGCCATCGGGCGACGCCCATGTGGTACCGCTGGTGCCAGGGCAGCCCGGCTCCGGGCTTGTCGGCGGTCTTGGGGCCCGCGTAGTAGGCGGTCACGATCGTGCCATCGGCGAGCTGAACGGAGGAGGGGTACCCGATGTCGGTGTCGTGCCAGTTGTGGGCCGGGATGGACATCAGCGTGCATGGCAGAGACCAGCTCTTGCCTGCATCGTTGCTCAGCCGCATGACCACGCCGAAGAGACCCGGGATCCGGCTGGTGAAGCAACAGAGCAGGCGTCCGTCTCGGAGTTCGAGAAGGTGCGCGTTCTCTTGCCCCTGGGGCGAAACGAGTGTGCCGGAATCCCAGCTGAGTCCGTCGTCCTCTGACCGGAACAGGACTTCACCGGAGCCATGGGGGAGGGCGTCGTCCATGCGCTCTGCGCACGCGGTCCGTCCTGCGGCAAGCCACACGGTGCTCTCGCGAAGGCGGATTACGTGGGTTTCGTTCGTGTTGCCGATCGAGACACGATTCCCCCACGTTTGGCCGCCGTCGGCGCTGAAGAGCAGGAACGACTCGTTCACGCGTGGGGTACGACTGAGGCATCGGTACATTGGGCAGGCCAGGCGTCCGTCCGGCAGCGTCAGGATGTCCCCGAACGGTACGCCATCGACGTCCAGCAGGTGGCGCGTCCACGATGCTCCGGCATCTTCGGAGACGCAGCATTGCACGGGTAGAAATGGACGCTTCTGGCCGCAGTGGTAACCGCTTACGAGCGCTACCAGGCTGCCGTCATTCGTCAGACCAACCGCGTGGTTCATACGGATGCCGGTAGGCTCATCGAGCAGATCTGACACGGTGCTTCGGTAGGACCACGAACGTCCCTCGTCCGTACTGGCCCAAAGCTCGACATTGCTGCCGCTGCCGTACCCGTGACTCGGGTGGTTGTAGATGGCCGCGACGATTTCGCCGCTTGGCATCAGGGTGAGGTTCGGCCACGCGCCCTTGTTGTCTATGGCTACGTAGAACTCTGCACCGGGAAGGAGTTGGCATCCGTTTAGCATGTTCTGCCTCGTCAGCCTACCTGAGTCGGAGGATCGCCTCGGCGACCTCTTTGCGCAGCAGCGGAATGCGTTCCGGATCGGGGAGAATGCGCGATGAGTAGCGTCCGCCGGGATTGGGTATCTCGACCAGCGAACGGACCTCGTCGAGGACGCGCGTGCCGATAGCGTCCTTCCGTGCCGTGCCGTGCACGAGTTTCTGCAGGATGGTGAAATACTCGTAGTCTTCCACGCCATCCCGGGCGGCTTCCAGGCGAACACTGGTCACGATGCCCTGGTCGAAGCCCGCTGCTTTCCCGGGGTAGACGAGGAATCCGTCCCCGTTCGGGTAGCGGACGTAGAAGCTTGAGCCGGGGCCGCTGGACTGCGGTATGTAGCTGTGCCAGCCGAAGTCGAACGGGTTGTAGGTCAGCCAGTCCACACCCCAGAACTCGTAGGCTTCGACGTCGTACTTGAAGCAGTAGTGGGGCAGGAGGCGTTCAATCGCGCAGTAGGGGGTGTCCGTGCACATCTGGCCGTCCGTGGTGTACCAGATACGGTCGCCGTCTGCCTTTCGGGCTTCGAATTCCTCGACCGGGAAGCACCCGTAGGAGCCCACTCCCCAGACGTCGAGGTAGCCATTCCATTCGGGGCAATGGCGCCAGGTGCTGGAGTAGATTGGGATGCTTTCGTCGACTTCGTGGATCATGTCGCACACGGCCTTCATCTGAGCGCGCACTTCTTCGTGTCGGAAGTGAGGCTCGTCGGAGATGTAAAGCACGAGCTTGTCGGCCCACCCCTTTGCCTTCATGTGGTCCCAGTATTGGCGCAGGCACTCCTGGTAGGCGCGCTTGTACTCAGGGCGCAGCTTTGAGCGATCGACGCCCTCGTAGGGATATTCACCCTCATAGGGGGCCTCCCCAAGACACTTCTTGGGCAGGTGAGCCCACCCGAAGATGTAGAAGAAACCGGGGGTATAGCCCTTCGGGAACTTGAGCTCGTCGAAAAAGAGTGTCATGCTCTCATCGTAGGCCGTGAAGTCGGCGACGATGCGGTTTCCCTCGCGCTTGAAGACGGGCTGAGTGCGTACGCGGTCGGCACAGAGCTTCTTTTGAGCGAGGAAGCGCATCATCCGTTCGCGCAGCTGTTTGCCGGACATGCCATCTTCCGCCCACCATCCGCCGGAAGCACGCACATCGTAGATTGCGGCCAGACTGTGAGTGTCGGGGAGGGCAAAGTCCCACACGGTGACCGTGTAAGGCAGGGAAGCGATTGATTTCCCCTCAGCCAGGACGCGAACCGCGCCTCGGTAGACCCCCGGCTTGGCGTCGGCCGTCGTCTTGAAGGTCAACCAGATGGGCTGGGTCTGGCCTGGGACCAGGTCCACGGTCGACGTGGGCAGAATCGGGTCGGGCCACCAGCCGGCCCAGCCGTCACACGATCCCCCTCCGCGCGGCATTTTACGGTGCCAGACCGGGGTTTCTGAACGGTAATAGCTGGTCTTGTGATCGATAGGGACGTAGCCGACCACGCCGATCTCGGGGGTCGGCAGCCGGGATCCGGATGGGGTGCTTGGCGCGTCAACCTCGATACGGGCCGCGGTGATGGGTTGCGATCCTCGGAGGGCGATCTGCAACGGCTCCTGCTCGTTCCGGGCCATCTGCACAGCGAGAGCCGGCGGTTGTTGTGGAGGGAAGTCTTCCCGGAATACCTTGATGACCGGGTGCACCGGCCATGCCACCAGAAGCCGACCGGCGTCCTGCTTGGACTCAAGTTGGCCTGGGGTAGCGTCCAGAATCTCTGCGACCAGGACACCGTCGTGTTGCACTGTTCCTGTGGCGTTTGCGGTGAGATGGACCTGGAGAATCTCTCCGTCGCGGGGCATGGTCGTGATCGCGCTGCACAGGGTCCAGTCCGCATCGCCTGCGAGACTGCTTCGAGAGCCGAGGAATGGGGAATCGGTGGACAGTTGGCCATCGGCCTGTCGGCGGTGAGCGTGGAGCCCGATTGTGCCGTTCCGAACATCCACAGTCCGGATCCAGCTGGCGATCAGGTACGAGTGCCCGGGAGTGACAGGCACGCTCTGGCGCCAGCCGACCCAATCCTTGCCGCTGTCATGCGGGATTGTGTAACTGGCACACCTCGCCCCAAAGGCGCATGGCTCGGCAAAGCCATAGCGTACGCCGCCGGCTTGGTCCGCTTCCGCGGCCCCGGGCCACTCGTCCGGGAGTGCGTCGCCACTCTCGAAGCTGGGATTCCTGACCAGATTCGCAGGTGAGGCGAGGAGCGACGCATAGGCCTGGGGATCTGTTTCCTCGGTTTCCGCTACGAAGATCTGATCGGAGGGGATCTCGCTTCCCAGGCGGACGGCACCACCTGTTACTGGGACATCGCCTTGTGCGGCGTACAGCCAGAAAGTCCGGATTGTCCGGGCAGGGATTGCGGCGGCAAAGAGCACGTTACCATTCATCAGGCAGAATGGGACTTGTTCCCCACCTGCGACGACGCGGAGGCGCTTGGCGCTGAGGGCTCCTCGGAGAGCCTGGGCCACGTCAGCATGCACGAGAACGCTTCCGTGGTTCACCGGTGTTGCGTTCGCTGCCTGTAGAGCCAGCCGTCGGGTCCAGACTCGTCCGGGCATGTCCCATCCCGTTGACGGTTCCTCGAGTCGCAGGGGGCAGTTCTCGGTCAGCCCGGCTGTGGCTGTGAGTGAGACGTCGGCGTCACACGCTATGCTGACGCTGTCAAACCACGCGCTTCCTGTACCATTCAGAACCGTTCCCATGGTGAGGATCGTCGCTTCCTGCGGTGCCGTGAACGTAAAAGTCACTTCGCGCCAGTCGTAGGTGCCTTCCCCGGTCTCCTCGAGCGGCCCCATCATCATCGGCTGCGTCGGTGTGCCCACGTGGAGGAACCAGCCGACTTTGCCTTTGGCGCCCTCCGCCCGGGCCCACGCCTTGATCACGTAGTTGGCTCCGCCTGTGATCGGCATTCGGGGGCGGTATACCGACACCCAGTTCCCAGGCGCTCCCGGGGCGACCACGGTCTTGACGCATCTGCGCCCGGAATGGGGCTTTTCGTTGACCCAATAGTTGCGGTGCACGTCGTCGGAACTTTTCTTACCCCACCCGGCCGGCAGTCTGCCTTTGCCCTTCTCAAGATCTCCGTTGAGACCAGTACCCGCTGCTCCCGGCAGGAAACGCGGGATGCCCCAGGCACGGGGGTTGTCATAGTAGATGTAGTAGGTCGTTGTGGCGCCGGCGGCACACTCAACGGGGATAGCGATTATGCTGCCTGCCGGGACTGGCCCATGTTGGAGGGACTCCCCGTCAGGACCGGTCACTCCGAAGAGCATCTCCACGCCATCGCCGTTGGTGACCCGGATCGCGCGCACATCCGCACCGGCGAGGGCCGCCTGTCCCTCGGCTGAACCGACCGCAACGGTGACTGCTTGCCCAGCGACTTCAGCTCCGCGGTTGGCTATGGCTACCGGGATCCGTTTCTGCCAGAACCCACCGCGGTCAAGGTACAGGGGATGGTGCCAGTCGACCGCCAAAGTGGCCACAGAACACAGCAGACACAGGATGGTTGGGATCGTGCGCACACGCATAGTCGTCTCCTCTTGGCCACTGGGATATGCCCGAATTTTCACGTGGTGAAGTGGGAAGATAGCCTGACACGGAATGGGATGCCAGAGATGGGGCGGCGCCTCCGCGGACCGGTGACCGTCCGAGGGCAAATGCGGGTCGGGCCGCCCCGCGCCACATCCTCGATGATCGGGTATAGTGGAGCTTGTTCACAAACGAGCCCCCCGCGGGCAACACCGCGGAGCAGATTTCAACCGAGTCCGCGTCATGGAGTCCGAATGCCTGTGTCAACATGCTGTAGTTGGGGCAGGCAGGTTCTCCGCAAGCCCTCCGGGCGTCTTAGTGTTGCGGGTGCGTTCCTTGCTCTGGTGGCACTGGTCGTGTTTCTTGGAGGAAGGCTTGCCTCGTCCCGCCTTAAAGGGCGGATTGAGCGCTACCGGCTGGCCGGCGTTCCGGTCCGAATCGAGGAAGTGCCGTGGTACATCGAAACGGACTCCGACTTGAGAGATGCCGGCCCTGCTTACGGGAGTGCCCTTCTGGCCCGTGGAGGTCACATCTCCGGCCCGACGTTTGCGGCGACCGTGGTTGGCATTCCGTTGCTCGACGGCCGCTGTGAGAACCGTCTTGAGCCGGATGAAACGACGTGTGTTCGCGCCGAAACCTATCTCGCGACCCAGTCGGAGTGGTGTGCGACGTTGCAGGCTCTTTCTGAGTATGACGTCTGCCGGGCCCGAACTTACGCTGGATGCGAGGCCTATGCAGAGATTCGGCATCCGTACCTCCAGCCTCTTGCACACGGGGTCACGTTCCTGTGCCTGGAGGCCCTGATTGCGGCGCATCGAGGGGATCCCGAGGGCGGCTTGCGCTTCCTGACTCAGGCCCGGGACGTCAACCGACTGATTTTGAGCGAGCCCTTCCTCCCCAATGTCGCCACCGCGATCCGTGGCGAAAAGACGTTGGTCAAGGTCATGGAAGGTGTGGTCGCTCACGTCGGGCAGCCCGGACCTGAAGCCTTGCGTCAGTTGCGCCGTCTGTGCGTGCCATTCGGACCGGACGTGGTCCGGCAGGGCGTTACGCTGGAGCGTCTGGCGGGACTTGATTACTTCTATCTTTCCGGGGCTGACAACGGTCCCTACGGTCCGCACTCATTCTCCTACCTCAAATCCATGCCGGTATGGCTGTCGTCCCGCAAGATCGAGGAGTTTCTGAACTTTACAGATGGGGTGGACCGCGTCTGTGCTCTGCCGCCGTCTCAGTGGGTTGTCTCTGCCATACAGCTTGAGAAAACCAGGGGAGGAGACCGTCACCGGATCAATCCTCTCCTTTCCCTCGGGACACCGATGTTCACCATGGCGATCGGCTACGGGACGTACTGTGGAGCGATGGCGAAGATGGGGCAGAAACTGGATCAGTTGATGTCTGATTCGGACATGCCGGGAGGGTGATGCGGCACGCCGGGGATGCCCAGTTGACTGTGGTGAGCGACGGCTTATCTTTTGAACTCCAGTCCTTGTAAATCTCGAAGCAGCCTTGTAATTTGCTAGGATGATTGAGCGCGCCACCTATCTAAGACAGCTTACCAGGTGCACCGGCTATTTCCCGGTGACGGCGATCGTGGGGCCACGGCAATGTGGGAAAACCACGCTTGCGAGAGCCTTTCTGAAATCTGTCCCGGACAGCCTCTACATCGATCTGGAGAGACCGGCCGACCTCGCCAAGTTGACGCACCCGGAAGATTTCCTCCAGCGTTACTCTGGCCGACTTGTCTGTCTTGACGAGATCCAGCGCGTTCCAGAATTGTTCCCACTGCTCCGGAGCCTCTGTGACAGGTCTGGGGAAGCAGGGCAGTTCCTTGTCCTTGGTTCAGCTCCGCCGCACCTGCTGAAGCAGACATCTGAAACATTGGCGGGGAGGATAGCCTACATCGAGCTGGCTCCGTTCCGGGAACACGAACTGGGGTCTGATGCCCGGGGCGTGCTTTGGGACAGAGGGGGATTTCCCGGCAGCTATCTTGCTCCGGACGCTGAGATGAGTCGCATATGGCTCGAGAATTTTATGCGGACGTTCCTTGAGCGCGACATCCCACAGTTGGGCATACGGGTGTCGGCCTTGACGCTCCGGCGTTTCTGGCAGATGTGTGCCCACTACCATGGGGAATGCTGGAACCACTCCAAGATTGCCGGTTCGCTTGGGGTGACAGGAACGACAGCGGGACACTACCTGGATATCCTCGAGGGTGCCTACATGCTGCGCCGCTTACCGAGTTTTGCCGCGAACGTTAAGAAGCGTTTGGTCAAAGCTCCCCGTGTGTATCTGCGGGACAGTGGCCTTCTCCACCGTATGTTGCGGATCGACAGTCACGATGATCTGCTGGCCCACCCGGTCTACGGGGCTTCGTGGGAAGGCTACGTCATCGAGCAGGTGGCTGCCGCTTTACCCGCTGCGGACTTGTCGTACTACCGGACTGCGGCGGGGACTGAGATGGACCTCGTCGTGGGCCTTGGTCAACGGACGGTTGCGTTGGAGATGAAAGGAACGACGGCCCCCAAACTCACCAAAGGGTTCTGGACCGCGCAGGAGGACTTGCGTCCTGATCGGTGTTTTGTCGTTGCTCCCGTTGACGCCCCTTACCCCCTGGCCAACGGGGTGATGGTGGCCCCGCCTCAAGTTGTGATCGATGAGATGCAGGCACTGTAGTTCGCCTCGAGAGGAATTGACGCTCGACTCTGTCCTCGCGGACGGAAACAGCTATTAGAGACGCAAAGGAGACAACATCCGTGGCCACATTGGGCATTGTCAAACAACGAGTCCCCGAGCTCTGTGCACTGCGACTCAGAGCCGTTGGGGGTGATCTTACCACACAGCAGCTTCAGACCATCATCGCGGTAGCAGAGCGCTTCGGTGAAGGCCAGGTTCATCTGTCTACGCGTCAGGGGGTGGAGATCCACGGCGTGGCGAAGGCGGACGCTGAGGAGGCCATTGCCGAGTTGACTGCCGGCGGCGTCTCCATGGGAGCAGGCGGGGCTCGCGTCCGAGTGATCTGCGCTTGCCCGGGCAACAGCTGGTGCCGCTATGGGGCGATCGACACGAAAGCGTTGGCTGCGGAGCTCGACCGCGAGCATTTCGCCCAGGACACGCCCTACAAGGTGAAAATGAATGTCACGGGGTGTCCGAACAACTGCGGCAAGGCTCGTGAGAACGACATCGGCTTGATGGGGGTCACCCTGCCGGTTTGGGAGCAGGAGACATGTGTTGACTGCCGCAAGTGTGTGGAGCTCTGCCCCGTCGGCACGATAAGCTGCGAAGATGGACGCTACGCTCATGATGCGGAAGGCTGCATCAACTGCAGTGTCTGCACGGTGCTCTGTCCAACCGGGGCCTGGAAGCCGGCGGTCGCCGGTGTGCGTGTCCTTGCTGGCGGGACGATGGGCAAGAAGCCGCGCCTCGGAACCGTGATGGCCGATTTGGTCGAAGATCCCGAGGAGGCCCTCGCGTTGGTCAGGAAGATCCTGACGGTTTATCGAGCAGAGGGACGCCCCAAAGAACGCATGGGACACACCATGGACCGGATTGGTCTCGCCGAGTTCAAGCGTCGCGTGGATGCCGAGGCGTGATCACTTTGCTGGAAAAATGGCACAGCCGAGAATGGGAAGCCTGATCATGCTGTCTCGCGTTCTTCGTGTTTTCGGGGCTGTGTTGGTGCCCTCCTGTTGCCTCACGGCGCAGCTTCTGGTGGACCATCCCGCAGTGGTGGGGCATTGGGCATTCGACGGGAGCATCGGGGATGGTTCGGGTCGTGGCAATGGCGCGACTGCTGAACGCCCCCGATTTGTCCCCGGTCGCAGCGGACAGGCGCTGGATTCGAGCGCCGGCCCGGTCTACGTCGCCGACCATGAGCGTCTGCGATTGGAGCCCGGGCTGCGCATCGACTGCTGGATCAAATTCGCAGAACAGCCCACGGGATATCAGCATATCTTCATCAAGGACAAGGAGTACCAACTCAGGGTGGACTCCGAGAAGGAAGGGGGGTGCTTCTCCTTCTTCGTGAACCTGAACGGATGGGAACCGCGGGTCCGCTCCAAAGAGCCTCCTCGGCCCGGGGTGTGGTACCACCTTGTCGCAGGCTGGGATGGCGTGGAGAGTTCGCTTGAGGTCAATGGTGAGGTGTCCCGTGCACGCCGTTCCGGTGCCCCTTCGTCGACCAAAGAACCGTTACGTATTGGCGTCATCAACGGGGTGATTGACGAGTTCCGCATCGAGAACCCAAATGCCTTGGCCCTGAGTGTGTTGAGGACGATGCTGTCGGAGGCCGGCGCGCGGACGCCAACGCCGCATTTCGGGGGTGACGGTACGTGGCCGGGCTGGATCGGTGTGTCGGGAGGGACAGTAAGCCTCGAGGACGGTGCCCTCGCTGCTGCGCTTCCGGATTCCTCTGCCATGGTCGTGAATCCGACTCTCGACATCGACATCGCCCAGCGCGGATACGTAAGCTGCGATATATCGTGCGACCGCTCCCGGACGGCGACGCTCACATTTATCACCGACACCGGCCATGGAACCGTTCCCGTGTCCATGTGGGGGCATGGGCGCACGACGATCATCGACTTGGCCATGCACGTGAAATGGCGCGGGCGTCTGAAGCTTCTGGCTCTGGCTGTTCCGGGAGGAGGGACGCACCGCCTGAACGTCGAGAATCTGTGGGTTTCGGGCAAGCCTGAGGGCAAGCCATATCTCTACGTGCGCAACCTGGCTCCGGGTCGTGCTATCCTGCGTGTGGGCCGTGAAGAGACGATCGTCGGGGTGGTTCGCAGCCTCGGGGCTCAGGCTACCGGTGTGAAGGCGTGTCTCACGCTGCCCAGTGGCGTTGTCTGCGAGGGGGAGGCCGTCCGCGAACTCGGTGTGCTGCCGACTAACGCGACCCAGATGGTCACCTGGCGAGTCAGGGCCATGTCCGAAGCAACTGGACGAGCCGAGGTGTGCGTGACGTCAGCCGAGGGGAGTGAGGTGTCATCCTCCTGTCCGGTTACGTTTCTGCCCCCATGCACGCTCAGGACGGATTACGTACCCGTACCCCGCCCGGCCGAGACGGACTATCTCATGCTGATGCACTACTGCCCGCTATGGAAGGAAGGTACGCACTACGGCTGGGAGCGGATCGAGCCCTGGCCCGAACGTCGGCCCGCTATCGGCTACTACGATGAGGGGACGGGAGTCGTTGCGGATTGGCAGATCAAGTATGCGCTCGAACACGGCATCCAGGGCTTCATCTACTGTTGGTACCGTGAAGATTTCAGCCCCGAAATCCATCAACACCTCCCGCACGGGATTCACGAGGGTCTCTTCAACGCCACCTACCTGGACCGGTTCCAGTTCACCATTATGTGGGAGAACGGCTGCGCCAAAGGCGTGAAGGGGCGGGATGACCTCATGAACAATGTGTTCCCGTTCTGGTTGAAGAACTACTTCCTGCATCCCTCCTACGCCAAGGTCGACAACAAGCCCGTACTCTTTGTCTGGCGGCCGGAACGCGTGCGTCCCTACTTCGGCAGTGCCGAAGCAACCAGATCGGCATTTGACGAGATGCGTCAGGGCTGCAGACAGGCCGGTTTCGACGGCCTGTGGATCGTCGGCTGTGTGACCACGAGCAACGAAGCGCTCCTGCGCCGCATGGCTGAAGAGGGTTGGGACGCGAGCTCCGCCTACGCAACCCAGGGCCCGATAGACGCTCCCTTCGCCATGGACTGCGAAGGCATCCCCACGATTCCCCACGCAGCGAAATGTGCCGCCCAGGCCGAGGTCTGGCGTGGCAAGAAGGCCGTTAACGCGCTTCCGGATATCGTGAGCGTGATGATGGGCTGGGATCCCCGTCCATGGCACGGCCCCAGAACAAGTTCGTACCAGGCCGGGGCCTCGCCCGAGAACTTCCGCGGAGCCTGCCTGACCGCGCGGGACATCATCGAGAAGACGCCCGGCAATGGCCTGGACAAGCGAATGGTCGTGTTCGACAACTGGAACGAGTTTGGCGAGGGTCACTACCTCGAACCCTGCGTTGGCTTCGGGTTCCAGTTTGTGGACGCCATTCGCGAGGTCTTCTGCAAGGACTCAGGGCCCTGTAACCACGTGATTCCCGAGGATGTCGGGCTTGCGCCGCCGGAACAGGTCTACGCCAAGCGTCGCGCGATCATGGGAGGCGGAGACATTCGGAAGCGTGTGGTGAAAGACCATCTGATCGCCTGGTGGTCATTCGATGACGACAGCGACGCATTGGTCCGCGACTCCTCGGCATGCAGATTCGATGCCGCCAAACAGAAGTTGGGCCCGTCAACCCCGGGGGTCAAGGGCAACGCCGTCACCTGTGGCAGGGGCTCGGCCGCCGTGGGCGACCATCACCTGCTCTATCCGCGGGAGGGAATCACCATCGAAGCCTGGATCAAGACCGACACACCCGACCAGTTCGATCGCTGGATCTTGAATGCGGTGGGCAGAGGCGTCGCGGGCTATCGGCTTGGGCTCTCCAAAGGTCGTCTCTCATGGCAGATCCCGCAAACGTCCTGGAGTCACAACCTCATCGCGAAGGAGCCGCTCTCCTTGGGAGAGTGGCACCATGTCGCGGCGACCTACGACAATGAGACCATGCGGATTTTTGTTGACGGTTTCGCCGTTGGGCAACTCGAGCGCCGCGGCATCATCGTGCCGTCAGCCCGGGGCCTCTGCCTCGGGAGTTACGCTCAGGGCAGCACCAGGAACGCTTTCATCGGTTGGCTCGACGAGGCGAAAATCTACGACCGGGCACTCTCGGCTGCGGAGATCGCCCGTCGTTCGCAGGCCAGGTAGAACGCCTGTCTGGATATGTTGGGACCAGTTGCCCCACCCACGGAGGAAGCGGTCACGGCAATGAAGCTACGCCCTCATCACACGCTCGAAATCGTCGATGACCATGTGCCCGGGATTGAGGCGATTTGCACGCACCCGAAGGAGGATCCAGCCCAACGGCTGAAAGGGCTCTTGGGAGGCCCGGTCAAGCTTGGCGTCAGAACGGACCAGTGGTGACCAAAGCCGGAGAGCACATGGCGAACGCACGGAACACCTTTCTTCTTTTTCTCGCGTGGTTCCTCCCGAACGCGTTCGCAGGAGCCGAATCCTGGACCTCGCCTCCTCCTGACCAGTGCCCCGCCCTTGCCGTGATGGGGGATCCGTCCCGGAATTCCTTCTCCACCGCGACCCCGGCCCTGCTGGACAGCCTTGGCTACCGAGTCCGTGTGGTCTGGGATTCACCTGCGAGCGCCCTGGTCGTCCAGCGTCTGCTGCCTGTGCTCCTGGTCGAGCGGCAGCATTTTACCCGGGAGCAGTACGAGTCGTTGCGGACATACGTGCGCGCCGGCGGCGGACTCGTGCTCATTGGCTACGCGGCCAACTGGCTCGATGCCGATGGCAATCAACGGCGCGACAAGACTGATCCGGAGATCACCAATGAATCTGGCTCGGGAGGCCTGGCGGAACTCGTCGGCGCGTCCCGCGTTGGTGGTACGTCCATGATCAGGACGCTCCAACCTGTTGCCGGCGATCCGGTAAGCTCTGGAGTCGAGGGGACGACCTGGGGCGCTCCCGATATGGGGCAGGGCTGTAACGTGGTTGCGCTGAAAACCACCACCGGCACGGTCGCCTGCCGTATGGTGCAGCAGCAATTCCAGTGGCCCAAAGGCGTGGGCGACGTCATCCCCGGTCAGCACGATCTGGTCGTGCACAGAGACGCCGGCTCCGGACGCGTTGTCTGGATCGGCTGGACAGGGATCATCAGCGCCGCGCGCAAGGACAACGCCACAGCTCGGCGCCTGCTGCGCAACGCCATCGCGTGGGCCGCCAGGGACATTGATCTGACCACGTCTCCCACCGGGACAGCTTTGGCTGAATCGCAGCTTTGGCAGCCCGCCGTCGGACGGTTTGGTTCCGCACTCGGACGGAAGGCACTCCCTGAGGTGAACAACGTTGAGACTATGATGTGCCACTTCAGCGGCCGTTGGCACAAGGTGTTCGGTATGCGTTCACGGGGCAAACGCGAGTGCCAATGACACACCCACGTTACCCCTGAGAACAACCCAAGGAACTGACCACGGATTACACTGATTCCACGGATACCGGAAAGAGGGATTGGGAGTGTGGGCCCCTGCG